>CAZLKZ010000033.1:13249-22882 GCA_964560235.1 uncultured Conexibacter sp. | reverse complement strand
CGCCGTCTCTCCGGCCGCGAACTGGTAGGGAACGCCCTCCCAGTAATTGAACTTGTAGAAGTAGCCAATATCGACGCGTAGCTGCTGACCGCCTAGTACACGTCGTCCGAATGCGTCATTGCCGTCCCAGGTGAACTCCCATTCCGCACCCGGTGTTGGGCTTATTTCCTTGTCGAACGTTCTGCCGGCGATCCGCGCTTTGATCTCGATGCGGCTGAGCTTGTCGGGGACAGCGCTACCGACCACCTTCATCCGGATCGAGCGGCTCGCCTCAGACCCGGGGACCCGGTCGCTCTCGTAATGCAGGGACAGACCTGAGCCAGCGATCGGGATCGACTCGCCGAGAGTCTGGTTCTCACATCCGATGACCGATCCGCTCGCCTGACAGTCGTCGCTCGTCTGCCCCTCCGTGAACGAAGCGTCAGGACCACGCGCTCCCGGCGGCATCACGTACGGATGGTTGCCGTCAACCGGCGTGAAGTGCTTGAGGTAGAGCCGCGTCAGTGTGTCGCCTGGCTCGAATCGCCGTGCGATCTCGCGGAGCTCGGCCTCATCGATGCCGAGCACGTCGAGCGCTGACTGCGGCGCCGGTAGCCCCGTGCCGGAAGTATCGAGCGACGCGGTGCCGCCAGCCTCGCTCAAGACCTTGACGGTCATGCCGTCGACCATTGGCTTCCAAGCGTGCGCGTCGCGGTCGTAGTAACCAGTTGGCACCCGCACCCCTACGCGCACGTTCAGGAAGTTTTGGATGTACGCAGGGACGGGCTTACTGAACTCGACGGTCTCAGCCCCCGCTTGCAATGCCTCGTCCAGGCTGAACTCGGCGGCGTACGTGTACGCAGTCTGTGGAGGCAAGTCGCCCGGCATCCGCTCAAGCCCAAAGTCACCAACCGTGTACTCCGAAGCACGAACCGTCGCCTGCGTAACAGGGCGTCTTTCCCCGCCCGGCATCACCATCACAGCCTGAGTGCCTGGCTTGAACATCATCGTGACGTTGCGCGGACCGTCCGCGTCGCGCACTGTGCTGCTCTGCGCAACCTGGATGTCCGCCGTCGCCGGACTCAGCGCCACCTCTGTGCCCTTGCTGTCGATCGGAGTCATCGCGACGTCGTCGGCCCAGATGTAGTCCTGCCACGGCGTTTGGACTGGGCGCTCGATCGTTAGATAGCCCTCGCGCTGGAAAGTGATAACCACCCGCCCGCCGCCGTTGACGACCAGCGAGTAGGTGCCGTTCGACTGACTGACCACCCACCCGTACTCCGGATGATCAGCGACTCTCACCGTCACGCCGCCCATGGGCTTGCCGTCCGGCCCGGCCACGCGCCCACGGATCACAGCGATCCGTGTCGGTTCGATTTTTTCGGTCAACCCCTTTTGTGGTGCGGCATCCCCCCGATAAAGGAACTCGCTGGAGCTCGCGAGATCGGTCGTCTTAGACTTCGACAACGGGGTCGGTGGTACGTATTCGGTACGGAACGTCGCCTTGCCGCTCGCCTCATTGCCGGCCTTGTCGGTAGCCACGGCGACCAGCTCGTGCTCGCCGGCCTCCAGCGCTCGCGGGTCGAGTTTCCCGCCACCGTCGAGCGGGCGACCGTCGACCTTCAACTCAAGCCGGGCCAGTCCCGACGTCTTGTCCGTAGCCGCCACAGGAGAATCGAGCGGTTTGGCAACGAGCGGGGATGCCCCCTCCAGGGCGCCGCTGAATTTCAGCTCGGGAGCCGTGCGATCGACACCTATCTCGAACGATGTGCGTGCCTCTGCGCCCGCACCGTTCGTAGCCACAACTTCACCACCGTGGAGCCCTTCTGGCAGCCGGCCCAGCGCTGCCGTAAACGTGTGCTCGGCCTGCCCCTCGCTCCCTAGCGCCTGTGCACCTAGTGCGGCGCGTATCTGCCTGACTCCCGACTGCGGATCGGTCGCAGTCACCTTCACGCTTGCCGCGTCGCGGCTGGTCCACTTGCCGCCCTCGACCGACACATCAGTCACAGCGGGCGACGGATCGACCCCGAACTGCACCCCACGTCGGGTAGCGGTTCGGCCGGAACGGTCGCTCACCAGTACGTCGACCGAGTGCGTTCCGGATCCCAATCCTGTCAGCGGTATTGAAGCGTCCCAACGGACGGGGCAAGCAACGCTGTCGTCGCTCGCACAGGGCCGGGTCAATCGTGCGTTGACGGCCCCCGAAATCAAGATCTCACGTACGCCCGTACCAGAGTCCGTCGCAAGAACATCGAGCGTCGCGTCGCCAGGCTGCATCCACGGTGATCGTGGGACTGCAGACTCCACAGATGGCGGGCGGGCGTCGGTTACCGTCAGCTTTGGCAGCACGAACTCCGCGGTGGCCGTGCGTGGGCCGACCGTGAGCACGTTCAGCCGGAGCTGCTTTGCATTCTTTGCTGCGAGCCCGACTGGATTGGCCTTCAGCGCGCGCGAGCGGAGCACCTTCGCCGAACCGACCAGCTCTGCCGAGACAGCAGCCCGCTTCAACGCCTTGCCGCTCGCACGAGCACCGCTCGCCTTTGTCAGCTGCGCGTCGCCTGGCGCGCTCCAGGTCCACGACCCTTTGACCCAGGGCAACCAGCTGGCCGCCGATGTCGTTACAACGAGCCGTCCACCCCTGACTGCCCCGCGTGCCGAGCCGGCAGGGCTGCCCGCAAACTGCCAGCCACCGTTGCGCTCGAGCGCCGCATCGGTGAATAGAACCGACGCCGCCGATCTCCGGTTGGCCTTAGCCGAGAAGCGCATCACCAGATCGCTTCCGCTTGCGGACAGCACGACGCTCTGTTCGCGCCTGCCAGGCACGACCGCGCTGAGCCTGCCTAGCTCGACGCCAGCAGAGATCACAACGACGTCTCCTGACCGCTGCTTGACTAGCCGCACGTCTCTCGGCGCGAGGACACGAAGCCGCTGCTGCCGGACGCCATTGTGAAGCAGGGTCAGCCGCAGCCCCTGCGGCACGGTCCCGAACACCCACTGCGGGCCCTTAGAGCTGCCGACCGATACGCGGCGATTACCAGCACCGACCTTGAGCTTCCCCGAGGGGGAGCTGCCGCGCACCGTCGATGCCCCCAGACGCACCCCGTTGCCGAGCCGAATGCCGTCTTTGATCGTCCGTCCAACGGCGATGCCCGACGCTGCTCCAAATGTGCCGGCCTGCACCGGAGCACCGGGCTTCAGCTCAACTGTGCCCGCCGCCGCGCCAGCCTGCGCGGGCATGGCAAGCAGGGTCACGAAAGAGAGCAACCACAGAACCCCGAGCCACTGTCCCCCGCGACTGCGTTCCTGGACTCCGGAAACCGGTCGCACGGACCGAACAGTACCTGCCAACTAGTTCGGCACCAAACCAGAACGGTCTGTGAACTACCCCGCCCTATGCCCGCCCGTTGCGCTCCCGATGGCTACACCCCGGCCAGCAGCACGGGCGGCGCATGCCCTCTTCGAGCTCCTCGCGCGTCCGGCGGATGCGGCGCTCGCGCGTCTTCTGCTGCTTGGCGTCCTCGACCCAGCAGATGAACTCGTTGCGGGCCAGTGGGGTGATGTCGTGCCACGCAGCGAGCGCGGCTTCGCTGGAAACAAGCTCGACCGAAAGGTCGCTCGGCAGCTCGTGCACCACCCCACCTGGGAGCTCTGCCCCCATCGCAGCGCCTAGCCCACCGGGGCGGCTGGGCTACTGAGCCCCGCGTACAGCGGGTAGCGATCTGCGATCGCTTCGACGCGCGCCGCAAGGTCATCGCGGGCCGCATCGAAGTCCGGCGTGAGAGCGACGCGCAGGATCTCGCCGATCTCCTCAAAGTCGTCTACGCCGAGGCCTCGAGTCGCGAGTGCGGGCGTACCGATCCGCAGCCCGCTCGTGACCATCGGCGGGCGGGGGTCGAACGGCACCGCGTTGCGGTTGACCGTTATGCCGATCCCGTGCAGGCGGTCCTCAGCCTGCTGGCCGTCGAGCTCGGACTCACGCAGGTCTGCGAGCACGAGGTGCACGTCGGTACCGCCCGTAAGAACGTTGACTCCGTGGCCGGCCTGCAGCATCTGCTCGGCGATCGCCTTCGCCCCGTCGATGGTGCGCTGCTGGCGCTCGCGGAAGCTGTCCGTACCAGCGATCTTCAGCGCTACGGCCTTAGCCGCGATCACGTGCTCGAGCGGGCCACCCTGCTGGCCGGGGAACACGGCCGAGTTGATCGCCTTGGCATGCTCCTCGCGGCACAGGATCAGCCCTGAACGCGGGCCGCCAAGAGTCTTGTGCACGGTCGTCGTGACGACGTCGGCGTGCGGCACCGGGCTCGGGTGCAGTCCGGCGGCGACCAAGCCGGCGAAGTGCGCCATGTCGACCATCAAGAGCGCGCCGACCTCGTCTGCGATCTCGCGGAAGCGGGCGAAGTCGAGCTGGCGCGGGTAAGCCGACCATCCTGCGAGCAGCAGCTTGGGGCGGCGCTCCTTGGCGATCCGCTCGACCTCGTCCATGTCGACGAGGCTCGTCTCACGATCGACCTCGTACGGAGCGATGTCGTACAGGCGGCCGGAAACGTTGAGCTTCATGCCGTGCGAGAGGTGCCCGCCGTGCGGTAGCGCGAGGCCCATGATCGTGTCGCCGGGCTGCAGCAGTGCGTGGTACACGGCCGTGTTTGCCTGAGCGCCCGCGTGCGGCTGCACGTTGGCGTGCTCAGCACCGAAAAGCTCCTTGGCGCGATCGATAGCGAGCTGCTCGATCACGTCGACGTGCTCGCAGCCGCCGTAGTAGCGCTTGCCCGGGTATCCCTCTGCGTACTTGTTCGTCAGCACGCTGCCCTGGCACTCGAGCACCGCCTGCGGCACGAAGTTCTCGGACGCGATCATCTCCAGCGTGCGCTGCTGGCGGTGTAGCTCGTTACCGATCTGCTCTGCGACCTCGGGGTCGACATCAGCGAGCGATCGGTTGAAGTAGTCAGGGGGCAGATCAGACATGGGGTCTCCCTAGTCAGCGGTTACGGATCGCCCAGGCGCGCGGCTGTTCTCGGAGTCGCTCCCTGGAGGTCGATCCTCCCGTGGCGCCAGTCACGACTCGTCTTGGTCGAAGGTACCAGTTCAGCTGGTTGCCGCGGCGTCGACCGAACGCTCGAACTCTGCGATCTGGCCGGTCCTGCGCGCGTGGCGGCCGCCCTCGAACCCGGTGGCGAGAAACGCACCGACGATCTTGTCGGCGTCATCGGGGTTCAGGCGTGCACCTGAGAGCGTCACGACGTTGATGTCGTTGTGCCTGCGGGCCATCTCTGCCTCGGGCACGTCATGGGCGTTGACCGCGCGAATGCCGTGCACCTTGTTGGCGACGATCGCGACCCCGTTGCCCGACCCGCATGCCAGTACCCCTCGCTCTGCGCGGCCGTCGGCGACCATCTCGGCGGCGGCTTCGGCGAACGACGGGTAGTCGACCGATTCCGGGCTGTCGGTACCGACGTCGATCACTTCATGACCGGCTGCGGTGAGCGTCTCTTTGACGTGCTCTTTGAGGTGGAAACCGGCGTGGTCTGACCCGAGCGCAATGACCATAGTTCGAGACTACACAGGTGCGCCGAGCACGTCGGAGAGTTCCTGCAAACTGCGGGCGCCGGGACGGATCACCGACCAGCTGCCGCTCTCTGCGTAGTTGCGCAGATCGACCACGGTTGAAGCGGTTCCGGGAAGCGTGCCAGCGTCGAGCACGAGGTCGACGCCCTCCGTTATCTCAGGAGCGACGTCTGCGAGCGAACACGGAGACGGCTCGCCCGAGAGGTTGGCGCTCGTCTGGGTGACGAGCGTCGAGATGCCGGCAAGCGGCTCGGCCGCTGGAACGAGCGCGGGCACGCGGAGTCCTGTGCCGCCGGGCAGCACGAGGGTGACCGGCCCCGGAAGGAGCGCGGTTGCAGCGTGCCGCGTGACGGCGTCGAGCGGGGAGAGCACCGGCTCCGCAGCCTCGAGGTTGAAGGCAAGCAGCGCGTTTGGCTTGTCGGGCGCCCTGCCTTTGAGCGCGACGATCCGGGCGATTGCTTCCGCGTTGTAGTGCGCGCATGCAAGGCCGTAGACGGTGTCGGCCCCAAACAGCACCACTCCCCCGGAGGCGAGTACCTCGTCGGCCCGTGCCGCGTCCATCATCGCCGTCCGACCACCACGCGGCCGATCCCCGCAAGGTCTTCGATCACGTCGGTCTGCCCGAAACCCACGCTGACCATCAAATCAGCGGTCTGTTCATCTTGACCGGCTCCGATCTCAAGAGCGACGAACGATGCAGCCGTATCCGCGGCCTCGGCGAGCAGTGCCCGCACCACGTCGAGGCCGTCGTCGCCACCGTAAAGCGCCAGCTCGGGCTCGTGCCGGGTGATCTCCGGAGCCAGCGTGGCTTTGTCACCAGCGGGAACGTAAGGCGGATTGCTGATCACAGCGTCGACCGGCCACGACACTCCGGCCAGCAGCGATCCGGCGTGCATGGCCACGTCGAGCCCGAGGCGGGACGCGTTCGCGCGCGCTACCTCCAGAGCTTCGGCCGAGATGTCGCTGGCGGTCACGCTTAGGTCCGGACGCTCTTGTTTGAGAGCGAGCGCAACCGCCCCGCTCCCGGTGCCTACTTCATGAACGCTTGCCTCGGCGGGCAATTCGAGCGCCGCCTCAACCAGGTGCTCGGTCTCCGGCCGAGGGATCAGTACCCGGCGGTCAACTGAGAGGTCGATGTGCCGGAACCCTTTGGTGCCGACGATGTACGCGAGCGGCTCACGTCGTACTGCACGGCGCTGCACCGCGTCCCGCAGCCATTTGGTCCCGGCTGCGTCGAGTTCGCGATCCGGATCGATGCGCAAGGCCGCACGATCGACTCCGAGCGCATGTGCGACCAGGAGCTCGGCGTCGAGCTGCGGACTGTCGACGCCTGACGCCTTGATCGCGATCAGCGCCGAGTCGAGCGCGTCACGGGCGCTGACCCCGGCGAACGCCATCGGCTAGACCTGTTCGGCGGCCTGAGCCTCGAGCCCGCGGCGCTTCTCGTCGTCCTGCAGAGCGTCGGTGAGCTCGTCGAGCTCGCCGGCGAGTACGGCGTCGAGGTTGTGCACGGTGAGCTTGATCCGGTGGTCGGTGACGCGCCGCTCGCCGTAGTTGTAGGTGCGGATCTTCTCCGCGCGGTCGCCGGTACCGACCTGCGAGCGGCGAGCGTCGGCCGCCGCGGCCTGCTGCTCGGCGAGCGCAGCCTCGTAGAGGCGAGCGCGCAGCACGCGCATCGCCCGCTCACGGTTCTGCAGCTGTGACTTTTCGTCTTGCATCGAAACGACGATGCCGCTCGGTTTGTGGGTGATGCGCACCGCGGAGTCGGTGGTGTTGACCGACTGCCCGCCGGGGCCGGACGAGCGGTAAACGTCGATCTGCAGGTCGTTCTGGTCGATGTGCACGTCGACCTCCTCGGCCTCAGGCAGCACCGCCACCGTTGCGGTGGACGTGTGGATACGGCCTTGGGACTCGGTGGCGGGCACACGCTGTACGCGATGAGTGCCGCCCTCGAACTTGAAGACCGAATAGGCACCGTCGCCTTTGACCGAGAACGTGTACTTGCCCTCGCCGACCTCAAGCGCTTCGGTGGTGAATCCGCGCCGCTCGGCGTAGCGCGTGAGCATCCGGTAGAGATCGCCCGCCCAAAGGCCGGCTTCGTCGCCCCCGGCCCCGCCCTGGATTTCGAGGATGACGTTCTTGTCGTCGTTGGGGTCCGGCTCGACCATCGCGAGCCGGATCTCCTCTTCGAGCTCGGCGATGCGCTCCTCGGAGGTGCGGAGCAGCTCGCGGAGCTCAGGGTCTTCACCCTCGGCGAGCAGCTCGCGCGCGCCAGCGGCGTCGTCGCTAGCGTGGCGCCACTCCTCGGCGAGTTTGGCGGCTGGCTCGAGCCGCCGGTACTCACGGCCAGTCTGGGCGTAGCGCTCCCGATCGCCGATGACCTCGGGATCGGTCATCTGCCGCTCGACGTCGGCGAACCGCGTCTCAATCTGGCTGACGAGCGACTCAATCATGGCGCCGGCTTCGCCGTCGCTGGCGAGTTCGCTGCGCGAACTCGGGGCAGTTGGTTCACGCCAACCAGGTTACGAGGTTGGAACCAGCCTGATGTAAGGCAGCGGCTGCTCCCAGCCGTCCGGGTAGCGCTCCTTGGCCTGCTCGTCGGAGACGGCGCCGGTGATGATCGCCTTCTCGCCGGGCTGCCACTGTGCGGGCGTCGCCAGCTGCTCGCGCGAGGTCAGCTGCAGCGAGTCGAGCACACGCAGCACCTCGTCGAAGTTGCGGCCAGTAGTCATCGGGTAGACGAGGACGAGCTTGATCTGCTTGTCCGGGCCGATCACGAACACGTTGCGGAGCGTCGCGTTCTGCGCCGGAGTGCGCTCGGTCGGATCGCCGTCGGCATCGGCCGGGAGCATCCCGTAGGCCTTCGCGATCGAGTGGTCGCTGTCGCCGATGATCGGGTAGTTGACGGCCGAGCCCTGGCTCTCCTCGATGTCAACCGACCACTTCGCGCTGCCCTCGACCGGATCGGTCGAGATCGCGATGATCTTCACGCCGCGCGCATCGAACTCACCCTTGATCGATGCGAGATAGCCCAGCTCGGTGGTGCAGACAGGCGTGAAAGCACGAGGATGGGAAAAGAGAACGGCCCAGCCGTCCCCGATCCACTCGTGAAAGTTGATCTCGCCCTCAGTGGTCTGAGCTGTGAAGTCAGGCGCCGCGTCGCCAATAGTCAAAGTAGGCATCAAATCTCCTAATCCGGATCGGATATCTACCTCAGCGTACCGAATCGCTGAGTGCAGACATGGAGAGTCGCCACACCAGAGGGAGCCATCGGGCTCCGTGACGCGGACGCAGGCTGCGACGCGTACTAGAAGTACGCGAGTCAGCCGAGGACAAAGTCACGGGGCCCGAGGGCCCCGGGGCTATTGAGCAGCCCTGGCCTGGCGCCGCTTGAATCGGTCGATCCGCCCGCCGGTATCCACCAGCTTCTGGCGGCCGGTGTAGAACGGGTGGCACTGCGAGCAGACTTCCACGCTGATCTCTTGCTCGGTTGAGCGCGTGTAGAAATCGTTGCCGCAGGTGCAGTGCACGTGGGCGCGTACGTAGTTGGGGTGGATTTCTGCCTTCATTGCGCGCGCCAGTGTAGCTGCCCGGCGTCTTATGGGCAGGTGAGGCTTGTCGACTCGTTGTTGGCGAGCGTCACCTCAGCTACGCCGGCAGGCTGTTCGACCGCCACTGTGAGCCGCTGGCCCGAGGTACATCCGGATACCGCTACGCCGACCGAGCTCTGCCCGCCCGGCTGGATCGCTGGAACAGCTGTGCGCGCGAGCTGAGTGCCGGCGGAGTACACGACGAGCTCTGCGGGCTGCGACGCCACTCGGCCCACATTGGAGACGAGCGCGGAGATGTAGAACGGCGACGAGTCGCCTCCCCCTCCCGCGATCACGGTCGAACTGATCGCGAGGTCGGATGCGTACATGGGCTGCATGCACGCCTTGGAGCGGATCGTAGCTTTGGTCTGCAGCTTGCCGCTGGCGCTGTACCAGCGCATCTCGACGTCGGCGTACCAGTTCGCCGGCCCGCTGAGGCCATCGATACGCCGCGTTACGACCAGGGGAGCCTTGCTGCCGCGCTTTGAGCGCTTCCACGAGC
>CAZLKZ010000033.1:0-13149 GCA_964560235.1 uncultured Conexibacter sp. | reverse complement strand
AGACAAGCGAACGCGGCGACCATCGGCGCGGCACGCCGATGAGAGCTGGTCCTGCTGCGGCGCTTGGTCACCGGCATCTAGTTCCTGAACCGTCCTCCGACCGCCGAGTTGCGGTCGATGGACGGATCGGGATGGTGGCAGGCTCAGGTCTGCGTGTACAGAGGCCCGTCGCCGCCCTCGGGCGGGGTCAGGCGACCGCCCTTGGCGGTGATCGCGCCGCACTGCACGCAGTTGGTGTAGTTGACGATCACGTCGACGTTGCCGGTCTCCGGCGCGTCCTCGGGGATCTCGTACACACCTGCGGGGCACATCCAGCGCCACGTCTCGGCAACTTCGCGTGAGACGTTCTTCTCGATGCGGATGTGGTTCGGCGCGTCATCGCGGGTGGCGTTGCCCGAGATGAAGACCGAGCTGAGCTTGTCGAAGATGTACTTGCCGTCGGGCGCCGGGTAGGCGTCCTTGGAGTCACCGACGAACATGTCGATTTCGTCCTGCTTGTGCCAGGACTTACGACCTGGGGGGAATTTTCCCCCCGTGATCAGGTTGACGCCCATCGCGGGGACACCGCGCACGAGGCCCTTGCTCAGCGGCTGACGCGCGTTGCGGACCTTGTAGAGCTCCTTGCCGACCGAGCCGTTCTCGATCGCCGACTGGTAGTCGTCGAGCGAATCCGAGCCGCTCTTGAGCGCGGCGTAGATCGTCTCGGCGGCAGCCTTGCCGGAGGCGATGCAGTGGTGCACGCCCTTCAGGGCTGCCATGTCGACCATGCCTGCAGCGTCACCGACGAGCAGAGCGCCCGGCATCGTGAGCTTCGGCATCGACCACCAGCCGCCACCGGGGATCGCCTTGGCGCCCCAGCCGACCCGCTCGCCGCCCTCGAGCACTTCACGGACGACCTTGTGCGTCTTGAAGAGCTGCAGCAGGTCGTGTGCCGAAGTCGTGGCGTCCGAGTAATGAAGGTCGATCACGTAGCCGATCGACACGAGGTCGTCGCCCGTCTTCTCGTCCTTCATCGGGTAGAGCCAGCCGCCGCCGACCTGGCCGTACTTGTTCGACAGCTTCGCCGGCCACGGACCCACGGTGTGAATCACGCGGTCGAGCGGCTTGTCGACCTTCCAGATCTCCTTGACGCCGAGCTCCCAGGTCTGGGGCTCAGAACCCTTGGCGAGGTCGAACTCGCGAATCGCCGGGCCGGTGAGGTGACCCCAGCAGCCGTCGGCGAGCACGGTGAACTTGGCGGTGATGTCTGCGCCGGGCTCGAAGTTGGGAAGTTCCTCCCCCTCCTTGCCGCGGCCCTTATCGCCGGTGCGGACACCCTTTACGCGGCCGTCCTCGACGAGCAGCTGGGCGGCCGACGTCTCAGTCAGCACGTAGGCGCCCTGCTCTTCGGCCTTGCCCTGCTGGAAGCGGGCGAGCGCGGAGACCGAGATGACCTCGTTGCCCTTGTTGTGCAGGGCCGGCGGGGCTCCGACAACAGGCAGCGTGGAGTTGGCGTTGGGCATCGCGTAGAGCGATTCCTTCTTGACCTCGCCGAAAGCGAATCCGGCGGTGCGCCAGTCTTCCCGGCTCATGTCCGGGTAGAGCTCCTGCAGCGGGCCGGGACGCATTACCGCACCGGAGAGGTTGTGGCCGCCACACACCTTCGACTTCTCGATGACGGCGACGGGCACCTCACCGAGCGACTCGAGGAGTTCGGGGTCGTCTGCGAGCAGCTGGAGCAGCCTGTTGGCTGTGGCCAGGCCGGCGGTACCACCGCCGACGATGGCTACGCCAACGTCGATCCGCTCGTCTTCAGGGTCGAGCTCACGCTTGATGAACTCGGCCTGCGTGTCCACCGGCGGCGGAAAGCTCGCCGGTGCAGTGCTGTCAAACGACCCCATTTTCCTTACCCCTTGCGTGCTTTGACGGCCTCGGTGAGCTTCGGCATGATCGCGTTCAGGTCGCCGACCACGCCGAGGTCACAGAACTCGAAGATCGGAGCGTTCGAGTCCTTGTTGATCGCCACGATGTTCTCGGAGCTCTGCATGCCGACCTTGTGCTGGATCGCGCCGGAAACACCAGCGGCGACGTACAGCTTCGGGGCGACGGTCTTGCCGGTCTGACCGACCTGACCTGCGTACGGGAACCAGCCGGCGTCCACGACCGCGCGGGTCGCGGCGACCGCGGCGTTGCCGCCGAAGGCAGCTGCCAGGTCCTCACAGAGCTTGAAGCCCTCGGCTGCGCCGAGACCGCGGCCACCGGTGATGAGGATGTTCGCGCCCTCGATGTCGATGTCCGCGCCGCGCTGCTCGCCGCGGGTCACGAGCGTGACCTGGCTCGCTGCCGGTGAGAAGTCGACCGAGAGAGCCTCGACTGCAGCGGCGCTACCGCCGCCCTTCGGCTCGAAGGCGTTGAGGCGAGCGACGATGACGCCCTTGTCCTTGTAACGCGAGGTCGAGATCGAAGAGTCGCCCAGGATCGGACGCTCAGCGACGAGGTTGCCGCCGTCGGCTGCAACAGCGGTGACCTCAAGGGTCAGGCCGGCGTCGACGCGAGCTGCGACGCCAGCGCCGATCTCGAAGCCGAGAAGGCCGCCGCCGAAGATGGCGTACTTGTACCCGCCCTGCTCGAACAGCGTGCCGAAGGCGTCGATCGCCGGAGCAGCGACACCGTCAGCTGCGTCGACGTTGAACACCTTGGTGGCGCCGTACTCGCCGAGGCCAGCTGCGGCGTCGTCTGCGATGCCCTGACCGACGACGACCGCGTGGGCCTCGCCACCGAGCTCACCGGCGATGCGCGAGGCCTCGCTGATGGCACCGAGAGAGTTCTTGTTGAAAGCGCCGTCGTTGTAGAGGGCGTAAACGAGAATGTTGCTCATTGTCTTGATTCCTCAGTCTCTCTTTGGGCGCTTACGCGATCAGCTTGCGCTCGTCGAGCCAAGCGACGATCTTCTCGACGGTTGCGTCCGTGTCTTCGTCCTCGAAGACCAGACCGGCGTCCTTGGCGGGCGGAGCCTTGAAGTCACCGCAGCTGACGTTGGAGCCGTCGGTGCCGACCTTGGAGGCGTCAACGCCGGCATCGCCAGCGGAGAGGGTCTCGAGCGGCTTCTTCTTCGCACCCATGATCGCCTTCAGCGACGGGTAGCGCGGCTCGTTGATCGCGTCGCCGACCGAAAGGACGGCGGGCAGCGTGACCTTGACGGTGTCGTAGCCGTACTCGGCCTGACGCTCGCAGGTGATCTCGTTGCCGGCGAGGTCGAGCTTGATGACCTGGGTGACCGACGGGCGGCCGAGGAACTGAGCCACGACTGCGCCGATCGAGTAGCACTCGCCGTCGTCTGACTGCTGACCGAGCAGCACGAGGTCGGGGTTCTCACGCTCGATGACCTTTGCCAGGGCATAGCCGGTGGCAACCACGTCCGAGCCGGCGATTGCGTCGTCGCTCAGGTGGATCGAACGGTCGGCGCCCAGCGACACTGCCTTGTGCAGCGCGCGCACTGCCGACTCCGGGCCGACGGTGATGGCGACGATGTCCTCGACCTCGACTGCCCCACCCTCACGCAGCTGCACTGCAGCCTCGATGGCGTGGGTGTCGTACGGGTTGAGGTTCTTCTCCCCAGACCGGTCCAGGCGACCCGTAGCGGGGTCGATGCGCTTCTGGACGGCGGCGTCCGGGACCTCCTTGACCAACACGGCGATCTTCACGGTGTCCGATGCTCCTTAGGAACTAATAGAACGTATGTTTGGATGGTACAGGTCGAGTTGACTGACAAGTCAATCGGCCGGTTTGAGAGGTCCGTCACAGACGTGCCTCTCGGTTGCCTCGTCAGTGACGTCAGCCTTGAGCAGAGCCGGCAGCCCTGCCCTTTTCGACGGCGTCCTGAATGAAGTCGATGATGTCCTGCGTCGGTGCGCCCGGGGTGAACACCTCGGAAACGCCCAGCTCCTTGAGCTCAGGAATGTCGTCGCTCGGGATCGTGCCGCCGACGGTGACGATCACGTCGTCGATGCCCTGCTCCTTGAGCAGAGAGACGATGCGCGGCACGAGCGTCATGTGAGCGCCTGAGAGGATCGACAGCCCAACGGCGTCGGCGTCCTCCTGGATGACGGTCTCGACGATCTGCTCCGGTGTCTGGTGCAGGCCGGTGTAGATGACCTCCATGCCTGCGTCACGCAGGGCACGGGCGATGATCTTGGCGCCGCGGTCGTGTCCGTCGAGACCGGGCTTGGCCACGACGACTCGGATCTTGCGCTGTGGAGTGCTCATGGTGAAGTGCCCGGGGGCGGCGACATGCCACCCGGCCGGGGCGGCGAATCCTACCGGGCGGTCGCGAATCTGGCGGCGCGCCGTGGACGCTCGTCGCGCGGGCGCGCGGTGTAGGCTGGCCGCGATGGCGGAGATCGAGATCGGGGACGTGGTCCGCGCCCGTGCTTCGGCAGGCGGTTTTCACGCTGTGGTGCGCGGCATCAGGCTCGGCCGGCTGCAGGTTGAGCGCTGCGACGGGCAGCCCTCCGGACCACTCGCTGCCTCAGACGTTGAAGCCGTCTTCAAGCCTGCCGGCGCGCCTGCGGGCAAACCGCGCGGCGAGCGCTTGCGCCCCACGGCGCAGATGAAGCTGCTGTAGCTGAGCTGTCCAGTTGGGGTGACTTAGTGCGGGTATAGAGCGCTAAGTCACCCGAAGTGCCCTGCGTCTACCGGACGACCTTGATGGTCGCCTTCATGTCCGGCGCGTGGACCGTGCAGATGAGGGTGTAGGTGCCGGTCTTGGTGAAGCGGCGCTTGACGCTGCCCTTCGTACGGATACCGATCGACCAGACCTTCTTGCCGCTGCGCTTGGCGACCACGTCGTGCGGCGCCTCTCCTGCCCACTTGAACGTGACGAGAGTGTTCAGCTTGTAGGTCTTGGACTTGGGCGAGAAGAAGTCGTCCTTGACCAGGATCGTTGCTGCGTTGGCACTGGCGACCGGAACAGTCATCGCTGCGGCGGTCGTGAGAAGTACTAGTGCTCGGCGCATTGCTCTCTCCTAGAAAACGGGGGTCTCGGTGTAAGAGCCCCACACCTCTTGCAAGGCGTGGATGATCTCGCCCTCGGTTGCGTGAACCCTAGCTGCGTCGAGCAGGTGAGGCATCAGGTTCTCATCGGGAGTTGCAGCGGCCGCCTTGAGTGCGCTGAGCACGGTCTCGATCTGCGAGCCGTCGCGGCGCGCGCGCACGGCCTGCACGCGGCCGAGCTGCTTGCGCTCGAGCGCCGGATCGATGCGCAGGATCGGAGTCTGTTCATCGTCGGCCGCATCGATCTCGTAAGAGTTGACGCCGACCACGATCCGGTCGCCGGCATCGATGCGGTTCTGCAGCTCGAACGATGCGTCGGCGATCTCGCGCTGCGGGTAGTTCTCCTTGACCGCGGCGACCATCCCCCCGAGCTCGTCGATGCGGCGGAAGTAGTCGTAGGCCGCCTCTTCCATCTGGTCGGTGAGCTGCTCGACGTAGTACGAGCCGCCCAGCGGGTCGATCGTGTCGGTGACACCGGTCTCGTGGGCGATGATCTGCTGAGTGCGCAGCGCGATACGCACCGCGTTCTCGGTAGGCAGCGCAAGCGCCTCGTCGTAGGAGTTCGTGTGCAGCGACTGAGTGCCGCCGAGCACTCCGGCAAGCGCCTCGATCGCAGTACGGGTGATGTTGTTGAGCGGCTGCTGCGCGGTCAGCGAAACACCAGCCGTCTGGGTGTGGAAGCGCAGCAGCCACGAGCGCGGGTTCTTCGCCCCGAACGTGTCGCGTAGCTCACGCGCCCAGATGCGGCGCGCGGCGCGGTACTTGGCGATCTCCTCGAAGAAGTCGATCTGCGCGTTGAAGAAGAACGAGAGCCGGGGCGCGAACGCGTCAACGTCGATGCCGCGATCGACGGCCTGCTGCACGTAGGTGAGGCCGTCCTTGAGGGTGAAGGCGAGCTCCTGCTGGGCCGTCGCTCCGGCTTCTCGGATGTGGTACCCGGAGATCGAAACGGGATGCCACTTGGGCATCTCCTCGGTGCACCACTGCACCATGTCCCCCATCAGCCGCATCGCTGGGTCGATCGGGAAACACCACTCCTTTTGTGCGATGTACTCCTTGAGGATGTCCGCCTGGATCGTGCCCGCAAGCCGGTCGGCCGGAATCCCGTTGCGTTCCGCGGCCGCGACGTAGAAGGCCATCATCAGCGCGGCGGGCGCGTTGATGGTCATCGATACGGAGACCTCACCGACATCGATGCCAGCGAAGAGGTCCTGCATGTCGTCCATCGTGTCGACCGCAACGCCCTCGCGCCCGACCTCGCCGAGCGAGCGGCTGTCGTCGGAGTCGTGGCCCATCAGCGACGGCATGTCGAACGCGGTCGATAGCCCTGTCTGGCCGTGGTCGAGCAAGTAGTGGAACCGCTCGTTGGTCTCCTCGGCGGTGCCGAACCCTGCGAACTGGCGCATCGTCCAAAGCCGGCCGCGGTACATCGACGGATAGACGCCGCGCGTGAACGGGTACTGACCCGGCAGTCCGATCCGCTCGTCGTCGGTGTTGACGTCGGCGGCGGTCACGAGCGGAGGCACGGCCTCGCCCGAGAGGCTCAGGAACTCGGCGTCGCGCTCGGGGGTTGCACCGTAGGCGGCGCTCCACTCCTCGTAGGTGGTCGGAATACCGGCGGGCAGCTCGTCCGTGGCCATCCCGTGAGGTTATTGCTCAGAAGCTGTCTACGGGGTGGCCGCTGCCGCTAACAGGACCGATCGCGGCAAGTGCCCGGACCACACTCGCCCGGGTATCGGCGGGGTCGATCACGTCGTCTAGTTCGAAGATCTGTGCCGCGTTCAGCGCGTCGGCGTTCTGCACCGCAAGCGCAGTCAGCTCGCGCACCCGCGCCTCACGCTCGTCCTCGTCGTCGATCGCCGCGAGCTCGGTGCGCAGCCCGAGTCGTACGGCGCCCTCGAGGCCCATCGGGCCAAGGTGCGCGCCCGCCCAGGCAACGGTGAGGACCGGCTCGTGCAGTGACCCGCCTGCCATCGCCTGCGCGCCGAGCCCGTAGCCGCGGCGAAGCACGACCGCGATGAGCGGAACGCTCAGGGCGCCGCCGGCGATCAGCAGCCGGCTGGCGCGCCGCACGAGACCTTCGGCCTCGGCTTCAGGGCCGACCATGTAGCCGGGCGTGTCGATCAGCGACAGCACCGGCAGTCCGAACGAATCGCACAGCTGCAGGAACCGAGCGGCCTTCTCGGCCGCAGGCGCCGTGATCGTCCCGGCCATGTACATGCTGTTGTTGGCGATGACTCCAACGGGCCGCCCCTCGATCCGCACGATCGCCGTGACCATCTCGGGTGCTGAGCGGCGGCGGAGGATCGTGGTCGACCCGGCATCCGCGATGCGCTCCACCACAGGAATCACGTCGTAGGCCCGGCGCGCCTGCTCGGGAATCGCATCGCGCAGCGGGAACTGGTCGCTTGCACGCCAGGCGCTCTCCGTTCCCCGGAGGTCCGCCAAAAGACGCTTGGCCGCGACGACCGCTTCAGCCTCGTCCGCGACGAGCACGTCGATCACGCCGTTGCGCTCGTGCACAGCCGACGGGCCGACGTCGTCGGGAGCCACGTCGCCCAACCCGCCGCCCGCGATCATCGCGGGCCCTCCCATGCCGATCGAAGACCCCTCGGTGGCGATGATGAGGTCAGAGCAGCCCGCGATCACGGCGTTACCGGCGAAGCACCGCCCGTGCACGATCGCGATGCGCGGCACCTTGCCCGACAGGCGAGCCCACAGCGCGAACGCTCGGACGTGCAGCGCGCTGACCGCCGGGTAGTCGGTGTCGCCAGGCCGCCCGCCGCCGCCTTCGGCGAAGAAGATCACGGGCAGCCGCAGCCGCTCGATCAGCTCGAAGAGCCTGTCCTTCTTTAGGTGCCCGACTGCGCCCTGCGTCCCGGCCAGCACCGTGTAGTCGTACGCGAGTACCGCGACCGGTTGGCCGTCGATCGTCGCGGTGCCCGCCACAAGTCCGTCAGCGGGAGTGGAGGCGCGCAGGTCGTCGATGTCACGGCGGGCGCGTTGAGGAGCGATCGCGAAGCGTCCGTACTCGACCCACGACCCGGAGTCGATCAGGTCGTGCACGTTCTCCCGTGCGGTCCGCCCTCCGCGATCGTGCCGCTTGGCAACCGCCTCGGGCCTTGCCGCGTCCTCGGTTTGCGCGCGGCGCCGCCGCAGTGCGTCGAGCGCGTCCTCAGCGGGCACGGCGTGCCACCTCGCGGCCCGCAGCTCCCAGCACCGTCGCGCCGGCTAGGGCACCTGCCATCCGCAGCCGACCCGCGAGCCGGTCGAAGCGCAGCACCTCCCACCCCTCTTCGCGTGCGATGCGGGTGAGCTCGGCGTCCGGGTTGACGGCAACCGCGTTGCCCACGGCGCGCAGCATGGGCAAGTCGGACTCCGAGTCGCTGTAGGCGTATGAGGCGGCGAGATCGATCCCGCGCTCCTCGGCGAGCTCGGCCATCAGCTGAGGCTTGCCGTCGCGGTAGGCGAACGCTTCGAGCTTCCCGGTGTACATGCCGTCGCGCTGCTCAAGCCGGGTACCGAGCCCGCCGTCGAAGCCGATCACGTGCGCAATCACCTGCGCGGTCTCCTGGGTTGCCGCAGTGACGATGTACACCTCGCGGCCTTCGTCCTGGTGGTTCCAAGCGATGTCGAGCATCTGTGGGTAGAGGCGTGGCAGCACTCCTGCCATCACCTCGGGCCCGAGCCGCTCGAAGTCGGCAACCCGCTGTCCTGCGATCAGTTCGCCGACGCGCGTCATCACCTTGTCGGCAGACGCGTCGGTCGAGCCCTTGAGACGGAAGCGCAGGTTCTCGAACGCGTCCGCTGCGAGCCGGCGGCGCGAGATGATCCCGGCACGGGCCGCCGCCCGGGCCCAGAAAAACCCGGACGAGCCAGACATCAGCGTCCGGTCGAGGTCGAAGAACGCAGCTGCAGTCGACATGGGCCGTAGGGTAGGCGGCGTGCACCGCCCGGGATACCGGCTCACTGTTCCGTCCGCCGAACTGGTGCAAGCGTTCGCTGCCGTACGCGCCGAGCTGGAGCTGCCTGCCGAGTTCCCGCCCGACGCGCTCGCAGAGGCCGAACGGGCAGCCCGCGAACCTTCGAGTCCCGACAGCGACCTGCGCTCGGTGCCGTTTGTGACGCTCGACCCGCCCGGGGCACGCGACCTCGATCAGGCGATGCACATCGAGCGTGCCGCTGGCGGCTACCGAGTCCGGTACGCGATCGCCGACGTGCCAGCGTTCGTACCGGCAGGCGGAGCAGTCGACCGCGAAGCGCGGGCGCGCGGCCAGACGATGTACGCACCGGATGGGCGCATCCCGCTCCACCCTCCGTTGATCAGCGAGGGAGCCGCCTCGCTTCTGCCAGGGCAGGACAGGCGCGCGTTCGTTTGGGACTTCGATCTGGATGCCTCCGGCTCTGTGACAGACGCCCGCCTGAGCCGTGCGCTCGTGCGGTCCGAAGCACAGCTCGACTACGCGGCGGTGCAGAGAGAACTCGACTCAGGTTCGGGGCACCCCGTCATGCGCCTGCTTGCGGAGGTCGGTCCGCTGCGCGAGGAGCAGGAGCGACTCCGAGGCGGGGCGTCGCTCGCGATCCCGGACCAGGAGATCGAAACGACGCCTGGCGGCTACTCGCTGCGCATGCGCCCTCCGAGCGCGATCGAGGGCTACAACGCCCAGATCTCGCTGATGACCGGGATGCAGGCCGCGCGCATCATGCTCGACGGTGGCGTGGGCCTGTTGCGAACGATGCCTCCCGCTCCACCGTGGGCCGTCGACCGCCTGAGGCGCCAGGCGCGCGCGCTCGGGGCCGAGTGGCCTGAACGTCAGGCCTACGGCGAGTTCCTGCGCTCGTGCAACGCCGACGATCCTCGGCAGCTCGCAGTTCTTTACGAGGCCGTCACGCTGTTCCGAGGCGCCGGCTACACCGCCTTTGACGGAGACGCACCGACGGGCGATGACGCGACCCAGGCCGCGGTCGCCGCGCCATACGCACACGTGACCGCGCCGCTGCGGCGACTGGTCGACCGCTTTGCGCTCGTGTGCTGCGAGGCGCTGATCGGCGGAGCAGAGGTCCCGGCGTGGGTGCGAGAGGCACTGCCGCTACTCGGCGAGACGATGCAGGCATCAGACCGGCGCGCCGGAGCGCTGGAGCGGGCGTGCGTAGACGTGATCGAGGCGGCGCTCCTGTGCGATCGCGTCGGCGAGATCTTCACGGCGACGGTCGTCGACAAGGAAGACCGCAAGCCAGGTGCGCTCGTGCAGCTAACGGACCCGCCAGTACTGGCTCGCTGCGATGGAGAGCTCGAGTTGGGGACAACCGTGCAGGTGCGTCTGGACGTTGCCGACGTGCAGCGCCGTCTCGTACGGTTCTCGGTGGCATGAGTGCTGTCATCGAGACCCGCGGACTGACGAAGCGGTTCGGCACGACGCTCGCCCTCGACAACTTCGACCTGACTGTCGAAGAAGGCCAGGTCCACGGGTTCCTCGGACCTAACGGCGCCGGCAAGTCGACCGCGATCCGCGTGTTGCTGGGTTTGCTGCGAGCGGACGCCGGAACGGCGACCGTGCTCGGGTCAGACCCGTGGAAAGACGCACAGTCGCTCCATCGCAAGCTGGCCTACGTGCCTGGCGAGGTAACTCTCTGGCCGACGCTCACGGGTGGAGAGGTGATCGACCTACTCGGACGGCTGCGAGGCGGGATCGACAAGGCTCGGCGACAGCACCTGATCGATCGGTTCGAGCTCAACCCCACCAAAAAGTGCCGGACGTACTCGAAGGGCAACCGGCAGAAGGTCGCCCTTATCTCCGCGCTTTCCTCAGACGTGCCGCTGCTTCTGCTCGACGAGCCGACCTCCGGCCTGGACCCGTTGATGGAGGAGACGTTCCGGTCGCTGGTGCGTGAGCTCCGCAACGAAGGGCGCACGGTGCTGCTCTCAAGCCACATCCTCTCCGAGGTCGAGGCCCTTGCCGACTGGGTGACGATCATTCGCCACGGCCGGACCGTTACGAGCGGCTCGCTCTCTGATCTTGAGGCCCAGGCCGACACGAGCAGCGGCCACTCCGGCCTCGAGGCCGTGTTCCTTGAGCAGTACCGCGACGATGCGTGATCAGCGCTCGTCGGCAGGGTTCGGCGAGCTGTTTGCACTCGCGTGGCGACGCGACCGCATCCTGATTCCGGCCACGGGCTTGGCGCTGGTCGTGATCGCTGTCAGTACCGCTAAGGCAACCCTCGACCTCTACCCGAACGATGCCGCGGTGACGAAGGGACTGGCTGACATTCTCTCCGCCCCTGCCGTCGTGGCTCTCTATGGGCCGGTCGTATCTGGAAGCGCGGACTCGCTAGCGGTCTACAAGTCGCTGGTGCTCGGCGCGATCCTGACGTCGATCCTGGCCTTCGTGGTCGTGCGGCGGCACACGCGGACCGAGGAAGAGGCCGGGCGCCTTGAGCTCCTCGGCGCCGGGGTTGTCGGGCGGCGCGCTCCGCTGAACGCCGCGGCCGCACTAGCCGCGCTCGCGGTGACGGTGCCGTCGCTGCTGACCGTGCCGCTCCTTATCGCCACCGGCCTCGACCCCGTGGGGTCGCTGGCCTGCGCGGCGTCGTGGATCACCGCCGGGCTGACGATGATCGGCGTGACAGCTGTGGCGGCACAGCTCACCACGGGGGCCCGTGCATGTGGGGCGCTGTCTCTCGGAGTCCTGGCCGTCACGTTTGCTCTGCGAGCACGCGGGGACACCGCCGCGATCGAGTCGCCTCCGGGCGAGACCCGCTGGCTGACCTGGCTGAGCCCGATCGGTTGGGCAGAGAAGGTCGAGCCGTTCGGTGCGAATCGCTGTTGGATCGTGCTGCTGGGAGCAGCGTGCGCGGCGGGAGGCCTATTGCTCGCTTACTGGCTGCTCGATCGGCGCGACCTTGGCGCAGGGATCATCAGAGAGCGCGAAGGCCGATCAGAAGCCAGCAGATGGCTCTCGTCACCGGAGGCGCTGTCGGTGCGGCTGGCGCGCGGGTCGCTGCTCGGCTGGACCGCAGGCTTCGTGTTTCTCGGAGCGGTGCTCGGCTCGATCGCCGGCTCGGTCCCGCAGATGCTCGATAGGCCAGAACTTGCCGACCTGCTCCGCCAGATCGGCGGCGATCGAGAGTCTCTTATCGATGTCTACTTCGCAGCCGAGCTGAAGATGGCGGTCGTGCTGTCGGCCGCCGCGGGCATTCAAACGTTCCTTCACGCCCGAGGTGAGGAGAGCACTGGCCGCGCCGAGCTACTGCTGGCCAGGCCACTATCCCGCGGGCGCTGGCTCGGCTCTCACCTGCTGGTCGCTCTGCTGACTCCTGTGTGGCTGCTGCTCGTAGTGGGAGCGACGGCGGGTGCGTTGGCGAGCGGCGCCGGGATGCCGAGTGCGGCAACGCTGGCGTGGGCAGCTGTTTCGTCCGCACCGTCGGCGTGGCTCTGCGTGGCCGCGGCACTGTTGCTGTTTGCGGCGCTACCGGCGCGGACCCCGTTCGTTTGGGGGTTCTTCGGGCTCGCGTTCACCGTTGCCGAGTTTGGCGAGCTGATCGGGCTGCCGCGATGGTCGATCGCTTGGTCGCCGCTCGACCACATCCAGCCACTGCCCGGTGGTCAGGTCGACGTAGCGATGCTGGCCTGGACGTGCGGAGCGACCGCGGTTGCGGTCGCTCTGGGCACGTTGCAGTTCAGGCGCCGGGACATACCGGCCTAGGGGGCTTAAGCCGTCAGTACACCCGGCGCCTGCTGCCTCCCATCGGGACGAAGTTGAGGATCAGACCAACGATCAGCAGGATCAGGCCGATCGTGCCGAGGATGGAGGGTCCGATCAGGTAACCGATCAGGACGAGAACGATGCCCAGGAGAATCATGCTCGACTAGTACCCGTGTTATGGCCGTCTGAAACGGCCCGGCGCGCGCGCCTCAGACCTTGACGATGATGGCGTCGCCCTGCCCACCGCCAGAGCAAATCGCCGCAACGCCGATCCCGCCGCCACGCCGGCGCAGCTCGTGAACGAGCGTGCCGATGATGCGTGCGCCGGATGCGCCGATCGGGTGACCGAGAGCGACAGCACCGCCGTTGACGTTGACCTTGTCCTCGTCGATGCCGAGGTCGCGGATCGACTGCA
>CAZLKZ010000032.1:19825-24260 GCA_964560235.1 uncultured Conexibacter sp. | reverse complement strand
GCCTCGTACGAGGCGGTTGTCACTACTGAGCGGGGACCGGACCCCGCAACGATCACCGGTTTGCCCACGAGTTCGGGACGGCGCGCGAGCTCAACCGACACGTAGAACGCGTCGCAGTCGAGGTGCGCGATGACCCGTTTGGCCATCGTCACATTCTTACAACGCCCCCGGCCGATTCGGCTGGATACGATCAACGGTGTGAGCAGCCGACTCTCGGCCCTGGATACCTCGTTTCTTCACCTCGAAGATCGCGGTGCCCACATGCACATCGCGGCGCTGCTGCTGTTCGATGGCGAGGCACCGCCCTACGAGGACGTCTGCCGGAAGATCTCCTCTCGCCTAGACCTCGCGCCGCGCTACCGGCAGCGACTGGCCCCCGTGCCTTACGGCCAAGGGCGACCGTGCTGGGTCGACGACGTGCACTTCAACATCCACTACCACGTGCGCCATACCGCGCTGCCCGCACCCGGTGGCGAGCGCGAGCTACAAGACCTTTGTGCACGGCTGCTCAGCCAGAGACTGGATCGCAACAAGCCGCTGTGGGAGATGTGGCTCATCGAAGGTCTCGAAGACGGCGGCTTCGCGCTGCTCTCGAAGTCGCACCACGCGCTGGTAGACGGTGTCAGCAGCGTCGACGTTGGCTCATTGATGCTGGACGTGGACCCATCGATCGGCGTCCCGCCGCCTGACGCTGGCAGCCACTGGCAGCCCAAGCCACCCCCGACAGGACTGCAGCTGCTGGCCGAGGCGTGGCGTGAGCGGTCTGTTGTCCCCTCGGAGATCGGGCGCAGCGTACGGATGCTTACGAGGCGCCCCCGGCGTACCGCAGCAGCCGTTGCCGGTGCCGCGACCAGCGTGGCTTCGCTGGTCGCGGGAGGACTACAGCCGGCTCCCCGGTCTCCGCTGAACGTTCCGATCGGAACGCACCGCCGCTACACGTGGATCGACGCCGACCTAGCTCGCCTGAAGGCGATCAAGGACGCGCAGGGCGGCACGATCAACGACGTCGTCCTGACCACTGTTGCGCTCGGGCTGGGCACCTGGCTGCGTGCTCGCGGCAGACGCACCGACCACCTGGTCCTTCGCGCGATGGTGCCAGTGTCTGTCAGGTCGACGGACGCCCATGACGGGCAGGGCAACCAGGTGGCAACGATGTGGGTCCCGCTGCCGGTCGGCATCCAGGATCCCCTCGAGTGCTACGCCGCGATCCGCGAGGAGTCGGCGCACATCAAGCACGGCGGCCAGGCGCTCGGAGCCCAGCGCATCACAGAGCTTGCGAACTTCGCCCCGCCGACGATCCTCAGTCAGGCCCTGCGCCTACAGCCGCGCCAGAGGTTCGTGAACCTCGTAGTCACCAACGTCCCTGGCCCACAGGTACCGCTGTACATGCTTGGCCGGCCACTGCGCAGGGTCTTCCCGGTTGTGCCGCTCGCCGACCAGTTGGCGCTTGGCATCGCGGTGGTCTCCTACAACGGACACATGGGATTCGGCTTGACCGGCGACTACGACGCCCTGCCAGATCTCGACGAGATCTCCGCCGCGATGGCCGCGGCGATCGATGATCTCAGTGAGGCGGCCGGGCTGCCGAAATCAAGCAAGCGATTCCTGCGCACGAGCACACCGCCTGCGGTCCCCGCGCGCCGCTAGCGTTGCAGCGGTGCGGATAGCGCTTCACCAGCTCAACCCGATTGTCGGCGACATCGCCGGCAACTCCGCGCGTATCAAGGACTCGATCCTTGCCAGCCAGGCGGACGGGGCGCAGCTGATCGTGTTCCCCGAGCTGGCTGTGTGCGGTTACCCGCCGGAAGACCTCCTGCTCAAGGAGCACTTCACCGAGCGTTGCCGGCAGGCCGTCGACGAGATCGCCGAAGCCGTCTCTGGCAGCGTGGTCCTATTGGGCTTCCCGCAGACCGGCGCGGGCACGTACAACGCGGCCGCGGTGATCGCTGATGGAGCGGTCCAGGCCGTGTATCGCAAGATGCTCCTGCCGAACTACGGCGTGTTCGACGAGCACCGCTACTTCACCGCTGGCACCGACCCGGCAATGATCGAGGTCGACGGCATCAAGGTAGGGATCACGATCTGCGAGGACGACTGGGTCGACAACGGCCCGGCCGCGAGCTGCGCAGCGTCAGGCGCTCGCCTGGTTGTGAACCTCTCGGCGTCCCCCTACCAATCGGGCAAGCCTGAGCTGCGCGAGCAGATGTTTGCGCGACGGTCCCGCGAGTACGGGTGTGCATACGTGTTCTGCGCACAGGTAGGCGGCCAAGACGAGCTCGTATTCGACGGCAGCAGCGCCGTGATCGGCGCGACCGGCGACGTGCTGGCTCGCGGAGCACTGTTCGCAGAGGACGCCGTGCAGTTCACGCTCACAGACGAGCATCTGGGCTCCGGTGACACCGTGTCGCTCGCAGCCGACGCGGTGGGTGCCGACCTCATCGGGTCATTTACGACCGCAGATATCTCAGGAGACTTCCCGTCGAGCGGCACTGCCCCCCGCCTGCCTGCCGACGACGAGATCTACGAAGCACTGGTGTGCGGTACACGGGACTACGCGCGCAAGAACGGCTTCAAACACGCGGTGCTCGGACTGTCGGGCGGCATCGACTCCGCGCTCGTCGTCGCGATCGCCGCAGATGCCCTAGGGCCAGAGAACGTGACCTCAGTGGTCATGCCGTCGCCGTATTCGTCAGACGCAACGCAGTCCGACGCGCGCACTCTCGCGAACAACCTCGGTACAGGCTTGCTCGAGTTCGGGATCGCTCCGGTGATGGACGAGTACCGCGAACTCCTTCGGCCCGCCGTGGAGGGGCACCCGCCGGGGCTCACGGACGAGAACCTGCAGTCGCGCATTCGCGGAAACCTTTTGATGGCGCTGTCGAACACCTTCGGCTGGCTGGTGCTGACCACCGGGAACAAGTCAGAGATGTCCGTCGGCTATTCGACCCTCTACGGCGACAGCGCCGGCGGATTCGCAGTGATCAAGGACTGCCCCAAAACGCTCGTGTACCGACTCACCGAGCTTCGGGCCAAGCGACACGGCGGTGGGCAGATTCCAGAGTCGATCATCAGCCGGCCACCGTCGGCCGAGCTCCGCCCCGATCAGAAGGACAGCGACTCTCTCCCCGACTACGCGATCCTCGACCCGATCCTCGAGGGCTACATCGAGCAGGACCTGGGACGAGATGCGCTGATCGCGAAAGGCCTTCCTGCGGAGGCGATCGATCAGGCGATCCGGCTGGTCGATCTCGCCGAGTACAAGCGGCGGCAGAACCCGCCCGGCATCAAGATCACCTCCAAAGCATTCGGGCGTGACCGGCGGATGCCGATCACGAACCGCTTCGGCGGCTAACCCTGCGGTAGCGGACGCACCGCGATTGTCATCCGCACGAGAGCGCACAGCCGCTCATCGTCGTCGGTGATCTCCACTTCCCAAACCCAGGTCGTACGGCCTCGGTGCCGAGCAGTAGCGGTGGCATGGATCTTTCCGCTGAACAGCGGCCGCAGGAACGAGGTCTGGTTCGAAAGCCCCTGCGCCGACATTCCGTCGGCCTGAACAGCAATCCAGGTGCCCATCGAGGCAAGGGTCTCGGCGATCGAAGCGAGCACTCCGCCGTGCACCAAGCCGGCTGGCTGCAGGTGCTGGGGACCGATCTCGACCTCGGCTGAGATTGAGCCGGCCTCTGTGTCTGCGGCGGTGATGACCAGGCCGAGCAGGGCGTCAAAGCCCTGCTCAGGAGCGAACGGCAAAGTCGGCTGCATCCGGCGACGATAGCGCCGGTGCTGGGATAGCCTTTGGCGCCTTGTCTTCTGTCGATTCACTGCCCGCAGATCAGCGCGCCGTGCTGCAGCTACTGCTGCGACGCGGTCAGAGCACGCAGCAGATCTCCAACACCCTCATGATCGATCAGTCGATCGTGGAAGACCGCGCCACGGCCGGGTTGGCCGCATTGGGCGCCGAGCACTCCGCATCGCTCGGCGAAGACGAGCTCAAGCTCCTTTCGTCGATCGTGCTGGGCGCAGAGCCCGGCTTCACCGGAGATCAGCTGATCGACAGGTCCCCCACCGCCCGCGCGTGGCTGCGCACCGTCCGAGACGAGCTGAGCCGTGCGGGCTGGACCGACGCTGCAGGTACCCCGCAGGTCGATGAGTCCTCAGCGCCACCCGCAGCTCTGGCTCCAGTTGGAGAAACAGCGACGGTGAGCGAGCCGGTACGTGCCCGGGAGGAGTCGAGCCCTGAGCTCGAGCCGTCCCGCACCGGGGGTGCTCTCCTGCTCGGACTGCTTGCTGCGGCACTGATCCTCGGTGTGCTGTGGCTCGCCGGCGTATTTAGTGCCGGAGAGAGTGAGAGCGGCACTCGGTCGACTACGACGAACCAGGCCACGCCGACCACAGGCCTCAAGATTCTCCGGCAGGTCAATCTGGAGCCGCCGAG
>CAZLKZ010000032.1:0-19725 GCA_964560235.1 uncultured Conexibacter sp. | reverse complement strand
CCGGCCAGCTGCTGCGTCCAAACGAGCAGCTCAGGTTCGGTGGTCTTTGACCTCAGGAAGTCGGATCGCACCACGACTCCACGGGAAGATCGAGAGACCTGCGTGAACCCGTGCCTGCTAACGGCCTCCACGCGCATTACTCCAGGCCACCAGCGGTTCTGAGTCTTCGGATCTGACAGCGTGCGCCAGAGCACGTGTGGGGCCACGGGAAAGTCCCTTGACCGCTTGATGACCGCCATCAGCGCAGCAGTTTGCGGAGGTCGCGAATCAGAAGCAGGTGCTTGAGATGCGTGGTGACCGTGGCCAAGTTCTCGAGCGTCTCGGCCGCTTCTGTCCGTCGCTGCGCATTACGCGAGCGGAGCGAGGGTGCGAGCAACTGCTGAAGCAGCGCGGCCTCCCGGTCCGCCGACGTGCGGAACACGCGGAGGTTGCGCCCGCCGACCCCGTAGCGAGCAAGCTCTGCCGCCGCGCGGATGATCTCGCGTTCGGCGTCGTCGTAGTACGTGACCCCGTCCTCGACGTGCCCCGAAACGATGCCGAAGTCGAGTAGCTCTTTGACGAGTGACTCTTTGGCGTGTGTGCCGTCCAGCACCTCCTCGACCGTGTATCGACCGCGGTCGGTCTGCTTGACGGACAACAGTCGTTTTGGCCGCGTGTCAGCCTGGCCCACGTCATTGCTGGGCTGCGCCTCTTCTGCCCGACCTGCGGCCAGCTCCTGGCGGATGACGCGCAGCGGCAAGAACTCGTCGCGCTGCATCCTGAGGATCGCGCGGAGCCGTGCGAGGTCGGCCGGCCCGTAAACGCGGTACCCGCCCGGAGTGCGGTGCGGCTCAAGGAGCTTCTGGTCCTCCAAGTACCTGATCTTGGAGATCGAGATGTCTGGGAACTCGTTGCTGAGCGCGGCGCAAACAGCACCGATGGTCAGCGCCTTGGCCGGCGCGCCACCTACCGGTGTGGCTGCCGACTCGGCCACAGGCTCAGCGCGAGACGAAGACGAGCTTGTACTTGCCGACTTGGAGCTCGTCGCCGTCGGCGAGCTGCTGCGAGTCGATGCGGCGGCGATTGACGTAGGTGCCGTTCAACGAGCCGAGGTCGTCGAGGTGGAACCCGTCGCCCCGCTTCACAACCATCGCGTGGTCTCGGGAGACAGTGACGTCATCGAGGAAGATGTCGGAGTCTGGGCGGCGGCCAATCGCGAGCCGATCACCGTCGAGCGGGAATGACTCGCCGACGTGACCGCCACCGGCCCTAACTACGAGGGCAGCCCCACCGTCTCCGACGATCTCCTCGAGATCGACGGGCACGAGATCCCCAGCGTCGTCGATCACGTACGAAGCCGTTACGGAACTGCCCTTGTCCTCAGCGAGAGCCGTCCCGCAGTTCTGGCAGAAGTTCGCGCCCTCGGCGTTCTCGAACTGGCATGCGGGACAGACGAGGCTCATGGCGGTGCCGTTAGGCCTCGGACGACTCGTCGTCCGCGCCAGCTCGTCCAGCGAGGATGTCTGTGAGACGTTGCACGTCTGCGCCGGTGATCACGTCCTCGCCGCCTTCGTGACGCTTGCGCAGACGGTTGACCAGTTCCGCACGCAGGATGTCGATCTTGCCGTGCAGAATGCGCCGCTTGTACGAGATTTCGACCTCTTCATCCGTGAGCTGCTGGATGAGGTCTTTTAGTTCTTGATCCTGCAGCGATCCGAGGTCGGGAAACGAGTCCATGCTCTGCCTTCTCTTCGAGGGTCCGGGCGGCGCGAGCATACCATCGGCACCCGATCCGTAAACCCTTAGTTGAGGGTGAGAGCGGGGCTTTTAGACTGCGCCGGTGTCGCGACTACTTCGCGTTGCGCGCCGTGCTTCCTGCGTGTACTGCACCGCTGCCACGAGCCCCATGGCAAGCCCGATCCACAAGAGGACAGTTGCGAACGTGCGCCAGTCGAGCATCGCGAAGAAGAGGCTGCTCATCGTCGGCCAGACTCCAAGGCGGCCTGCCCAGTTGATCGAGATCGACAGCCCGCGGTCTAGAGCCATCTTGGCGGCAGCCATCACGTAGATCTCCCTCAGGGCGAGCAGAGCGAGCGCTATGTGCGGCAGTAGGTCTTGCTGCCAGCAGATCACGAGCCCGGCGAGCACGAGCAGCCTGTCGACGAATGGGTCGAGCAGAGCACCGAGCCGGCTGTACTGGCCGGTGATCCGCGCCACCATTCCATCGAGGTAGTCGCTCCACGCGATCACGGCGAACAGGGCGGCCGCGACGCCATCACCGCCCTCTCCCCCGTTACGGAGCCCGTACCAGAGCATCACCGGAATCAGCGCGAACCGAACGAAGCCGATCGCGTTCGGGAGCGTCCAGACGTTCCAATCCGCGCCGGCGAGGGTCTGCGGGGGCGGCGGGCCGGAGCGGTCGAGACCAAACAGACGCCGGACCGTAAGGCGCGGATTGCGCCATGCCTCCTGGGCGGCCTCGGTGGCCTGTATCCGGCGCTCATCGAAGCGCTGCCGGCGCTCAGAGCGGTTGTCGGGCGCGTCGCTCAGGGCAGCGACTCCCAAAGTTCACGCACGGCCTCGGCGGCTCCGTCCAGCGGCACAGCCGCGAGGTCCGCTTGTCCGCGCCGCGCCTGCGCCTCTGCGTTGCCGGCCTCGAGCGACTTGCGCCCGATCGTCAGGCGAAGCGGCACGCCGAGCAGCTCTGCGTCCGCAAACTTCTCGCCGGCGCCGGACGACCGATCGTCAAGCAGGGCATCAAACCCAGCAGCCTTGAGTTCGTCGTACAGCTGTTCCGCCGCAGCGAGTTCAGCCGAGTCTGGCTTGCCGAGCGACACCACTTCGACATCGAACGGCGCGATCGACCGGGGCCAGCTGATGCCGTTGTCGTCAGCAAACTGCTCGACGGCGGCTGCCGCCACGCGCGCAGGCCCAATGCCGTACGACCCCATCACCACGGCCTGTTCGCTGCCCGACGCGTCGAGGTAGGTGCAGCCGAGCGGCTCGCTGTATCGCGTACCGAGCTTGAAGATGTTGCCGATCTCGATGGCCGGCTCGATCGTCACCGCGACTCCGTCGATCGTGTCGCCGGCCAGGACCTCGCGCACGTCGTGGCGGTCTCCCGCGGGCACGTCGACGACAGCGTGGTGGTCTACCTCGTTGGCGCCTGCCACGTACCTGCCAGCCGTGATGGCCACATCCCAGAGCGTGCGTACGCCTTCTACCGGCCCGAGGAAGCCCGCGGGGCCACGCAGCTCGTCTTCCTTGGCCGGCCGGAATGTCGTGCCGAGCACGTTTTGCAGCTTGATCTCGTTGACCTTGTGGTCTCCACGCACGAACACCATTGTCAGCTCGCCGCCGTCTGGGATGACCGGGAATGCCTTGATCAGGTTCGACGGCTGAATGCCTAGGGCCCCCGTCACTTGGTCGACGGTTGTCGCGCCGGGTGTGTGCAAGCGACCCGAAACCGAATCTGGCAACACGGCCCCCGGCTGCGCGTCGGCTACGGCGACCTCGATGTTGGCGCTGTAGCCGTTGGGCCCGAGAACGACGTCGTTCTCGCCCGCCGCACACGGGGCCATGAACTCGTGGGCCCCGGTGCCCCCCATCATCCCGACATCTGAGTCGCTCTCGTAGAACTCCAGGCCGCAGCGCTCGAAGATGCGGTGGTAGGCCAGCCGATGGCGTTCGTAGGCCTCTTCGAGTCCGGCCATGTCGGTGTCGAAGCTGTACGAGTCTTTCATGATGAACTCGCGTGTGCGGAGCACTCCGGCGCGCGGACGCGGTTCGTCGCGCTCCTTGATCTGGAAGTGGTAGAGGATCAGCGGCAGGTCGCGGTAGGAGCGGATCGACTGCGCGGCATGGAATGTCACAGCCTCCTCATGCGTCATGGCGAGCACCATGTCCGCGTCCTTGCGGTCCTTGAGCCGCATGAGCTCGCCGCCGACCGACTCGTAGCGCCCTGATCGCCGCCAAAGCTCGGCAGGCTGCAGTACGGGCATCAGCATTTCCTGCCCGCCGATGCCGTTGATCTCCTCCCGCACGATCTGCACGACGTTCTCGTGGACGCGCCAGCCGGCGGGGAGCCACGACCACAGGCCGGAGCCGAGTTGGCGGATCAGTCCGGCACGCACCATGAGCTTGTGCGAAAGCGCCTCGGCATCGGCCGGGGGCTGGCGCTCGGTCGGCAGAAACAAGCTGGACATCCGCATTGCCTCCAGCCTACGCGCTGGCTGGGCGGTGAGCCGACGCGCCTCAAAGCAGACTGTGGCGGTCGGATATTGTGGACTGGACTGCAAGCTGACGACACGAGGAGCCGGAAATGGCCTACGAGGTCCCCGCACTGCCCTACGACTACAACGCACTTGAGCCTCACATCGACGAGGCCACGATGCACCTGCATCACGACAAGCACCACCAGGCTTACGTCGACAAGGCCAACGCCGCGCTCGAAGGAACCGAGTGGGACGGCAAGCCGGTCGAGGAAGTTCTCGCGAACCTCTCATCGTTGCCAGCCGACCAGCAGGGACCGTTCCGAAACAACGGTGGCGGCCACGCCAACCACACCCTCTTCTGGGAGTCGATGTCACCTGACGGCGGCGGCGCACCGGACGGCGAGCTCGGCGAGGCGATCGACGCTGCCTTCGGCTCGTTCGACTCCTTCAAGGAGCAGTTTGAGGCCAACGGCGTCGGCCAGTTCGGCTCCGGCTGGACCTGGCTTGTGCTCGACGGTGGCGAGCTGAAGCTCACTAAGACTCCGAACCAGGACTCACCGATCCTGGAGGGCCAGACGCCGCTGCTCGGCAACGATGTCTGGGAGCACGCGTACTACCTGAACTACCAGAACCGCCGCCCGGATTACCTCAAGGCGTGGTGGAACGTAGTCAACTGGGCGAAGGTCGCCGAGCGCTACGCCGCTGCCAAGTAGACGCAGAAACTGAGTGGTTGCGCTGCGCTCCGTGCGCAGCGCAACCTGAAGCTCTGATCAGCTACGGGTGAACCTACGCCCGGCCTGGGGCGAGACGGCCTCATCGATCGGGGTGGCCAGCGCCTCATCCATCGCCTCTGCCTGTTCAGCGGCCTTCGCTGCCTCCATCGCGGCGAGGCGTTCAGGAGTCATGGCGGTCTCATCCTCGTTCTCAGACAGCCATTGGGCGGCTTCGGCGACCGCGGCGTCGTTGCGCACGACCTTCTTGCCAGCCGCGTAATAGCGGTCGATCTCCGCGAAAAGCTCCTCGACCAGGTTCTCGGTCTTGACCTTCTTCAGCGGCTCACCCTTGCTGAAGATCATCGCGCTGTCCTTGGCGCCGGTGATCCCGAAGTCCGCATGTCGTGCCTCGCCGATGCCGTTGACGGCACACCCGAGGATCGAGACTTCGATCGGGTCCGGGTAGGCCTCGAGGCGGCGCTCCACCTCCATCACAACCGAGTCCATGTCGAACTGCAGCCGGCCGCACGTAGGGCACGCGATGAGCACAGGCCCGCGCTCACGGAGCTTCAGCGCCTTGAGGATCTCCCATGCCACCTTGACCTCCTCCTCGGCGTGGAACGTCGAGAGCGAGATACGGATCGTGTCGCCGATTCCGTCAGCAAGCAGCGTGCCCAGCCCGACGGCGCTCTTGAGCGAGCCCGACCACTTCGTCCCGGCCTCTGTGACACCAAGGTGCAGCGGGTGATCGATCTTCTCCGAGAGCAGACGGTTTGAGGCGATCGTGTTCGGTACTGAGGTGGACTTCATCGACACCTTGAAGTCGTAGAAGTCGAGGCGGTGCATCAGGTCGACGAACTCGGTCGCAGCCGTGACAAGCGCGTCAACGGGGTTCGAAAACTCCAGGTCGCGCAGGTGCTTGGGGAGCGAACCTGAGTTGACTCCGATCCGCATTGGCGTGCCGTGCTTCTTGGCGACCTCAACGACCTCGGCAACCTTGTCCGGGCCCCCGATGTTGCCCGGATTGATCCGGATGCAGTGCGCACCGGCTTCCATCGCCTTGATCGCAAGTGTGTGGTTGAAGTGGATGTCAGCGATGATCGGCACCGGCGACTCGACGACGATCGTCTTGAGCGCCTCGACATCTTCGTCTCGCGGAACGGCCACGCGCACGATGTCGGCCCCAGCGTCAGCAACGCGCCGGATCTGGGCCATCGTCGCCTGCAGGTTGGCCGTCTCTGTCTTGGTCATCGTCTGCACGGCGACAGGGGCACCGCCTCCGACAGCCACGGAACCGACCTGGATTTGGCGCTTTGAAGCCATTCGTCCATTGTAGGTGTGGGAACGCGCCATCGAGCGCCGTGTCGTCGCGCGCCCGGAATACCCTCAAGCTGCAGCCCATCCGCTCGATCTACCTGAGTACCGGTGCCCGGACATCAGCCCATGCCTTCCCCAGATCTCCTCAGAGATCTGCTTGTTCGCGCCCGCAGCGCGCGGTCTACAGCTGACGTCGCCGACGTCCTACGCGACGTAGCCGAGTACGCGGCCACCGCAACCACGATGTCGTTTGCGGTCATCGATCTGCACCGCCCGCAGTGGAACGACTTCGAAACAGTCGCGGTCTACGGCTCAGAGGAGCTCGTGACCGCTCTGCTCGGCACTACGACGCAGTGGGCGTTCTGGGCGCCCAAGCTGGCGCCGGAGTACGCCCGCGGGTCGGTCCAGCACGTTGGTCCGGGTGGACAGCCCGGGGTCGAGGTCGAGGGCCCTTGGCAGGCCAGCGAGGTGCTCTTCTCCCCCTTGCGGCGTCCGACTGGCGAGCTGGCGGGCATTCTGCGCATCGGCTCTCCGATCGGCGGCGGTCGTCCGACAGACGCTCAGCTCGACATCCTCGCCCTCTGCGCCGAGTTCGCGGTTACAGCGATCGAGGCGGTCGATGTAGCCCGCACAGTCGCGGGCTCACGTGCGGCCTTTGACGGCCTCGCGGACATCGCGTCGCGGCCACCGAACAGCCGCCACGGCACCGCGACCGTCGCCGACGTGTGCCGACAGGTGCAATCCGGGCTCGGATTCGGGCGCGTGTCCGTGTTCGCCTCAGAGCCGACGGGCATCTTGCGCCCGGTGTCGACGATTGGCTGGGACGAAAGCTCTGCGCTGCTCGACCATCCGTGGCTGTCGCTGACCCAGCTTCCGCTGCTCTTCGCAAACGCACACCTTCAGCACGGCTGTGCGCTGCTTGAGGCGGACGCGGTAAGGGCCCTGCTCGACCTCAAAGTGCCCCTACCGGTCGGGCGCAAGAACGGCGACGGGCCCCTGGCGTGGAAGGACCATCTGCTGCTCGTGGCGTTGGCCGATCCGGAGGGCCGTCCGGTCGGAGTCCTGTGGGCTGACGAGCCCAATGATCGCCTGCTGCCCGGGCCTGAGGCGCTGGCTGCTTTGCGGGTGTTCGCAGGGCAGGCGGCTGCCGCGCTTGCCCTCTCGCGACGCCAGCCGCAGCAACTCGGCGCCGACGAGCTGACGGGGCTCCCAACCCGCGAAACGCTTGCCGATCGCCTCGGCCACGCGCTGCGCCGCAACCAGCGAACCGAAACCGGAGTAGCGGTGTTGTTCCTCGACGTTGACCGCTTCGCGCAGATCAACCAGCGCCTGGGACACGTCGCCGGGGATGAACTGCTCCAGCGCATCGCCGCCCGACTCGATGACGCGTTGCGGCCGTCTGACACGGTCGCACGGTTCGGCGGCGATGAGTTCGTCGCCGTGTGCGAGGACGTTGGCGACGGTGAGCAAGCGCTTGAGGTCGCCGAGCGGCTGAGGGTCGCGCTCGCGCCGCCGATCCCGACATCAGCAGGTCACGTGCCCGTGACGGTCAGCATCGGCGTGGCGCTCGCCGCCCCGCACAGCGCGGAGGCCGACGCGTTGCTGCAGGCTGCCGACCGCGCGATGTACGAGGCCAAGGCTGCGGGCCGCGACGCCGCCCGGCTCGCGTCACGCGATGCCGAGTGGGACGCTTAGCTCAGCAGGCCGAAGCCTCCGAGCCGTACATCGCCTCGATCTGAGCCGAGTATTTCTCGTCGATCGGCTTGCGCCGGAGCTTCATCGTCGGAGTCAGCTCATCGCCTCCGGGCAGCCACTCCCCTTCGATGATCGTGAACTTCTTGATCTGTTCGACACGGGAGAGCCGTTCGTTGGCCTTTTCGACCGCCGCTTCGATCTGGGCGCGCACCGAAGGCTCTGACGACAGCTCCTCGAGTGACTTACCGGCCAGCTCGTTCTGAGCGGCCCACACGGGCGCGAAGTCGCTGTCGAGCACGATCAGCGCCGTGTTGTAGGCGCGGGCGTCACCGATGCAGACCGCTGCACCGATCAGCGGGGACGAGCTCTTGAGCTCGGCTTCGATGTTTGACGGCGACATGTTCTTGCCGGCAGCGTTGATGATCAGTTCCTTCTTGCGATCGACCAGAGTGACGAACCCGTCTTCGTCGATCTCGGCAACATCGCCCGTGTGCAGCCAGCCGTCGGCGTCGAGCGCCTCGGCGGTCTTCTCCGGTGCGTTGCGGTAGCCGCCAAACACCACGGCACCCCGCATCAAGAGCTCGCCGTCGTCAGCGAGCTTGAGTTCGCAGCCTGGAGTCGCCTGCCCGACCGTGCCGAGCTTGATCCGCTCGGGGTGATTTACAGCTCCTGCTCCGCAGGTCTCGCTCATGCCCCATAGCTCCGCCAGCGGGAGCCCGAGCGCGTGGAAGAACTCCAGCACCGGCACAGGCGTCGGAGCGGCACCAACGTTGATCGCCAGTGCCTCGTCGAGCCCGAGCATCGCCCGCAGGCCGCCGAACATCTGCTCGTCTGCGGCCTTCCAGATCGCTTCGATCTCCTCGGGCACCGGCTCACCTGCCTGCTGCAATCGAACTCGCTGGATGCTTGCGTCGAGCGCGCCCTGCGCTTTGACGCGCTGCTCCTCGGGCATGCCCTGCACCATTGCCTCTAGGCCGCTCTTGATCTTCTCCCACACGCGCGGAACCGCGAAGAACCAGTTCGGCTTGACCTGCTGCAGCACCGCGGCGATCTGCTTGGGGTCTGGGCAGGTCGTCACGTTCGCGCCGTAAACGATCGGCACGTAGAGGTGCGCAGTCCGCTCAGCGATGTGCGCGTTCGGCAGCCACGAGATCACCTTGCAACCGGTCGGGAACTCGATGATCTCTTGAGTTGCCCGCACCGCCGACATGATGTTGTTGTGGGTGATCTCCACGCCCTTGGGAGGCCCGGTCGTGCCGGACGTGTAGATCAACGTGACGATGTCGCTCGGCTCGATCGCGTCGAGCGATGAGTCGACGTCGAAATCACCCGTCACCTCTGCGAGTCCAATGGTCCCCTCCGGCGCATCGCCGTCGACCACCACGATGTGTTCTAGGTTCGGGAGCTGGTCACGGGCCGCGAGTACGTTCGGCAGGAACGCCTGCTCGGTGATCAGGATGCGCGCCTCTGCGTCGTCGACCACGAACGCGATCTGGTCCGGAGCCGCGGTGAGGTAGATAGAGAACGGAGTGGCCCCTACGAGCTGCCCCGCGATGTCGCAGAGGTGGAACTCGGGACGAGAGGTCAGGAGCATCCCGTAGCACTGGCCACGCTGAAGGCCCAGGCCCTGCAGCCCGCCCGCCAGCCGGATCGCGCGCCGCTCCAGCTCTCCCCATGTCCAGGAGATCGAGTCGTCAAGCGTGCGGATCGCGGGCTCTTCTGCGAACTGCTCGGCAGTTGCACGAAAGGCGTGCGCCATCGTCGGCGCGTCCACGGCGTTGGCACGGGTAGGCGTTACCTGCTCCATCGATCTCTCCTCCTGAGCGATTCCGGGTACCGGGAGTCCTCGACCCCCGGGCGGTTTTCGGGACCGTACAGCCCGAACCTAAAGGAAGCCAGAAGGAGCGCCGGTCAGGGTGTCATCGGAGCACCGTCGCGGAACCACGAGATGTCGTTGGACAACCCGATCGCGAACAGCACGAGCACGAGCGCGAAGCCGACCACGCTGGCCTTCTCCATGATGCGGAAGTCGATCTGCTTGCCGGTGAGCTTTTCGGCCAACGCCCAGAAGATGTGGCCCCCGTCGAGCGGCAGAAACGGGAAAAGGTTGATGATCGCCAGCGAAAGCGAGATCACCGCAAGCAGCCAGATTGCGTTGGCCACCTGCTGGTCGGCGATTACGGTCTGCGTGCGCTTGTATGCGCCAGCCACGCTCGAGACCTGCTCACGGGCCTTGCTGTCATAAACGAGCCTGACGATGCTGCCGACGGTCTTGTGGGTGATGAACCACATCTGGTCCGCGGTTTCGCTTATCCCTTCGACCGGACCGGAGCGGACCTTCTTCTCGCCCGGCAGGAACCCGAGCAGCATCCGTCCCGCGTCCTTGTCGTAACGCGGGTACACCTCGGCCGTCACCTGCTTGCCGCTGCGCTCGATTGTGAGCTCCGCCGGGCGCTCGGCCTTGCAGCCCTGAGTGGGCGTACCTGCGCAGCTGTGGGTGCCGATCTGCTTGCGGAGCGTTGCGAAGTCACCGGAAACGCCGTCCACGGAGACCAGCTTGTCGCCTTGCTTGAGCACACCGGCAGCGGCGGTGCCGCGGGTCACCTGCTCGACAGTGTTTGAGGCGGTGTAAGTCCCATGCACCACAAAGAGCACCCAGATCAAGACCGCAGCGACGATCACGTTCATCACCGGTCCGGCGAGGATTACGACGATCCGCTTCCACGGCGGCTGGCGGTAGTAGGCACGATGAGCGACCTCTTCGGGGATCTCCTCCTCCGGATTCATGCCTGTGATCCGCACGTACCCGCCGAGCGGGATGGCTCCGATCCCGTACTCGGTCTCGCCACGCCTGACCTTCCAAAGCAGCGGCGGGAAGAACAGCGCGAAGCGTTCAACACGCATGCCGACGGCCTTTGCGGCGATGAAGTGACCGAACTCGTGAAGGATGATCAGCAGCGCGAAGCCGATGAAGGCAAGTAGCCAACTCACGCGACCACCTGCAATGCCTCAGCCGCCAGCTGGCGTGCTCTGTGGTCGGTCTCGTACAACACGTCGAACGAGTGAATCGGCTGGCCGGGAAGCGCGTTGAGCGTTCGCTCGATCACCTCAGCGATTCCGGTGAACGGCAGCTGCCCTCCCAGGAAGGCGTGTACTGCCACCTCGTTGGCGGCGTTCAGCACGCATGTGGCCGTCCCACCCTCGAGAGCAGCCTCCTGACACAGCCGCAGGCACGGGAACGCTTGCTCGTCCACCGCTTCGAAATCGAGGCGGCCGGCTTCGGCGAGGTTGAGCTTCTTGGTCGGAAGCTCTGTGATGTCTGGGTGCGCGAGAGCGTAGGCGATCGCGATCCTCATGTCGGGCAGTCCGAGGTGAGCAAGCTGGGCGCCGTCGATGGTCTCGACGAGAGCGTGCACGATCGATTGGGGGTGTACGACCACGTCGATCTCGCTGTAGGGGATTGCGAAGAGGTGGTGTGCCTCGATCACTTCAAGCCCCTTGTTGACCAGCGTTGCCGAATCGACGGTGATCTTGCCGCCCATCGACCATGTTGGGTGCGCAAGGGCTTGCTCGACGGTGACGGCGCGAAGCTGCTCAGCGGTGTAGCCCCGGAACGGGCCGCCTGACGCTGTGAGCGTCACTCTCGAGCGGGCCCCGGGCGGTACAGCAGCCATCAGGTGGTGAAGCGCGGCATGCTCAGAGTCGACCGGCAGCAGTCGGGCACCCGTCGCCTCTGCAAGTTGTGTGACGAGCTCGCCGCCGACCACCAGCGATTCCTTGTTGGCAAGTGCCAGGTCGATGCCTTCGCCGAGCGTCGCCACAGTCGGCCCGAGGCCGGCTGAGCCGACGATCGCGTTGAGCACGAGCTCGGCTTCCGAGCCAAGGATCAGCTCAATCAGACCCTCGGGACCCGAGAGGACCTCGCCGCCCGCCCACGCGGCCGACGCAGCCGCGGCGGCCTCCGGGTCGGTAATGGCGACCTTCGTCACTCCGTGAGCCTGCGCCGCTGCGACAACCCCCTCCCAGTCGCGTTGAGCGCTCAAACCAACAAGTTCGAACTGGTCGCGCTCACGCGCCACCACATCGAGCGCCTGAGTCCCGATTGAGCCTGTCGCACCGAGGATCAGAAGCCGGCGAGCCATCGGCGGATAAGAGTAGGCGCTCTACCTAAAAGCCGTGTGAGGTGCCCGAGGGCAACCCGCCGCTCAGACCAGGAGCAGGACCCAGGTGTAGTACCCGGCCACCGCGGCGAACATGACCGCATCGACGCGATCGAGAGCTCCGCCGTGCGGGCCGAACATGCGGCCGCTGTCCTTCACACCCGCATCGCGCTTGAAATAGGACTCAAACAGATCTCCGACCGGAGCTGCAATCGCGACTGCTACGCCGAGCAGCGCTCCCTGCGCCCCGCTGATCCCGTCGGCCGTAAGCGCGACGTACCAGACAACGGCCACGCAGGTGACCATTCCTATCAGCAAGCCTTCAACCGTCTTGTTAGGCGAGATCGAGGCAGCGAGTTTGGTGTGACCGAAGGCTCGTCCGCCGAGATAGGCGCCGGTATCGCCAAGGAACGTTCCAAGCGCGATTGCGATGATCAGCGTCTCGCCGATGTCGAGCCGCCGCAGCAGGATCGCGTGGGCGAGTGCGAGCCCGACCCAAGCAAGGCCGAGGAGCGTCACGGAGATGGCCGGCGCGCCGCCGCCCCCGGGCTGCAGCGCGACTGCAAAGAAGACCACGGGTAGCGTTGCCAGGAAGGCCATCAGCACGATCTGCTCGTCGCCGAACCCGGCTGCGCAGATGATTCCCACGAGTCCAATCAGCCCCGCCAAGCGCGATGGCCGGGCGACCGCAAACATTTCGTACAGCTCGTGCAGGCAGGCCGCTGCGAGTAGCCCGATCCCGACGGCGAAGTACGGCCCGCCGAGGATGATCAGGCCTACCGCGACCAATCCCGCTGGAATCGCAACGATGATGCGCGCGGTCAGGTCCGCCCGATCGACGCTGCCAGTACGTGCACGGCTAAGAAAACTCATGATGTGCGCCCTCCGAAGCGGCGTTGCCGGTCACCGAAGCTCGCGAGCGCGCGCTCGAACGCGGCGCGATCGAAGTCCGGCCAAAGCTCGTCAGCGAAGTAGAGCTCCGAGTAAGCGCTCTGCCAAAGCAGGTAGTTGCTGAGGCGCTGCTCGCCGCTTGTGCGAATGACGAGATCCGGGTCGTGCATGTCGGGCGCGTAGAGCAGGCTGCGAAACGCATCCTCGCCGCCTCCGTCGTACCGCTCAGCGGCATGCAGGATCTCATCGCGCCCACCGTAGTCGAACGCGACGAAGAGCGTGATGCGTTCGTTCGCGGCCGTCTTAGCTTCCGCGGCCTCCATCAGCTCCAGCAGCTCTGCTGAGACACGATCCCGGCGGCCGATGAACCGCATCCGGACGCCTTCTGCATCGAGTTCAGGCGTCTCCCCTCGGATGCGCTCGGCGAACATCGCCATCAGCGCGTCTACCTCCGCCTTTGGCCGCGACCAGTTCTCGGTTGAGAACGAGTACACGGTCAGCTCCTCGACACCCAGTTCAGCGGCATCGCGCAGCCGCGCCTTCACCACATCAGCGCCAGCCTCGTGCCCAGCTGCGACGCCCAAGCCGCGTTCCTGAGCCCAGCGCCCGTTCCCATCAGTGATGATCGCAACGTACTTTGGCTTCATCGGAGTACCAGTGCCCGCGATGTTTCGCGAAGCGAAACTCGCAATGACTCAGAGTCGGAGACTCTGAGTCACACCTCCATGATCTCCGCTTCTTTGCCCTTCAGAGCCTCTTCGATTGAACCCACGTGTGAGTCCGTGAGCTTCTGCAGCTCCTGCTCGCCACGCCGCTCGTCATCGGCGCCGACGTCGCCCTCGTCCTTAAGACCTTTGAGGTCCTGCATGATGTCGCGCCGCACGTTGCGGATCGAGATCTTGCCCTCCTCGGCGAGGTTGCGGGCGACCTTGACCATCTCGCGGCGACGCTCCTCGTTGAGCTCGGGGATTGCGAGGCGGATGATCTTGCCGTCGTTGGTCGGGGTCAGGCCGATGTCCGACTCGAGGATCGCCTTCTCGATCAGCTTGATCGATGAGACGTCGTAGGGCTGCAGCGTCAGCAAGCGCGCCTCGGGCACGTTGATTGTCGCGAGCTGGTTGACCGGAGTGAGCGCGCCGTAGTAGTCGACCTGCACACGCTCAAGCAGCGCAGGGCTAGCGCGCCCGGTCCGCACCGTGCCGAACTGGTGCTGAGTCGCGCCGACAGCAGCGTCCATGCGCTCCTTGGCGTCATCCAGCAGTGCGTCGATCAGTTCACTCACCAGCTTCTCCTGTGTTTTCGGTAGCTACGAGCGTGCCCACCTGCTCGCCGGAGACGATCCGCTCGATGTTGCGCTCGTCGTCCATGTTGAAGACGTGAATCGGCAACGAGTTCTCCATGCAGAGCGTCAGTGCAGTGGCGTCCATCACCTTGAGCCGCCGCTCGATCGCCTCCATGTGCGTGATCGAGGTGATGAGCTCTGCGGACGGATCTACCCGCGGATCGGCAGTGAGTACACCGTCGACACCGTTCTTGGCCATCAGGAGCGCGTCGGCGCGCACTTCGATGGCGCGCAGCGCCGCAGCCGTGTCGGTCGTAAAGAACGGGTTGCCAGTGCCTGCGGCAAAGATCACTACACGTCCCTTTTCGAGGTGACGCATCGCCCGCCGCCGGATGTATGGCTCTGCGACCTCTTCGATCTTGATCGCGCTCTGCACGCGCGTGAAAACGCCGAGCTTCTCCAGCGAGTCCTGGAGCGGCAGTGCGTTGAGCACTGTGGCGAGCATGCCGAGGTAGTCCGCGGTGGCACGGTCCATGCCGGCCGCAGCACCGCTCATTCCGCGATAGATGTTGCCGGCTCCAACCACAACGGCCACCTCGACCCCACGGTCACAGACCGACTTGATCGAGGCAGCGACGCTCGCAACGCGAGCAGGGTCGGTGCCATGGTCGAGCTCTCCGAGGAGTGATTCCCCGGAGAGCTTAAGAAGGACTCGCCGAAACGCAGGTTCCGCCATCGAGCGAACCCTACTCGCCGATCGCGTACCGCACGAACCTCTTGATCACGACGTTCTCACCGGTCTTGGCCGAGAGGTCGCCGCGGATCTGCTCGATCGTCTTGTTGTCGTGCTTGTCGCCGTTGACGTGAACCTGGTTCAGGAGCACGACCTCGGAGTACCACTTCTTCAGCATGCCCTCGACGATCTTGGGGCGGATCTCCTCGGGCTTGTCCGCGACCTGCTGCTCGTAGACGCCCATCTCGCGCTGCTTGTCCTCTTCGGGGATCTCGTCCTCGGAGACCACAAGCGTCTGCGGGCTAGCGGCGATGTGCATCGCAACGTCGCGCGCGAACTCGACGAAGTCGTCGTTCTTTGCGACGAAGTCGGTGTTGCACTCGACCTGCACGAGCACGCCGACCTTGCCGGTTGCGTGAACGTAAGAGCCGATCGTGCCCTCGCTGGTCTCACGACCGGCAAGCTTGCCGAGCTTGTTGCCCATCTTCACGCGCAGGATCTCTTCGGCCTTGGCGGCGTCGCCGCCGGCCTCGGAGAGGGCGCTCTTGCAGTCCATCATTCCCGCGCCGGTCTTCTCGCGAAGAGCCTTGACGTCGGCAGCACTGATTGTTGCGGTCATCTGACTGACTCCTGGTTTCTCTACTCGGCGGCGGGCTCAGCAGCGACCGGCTGCTCAGCGACCTGCTCGGCCGGGATTGCGTTCGGGTGTGCGGCGCGCTCAGCGGCAGCCTCCTGAGAGGCCTTGCGTGCCTCTTCAGCCTCGGCCTTGGCCTGGGCTTCGGCTTCGCGGCGTGCTGCCTCTTCGGCTGCGATCGCAGCGGCAGCCTCTGCCTCCTTGCGGATGCGCTCCTCTTCCTGGGCGCGCCAGCTGCTTGCGCCCTCCTGGATGGCGCTTCCGAGCGCTCCGGCGATTACGGCGCAGGATTGCAGCGAGTCGTCGTTGCCGGGGATCACGAAGTCGATGCCGTCGGGATCACAGTTGGTGTCAACGAGACCGATCAGCGGGATACGCAGGCGCTGCGCTTCCTTGACGCCGATCGTCTCCGCGTTGAGATCGACGACGAACACCGCGTCAGGCGTACGCGTCATGTTCTTGACGCCGCCGAGGTTTGCGCGCAGCTTCGCGAGGTCGGCTTCCGCCGAGAGGCGCTCACGCGTCGGCAGGAGTGCCAGCTGACCCTCGGCCTCGTAGCGCTCGAGGTCGTGGAGGCGCTTGATGCGCTGGTTGATCGTCTGGAAGTTGGTGAGCAGACCACCGAGCCAGCGGTGGTTGATGTACGGCATGCCGCACGCTTCCGCGACTTCCTTGACGGAGTCACGCGCCTGCTTCTTGGTACCGACGAACAGCACAACGCCGCCGCGCGACGCCAGCTCTCCGACGAACTCCTGCGCCTGCTTGAGCAGACGCTCGGTCTGCAGCAGGTCGACGATGTAAATCCCGCCGCGCTCGCCCCAGATAAAGCGGCGCATCTTCGGGTTCCAGCGGCGAGTCTGGTGGCCGAAGTGCACTCCGGACTCCAGCAGCTCACGAATGCCGACTTCGGCCATGTGTTGCTCCCTTGAGTTGAAAGAACTTGCAAAACCCGCCTGGACGCCGCAGTCCTCTATCGAGGCAGGGAGCGGAGCCGCTTACTAACGGGGTCGATTGGTTGAACGCCGAATGGTAGCGAGGCCGAACGCTCAGCGGCCCAGCGCGCGCAGGACGAACGGCCCGAGTAGCAGCCTGATCTCCCCCGCGACGTCTCGTTCCGGTCCCGACGGGAAGACAGCGAAGCTCACCGCGAGCCGCACCAGGCTGTCGCTGAGCAGCGACACGTCTGTCTCGGAGGCCTGAGGCCAGAGCTCAGAGATCGCGCGCCCGAGCCGTGCGGACGCGTAACCGACAACGTTGATCCCCTGCTCGATGAGCAGTGCGAGCAGGTCGGGATCCTCCTCTACAACGATCGCGCGCACGAGCGGATTGAGCTCGATCCCGCGCAGGTACGCACCAAAGGCGAGCTCGAGAGCCTGCTCCGGTTCATCACTGGCGCCGTCGAGAGCTACCTCCACGTCGGTCAGGAAAGACTCGACTTCGCGAAGCAGGAGCGCCTGTGCGAGCTGCTGCCGGGTTCCGAACGAGTTGTAGAGAGTCTGCCTGCTCACCCCGGCCTGCTCGGCCACGGCTGCCATCGAGACGTCAGCCCAGGTGGACTGGCGCAACTGCTCGCGAGCAGCGTCAAGCAACCGCTCGGAGGCGGTCCCCGTCAGCTCAGGCATGCGGCTGCGTCGGCGTCCACTTCGCGATCAGCTTCTGCCGTTTGCGGGGATGCAGGTTCGCGAGTGTCACGTCGCCGTCGTAGTGCGCTGCCACCTTCGGGTCCATCACGCGGCGCCAAACAGGCGGGAATACGGCGAGCACGATCATCCCGGCGTAGCCGGTGGGCAGCTGCGGCGCCTCATCGAAGTGACGGAGTGCCTGGTAGCGCCGGAGCGGATTTGCGTGGTGGTCGCTGTGGCGCTGCAGGTGATAGAGCAGCACGTTCGACGCCGTGTTGTTGGCGTTCCAGCTGTGCTCGGGCGTCGTGCGCTCGTAGCGGCCGTCTTCGCGGCGCTGACGCATGAGCCCGTAGTGCTCTAGGTAGTTGACAACCTCGAGCAGCGAGAACCCGACGATGGCCTGCACGATCAGCCACGGGAGGATCGAGATCCCGAACACGAGGCAGAGCACGGCGAACAGCGCGAGCGACATGAGCCACGCGTTGAGGTTGTCGTTTCCGATCGACCACACCCGCTTGCCGTCACGCTGCCGGTGGTGCGCTTCGAGCTCCCAGGCGGAGGCGAAGCTGCCTCTGACGGTGCGGGGAAGGAACCGCCAGAAGCTCTCGCCCATCTTCGAGCTGGCGGGATCCTCCGGTGTCGAAACGCGCACGTGATGGCCACGGTTGTGCTCGACGAAGAAGTGGCCGTAGAAGGTCTGTGCGAGCGCAATCTTGCTGAGCCAGCGTTCAAGCCCTGCTCGCTTGTGCCCGAGCTCATGCGCGGTGTTGATCGCGATACCGCTGACCATCGCAACCGTCATGGCAAGGCCGAAGCTTGCGAAGGTCGACAGGTCACCGGTGGACCACAACCAGCACGCGAGCACGAGTCCGGCGTACTGCAGCGGAATGTAGGCGTAGGTGCAGTAGCGGTAGTAGCGGTCCTGCTCCAGCCACGCCATGACACTGTCGGGCGGGTTGGTGGAGTCCATGCCGGCGAGGATGTCGAGCAGCGGGAACACCACGAAGATCGCGAACGGGCCGAAGTACCACCATGCGTCGACTCCGGTCCAGCTCGCCAGGCCCCACGCGATAAATGGAAAGCACGGGACAAATAGCCCAAGTAGCCACGCGTAGCGCTTGCCGTCCTTCCAAGTGGCCTCTGTCACCTCGACGTGCTCGTGATGGTGGTGATGGTGACCGTGGTCACCATCGTCCCCGAGAGCGTGCTCGAGGTCGTCGCCGATGAATGCTTCGTCGTAAGGGGCGTTCGACATGGTGTCAAGTGACTTTACACCGACACCCCTCCGTGTCAAGTGGTGCCGGTGTGCGAACGCGCACGCTGCAGTGCGCTCTCCAAGTCACTCGGCAGCGGGCTCGTGAATTGGAGCCGCTCGCCGCTGCCCGGGTGAGTGAACTCCAGCGCGGCGGCGTGGAGGAATTGCCGGTCGAGACCGAGCAGACCGTCATGGCCGTAGACCGGATCGCCGGCGACCGGATGTCCGATCGCTTCCAGGTGGACCCTGATCTGATGCGTGCGGCCGGTCTCGAGCGTCACATCGAGCAGCGTGTATCGGCCAAGGAGTTCAGTTATCTCAAAATGCGTGCGTGCCTCTCGAGGCGTCGCGGTATCCGTCGAGTGCCTGGTGCGCACGCGCCGGTCACGCCCGATCGGTGCGTCGATCGTGCCGGTGCGGGACGCAGGCCGTCCCTCAACGAGAGCCGTGTACGTGCGGCCCATTGTCCGGGCCTGCAGCTGCTCCTTGAGCGCTGTGTGCACAGCGTCGTTCTTCGCGAGCACGAGCAGGCCCGATGTGTCGCGATCGAGGCGATGGACCAGGCCGGCACGCCACCCCTCGCCCCCACCCACTCGGTCCGAAAGGAGCTGCACGAGCGTGCCCTCGGGATGTCCAGGCGCAGGGTGCACGACTAGGCCCGCCGGCTTGTCAACAACGATCACCGCGTCGTCCTCGAACACCACAGGCACGTTGTCGGCGCGGCCGGCGACACTGACCGGCGCGGCCGCCTCCTCGGGCAGCGAGTACGCCACGACGTCCCCCGCTGCCAATGTCAGGCGCTTCTGCACCGGTGCTCCCGAGACGGTTACGAGCCCCGCCTCGATCAGTGCCTGGGCTTTGGCGCGAGAGCCGACGCGTGTGCCGAGTACCGAATCGAGCCGTCGCCCCGCGTCGTCGTCGGTGGCCGTGAACGTGAGCTCGTCAGGCATCTTTCGGTGCCTCGTCGTCATCGGAATCGCTGTCGAGCGACCAGACGAGCAAGAGCGCACCCACAACGATCGCGGCGTCGGCGACGTTGAATGCCGGCCAGGAACCGATGCGTGCGAAGTCGGTGACCTCGCCGAAGAGCACCCGGTCGATCAGGTTGCCGACTGCACCACCGACGATCAGTCCGGCGGCCGGCCACGTCCGCGGCCCTGCTGAACGCGCAACCGAGACGATCACGGCGATCAAGAGCAGCGCTACGAGAGCCAGCATCCACCAGGAGCC
>CAZLKZ010000031.1:22065-24860 GCA_964560235.1 uncultured Conexibacter sp. | reverse complement strand
GAGGTCTACAACGACACCGGCTGCGCGAAGATCGGCGAGCGCGAGGTAGACAAGGCCTGCAACGCCCGCAGTGAACCCAACGGCCCCGTGGACCTCGTGACCGCTCTCGAGGTCTCCTCGGACACGTACTTCTACACGCTCGCGATGGACATGTTCCACCGCAAGGACTGGTCGATCCAGGACTGGGCGTCGCGCCTCGGGTTCGGACGCTCGCCCGGTATTGACGTGCCCGGAGCCTCGAAGGGCAACATCCCGAGCCCAGCCTGGGTCAAGGAAGTCAACCGCCGCGAGCTCGCTTGCCGCAAGCGCGAGAAGCGCCCCAGCTGCGGCATTGGCTCCGGTGACGCGACCTACCAGGGCGGCGAGCAGGCATACCTCGCAGTCGGACAGGGCGGATTCCAGGCATCCCCGCTGCAGCTCGCGTTGGCCTATTCCGGAATCGTCACCGGCGGCGATGTCCCGACCCCTCACATCGGCCAGCAGATCGACGACAGCCGCGGGTTCGTGCAGAAGATCGAGCCTGAACCGGCACGCAGCGTGAAGATCGACCCCTCTGACCGTGAAGCGGTGATGCGCGGGCTGTTCGAAGCATCGAACGGCGACCGTGGCACGTCGACGAAGGTTTGGAAGGACGGGTGGCCCAAGTCTCGCTTCCCGATCTACGGCAAGACCGGTACAGCGGAGACGAGCAACGGCTTCGGCGGCTACGTGGACCAGTCCTGGTACGTCGCCTACTCCTACCGCGGCAATCCCAATCGTGATCCGATCGTCGTTGTTGCGACCGTCGAGCGCGGTGGTTTCGGCGCGGATGTGGCCGCCCCGATCGTGCGGCTGATCCTCTCGCAGTACTTCGGTGTCAAGAAGCAGGTCGTCGACGGAACGCAGGCCGAGTGATGAGCACTGCAACACGCACTCCGCTGCAGCCTGTCGACGCGGCACCACCGAACCCGAAGGGGTCGGCCGAGGTCACGACACGTCTGCGTCTGCCGTTCGACCTCTGGCTGATGGTCGGCATCGTCGGCCTCGGCATCTGCTCGCTGATGATGCTCGACTCGGCCGCCAGCGCCGACGGCGCTGACTCGTCCTACTACGTGACCCGGCAGGCGGCCTTTTTCGTCGTCGGCACGATCCTCGCCGTACTGCTCGCACGCTTCGACTACACGGTGCTGCGCACCGAGTACCGGCGCGTGTGGGGGATCATGATCGGCCTGATCCTGCTCGTGTCGGTGTTCGGGCAGACGACGCGCGGATCGAAGCTCTCGATCCCGACCCCGTTCTTCGACGTGCAGGCCTCAGAGCTCGGCAAGGTGCTGCTCTGCGTCGCGCTGGCCGGACTCGTAACCGACAGGGCGCGCGAGATGGGCCAGTGGCGCACGACGGCGCTCGTGTCGGCCGCAGGCCTCGTGCCCGCGGGCATCGTGATCCTGCAGGACCTCGGGTCGGGCATGGTCTACGTCGGGATCCTCGTGATGATCCTCTTCGTCGGCGGCGCACCGGGCCGGCACCTCGCAGCGCTCGCAGCGCTCGGTGTCGCAGCGATCCTCATGGTGACCGTTGTCGCCCCGGCGGGCGGCATCACGGTGCTGGAGAAGTACCAGACCGACCGCCTCACATCTTTCCTTCATCCATCAAGTGACCCGGCCGACGCCGGGTATCAACAGAGCCAATCGCAGACAGCGATCGGCTCCGGCGGCAAGACCGGTCGCGGTGACGCCGCCACGCAGACCAAACTGCAGTTCCTGCCCGAGCCACGCACCGATTTCGCTTTCGCCACCTTTGGTGAGCGCTACGGCTTTTCCGGTGCCGGGCTCGTGCTTTGTCTTTATGCCCTCGTCGTCTGGCGTGCGCTCAGGATTCTCTCCCTGGCGCGCGACCTGTTCGGAGCTCTGATCGCCGCGGGAATCGTGGGGATGCTGCTTCTGCAGGTCTTCGAAAACGTCGGAATGAACGTGGGAATCATGCCGATCACCGGAATCCCGCTGCCGCTCTTCAGCTACGGCGGGTCGTCGGTGCTCTCAACTCTCTTGGCCGTCGGCCTCCTGCAAGCGATCTACGCCCGTGGGCGCGCTCTGCAGGGCAAGGCCCGTTTGGACAGCGGCCTATGACCAATGTTCGTGGAGGAACCACGTGAAAAAGCAAGTCCTAGTTAGCGTCGATCGCGGAGAAACGCGCGTCGCGCTGATGGAAACAGACCCGTCGTCGAAGGCGAAAGGCCCAGCCGCAGGCTGGCGTACCGCAGAGCTCTACCTGGAGCGCCGCGGAAATCGTTCGATCGTCGGAAACATCTACAAGGGGCGCGTCGACAACGTGCTGCCCGGCCTCGAAGCAGCTTTCGTCGACATCGGGCTCGACAAGAACGGCTTTCTGCACGTCGACGAGATCGTCATCCCTGGGGTCGAGGTGGCCCGTCGTGGTCACCCCGGGTCCAAGGGCAAGACGATCGGCGAGGTGCTCAAACCCGGGCAGGAAGTGATCGTCCAGGTCGTCAAGGACCCGCTCAAGACCAAGGGCGCGCGCCTGTCGATGGACCTGACGATCGCAGGCCGTTACATGGTCTACACGCCGACCGGCGAGGGCATCGGGGTCTCCAAGCGCCTTGAGGACAAAGAGCGCACCCGCCTGCGCAAGGAGGCCAAGGGCCTCGACCTGCGTGGCGGCGGCGCGATCGTCCGCACAGCCGCGCATGGCGCCAAGCGTGCCGACTTCGAGCGTGAGCTGCAGTACCTGTTCAAGCTCAACGAGGTTTTGGAGACACGCGGCAAGGAGCTGTCGGCGCCGTCGACCGTCTTCCAGGA
>CAZLKZ010000031.1:18683-21965 GCA_964560235.1 uncultured Conexibacter sp. | reverse complement strand
GTCGAGATGACGCGCCAGAACGTCACCGAGGGCGTGCGCGAGATCATGAGTCGCCCGTGCCCGACGTGCGAAGGCGAGGGCGTGATCAAGTCAGAGGAGACGATCGCGATCGAGTTCGAGCGCGACATGCGGGAGCTCGCGTCACGTGCTCCCGCTTCCACCGAGGCGTTCCTGATCCAGATGAACCCTCGTGTGAGCTCTCGCTACACCGGCGACGGCGCCCGCGTTCTGCATCAGCTGGAGGAGGAGACAGGCAAGCAGTTCCACTTCCAAGGCTCGGAAGGCCTGCCGCTCTCCCACTTCGACGTCGTGATGGAAGGCGGCGCCGAAGAGGTCGCAGAGGAGGCAATTCCGTTCGACGCAGGTGACGAGGTGCTGGTCGAGATCGTCGAACCTCACATGTATGAGGTCGATGACGCCGTCGCGAAGATCGACGGATACATCATCTCTGTCAGTGGCGGCGGCCGATTCGTCGGCACCAAGCAGCTCGTTCGTATCGAGGAGCCTGGCCGTACCGCTGCGACAGCGGCTCTCGTGGACCCTGAAGCGGCCGCTAAGTCGCTAGACTCCGGCGCTCCGCGGCGCCGCGGCCGACGAGGTGGCAGGCGCCGTTCTGCTGCAGCGGCCGCGACCGGCGACGCAGCATCCTCCGAGTAGCACCGAAAGAACCAACAATGTCCTACGCAATCGTGAAAACCGGCGGTAAGCAATACCGCGTAGAAGAGGGTCAGACCTTGCTCGTCGAGAAGCTCGACGGCGAAGCAGGCGATTCCGTTGCGCTGGAGGCTCTTGCCCTCGGTGGAGACAAGGCAGTGTTCGGCTCTGACGCCTCCAAGATCAAGGTTTCTGCCGAGATCGTCGAGCAGGCCAAGGGGCCCAAGCTGCGCGTCAACAAGTTCAAGCCCAAGCGCGGCTACCGCCGTCGCGCAGGTCACCGTCAGCAGCTCACGCGCATCCGCGTGACAAAGATCAGCGCCTAGGAGATCACACCGAAATGGCACACAAAAAGGGCCTCGGCTCCTCCAAGAACGGTCGCGACTCAAACGCACAGCGCCTCGGCGTGAAGGTGTTTGCCGGCCAGACAGTCACCGGTGGCGAGATCATCGTGCGCCAGCGTGGTTCGCGCTTCAAGGCCGGCGAGGGCGTCGGCATGGGCAAGGACGACACGCTGTTCGCGAAGGCCGCAGGCGTAGTCGACTTCAGCGTCGGCCGTCGCGGTCGCGTCGTGGCGGTCATTCCGCCTTCGGCTGAATAGGCGGCGGGAACTTCGCTGCGCGAACTGCTCGCGCTGGCTAGGGTTCGGCCCATGCGCCGCGCTCTAACTCTGACGTTGGTCCTCCTGCTGGGCCTGTCGTCTGCGTTCGCCCTGACTGCGTGCGGAGACGACACCAAGGTCGTGACCGACACGAACTCTCAGGGCGAGAAGACCGTGCGCACGGTCGCGGACGTCAAGTTCGCGAAGACTCAGTTCGTCGCGCACATGGGTCTCGCATACGGAGCCTTCCGCCGCTACATCCAGCGGCCCTACAACGAGGGCCGCTTCACCAACGGAGCCGACGGACGGGCCGCCACTATCGCAAAGGCGGCCCTGGCGGCCGCGTTCAGCTACTCAGAGCTCAAGCGCGCGCACAAGGCCGCGCAGTCAGATGACACACTCAGGACAAAACTGCTCGACCCGTTCGATCGGCTGCTCGACAGGTTCGGGGGCGCGGTCGGCACCCTTGAGGCCGGCAGGCTGCCGGACGTGGCCGCACTGATCGGCAGTTTCGCCGGTATCAAGGAGCTCGCGAAGGCCGCCGGAGTCGACTTCAACGCGGTCGCCGGAGATATTCCAGGGCTCTAGGCGTCCTGCGAGGTAGGGCGGATTACGATCTCGTTCACGTCCACGTGCGCGGGCTGCGTGAGGGCGAACATCACGCCGCGGGCGATGTCGCCGGGCTCCAGCGCATCGGTCGGCTGCTCGTCGAAAAACGGGGTTGCGGTCATGCCGGGCGCGATCACGGTCGTCCGCACGCCGGTGCCGTTCAGGTCGGCCCGCAGGGCTTCGGCCATCGCGTGCACCGCGAACTTGGTCGCCGAGTACAGGCTGCCGGGCAACACGCGCCTTCCGGCGATCGAGCCGGTCAGCAGTAGGTGCCCCTTGCTCTCCTTGAGGGCCGGGATCGCCGCGCGCGCGGTGTAGGCAGCGCCGAGCACGTTGGTGAGCACCATGTCGCGCCAGTGTTCGGGCGTTTCGTTGAGCCAGCCACGCGTGGCTCCGAAGCCGGCGTTGCAGAACATTGCGTCGATGCTGCCGAATGTGTCGAGCGCGGTTGCTGCGAGCCGCTCGTTGTCCTCCCACCAGGTCACATCGCACGCAACGGCGATCGCCTTGTCGGGGCCGCCAAGCTTGGACGCTAGATCGGCGAGCTTGTCCTCAGACCTAGCGGCGAGCACGAGCCGGTATCCGGCAGCAGCCGCGGCCTCGGCGGTCGCAGAGCCGATCCCGCTCGAGGCTCCGGTGATGACGAGTACAGGTTGATCGCTCATCTCCTCAGTCTGCCGCACTCCGACCAGCTAGCGTGACCGCGCGATGCTGTCCGACAAGGCACGGATCCACGTGACCGCTGGCGCCGGGGGAAACGGGTGTATGAGTTTCCGGCGCGAAGCGCACGTGCCCAAGGGCGGGCCCGACGGTGGCGACGGAGGCAACGGCGCGGACGTAGTGCTGGTGTGCGACGACTCGCTCCGCGACCTTCAGTCGTTCAAGCGCAAGACCCAGTACGTCGCTGGGCGCGGCGGACACGGTGAGGGCTCACTGCGCCATGGTGCTGACGGACAGACGCTCGTCATTCGCGTGCCGCCTGGCACGCACGTCACCACAGAGGACGGCGTCGAGCAGGATCTCGTCGAGCCGGGACAGAGAATCGTCGTTGCCTCCGGCGGACAAGGCGGGCGCGGCAACAAGCGCTTTGCGGGATCAACGCACCAGTCGCCGCGGTTCGCTGAGAAGGGGTTGCCGGGGGAAGAGTGCTGGCTCGAGCTGAAGCTGAAGCTGATCGCCGACGTTGGGCTGGTCGGCCTACCGAACGCCGGCAAGTCATCTCTGCTCGCTCGGATGACACGCGCAGCCCCGAAGGTCGCGAACTACCCGTTCACCACACTTTCGCCCGTGCTGGGCACGATCGACTACGAAGACCGGCAGCTGATCCTCGCCGACATTCCGGGCCTGATCGAAGGCGCCGCAGAGGGCCAAGGACTCGGCCACGACTTCCTGGCACACGTCGAACGGACACGCCTGCT
>CAZLKZ010000031.1:0-18583 GCA_964560235.1 uncultured Conexibacter sp. | reverse complement strand
GCCATCGGTGACGAGCCGCTGGCCGAACACCGGGTCTACAAGCCTGGGGCAGAGGTGCGAGACAGGCAGCGAATCTCGGTTGAGCGCGACGAAGAGGGCGTGTGGGTCGTCTCCGGCGGTGCGGTCGACAAGCTGATCGCGCGCCACGACCTCGAGAACGAGGATGCCCTCTCGCACATCGAGAACCGGCTGCGCAAGATGGGCGTGATCGATGCGCTCGACGCTGCAGGGTTTGAGTTCGGAGACGACGTGGAGATCGGTGGCGTCCTCTTCGACCTAGATCCTGAGTAGCGATGCAAGGCCCGCTCCGGATCCTGATCGTCCAGCACGAGTCCGACGCTGGCCCGGGACTCGTGGCCGAGCGGCTCGCGCAGGCTGGCTGCGCTTTGACGATCGCTGCTCCGGCAGGCGTCGTGCCCGACGCAGTCTCGATTCCACGCTCGCCTCAGGGGTTCGATGGTGTGATCGTGCTCGGAGGTACGCCCGGGCCGACCGATGACGACCGCGCCCCGTGGCTCAGCGACGTGCGGGCGCTGATCGGAGCATGCATCGACCTCGATCATCCGCTCCTGGGTATCTGCCTAGGCGCGCAGCTCGTAGCCCACGTCGCCGGTGGACTTGTGACTGCGCTGCCCGACTCGCCGGAGATCGGGGTCGTCCCGCTGTGGCCGACTGAGGCTGCGTTCGGTGATCCCCTCTTGACAGGGCTCGAGCCGCCGCTGCAAGCCGTGCAGTGGCACGAGCTTGAGGTCAGCGAGCTGCCTCCTGGCGCGCGCCTCTTGTGCCGCGGAGACCGGTGCGCGAACCAGGCCTTCCGTGTCGGGCGCAGTGCGTGGGGAGTGCAGTTCCACCTCGAAGTGCTCTCGGAGGGCGTGCGTGAGTGGGCCCGCACAGGCAGCGCCGACCTGGAACGTGCCGGTGTGAGCGGCCAGGCCCTGCTGGAGGACGCGCGCGCCGCCGAGGCAGGGCTGCGTGCTCTGTGGGGGCCGGTGATCGACAACTTCGCTGCCGTCTGCATCGACCGGCGCGCCAACGCGTAGCCTGTGGCGCCGCATGGCCCGCCACGTCATCAAACTCGGCTCGGGAATCGTCGCCGACTCCGCAGGAGAGCTCCGCGCTGACGTAGTCGCAGCGATCTGCCAAGAGGCAGCGCGGCGTACTCAGGCCGGCGACGAGATCGTGATCGTCTCCAGTGGCGCTATCGCGCGCGGCATCAGCCTCATGGGACTCGACACGCGTCCTACGGCGATCGAAGACCTCCAGGCTGCCAGCGCGGTGGGGCAAGGCCGTCTTTACCGCGCGTACGACGAGCTGCTGTCAGGGGCCGGCGTGCGCCCCGCGCAGGTTTTGCTGACGTTTTTCGACCTCAGCGACCGCACCAACTACCTCAACGCCCGCCAGACACTTCGCCGACTGCTCGACTGGAAGGTCGTGCCTGTCGTCAACGAGAACGACACAACCGCCACCGACGAGATCACTTTCGGTGACAACGACTTCCTCGCCGCCCAGGTCGCGATCATCGTCGAAGCGGACTCGCTGGTGCTCCTCACGAGCGTCGACGGGGTGATGACGGCCGACCCGCGCACAGATCCGTCGGCCACCGTGGTGGCAGAGGTGACCGACTTCGATGCGCTCGCCGCCGAGGCCAACGTCACGAGCGCGACGTCGTCGCTCGGGTCGGGCGGCATGCGATCGAAGGTCGTCGCGGCCGAGATGGCTACGGCGGCCGGCATCCCGGTTGTCGTCTGCAACGGGCTCCGTCCCGAGGCGCTCGGCGCGGTGCTCGACGGAGACGCCTCCGAAGGCACGCGGTTCGCCGCCCGTGACCTCGGCTACTCGTCGTTCAAGCTGTGGCTCAGGTACGCCAAGCAGTCGCGCGGCACTGTCGTAGTCGACGCAGGCGCGGCGCGTGCCCTATCTGACGGGGGCACTTCACTACTCCCCGTGGGCATTGCGGACGCCGGAACCGGTTTTCAGGCCGGTGACGCCGTTGACATCCACGATCCAGACGGCCGCCCGCTGGGCAAGGGCATCGTCAACTACGACGCCGAGGATCTCGCGAAGATTGCAGGCCTCAAGTCCCCGCAGGCACGTGAGGTGCTGCCGTGGGGTGCCGAAGAAGCGGTTCATCGCGACTACTTCGTGCGCGTCTAGCTGTTCGCTTCCTGTGTAAGCCGTTTAACGGCTCAAGACTGGAGGAAACTGGACGATTGACCGGGGCAGATGGACGACGTCCAAGAACAGCCTGTGATGCGGGATTGGCGCGCGGAGATCGACCCTGCCGCCGCTGAGCGGTGCCAGTCAGCGATTGACGAGATCGGGCAGCTGCCCGTGTTCGACGGCACCGTGCAGAAAATCCTCAAGGCCGTTGAGGACACAGAGACTTCGAACGAGCAGCTGATCGCTGCAATGGAGAGCGACGCGACGTTCGCAGCCAATCTCCTGCGTTTCGCGAACTCGGCTGGCCGCTCGCACCCGATCAGGGCGCGCTCGGTACGCCAGGCCGTGATGTTCGTAGGCCGCGACGCTCTGCGCCGCCTCACACTCGAGACCGCGACGTTCCGATTCCTCGAGCGGCTCAAGGGCAACGGTCGTGCGGCCGCGGGGCAGATGCATCTGCACGCGCTCGCGGTGGCGCTCGCTGCCGCGAACGCAGCTGAGAAGGCCGGCCACGAGGCCGAAATCGCTCACCTCTCAGGGCTACTCCACGACGTCGGCAAGCTGATCCTGCCGGTCGCCTACGGCGTCGCCGAGCTCGACGAGATCTCCACCAAGCAGCCTGCCGGCCTCGGCCGCATCGCGCTTGAGCGCGAGGAGCTCGGCATCGATCACGCCCAGGCGGGCGCACTGCTCGCTGAGCGCTGGGGGATGGCCGACACGATCATCGACGCGATTGCGTGGCACCACGGCGGAGACGACGGCACCTACTGCCCGTCACCGGAGGTTGCCTGCGTGCAGCTCGCGAACGTCATCGCCGCGATGCTTTCGAGCGGGGCCGCAGACCAGACGTTGCTCCGCGACTCGCTTGAGAACTGCGGCCTTCACACCGAGTCGCTCGACGAGCTCGCTACTCAGGCCGCCGCAGCCTCGGCCCTGCTGACCGACTCGGGCACAGCGCAGCGCATCGCGCACCTCGAGCGGCTCGCTCAGCGCGATGACCTGACGGGCATCGCGAACCGGCGCCGCTGGAACCACGTTGTGCGCCAGAAGCTCGAGGCCGGCGAGCACGGCTCGCTGATGGTCATCGACATCGACTACTTCAAGCAGATCAACGACGAGTACGGACACCAGGCCGGTGACCTCGTGCTCGGCGAGGTCGCGCATCACCTCAACGAGACCGGCTACGCAGGCAGGCTCGGCGGCGACGAATTCGCCGTTTGGGTCAACGGGCCGATCGGGGACGCTGAGAGCAAGGCTCACGAGCTGCTGCTCAAGATCGGCCCGGCAGTGCAGCGCATCGGCGATCTGCCCGAGGTCGGGCTCTCGATCGGGCTGGCGGGGACTCCGCTGGCACCGACAACCGTCGAGGACCTGTTCGCCACGGCCGACAGCGCTCTGTACGAGGCAAAGCGCGCGGGCCGCGGCCGCTACTTCATCGCGCCCGATAGCGGGCCCGGTCAGGCTCCGGGCGACCCGATGGCCGCTTAGGCCCTTCTGCGCAACGATGACGCCGGGTACCCTTGGCGTCGATGAGCGCCACTACGTCAGCAGTCGTTGACACCTGTCGCGCCGCCAAAGCTGCGGCGCGCCATCTCGCAGCGCTCCCGTCGGCTGCCAAGGACTCGTCGTTGCTGGCGATTGCCGACGCGCTCGAGGCGCGGACCGAAGAGATCTTGGCTGCCAACGCCGTTGATCTTGAGAGCGGTCGTGAAGCGGGACTGACCGACGCACTTCTCGACCGCCTGATGCTGGACGACGAGCGGATCGCTGCGATCGCGGCTCAGGTGCGCGACATCGCTGCGCTCCCCGACCCGGTAGGCGAAGTGATCGATGGCTTTCGCCGCCCAAACGGCCTCGACGTCACGAAGGTGCGCACGCCGATCGGCGTTGTCGCAATCGTCTATGAGGCGCGGCCGAACGTCACGATCGACGCCGCCGCGCTCTGCCTGAAATCTGGAAACGCCTGCGTGCTGCGAGGCTCGTCGTCGGCTGAGCACTCCAACCGGGTGCTCGCTTCGATCGCTGCCGATCACGCTCCGTCGGGCGCGATCCAGCTGATCAGCGGAGACGGGCGCGAGGAACTTGCTGAGCTTGCGACCCTCGATGAGTTCGTCGACCTGATCATCCCGCGCGGGGGAGAGGGGCTTAAGAAGGCGCTGACAGACGTCGCGACGGTCCCGATGATCTTCGCCGCCTCGGGCAACTGTCACATCTACGTGGACTCTGCCGCCGACCTCGAGATGGCCACCGACATCGTGGTCAATGCCAAGTGCCAGCGGCCCGGTGTCTGCAACGCGGCCGAGACTCTGCTTGTCCACAAGGACATCGCTGGCATCTGGCTGCCACAGATCGCCGCTCGCCTTGAGCAGGAGGGGGTCGAGCTGCGTGGGTCTGGCAGGGCTCGTGAAGTGCTCACCGACATCGTCGAGGCGACCGAGGAAGACTTTGCCGAAGAGTTCCTCGCGCTCGTACTCGCCGTCGAAGTGGTGGACGGCGTCGACCAGGCAATCGAACACATCGCGCGCTACGGCTCAGGCCATTCCGAGGCCATCGTGTCCTCGTCCTACGAGCAGGCACGGGCCTTCGAGCTGGGCGTCGACGCCGGCTGCGTGTACGTCAACGCTTCGACCCGCTTCACGGACGGCGGCGAGTTCGGCTTCGGCGCAGAGATTGGGAACGCAACACAGAAGTTGCACGCACGCGGCCCGATCGGCCTGCGTGAGCTGTGCTCGTTCAAGTACGTGATCCATGGAGCAGGTCACGTCCGCTAGCCCGCAACGCATCGGAGTGTTCGGCGGCAGCTTCAACCCGCCGCACGTCGGTCACCTGCTCTGTGCCCAGGCCGCAGTCGATGCGCTCAGTCTTGAGAAGGTGCTGTTCGTGCCCGCACGGGTGCCGCCGCACAAGGAGCTCGCAGACGACCCCGGGGCCGAGGTACGTGCAAGCCTCGTTGGGGCTGCGATCGCGTCAGACCCACGCTTCGAGCTCTCCCGCGTGGAACTGGAGCGCGAAGGGCCGTCTTTCACCGTCGACACGCTGCGCGCCCTGGCACACGACTACCCGGGCACCGAGCTCTGTTTGATCCTCGGCGGCGACATGGCGCTCTCGTTCCACTCGTGGAGGGAACCCGAGACGATCCTGAAGCTCGCACGCCTCGCCGTTGTGGAGCGTGAGGACATCGACGACGATTCGATCAGGCGTGCCCTTGCTGGCCTTGGGCGTGCACGGATCTCGTTCTTCGAGATGCCCCGGTGCGACATATCGTCGACGGCGGTCCGCAGGCGCGCTGCCACCGGCCAGTCACTGCGCTACTACGTGCCGGACGCTGTAGCCGAGGAGATCCGGACTGGCGGCCATTACCGCCTATCGTGAAGCCCTCAGATGGACCAGCAGACCACCACACCCTCACCACTCGCGCCCGAGTCGCTTCCCGGCTTGGACATCCTGCGCACAGCTGAAGATGCCGCAACCGACAAGAAGGCCGTTGACCTTCGCCTGCTCGACCTGCGTGGCACCGCCGGGTTCACCGACTACTTCCTGATCTGCTCGGGCAACACCGAGCGGCAGGTGAAGGCAATCCACGACTCGATTCACGAGCAGCTGAAGGACAAGTACCGCTTGGTTCCGCGGCGCGTCGAGGGGTTCCCTGAGTCGCGCTGGATCCTGATGGACTACTTCGACGTGGTGATCCACATTTTCGTCCCCGAGGTGCGCGAGTTCTACCGGCTCGAGAACCTCTGGAAGGACGCCACCGAGCTGCCGCTGACGCCGCTCGGCGACGACGCCGCCTAAAGCCCCTCAGGCGCGCACGCCGCGCAGGCCGACGGCTCCACGGAGCCCAGAACAGCCGACGCACCCGATGCAGCCGACGCAGTCGTTGCATCCCACGCATGCAAAGCACTGGCGGCAGTTGAAGCAGCCGATAGTCATTGCGCAGCCCGCAATGAGGGCGCTGAAGGCTGTTCCAGCGCTGCCGGCGACCAGGGCGCTGAACGCTGTGCCCGCGCTGCCTGCGACCGCGGAGCTGAATGCGGTGCCCGCGCTACCCGTGACGGCGGCGCTGCAAGCGGTACCGGCGCTGCCTGACACGGCAGTACTGCGGAACTCTTGGCGGTCGAGCATGAGCCGACGATATAGCGGCTGATGCGTGCTCAGGTAGGTTGCCGGGCATGTCTGAGCCTCAGGTCCAAACAGACGGAAGTGCAGCAGCTGTGCACTCCTTGATGCCGCAGCTGCAGCGCGATCTCGAAGATCTGGTGCGTATCCCGTCGGTGTCAGTACCGGGACAGATCGACCAGCCGCTGCTCGACGCGTTCGAGTTCACGAGCAAGCTGTTCGCCGACGCGGGCGTAGAGGTCGGGAGGCTCGACCTCCCCGACACGGCGCCTGTCGTGACCGGGTACATTCCGGCGCCGCCCGGCGCGCCAACAGTCCTGCTCTACAGCCACTACGACGTCGTCGGTGCCGGAGACGAGTCCGAATGGAACACAGAGCCGTTTGAGCCAACCGAGATCGACGGCAAGCTCTACGGCCGCGGCGCGGCGGACACCAAGTCCAACATCCTGATGCACGTCGGCGCGCTCCGCGCATGGGGAGGCAAGCCGCCGGTCGGGATCAAGATCTGCATCGAGGGTTACGAGGAGATCGGGAGCGGCCAGCTCCTCAGCTACCCCGCAACCGATCCGGAGCTGTTCGGCGCTGACACGCTCGTGATCGGCGACATGGGTTCGATCAGCCCCGGCACGCCGACCCTCACAACAGCTCTGCGCGGCATGGGCAACGTGATCATCGAGGCGCACACGCTCGAGTCCGGCAAGCACAGCGGGCAGTACGGCGGCGCGGCCCCGGACGCCCTACTCGCGCTAATTCAGGCGATTGCGACGCTGCACGACGAACGCGGCGACGTCGCCGTCGAGGGACTCAAGCGCAACCCGTGGGACGGTCCTGCCCAGCCGGAGGAGCAATTCCGTGATCTCGGCACCGTGCTCGATGGCGTGCCGCTGATCGGTACTGGCGACCTTGGTTCGCGCGTGTGGTCAGGCCCCGCGATCACAGTGATCGGTGTCGACGTGCCGTCGGTCGACAAAGCGCTCAACGCGGTCAACCCGCACGCTCGGGCCGTGCTCAACGTGCGCGTGCACCCAGAGCAAGACGCCGTCGAGGCGCAGGCCGCGGTGATCGAGCACTTGCGCAACGTCAAGCCCTTCGGCATCGAGATCAACGTGCAGCCCGGCCCCACTGGCAACGGCTTTGCAGCCAAGACAGGCGGGCCGGCCTATCACGCTGCTGAGGCGGCCTGGGAGGCTGCTTGGGGCGCCGACGTGATGTTCGCCGGCAGCGGCGGCTCGATCCCGATCGTGAGCGCGCTCGCCGAGGCGCTGCCAAATGCAGAAGCGCTCCTTCTCGGAACAGCCGACGGCTACGCGAATATCCACGGGCCCAACGAGCGAGTCGTGCTCAGCGAGTTCGAGAACGCGGTCGTTGCGGAGGCCGATTTCTTCGGCCGTTACGCCAAGTCATTTGCGGAGGCATCGGCATGAGCGGTGAAGCGTTTTCTGAGTCGGCACAGAAGGGCGGAGGCTTCACCGAGCGCATGCTCGCCGCAGTCGAGCGCGCCGGCAACAAGGTCCCAAGCCCCGCGATTCTGTTCCTCGCCCTGATCCTGTCGGTGGTCGTGCTCTCCCAGGTGCTCGACGGGGCGAACGTCGGTCACTAGCGAGGTCGCCGCTCCCACCTCTGCCGAGGTGCAGGGTGCTTCGACAGGCCAGAGCGGCGTTGGCACAGCTGAGGACGGCAGCTACGAGGTGAAGACCGAGGAGATCGCCGTCAAGGGGCTGCTGACAGGTGACGGTGTGCGCTTCATGGCCACATCGGTGGTGTCGAACTTCCTCGGGTTCGCGGCCGTCGGAGTGATCCTCGTCGCCATGATCGGAGTCGGGATCGCCGAGTACTCCGGTTTGATCGGTGCGCTGATCCGCAAGCTCGTCGCGTCCGCGCCGCCAGCACTGCTCACGTACATCATCGTGTTCGTCGGCATCCTGTCGAGCATCGCGGCCGATGCCGGGTACCTCGTGCTGATACCTCTCGCCGCGGTGGCCTTCGCCAGCGTGGGCAGACACCCGCTTGCAGGTATCGCCGCGGGGTTCGGCGCTGTCAGTGCGGCGTTCGGCGTCAACCTGCTCATTACGCCGGCTGACGGAGTGCTGACGGACATCACCAACGAGTCGGCACAGCTCGTGGATCCTTCGGCGAACATCGACCTGCTCTCGAACTTCTACTTCGGGATCGGTGCGTCGATCTTCCTCACGATCGTGATCGCGCTGATCACGACGCGCATCGTTGAGCCGCGCCTGGGTGCTTGGGACCGGAGCATGGCCGACAGCGAAGAGCTCGACCGCGAAGAGGGCCCCGAGATCGATGAGGCGGCTGAGGCCAAAGGCCTGCGGTGGGCGTTCTACGCGCTCCTCGGCGTCGTAGCGGTGGTACTGCTGATGTCACTCCCGTCGGGGGCTCCGCTTCGCAACCCCGAGACGGGTGAGCTGATCGGCGACTCGCCGTTCATGGGCAGCATCATCGTGATCGTGTCGGGGCTGTTCCTGATGACCGGCCTCGCGTTCGGCAAGGCAACGGGCACGATCAAGAACAGCGACGACGCCCTCGGAATGATCACCAAGGCGTGGGCGAGCTTGGCGAGCCTGCTGTTCCTCTTCCTGCTGATCGCCCAGTTCATCGCCTACTTCGACTTCAGCAACATCGCGCGCGTGGTCGCGATCTCGCTCGGCGACATCCTCGAGAGCGCCGACCTCGCGACCGTGTGGCTGCTGCTGGGCATCATCATCGTCACCATCATCGTGAACATCCTGATCCCCGCGAAGATCGCCAAGTGGGCGATACTCGCGCCGATCTTCGTGCCCCTGATGCTGCGGCTCGGCGTAGAGCCGCAGACGGTGCTCGCGGCTTACCGGACCGGCGACTCGCCGACCAATGTGATCACCCCGCTGATGCCTTACTTCCCGCTGATGGTCGTCTTTGCAGCGAGATACCAGAAGGATTCCGGCATTGGCACCGTCATCGCGCTGATGCTGCCGTACGCGCTGATCTTGACCGTCGCGTGGACGCTGTTCTTCATCGCCTGGTACGCGCTGGGGATTCCGGTCGGGCCGGGGTGGCCGGTTTAGCACGCTTCTCAACGACGAAACCCCCGCGGACGCGGGGGTTTCGTATGGAGCTAGCCGGGCTCGAACCGGCGACCTCCTGCATGCCATGCAGGCGCTCTCCCAGCTGAGCTATAGCCCCAGGAGGCGACCGATCCTAGCACCCGGCAATCCGAGGCTCGGGACGGAGCACGCGACGCCTTTGTAGCCTGCGAGCGTGTCCGAGGACGTCCGCTACGACCCGCATGAGATCGAACCCCGGTGGCAGCAGCTGTGGGAAGCTGAGTCCACCTGGCAGGTCGGCGAGCCCGAGGAGGGCAGCGACCCCTCATACGTGCTCGAGATGCTCCCGTACCCCAGCGGCGAGCCGCACATCGGGCATCTCAAGGTTTACTCGGTCGGCGACGCCGTGGCGCACTTCCACAGGCGGACGGGCAGGCAGGTGCTGCATCCGATGGGATACGACGCGTTCGGGCTCCCGGCCGAGAACCACGCGATCAAGACCGGCCAGCACCCGCGCGAGTCGACCGACGCCGCAATTGCGAGCTTCCAGCGCCAGTTCCGTCGTTGGGGAGTGTCGATCGACTGGTCGCGTGAGTTCGGCACGCATGAGCCGAGCTACTACCGGTGGACCCAGTGGATCTTCCTGCAGCTCTACAAGGCCGGGCTCGCGTACCGCAAGGAAGCTGCCGTCAACTGGTGCCCGCAGGACGCGACAGTGCTCGCCAACGAGCAGGTCGTCGACGGTCACTGCGAGCGCTGCGGCTCAGAGGTTGAGGCCCGCCAGCTCGAGCAGTGGTTCTTCCGCACCACCGACTACGCCGACCGCCTGCTGGAAGGTCTCGACGAGATCGCTTGGCCCGAGCACGTCAAGACGATGCAGCGCAACTGGATCGGCCGCTCCGAGGGCGCCGAGGTTACGTTCCGCTGCGATGAGCTGAACATCGACTACCCGGTCTTCACGACTCGCCCCGACACGCTGTTCGGCGCGACGTTCTTCGCGATGGCGCCTGAGCACCCCGACGTCGAGCGCCTAGCCGACGGCACCGGCCAGGAGGAGGCGGTGCGTGAGTACGTCAACCACGCGATCGCGGAGTCCAACGAAGAGCGGGGCGACGACAGCAAGCCCAAGACCGGCGTTTTCACGGGGAGGTACGTAACGAACCCTGTCAACGGCGAGCAGCTGCCGATCTACGTCGCCGACTACGTGCTGATGGAGTACGGCACCGGTGCGCTGATGGCAGTGCCCGCGCACGACGAGCGCGACTTCGCGTTCGCCACCGTCTACGACCTCCCGATCAAGCGGGTGATCGCGAAATTGCCTATCGGCGATTCCGTCGCAGAAGCGGGCTCGCCCGCTTCTGCAGGCCCGGGCACAGCCGACGACAGCGACGAGCTGCCGTACTCAGGCGATGGCGTCCTGGTCGACTCGCACCCCGACTTCGACGGCCTGCAGAATCGCGAGGCCCTGGAGCGCATCGTCGACTGGCTCGACCGCGAAGGTAAGGGTCACCGCTCGATCAACTACAGGCTGCGCGACTGGCTCGTGAGCCGCCAGCGCTACTGGGGCTGCCCGATCCCGATCGTCAAATGCGCCGATTGTGGCCTCGTACCGATCCCCGAGGATCAGCTGCCGGTCGTGCTGCCAGACATCGAGGACTACCAGCCCAAGGGCAAGTCCCCGCTTGCCGCGGCCGAGGACTGGGTCAACACCGAGTGTCCGAAGTGCGGCGGTGCCGCACAGCGCGAGACGGACACGATGGACACGTTCGTCGATTCCTCTTGGTATTTCCTGCGCTATTGCGACGCCAAGAACGACGAGGCAGCCTGGGACCCAGCGATCGTTGGATCCTGGATGCCTGTAGACCAGTACATCGGAGGCGTTGAACACGCAATTCTCCACCTGATGTACGCGCGCTTCTTCACGAAGGCGCTTTCGGATCTCGGCCACCTCGACGTCCAGGAGCCGTTTGCCCGGCTGTTCACGCAGGGCATGATCACCAAGGACGGGGCCAAGATGTCCAAGTCCAAGGGCAACGTCGTTTCGCCTGCGGACATCGTCGAGAAGTACGGCGCCGACACCGCGCGCTGCTACACGCTGTTCCTCGGCCCGCCCGATCAGGACGCCGATTGGTCAGACACCGGGGTAGACGGCATGTACCGCTTCCTCGGCAGGCTCTACCGCGCGTGTGCCGGTGCTGCCGAGCTGCCTGAGGCGGTCGCACCGGAGACACCCGAAGGGCTGTCGGATGATTCGCTGCGGCTGATGCGCAAAGCGCATTGGGCGATCGAGAAGGTCACAGCCGACTTGGACGCTCGGTTTGCGTTCAACACCGCGATTGCCGCCGTGATGGAGCTGCTCAACGAGTGCACCGCCGAGAAGCGGGGAGAAGCGGATCCCGGTTCGGTGCGGTTTGCGCTGTCGACCGCTGCCTCGCTGCTATTCCCGTTTGCTCCACATGTGAGCGCCGAGTGCTACGAGCTGATCACCGGCCGGCGGGTCTGGGAAGAGCCGTGGCCGGCCGCCGATCCCGCGTTCCTCGAGGCCGACAGCTTTGAGCTCGTCGTGCAGGTCAGCGGCAAGGTGCGCGACCGCGTGCAGGCATCGGCCTCCGCATCAGAGGACGAGCTGCTCGAACTCGCGCGTACGTTGCCGAACGTCGTTGTGCACACGGACGGCAAGCGGGTCGTCAAGGAGATCGTGGTGCCGGGCAAGCTCGTCAACATCGTCGTCGCGCCCTAGCCGCAAGTTCGCCGCAAATACGCGCGCCCGCTGCGAACCCGGGGCCATAGCTTCGGCGTGTGCGGGCGCCCGAGCGCAGCGAGATCCTCATCTACGCGGCCTGCGCGCTCGCCGTCGCGTACTTCGGCCTGCGCGAGCTGCGTAAGGAGCCAGCTCAAGCCGTCAGCACGCCGGTCGCCGTGTCGACTTCCGCTGGGGGCGCCGGGGGCCGCGGTGCCGTCAAGTCGGTCGTCGTCCACGTAGTCGGCGAGGTGCAACGCCCCGCCGTGTACTCGTTGCGTGAAGGCCAGCGGGTAAGGGACGCCGTTCGCAAGGCGGGCGGGCTCACGGCCGGCGCAGACCCTGCCGCTGTGAACCTCGCGGCAAAGGTCGTCGACGGCCAGCAGGTCGTGATCCCGGCGCGATCTGCCGTCGGCGGGACAACCGGAGGGGCAGCTTCAGCGGCGGGCGCTGCGGTCAGCCTTTCCCAGGCGACGGCCGATCAGCTCGACGAGCTCGATGGGGTGGGACCCGCGACCGCTGAGAAGATCGTCGCTTACCGAGACGAACACGGCGGCTTCCAGAGCCTCGACGAGCTCGAGCAGGTGCCGGGTATCGGGCCGAAGAAGCTCGAAGCGTTACGCGGACAGCTGCAGCCGTGAGGGCCGCGCTAGAGCCCCATCGCGTGCTCCTCGGCGCCGCCGTCACGGGACTGCTCTTTGGCACTTACGCGTCCTTCATGGTGGCTGCGGTAGGGGCGGTCCTGCTGGCCGCCGCAATCGCTCGGTTGGTGCCGCACAGTGGCTTCGCTGTTGGAGGGGCCTGTGTGCTCGTCGCTTGTGCGTTGATCGCCGGGCAGCGCCTCGAGCAGCTCGCAGAACCCGCGAATGCCCTACGTATCGGGTCTGACTTCGCGGGCGAGCTGACGGTGCTTGAGCCGTTGCGCGCGGCCTCGAACGGGCAGCCGCAGCGCGGGCTCATGAAGGCCGGAGATGCGACGCTGCTCGTGAGGGCGATCGTCCCTGCACGGCGGGTCGAGACCGGCGAGATCGTGCAGGTTCGCGGCAGGCTCGTGCCGCCCACCCGCGGCGCACGAGCGCTCCGCGCCCACGCCACCCTCGACGCCTCGGAGATCATCGCTACCGGGCGGCGCCGCGGAGGAGTTCAGGGAACCATCGACTCGGTCCGGCGTAGGGCGTTGGACGCTCTAGGGGCAGCCGACGGCGAGGCCGGTGCGCTCGTGGCGGGAGTTGTGCTCGGCCAAGACGACCGGCTGCCCGCAGACCTGCAGGACCAGATGCGAGCCTCGGGTCTCACGCACCTGACGGCTGCAAGCGGGCAGAACGTCGCGCTGCTCGCGGCGATCGCGGCCTTAGCTGGCATGGTCGCCGGCATTTCGGTGCAGGCCCGCTGGCTGCTCGCGCTCGCGCTGATCTGCGTATACGTGCCGCTCAGCGGTGCGGGGCCATCGATCGTGCGTGCCGCGGTAATGGGGGCCGCCACGATCGCAGCGGCGATCGCGGGGCGTCCAGGGTCCCGCATCGATGCACTGCTGCTGGCTGCCGCTCTGACGTTGGGCTACGACCCGCGGCTGTCGGCGGACCTCGGCTGGCAGCTCTCGTTTTCGGCTGTGGCGGGCATCGCGGTCGCCGGGGCGTCGTTGTCGGGCGGATTGGTCCGGTGCCGCTTGCCCGTGCCCGTCGCGGCTGTGCTCGCAACCACCGTCGCGGCCACCTTGGCGACCGCTCCGCTGCTCGCGGTGCGTGTGCAGCGGCCGTCACCGTGGTCGGTACCGGCGAACGCGCTCGCCGCGCCTGCGGTGCCTGTCCTGATGGGGATCGGCTTCCCTGCCGCAGTAGTCGGCCAGCTCGCGCCAGGTCCCGCGCACTCGCTCGGCTCGCCAGCCCGCGTTCCGGCGGCTTACCTGATCGCCCTCGCTCGCCGATTCGCCGAGCCGCCGACACTGCACAAGGTCGGCGCGCCCGGTCGGGGGACATTTCGGATCACCGCACTCGATATCGGTCAGGGGGACGCGACGCTGCTCCAAGCCGGCGGCGCAAACGTACTGGTCGACACGGGGCCGCCGGGTGCCGGCCTGCTCGCTCAGCTGCGTGCCCGGTCGGTGCGCTCGCTCGACGTGCTCGTGCTCACCCACGGAGAGCTCGATCACGCGGGCACCGCACCCGAGCTGCTCGCGGAGGTGCCGGTACGTCTCGTGCTTGACGGACGGGCGGGACTTCGGTCGGAGCTGTCGGCGCAGATCTCCGCAGCTATCCGTGCGTGCCGCTGCCGATCGGTCCGCGCACAGGCCGGCATGCGCATCGGAGCGGGACCGCTCGCCCTCGACGTGCGGTCGCCGCTGACCCCGGAACTGCCTCCCGGAGCCAACCCGAACGACTACGCCATCGTGCTCGTCGCCTCGGCGTTCAGCCGCACCGCGCTGCTCACGGCAGACGCAGAGAGCCCGGTGCTGGACCGGCTCGACCTGCCCGCGGTCGATCTTCTCAAGGTCAGCCACCACGGCAGCGCAGACTCGGGGCTGCCGGAGGTGCTGGAGCGCACGCGCCCGGGTATGGCGGTTATCGAGGTCGGCGAGCACAACAGACACGGTCATCCGGTGCCGGACGTGCTGACTGACCTCAAGAAAGCGGGCGTGCCGACATGGCGTACCGATCGCGATGGCGCGGTCGCGTTCGATCTCTCCAGAGGTGCCACGTCGGTGCGCCCTGAGCGTCCGTAGACTGCTCGCGCGTAGATGTCCCACGCCTGGAAGCCCGCATATCTCGTCCATGGCGACGACCACGGCCGGATCGCCGAGCGGCGCGCGGCACTCCGGGCACGTGCGGAGTCCGAATCCGGAACGGCGGCTGTCGAACTGCTCGAAGGTGACGCAGCGGCGCCAGATCAGGTTGCCGCTGAACTGTTTGCGATGACGCTCGGCTTCGGGCGCCGCTTCGTGATCGTCGAGGGTGTTGAGCACTGGCGAGCCGCTGACGTCCACGACCACATCACGCCCGCGCTGGAATCACTTGCGCCGGACACGACAGTCGCATTCTTCGCCCGCGAGGAGGGGCGCGACAAGGCGCCCGAGGCACTCATCAAGGCGATCAAAGCTTGCGGCGGCGAGATCAGCGAGCAGATGAAGGTCAAGAGCCGCGACCTGCCCCGGTGGCTCGCAGGCGAGGCCGAGCGCCTCGGGCTGAGCCTCGACGGTGCGGCGGCCCAGATCCTGATCTCCCACGTCGGGGACCGTCAGCAGCGCCTAACGCGTGAGCTCGAGAAGCTGGCGATCGAGTACGGCCAGGGCGCGCGGATCGGGGTGGAGGAGGCCGAAGAGGCAGCCCTGTCCTCGCAGCGCGAAGTTTGGGGGCTGATGGACGCCATCTCTGCCCGTGACCGGCGGGCTGCGTTCCGGGCGTACATGGACCTGCGCGACCAAGGCGAAGCTATCGCTCGCCTGCTGCCGCTGATGGTGCGCCGGGTGCGCGACCTGCACGAGATCGCAGAGCGCCTAGAGCGCGGTCAGTCGCCGCAGCAGATCAAGGACGCAGTCGGGGGCAACCCATGGGCTCTGGACAAGCGAATCGCCGAAGCTCGCGGCGCGGACCCGAAGGCTCTGGCGCAGTCGCTGATCACGCTGGCAGAGCTAGAGCTCAAGACACGCGGGATGGGCGATCAGTCGAGTGACGAAACCGCAGCAATCAGAGCCATCGGGCGGATTACTGCGCCAGCCTGAGTAGGCGCTAACTAGTTCGAAGCGCCTGCGCGCACGCGGGATGCGCGGGACTTCTTGCGGGCGCCGGTGTTCTTGTGCAGAACGCCGCGCTTGGTGGCCTTGTCGATGGTCTTCTCGAGGAAGCGGAGCTCGCGGTCAGCAGCCTCGTTGTCGCCACTGGCGACAGATGCTTCAAGGCGCTTGAAGTAAGTCTTGATCGACGAGGTGTAGCGGCGGTTCTCGAGCCGCTCGCGCTCGGTGCGGGCGTTGCGCTTCTTCTGAGAGTGAATGTTGGCCATCAGCGACCGCACATAGTAGCGGCCACACGAGGATTCCCGGGTCCCGCCCCCAGTGATCTCTAGAGTTCGGGCCTCGTGTCCAGCGACCAGGCCCAGGAAGAGCATGTGCGCCGGCGCCCGTCGTTCGCTCGCAACACGGCGATCTTCTCGATCCTGACCGCTGCCTCTCGCGTCGCCGGGCTCGCCAGGGAGATGCTGTTCGCGCGGTTCTTCGGCCTCGGCACCGCCGCCAGCGCATTCACGCTCGCGTTCCAGATCCCGAACGTCGTGCGTTCGCTGTTCGCGGACGCCGCCCTCAGCGCGGCGTTCGTCCCCGTTTTCACAGAACTCCAGGAACAGAAGCGGGAGAAGGAGTCGTTCAGGCTCGCGACGACCCTGCTCTTGATGGTGACCATGGCACTGACGGCCGTCGTTGTGCTGTTCATGGTCGTCTCGCCGCTGATCATCCCGATCTTCAAGACCGATCACACCACCCAGGCGATGATCGACCTTGCGGTGCCGCTGAGCCGCATCCTCTTCCCGATCGTCCTGATCCTGGGCGTGAACGGCCTGATCGTCGGGATCCTGCAGGCTTACGACCACTTCACGATCCCTGCGCTCAGCCCGGTCGTGTGGAACGTGGTGATCATGATGTTCATGGTCGTGGGGGAGGCGTTCGCGGCCACCAGCACAGGCGCGATCTACGCGTACGCGATCGGTGTCGTCGTCGGCACGATCGTGCAGCTCGTGATGGCTCTACCGATGCTCAAACGCGTCGGCTTCCAGTTCGAATGGTCGTTCGACTGGCGCGACGAGCGCATCAAACGCGTGCTGATACTGATCGTGCCGGTGGCGCTCGGGCTCGGGCTGATCAACTTCAACGCGCTGATCAACACTTTCCTTGCCGGCCATATCTCTGAAGAGGCTGTCGCAGGTGTAGACAAGGCATTCCGCCTGTACATGCTGCCCCAAGGCATGTTCAGCGTGGCGATCTCGACGGTGCTCTTTCCGCAGCTCTCAAGGCTGGCCGCGCGCAAGGACTTCGAGGGCATGCAGAGCACGGTCGGTACCGGACTGAGGCTGATCCTGTTGCTCCTGCTCCCGGCGACCGCAGCGATGATCGTGATGCCAGCAGCGATCGTGAGGCTCGTGTTCCAGGGTGGAGAGTTCACCGCCGACGACACGCATCTCGTGGCCGTCGCACTCGCGTTCTTCTCCCTGAGCCTCGTGTTCAGCGGCATCAACCTGCTGCTGACCCGCAGCTTCTTCAGTTTGCAGATGCCGTGGGTGGTGACGTGGCTGTCGCTCGGCAACCTCGTGGTGAACCTGATCGCGTCTGTTGCGCTGCTGCGCTTCGGGATCGGCGGCCTCGTGCTCGGCACGGCGATCGCTGATGCGGCAATGGCGGTTGGGCAGATCATCCTGCTGCGCCGCGCGCTCGGCGGACGGCTCGAGCTGGGGAAGATGCGCGACTCGATGATCACGCTTGCCGTGGCAACGCTGTGGTTCGGGATCGCCGCATATGTGACCTACGGCGGGCTCGACTGGCTACTCGGCCGCAGCACACCGGCACAGATCGTCACGGTGATGTCGGGCTTGGCTGCCGGTGTCGCGGCCTACGCGTACGTGGTGTTGTCCGGCAGGTTGCCCGAGGCGCTCGACCTCGATCGCCGGATTCGCGCCCGGCTCGCCCGCTAGCTGTCGCGGCGCACCGCCACGGTGCGGTCGACCTCTGCGGCGATCGACCAGCCCTCAACCGCGCTATCGCCGCGGAACAGTCGATCGACCACAGCAGTGGGTCCAGGCAGCCCGAGCCCGTCAGCGCTCCCGTCGCGCGCGTCGTGGAACAGCACGTGGCCACCCGGCCGCACATGTGCGCTGTAGAGCTCCCAGTCCTTGAGCGTCGGCTCCTCGGCGTGGTCACCGTCGATGAACACGAGATCGATCGGCTCGCTCCAACTGCGCCCAATGTCCTGGCTGAATCCCACATGCCAGCGCACGTCGATGTCACGCCCGCGCGCCGCTCGACGCACAACGGCCTTACTCGCCGACTCTGTTGCCGCCCACCCGGCACGCAATGCGGTCGGCTGCTCACCGAACGGATCGATCAGATGCATCACGGTCCCAGGCCCAACCACCCCGCACATCGCGGCTGCTGAGGCGCCCTCGTATACGCCGATTTCGACGATGACCTCTGACCCAGCGGCTAGCCCACAGAGCAAGTCATGCTCGCCCCGGGAATGCAGCGTGCGTGGGGGGATCAGGCCGAGCCTTACGGCAGCTGCTCGCAGCCGCACGTTGTCCCGAACCGAATCCGGCACAGCACTTCGCAGGGATTGAGGCAGGAGGGCCATCGGGGCATCGTATGGCCGCAGCGTGGTTGGTCGGGCCTGGGGCGGCGGCGGTACCTGCTCACTAAACACCGGGCGGCCGCTTCGCGGCCTGCCGGCGCCGCTTCGCGGCTCAATCGTTCGCAGGCACCGCCGCCGCCCCGGCCCACCGCCAGCGCTCGTACACTCCGGCGTCGCGTGTCCACGGATCAGTCCCTCATACG
>CAZLKZ010000030.1:0-26746 GCA_964560235.1 uncultured Conexibacter sp. | reverse complement strand
AGGCCGCCGTTGCCTGCGTAGGACCGCACGAAGTCTCAGATTTCGACTGATTTGGGCCGAGGACTGGACGTTTGTCCCGACCTCTAATCAAACACTCATATTCCGGTGTGGCGTTGGCGATCAACTCCGTATGGTCCGCCGCTTCCGCCTCGCTGCGCTGCTCCTCTCCCTGATCCTCGCCATCCCGGCGATCACCGGTACCGCCGCCGCAGCCACGAAGCAGAAGACGCCGAAGTCCAAGACCGCAACCAAGCGGGCGGGCAAGAAGGCGGCCAAGAAGGGCACCAAGAAGAAGGGCAAGGGCAAGAAGGGCGGCGCGTCGGCGCGCAAGGGCGCGGCGATGCCGACGTTCCCCAAGTCCTACCAGCGCAAGTACAAGGTGACCCGCGACTCGGATCCCGACGACGACGGTCTGACCTCGTACTACGAGTACCTCGCCGGGACCAACCCACGCAAGGCAGATACCGACGGCAACGGAGTCGACGACGCCACAGAGGACCGCGACGGCGACCGGCTCATGAACGGCTTCGAGCAGGAGACGGGCACCAACCCCGGCAAACGCGACACCAACGGCAACGGGGTCAGCGACGATCGCGAGGACCGCGACGGTGACGGACTCAACAACTTCGGTGAGATGAAGACAGGTCTAGACCCCGTCGACCGCGACACAGACGACGACGGCGTCAAAGACGGCGACGAGAACACAGGCTGGGTCGTGAACCTCGACTCCGCTGCAGGCACGCTGACCGTTTGGCTCAACAACAAGCGCAAGAACACAACGTTCACGGTCACCGAAGACTCCGAGCTGGGCTGCTCGGTCGGCGGCAGCGCGGGCAGCGATGACGAGGGTGACGACTACTCGGGCGACGAGTTCGACGACTCCGGCGACTTCGAGGGCGCTTCCGCCGACGACGAAGACTTCGACGAGATGAGCGACGACTGCGACTCGGTGCTCTCCGCCGGATCCTGGTTCTCAGACCTTGAGTACTTCAGTGACGACGAGACCGGCGACCTCGTCCTCAGCGCGATCGCATTGTCCGAGCTCTAGCCAGCTCCGGCTCGGCGAGCCGACCGTTACGGTTGGCGCGTGGACCACATTGAGCTGAACCGAGCGCTCTGGGACGAGCGCGTCCCCGCCCACTTCGCATCGCCCGGCTACAAGGTCGCCGAGCTGGTCGCGGACCCGTCCGCGCTCAGCGACGTGGTGACCTTTGACGTGCCGTTGCTCGGCGACATCGCCGGCGCGCGGGGTGTGCACCTGCAGTGCCACATCGGCACAGACACGGTGTCGCTGTCACGCCTCGGCGCGCGCATGACCGGGCTCGACTTCTCGCCGCCAGCGATCGAGGCGGCTCGCAAGCTCGCTGCAGACTGCGGTACCGACACCGACTTCGTCGAGGCAGAGTTCCACGACGCGCTCGACGTGTTGCCGAGCGGCGAGTTCGACCTCGTGTACACGGGCATCGGTGCGATCTGCTGGCTGCCGAAGATCGCCGAATGGGGACGGATCGTGAGCGAGCTGCTCGCCCCCGGCGGCAGGCTCTTCATGCGCGAGGGACACCCAATGCTCTGGACAATCGACGAGCGCCCGTCAGAGCGCGGCGAGAAGGTATTGCCTGTCGAGTTTCACTACTTCGAGACCGAGGGCGGGCTCGAGTGGACTGAGGAAGGCACATACGTCGAGACCGATGTGAAGCTCGAGACCGACACCTCGATCTCGTTCAACCACGGCATGGGCGAGATCGTGTCATCACTGCTCGACGCGGGCCTGACAATCACGGGACTTGCGGAGCACCGCTCGGTCCCCTGGGAGGCCCTGCCAGGCTCGATGGCGCAGGGCGAACTTGGCGAGTGGTCGCTGACCGATCGCCCTGAGCGCTTGCCGATGAGCTACACGATCCAGGCGTGCAAGCGCTGAATCGCGACGACCGACCTCCGAACCGACTAGCGAGAAGGGCGATGCTCCGACGAAGCTAACGTCGGAGCACTGTCCTCGTCGCTTGGACTCGCCCAATGCGAACTACGACGGTGAGGCCTCGTCGCTGGCTGCTCGGGACCTTGACGGTAACTCGCTGCGAACGCCCGGTAGTCCGAATGCTTCGCTGACCAAAGGTTTTGCCTTTCGCTCGAACTGAAACCAACGCCCGGAGCCCTCGGGTTGCTGTGAATGCAACACGTACGAGATGCCGACCGGAAGCACGTGCCGACGCGATCCGGACCTTGACCTGCTGAGCGGTCGCGATGGGCGCGACGTGCACCGTGGAACCATCCGGGCGGACCAGTTCGCCGCCACCGTCGGCTGTAGCCGTGAACTTTGCCGATCCACCTTCACTGAGGCCGATCTCGTCCAGAACTACTCGTGACAGCCCCTGATTAGCGGATACCTGGATGTGCGCCTGCATCGTCTCAGGGGAAGTCCCAGCGAACACTAGAGATTGACCAGGTGTCAGCGGCTCGCCCAAAAGCTGCGCGACTCCCGGTGCGTCATCGGATACGTCTCCGGTCCGTCCACTAGTGATGTACATAGTCCCATCAAGTGTCATCTCCCCGCGGATTCCAGCCTCGGACAATTGAGCCTGATCACACAAGACTGCCGCCACCCCGGAACCTGCGTACTCACCACACGCCCCAGCCTCGGTGGCCGGCGCGACGCTGGAGGCCGAGGCTGCCTTCGCCCTTGACTCGTCGCAGTGGTCATTGTCAGGCGGTACCGCGATGAAATAGCCAGCCGAGTTCGGTTTGCGCTTCGACAACGGAATCCCACACGCCTCGCTCGGCCAATATGGCCGTTTGAACCGGTTCTGCTGTCCCGGCGCTGTAGGACTCTTCGTTCCCTGCGCCGTATCACCCCAATGCCCCCGCCACGAGTTCCAGGACTTTGGTACAGCCAGAATGTCGGTCTTGCGCCTGGCCATGTCGGCTACCTGGTTGACCCCGAGCGTCTGGTGCCCTAGCTGGATGATGCAGTTGCGGTCTAGTAGACAAGCAGAGTCAGAGTTACGCCCCCATTGGCTCTTGCCGTCACTCCTTGCCTCGGCGATGAGGTCAGGCTTCTTGTCGCGAGCCGTTCGCTCTTGAGCACAAGGGCCGACGAAATCGAGGGAGCTCTCTCCGTAGGGATCCGCCGCCTTGATGCAGGGACGCGGATACGAAGCGTGAGTGCCCCGCGCGACGTACACGAACGGTCGCTGCCCCGGACCGCCCAGCCGAGTCACGCCGGGCAGGTAGCGGTTAACACCGTCGTGCGAGGCAAACGCGACGATCCCAACGTTGCCCGTCTTTGAACTCACTGCGACACTGACTCCCTCCCAGTCGCCCCGGTGCGTCCCGCCCGACACCGGGTTGTCTCGAAGGAACCACCACCAGTCGACCCAGAACATTCGCCGCTCTAGGAGAGCCGGGAAGCGCGCGCCTACGTCCGCCTTGGTGCGAGGTCGGACTATGTGAAAGTAGATACCGGAGTGCGAGCCGCTGTTGCAGTCGAGCATCGCCCCTTGGCGACACCCGGCGAATGGAGATCGGGTGGCGAAGCTCAACGCAGCGAGCTCGTCGTCGTAACCCACGGTCTTACCCTCAAGCGAGGTAGTCCCGAACAGCGCCGAGTCGACGGCCGCGCGCCGCCTCGCAGCGGTGACCCCCTGCCCCTGCCGCCGGTAACGATTCACGTATGTATTGCCCTCGTCGAAGAGCGCTTTGACTGTCAGGGGCCGGTACTTCTCCCCGGAGTCAAACATCAGGAAAGGGCGATAGCGCATCGCAAACCTTCCCTCGTCACTCAAATCTGCTGATGCCGACTGAGGTGCTCGGTTCAACGACACGGGCCGCGTAGAGGCTTGGCCGATTACCACTCCCGCTCTACTCGCCTTGACACTCCAGTTGTGCTTGCCAGAAGCTACTTCGTCAGGCAGGTCGATAGATACATCAGCAGTCGAGGCCACAGGGCGGCCGTCGATGATCAACTCGTAAGACGACGCTCCGCGCAGGGCCGTCCAGCTGAAGGTGGCGTCATCGTCCACGGTGACACCGGGCCCGGGCTCGATCAACTCGAGAGGATCGCCAGAGCGCTCGGTTACGTTCACAGTCCTAACCGGCGAGCGCGCGGTACCCGACTCGTTCACGGCCACGACCTGCAGTTCGTGCTGGCCCGGTTGGAGTGCCACCGTGGCGCGCGTTTCGCTTGATTCAGCCTCGTCGACGCCGTCGACAACCAGCGAATAGCGGTTGGCGCGTTCGCTCGCCGTCCACTCCACGCCAATATCGCCAGCCACGAGAGAGCTGCCTTCTACCGGTGCGGTGATCACAGGTGAGCCTGGTGGTGCAACGGCCCCCTCAGTGCGTACATACACGGGAGCTGCGTCTAGCGCAGACGCAAATACGGCGCCGACCCCTTGCGCCCCAGCAACAAGCGCTTTGCGGCCCACTGATGCGTAGCGAACGGAGAAGGACCCGGTCAACGATGTCTTGAATGTGCCCGGGCTACCTGGCTCCGACAATCGCCCAGGCCAGAAAGTGATTGACCGTCCAGCCCGTACCGCCTCGGCGCCTCGCAGGTCGCCGGTACCCGAGCCAGGTTGGTATACGGCACCTGCCGGTAGCTGAACGGTCAGGGACTCGAGGTGCGGGCCGCCGCTCGCAGAGAGGTCTGTCCAGGACGTCTCGAGGTTGTACGTGACCTGCTCGTTTAGTAGGACATTATCTTGAGACGGAGTGACGGTAACTGGGTTCGGACCCATTCCCCAGGAACTGCCGGAGAAGCCATTGTCTAGCTCGAAGGTCCTAGATTGGCCCGCGGGGACCGTCGCGTGCCAACTTATCGCGATGCCTGGATCCCAGCTGCTCGGGAGTGACGGGTCCTGCACGTTGGGGAAGTTGCTGTTTTCACCGAAACAGCCAGTGAGGTTGATACAACCGTTGGGCAGGTCAACACCAGCTGCGACTGCCTGCCACACATGCGCGCCGCTGGTTCCCAGGAAAGTAGAGCCCGCCGTAGCCGGTTCGAACCGGTTGCCTACGTTCTGTCCTTGTGCGCCAGAACCACCGCCCGCCGCCGCAAAACAACCGATGCCCCCTGCGTCGCTCACCTGACCGAAGATGCCGAGGAACTGCAGCGAGAACGGAAGAGCATTCGTGCAGTCCCCCACCCGCGAGAGCCGCACTTCACGGGCAACTGATGCATGGTTGTGGAGAGTCACGACGGTCCGATACGAGTCGTCACCCTCGACGTAGACGTCCTTCTGCTCCACGCGCATTCCCACGTCCCCGGCGTCACTGATCGTTCTGAGTACAAACGGGTCCTGGGCGGTTCCTTCCCCGACCACCTCCTCTGCGCTGACCGGGGTGAACGACCGCTCCAACACCGGACTTTGCCCACCCCCGCCTGGAACGGTCACCTCCGGCCCGTATACGTGGCCCGACACCCATAGCGCGGTTCCGCAGCCGGGATATTCGGGGCCGTTTCTGCTGTAGGGCATGATCGTCCCGTACCACGATGGGACTGCAACGTTTTGGCGCTGGACGTAGCAACCCAAAGTTGGCGTAGTCACGATCCGCGCGAGCGGTCCGACTGGACTCATTACTTCTTCAGCCCGAGCCGGGCTAACACCGAGCACAATTAGCAGCGCGCCGCAGAGCGCGAGCAGTCCCTGACAGATCCTCCTCATCCCCGGGCGATAGTACACAGAACCAGTAACACTCCACACTTCAGAAGAATGGAGCGGGTGTCCCCTACCCGACGTTACGACTGGCGGGCACGTACTTCCCGATGACGATCTTGCTTTGGCGCGAATCGTAGAGTGCGACGCTCGCACCGCCAAGCATCATCGGGTTGCCTCCAAGCGTACGAATCGTGACCGTATCCGGAGCATCAAGGCTCGGTATCCAGATCTCGTCGCCTACACGCAGCGCGATCCTGCCATCGACCCCGTACTCGAAGGCTCCCGAGTCCGGAATACTCGGGCCATCCTCCGACCGATCAACTGAAGCGTCGCGCGCGATCAGATCGAGGCGAGCACCCTGTGACGTCGGCTGGTCTGAGACATCGGTGGCGCGCTCCCAGATGACCGTTGCCAGTACCGCGCCCCCTAACGGCACCGCATCGATACCCATGGCTTCCTTGGGATACCTGGCACGGAGCCTCCATTCCCCACGAGTCCTCGTCCGGACATCACGACCAACGGACTGGATCTGTAACGGCCCGTACTGCGTTGACGATCTTGGTCGGCGTTCTTGCGTCCCGCGAAGGACCGCGCGCCCATCGCTCTCGGTGAGATGGGCAAGCCGGGCGGGACCCGGACGCGAAGCCGCGGTATCGAGCAACCAGTGCGTGGGCGAGATGTGCCCAAAAAGACTGATCCGATCGTTGCGGATTACCCGGATACGTACGCTTCGGGGCCACGAGCTTCTCGGCCGCAGCTGTGTCAGACGCCGACCGAAGAAGAACACACCGGCGCCGGGCATCACATCGGCGTGAATGTCCTCAGGCTTGTTGGGTAGCCCAAATACGCGCGTCAGCTGTCGGGCCTGCGATGTCCAGAGCCACACTCGCGCCCGACGCGCGAGCGGCACGTCCGAGGTCTCATCCGCTACGGAATCAACTAGTACGAAATCTGCGAAATCGTCACCGTCCAGGTCACCGGCTGACTGGACAGACGAATACACCTGGGGTAGGTCGATGGACGACTCCTTCACGAACCGGAGTGCCTCAAAGCGAATATCGCTGGGGTCTTGGTTGTCCCCGCATCCAACGAGAGCCGATGCCGCGACGGTCCACGCTAAAAGAGCTCGTAAGTACGACTTCGACACGGGCTACCCGATCGCGACCATGCGCTCGATCGGCACTATCGCCTTCTTCGCGATCTCCGGATCGACCTTGACCTCGCCGGTCATGTCGCGCAGGCAGTCACGCAGCTTCGGCAGCGTGATCATCTTCATGTAGCGGCACGCAGCACGTTCGTTGGCGGCGATGAAGTCGACGTCGGGCGCGGCCATCTGCAGGCCGTGAAGCATGCCGGTCTCGGTCGCCATGATCGCGGTGCCGCCCTTGCCGGCGTGCTCGCGCGCGTACTCGAGCATCTGGCCGGTGGAGAGCATGTGCACTCCTTCGGAGTCGACGTCGCCCGCGGCGACGAACTCCATGACCTGCGTCGAGCAGCCGCACTCGGGGTGGATCAGGAAGTCGGCGTCAGGATGCTCGGCCCGCATCTCTTTGATGTCGTCCGGGCGGATACCGGCGTGCACGTGGCACTCGCCGTCCCACACGTGGATCTTCACGCCGAGTGCCTTCTCGACGTACGAGCCGAGCCACATGTCCGGTCCGAAGAGGATCGGCAGCCGCTCGCCCGCGGCGACCTTGTCCTGCCAGCCGTTCTCGGCGATCAGGTGCTCGACGACCTTCACGGCGTTCGACGACGTCACGCAGTAGTCGGTGATCGCCTTGATCTCCGCCGTCGTGTTGACGTACATCACCGTGATCGCGCCAGGGTGCTTTGCCTGCCAGGCGCTAAGTTCGGGGACCGTGATCGAGTCGGCGAGCGAGCAGCCCGCGTCGAGGTCCGGGATGAGGACGGTCTTGTCCGGGCACAGAATCGACGCCGACTCGGCCATGAAATGCACGCCGCAGAACGCGATCACCGACTGCGACACGGCAGCAGCCTGACGAGAGAGCCCCAGCGAGTCGCCGACGTAGTCAGCCACTGCCTGCACCTCGGGCACCTGGTAGTTGTGCGCCAGGATCACGGCGTCGCGCTGAGCAGCGAGCTCCCGCACCTCGGCCGACAGCTCGGCGATCTCTGCCGGGCTGAGATCGGGCGGCACGATCGGCGACATCGGCGCCATCGGCAGCGGCTCACGAACGCGAGTGCTCATGCTTCGAGGTTAGTGGGGGCCGGGTCGACGGTGATCTCGACGAAGTCCGGTTGCTGGAAAAGGAACCAGATCGCGTAGATGAACACGCCAATCGTGGTCAGCGCCAGCACGATGGCTAGCGCGATGTTGAATCGAGGCCGGCGGACCAGGAACGCGTAGTCCTCGGTCCGGTCCCCAACTCGCCAGTCGTCGCGCATGAGCAGGATGCAGATCCTGGCTTCAAGTTCCTCGGACGAGCGCACAGACTGCCGCTGGATGCGATCGGGCGGAAGGGTCGCGGGCTTTCGGGCAGCAGCAATCGCGAAGGCGAAGAAGATGGCCACCACGACCAAGCCGAGGACGACCAGCTCTGGCGAACCCATCACACGCGCTCCAAAATCAACGACAGGTCCAGCGCCGGCGCCGAATGCGTCAGGGCCCCTACCGAGATGTAGTCCACGCCGGTCTCTGCGATCGAGCGCACTGTGTCGAGCGTGACTCCCCCGCTCGCCTCCAGTTCAGCCTTGCCCGAGGCGAGCTGCACCGAGGTGCGTAGCTGGTCGAGCGTCATGTTGTCGAGCAGCAACCGGGTCGCGCCTGCCTCTAGAGCCTCGACGACCTCTTCGATCGTCGAGCATTCCACGTCGATCACGAGCTGCGGATAAGCACCCCGCGCCGCCTTGACGGCGTTGGCGACACCGCCGGCGGCCTCGACGTGGTTCTCCTTGATCAGCACCATGTCGTAGAGCCCGATCCGGTGGTTGGTGCCTCCACCAGCAGCCACCGCGGCCTTCTCCAGCGCCCGCAACGTAGGTGTGGTCTTGCGGGTGTCGAGGATCTGCGCTCCCGTGCCCGCGACTGCTGTCACGTACTTGTGGGTGAGCGTCGCGACGCCGCTCAACCGCTGTAGAAAGTTCAGCGCCGTGCGCTCGCCCCAGAGGATTGCGGCGGCGTCGCCCTCGATCTCGGCGATCACGGTTCCCGGCTCGCTCAGCGCGCCGTCGTCGACGAACACTTCGAGCCTTCCGCCGGGATCGGTCTGGTGCACGACTTCTTCGAGCACCTGCCTGCCATAGAAGACGCCGACGGCCTTCTGCGTGATCCGGGCCAGCCCGCGTGTCCCCTCAGGCACAGTCGCGCGCGTCGTGACGTCGCCGCTGCCGAGGTCCTCTGCGAGCGCGCGAGCGACAAGCTCGCGCAGGTAGGTGGGATCGACCGTGCTCATCGCGCCGGCTTCGGTGTGACCCAGATCGTGATGTCGGCGTGCACAACCTCGGTTCCGCCCTTGTCAACGATCGACACAGGCACCACGATCTCGGTCCCGTCACCGATGTCGCCAAAGTCGGCAGGTGCGTCGAGGGTGGCGGTGGCCGTAAGCGAGGTCTCGGCCTTGGCGAGATAACTCACGGTCATGCCCTTCGGCAGCCAGCGGTGGCTGCTGGGAATCGTCGACTCAGCGACCATCCCCATCGCAAACTCGGCGAGGTTGCAGGCAGCGATCGCGTGGAATGTTCCGATGTGGTTGTGAACGCCCCACCACTTCGGCGCGCTCGCGACGCACCGGCCCGGCTCTAGTTCCCGCACCACCGGGTTGATCGTGCGGAAGTACGGCGCCTTCATCGATACGCCAACCGAGAAAGCGCGCGCACCGCCCGGCTTGCCACGGGAGCGCTGCCACAGCTTGTAGGTGGATGTCGGTCCGGCGGCCATCTGCCCATTCTCTACGACGCGCTATCCGGACCACAGTCCGGCGCGCTAGACTTGCGTCCGCTTCACTTAGATTTTCATTCGCAAGCCATCTAAGGAGATCGTCATGGACGCCAACGAGACTTTCAACGCCGCACCGCTCTGCTCGGTGTGCGCAGAGCGCCCGGCGAGCCTCCAAGCGATCGTGGCGACCGAGCAAGGCCGGCGGCTTGCTGCCATGTGCGCAAGCTGCGCCGAGGAGATCGCGCACAACCTTGCCGCCGCCGAACGAGCGGCCGAGCAACGCGTGCCAAACGGCTCCCCCAGCACCGATGAGAGCAAGACCCCTGCCCTAGACGAGTTCGGTCAGGACCTCACGGCCGAAGCACGCAACGGTGAGATCGATCCCGTGATCGGTCGCCAGCTTGAGATCGAACAGACGGCAGAGATCCTCGCCCGCCGACGGAAGAACAACGTGGTGCTGATCGGCGAAGCCGGCGTAGGCAAGACCGCCATTGCCGAGGGCCTCGCGAAGCGCATCGCCGACGGCGACGTGCCGGAAGCGCTACTGCGCACACGCGTGATCGCCCTCGACCTCGCCGGCATGGTCGCTGGCAGCCAGTACAGGGGCCAGTTTGAACAGCGCCTCAAGACCGTCATGGAAGAGGTGCAGGGCGCCGGCGGTCAGATCATCCTGTTCCTCGACGAGCTGCACACCGTGCTCGGCGCCGGCGGCGCCGAGGGCGCAATGGATGCAGCCAACATCCTCAAGCCGATGCTCGCGCGAGGCACCCTGCGGATGATCGGCGCGACGACCCTGGCTGAGTTCCGCAAGATCGAGAAGGACGCCGCCCTGGCTCGCCGGTTCTCGACCGTGACGGTCGACGAGCCCACCCCAGAGCAGACCATCGAGATCCTGCAGGGCGTGAAGGCCGGCTACGAGGACCACCACGGCTGCATCTACACCGACGACGCGCTCGAAGCCGCGGTCAAGCTGAGCGCCCGTTACATGACCGACCTGCAGCTGCCCGACAAGGCGATCGACCTGATCGACCAGGCCGGGGCAAAGCTGCGGCTTGCTCAGCCCGTCAGCACGTCTGAGAAGGCAGCCGAGCTGCAGACCGAACTCGAGCAGGCCGTCTCGGCCGAGGACTACGAGCGCGCAGCGTGGTGCAAGCAGCAGCTCGCGATCCTGGCCGAACAGGAGCCCTCATCCGAAGAGCCGTTGGTGATCGACACAGCCGAGATCACCTCGATCGTCGCGCTGCGCACCGGCATCCCCGTCGGCGAGCTGCAGACCGATGAGCTCGCCAGGCTCGCGGCGCTGGAAGCCGACCTGCACGAGCGGGTTGTGGGACAGGACGCTGCGGTCGAGAAGGTTGCGGATGCCGTGCGGCGCTCACGCGTCGGGCTGTCTGAGCGCGATCGCCCGGTCGGCTCGTTCCTGTTCCTCGGGCCAACGGGAGTTGGCAAGACCGAGCTTGTAAAGACGCTGGCCGAGCGCCTGTTCGGCTCCGAAGATGCGCTCGTGCGGATCGACATGTCCGAGTTCCGGGCGCCGCACACGGTCGCTCGCATGATCGGGTCACCTCCCGGCTACGTCGGTTACGGCGAAGGCGGCCAGTTGACCGAAGCGGTGCGCCGTCGCCCGTACAGCGTGGTGCTGCTCGACGAGGTCGAGAAGGCTCACCCTGAGGTGTGGAACGTGCTCCTGCAGCTACTCGACGACGGTCGCCTGACCGACGGCGAAGGCCGCACCGTGGACTTCACGAACACGGTGATCGTGATGACGTCGAACCTCGGCGCGGGCACCGCTAAGCGCCGCGGGCTCGGGTTCACGGCCGAGGAGGCGCCAGACGCAGGCGAGTCCATGCTCGCCGCGGTCAAGGACGCCTTTCTCCCCGAGTTCCTGGGCCGGATCGACGAAGTGATCACCTTCCATTCGCTGGAGGCCGATCACGTCAAGGAGATCGCGGGGCTGATCGTCGACAAGACCACGCAGCGGCTAGCTGCTGAGCGCGAGATCGAACTCACGGTGTCGAACGAGCTGATCGACAGGCTCGCGGCCGACGGGTTCGACGACACGTTCGGGGCACGGCCGCTGCAGCGGCACATCCGGCGCACGCTGGAGCGGGCGCTGACCGACGGGATCGTGGACGGCCGCCTCAAGGCGGGCGCGAAGGTCCTCGCCGACCTAGCCGACGACGGTTCGGTCAACCTCGAAGTGCTCGATCAAGAAGAAATTAAGATCGCGGCATAACCTCGTGCACGCTGTGGCGCGACCGTATACGGTCGCGCCATGGCGACCGAGTTGACCGGCGATCGTTTGCGATCGCTTGCCGAGACCAGAAGCCCGGAAGGCAAGGTCTTGAGCGTTTTCATCAACCTCGACCCGCACGAAGTGCCGACGCCGAGCGCCCGCGACACCGAGGTGCGCGCCGTGCTCGACGCGGCATCACGGCGCGTGCGCGACCACGACTCGCTCACGCCGGCCGAACGCACCGCGCTCGAGGGCGACATCGCACGGATCCGCGAGCATCTCGCCGGAGCCGGGGCCGAGGAGATGACAGGCGGTGCCCGTGGCCTTGCGATCTTCGCCTCCGAGCCCGCGTCGCTGTTTGAGGTGCTGCCCCTGCCCCACGCAGTCGCACCTGAGGTGCGGATCGCCGACCGGCCCGCGATCGCAGCGATCGCCCGTATCGCGGCGACGGCACCTTGGTGGATCGTGCTGGCCGATCGCCGGCACGCCCGGCTTCTCTCGGGCACGCTCGACGGGCTGACCGAGCACTGGCGCACCGAGGACGAGGTCGCAGGTCATCACGATCAGAGCCCCTCCCACTCGCGCGACCAGGGCGGCACATCTTTTGAGCACCACAAGCGCAGCGCGGAGAAGGACGTGCTCGATCACCTGCGCGGCGTGAGCGCGGAGCTGCGCCGGCTGCTGGAAGACGAAGAGAGCGCCGGGCTGCTGATCGGAGGCCCGGCGGAGACCGCCAATGCGCTGCGCAGTCTGCTGCCGACAGATCTTGAACGCGCGGTCGCGGGCCAGTTCGACGTCGAGGTCTGGGACTCCAGCCCCGAACAGGTGCTTAAGGCGGCGCGCACGCTGCTCACAGATGTCGCCGAGAGCCGCGAGCAGGAGCTCGTGCAACGGGTGTCCGACTCCGTCGGGACCGGCCGAGGGGCGACCGGACTCGGGCCCGTGCTCGAGGCTCTGAGCGAGCGGCGGGTTGAAACGCTGCTCGTCCAGACCGGCACTCGCGGGTACGGCGTGCGGTGCCCGGGCTGCGGCACGCTGTCGATCAGCACCTCCCCCACCTGCGCCGGGTGCGGCACCGCCACAGAGGCGGTCGACGACATCGTCGAGGAGGCGGTTGCTCAAGCGCTCACGCAGGGCGCAGCGACCTACGTGCTGCCCGACGGTCACGAGCTGCTCGCGCGCGCGTCGGGGATCGCCGCGGCGACTAGGTTCTGAACGCATGACCGAGAGCGCTCTGCAGGGCCACACCGCCGTCGTGTGCGGCGGTGCCGGTGAGGTCGGTGCCGGAATCACCGCGGGGCTGCTTCGCAGCGGAGCCACCGTGGTTGTGCCTTCCCGGCGGGCCGAGCGCCTCCACGCGCTCGCGGACGAGCTCGAAGCCCTCGGCGCCGATCCCTCGAACCTGGTGCCCGTCGTCGGTGACCTCTCAGCTGGTGACGCGCAGGCGCGGGCACTGGCAGAGGCCGCTGTAGAGCAGGCTGGACCGCTTGATCTGGTGGTAGCGGCGCTCGGCGGGTGGGATGCCGGTCCGCCCCTCGCAGACATGCCGCTCGATCAATGGGAGGCGACGGTGCACGACGGGCTCCGCAGCCACCACCTCGCGATGCACGCGTTCGTCCCTCACCTGCGCCGCCGCCCCGGCGCCAGCTACGTGATGATCAACGGGGCCGCCGCTCGGTACCCCGTCGCCGGTTCCGGAGCGGTCTCCACGGTGGCGGCTGGCGAGCTGATGGCCGGACAGGTGCTGGCCGCCGAGGAGTCGGGGCATGGCGTGCAGGTTGAGATCTACGTGCTCGGACCGATCGGCACCCGGTCGCGGGGCGACACCAGCCGCTGGATGGCCACAGCGACCGAGATCGGGGAGACGATCGCCGAGCGGGCGGCCAGGCGCCTATCTTCAGGCAAGCCGGGAGCTGGCCCCGCGACTGTGCTGGAGATCCTGACTGAAGGCGATGTCGGCCGGGCACGTAAGGCTCCGGAGGGCGGCGTCAAGGGCGCGCGAGCCGGCTCGGCCGGCTGGGTGCTTTGGGGTCTGCAGACCGGTGGACTGGCGCGCCAAGTACGGAAACTGTGATTGCCTGCCGATACCTTTACTCGGGCTGCACAACAGCTCGCTGAACCTATGCCTAATCCCGCAAAGCTCATCCTGACAACCGCTGCCGTGGGCCTCATCGCCGCCTCGCCCGCCCTGGCCTCCAAGCGCTACAACGTCGACGTGACCGCCACAGCCAAGCTGGCCGGCACGTCGGGCCTGAGCGTGACCATGGCAGGCAAGCCGATCGGCACATGTTCGGGCACCGCCAAGATCGTGAGCGACGGCGCGCGGTTCAACGCAAAGTGCAAGCACGGGCGGCTCCGCGTGAAGGTCACCTACTCCAAGAGCAGCCAGGCAAAGGGCACATGGCGTGTCCTCAGCGGGACGGGCCGCTACAAGAACGCTTCGGGGTCGGGCCGCTACACCGGCAACCTCGCACGCCTGCAGTTCCACATGGTCGGTACTGCGCGCTACTAGTGCACGCCCGGCTTCGCCGGCCTTAGCATTCGCGGCAGCTGCGCTGCGTGGCCTACTGGTCGCTTAGTACATAGATGGTTTTCAGCGCGGGGTCGGCCGCACCGTGCAGGCGCGATCCGGCCGCGAGGATGTCGCGCAGGTAGTCCACAACGTCCTGGGTGATCCGCTCGCCCGGGAGCAGCGCGGGGATCCCTGGCGGGTACCCGGCGATCGACTCACACGAGATCCTGCCGACCGAGTCCTCTAGCGGCACGCGCTCGGCCTCGCCGAGGAATGCGTCGCGCGGAGACACGACCAGCTCGTTGTGGAGCGCTCCTGCGCCCTGCCCGATCGGTTCCACCTGCTGCTCGCGCCGCAGCTTGGTCGCGATCTCGTCGAGGTCTCCGGCGAGCCGCGTCAGCTGGTCGATCGGCTGGCGAACTCCGAGTACGCAGACAACCGTGGCCTGCGTGGCGAGCTCGACCTGCATGTCGTAGACCTCGCGAAGCGCCTGGGCGACCTCGTAGCCGGTGCGACCGAGCTCGCGCGTGTCGAGGACGAGCCGTAGCGGGTCGTGAGCCGCTACCCCGTGCTGCCCCACGGTGTCGTCGCCCACGATCTCAAAGCCATCGACCGCTGCGATCGCTTCGTGCACCGCGCTGAGAGCCTTGAGCGACTCGTGAATGAGCGCCTCACCGTGCACGGCAAGCTGACGCCTGGCGGAGTCAAGCGATGCCATCAGCAGCGATGAAGGGCTCGTAGAACGCACCAGCCGCAGTGCGCGCGCGACATCGCTCTCGTTGACCTCGACGCTGCCGGCCTGAGGCTTTGCAACATGAAGAATCGCCGACTGGGTGAGCGAGCCAGCGATCTTGTGCGTGCTCGTCAACACGGCCCCGGCGCCGAGTGCGAGCGCGCTCGGCGGCACCTTGGAGTGAAAGCCGAAGTGCGGGCCCCATGACTGGTCGACCACGAGCGCCGCGCCGTGCTTGGCAGCGACCTCCGCGAGTCCCGCTACATCGGCACACATGCCGTAGTAGGTCGGCGACACGATGAAGGCCGCCTTCGCAGACGGCGCATCGGCAAGAGCGCGATCGAGGGCGGCCGGCGTGACGACGTGGGCCATGCCGCGGTCGTCGTCGTATTCAGGTGCGACAAATGTCGGGATACCGCCGCTGAGCACCAGCCCGTCGACGATCGAAGCGTGCGCGTTGCGCTGCACCACAACGCTCGTGCCGAGGGGAGCCAGCGCGAGGCACAGGGCGTGGTTGCCCTGCGTCGCCCCATTGGTCAAGAACCACGAGCGCTGCGCCCCGTAGGCGTCCGCGGCGAGCAGCTCGGCTCGCTCGTACGGCGTTGGCCGCTCGCCGATGTCGACCCCGTAGATGTCTTGCGGAATGTCGAGCGCGAGCGCCCGGTCACCAAGAGCGTTGCGAAGGCCGGGGTCCGCGCCCGGCCCGCCCTTGTGGCCAGGAATGTGAAACCGCCCGGAGCCGCGGAAGGCGTAGCCGACGACCGCGTCGAGGTACGGAGCGGCGGTCTGGTCCATGCGGCGAGCCTATAGCCGACTTGGGGGCCTATCCAGCCGCCACGCACGAGAACAACTCGAACACCGGGACCGACCTAGGTCCGATGCCGGACAGGTTCGGTCACAACTCTTGCCCGCTAGCGATCTACCTAAAGAGACGTCGCGATTGTTGAGCTCACTCAAGCCCGCCTCCCACTCGACCAAACGGAGAGACCATGACAAAGAGACGAATCACAATCGGTCTGGCAGCAGCCGCGCTTGTCGCCCCCACGACCGCCCAGGCTGGAACTGTCCATTGGGCCAGTGGAGAGTGGCTCGGGTCCGGTCAGGGTCTATACAACGCGCTCAGCTACTCGGCTCTGACGGGCGCCTATTGTCACGAAATGGACCCGGTAAACACCCGACAGATCCAGATCAACGCGATGAACTGGAACGGCACGGCTCTTTGGGGCAGTTGGGTCCAGTACACGACGGATGGCCTCAGGTCATATTCCGGGTGGAACTACCTCCGGGGAGCCTGCAAGAACCCTCACAGCCTCGGCTATTCCTTCAACGCCCACGACAACCACATCGACGCCTAGGAGACGTTCATGAAACTCAAGTCAGTTCTGGGCGGTCTCGCCGCTGGGGTCTTGTTGACCGGACTCGTCGGGGTGGCGCTCGGCGAAGTCGTTTCTAGTACCGCGCCCGTACCGGACGACGTCGGGATCGTTCCGCCAGCGGGCAACGGTAATCTGGGCGCCAAGCACCAGACGTCGAGCTCTGCATTGCGCGCCCACCTCGAGAGGGCGGACCCCAAGTATCTGGCAGGAGTAAATTGGGCTACCGCGAGGTCGTTCCAAATCCCTGAAACGGACCTCCGAGGCTGGACATTCTCTCAGGCATCAGGAAAGCGGTGTCTTGCCATTCCGGACCCTCTGGTCGAGGGCTATGGAATTACATGCAAGTCAAGTCAGGAGATCGCGGCTGGCGAGGCCACCGTTGTGATGCTGCCGCCGCCATCGTCGGGTGCACCAAACATCGTGGGCGTGCTCGCTTCAGAGGGCGGGAACGCCAGGATTACCGGCTTGAAGAACGACGGCCAACTCCGGAAGGTCGGGGACGTATTCGCGGGTACTGCCCCAGCAGGCAGCCGGCTAGTCACCGAGGCCGGATCGCAAACCATCGACCCACCAACAGACCTACCGGGACCTAGTGCTCACTAACCAGCTGCAGCTTTGAGCAGGTAGGCGCGCACGAAGCCGTCGAGATCGCCGTCGAGCACGCGCTGCGCGTCACCGACCTCAACATCGGTGCGGTGGTCCTTGACCATCGTGTACGGGTGCAGCACGTAGGAGCGGATCTGAGACCCGAAGTTCACATCCTGCGCCTCGCCCTTCTCCTTGGCCAGCTCTGCCGCCCGCTCGCGCTCCTGCTTTTCGAGCAGCTTCGCGTAGAGCATCTTCATCGCCGTCTCGCGGTTGGCGGTCTGCGAGCGCTCGTTCTGGCACTGCACGACGATCCCGGACGGCCGGTGCGTGATGCGCACAGCTGAGTCGGTCTTGTTGACGTGCTGACCGCCGGCGCCCGACGCCCTGTAGGTGTCGACCTGCAGATCGTCGGAATCGATCTCGATGTCGCCGGCGTCGTCGAGCACTGGAGCGACCTCCAGGCCAGCGAAGGCTGTCTGGCGGCGATTCTGAGAGTCGAACGGGCTGATGCGGACGAGGCGGTGCACGCCCCGCTCGGCTGAGAACAGCCCGTAGGCGTTTTCACCCTCGGCCTTGAACGTGGCCGACTTGATGCCCGCTTCTTCTCCCTCGGAGACTTCGAGCAGTTCAACCTTGAACCCGCGGGACTCAGCCCAGCGCATCATCATGCGCAGCACCATCTCGGTCCAGTCTTGGGCGTCGGTGCCGCCTGCACCCGCGTTGACGGTCACCAGCGCGTCGCCGGAGTCGTACTCGCCGCTGAAGAGACGCTCCTCCTCGAGCTCACCGAGAGTTCGCTCTAGCTGGTCCAGCTGCTGGGTCAGCTCCTCTTCGAGCTCTGCGTCCTCGGCTGCGAGCTCGATCAGAGACTCGAGGTCGTCGACGTCGGACTCAAGTGAGGTGAACGCCTTGAGCTTGCGCGAACTGCGGGCGTGCTCAGCTGAGACCTTTGCTGCCGCGTCTGCATCGTCCCAGAACCCCGGGGCCTGCATCCGCTCTTCGAGCTCGTCGACCTGAGCCTGCAGCGCTTCGACATCCGTCGTTTCGCGCAGGAGTTCAAGGCTGTCGACGATCGCAGCCCGGCGCTGGCCGGCGCTCAGCGCCTGGGTGTCCTGCGGTGAAGCCATCAGGTGCCGAGACTACTCGGCGCCCGCCCCGTGGCACTTCTTGTACTTCTTGCCCGACCCGCACCAACACGGCTCGTTGCGGCCGAGCTGGTCGTGCTCGTCGACACGCCTCTGCTCGACCGGGGCAGGCTCTGGCGCCAGCTCCGGCTCCAGAGTGCCGGTCGCGCCCGTGGCCATGCCGAGGGCGCTCGGCTCGATGTCAGCGCCGCTGGAGTAGGACAGATCGCGGCGACGGCGGCCACCACCGGCCGGCGTGATTGCGCCGACGTCGGGTGCCTCCTGCTCGACCTGCACCTCGACGTGGAAGATCATCCGGGCGAAGTCGGCCCAGATGGTGTTCATGAGGTCGGTGAAGAGGGTGAACGCCTCGTTCTTGTACGCGACGATCGGCTCGATCTGCGCGAACCCGCGCAGGTGGATGCCCTCGCGCAGGTAGTCCATGTCATAGAGGTGCTCGCGCCACTTCTCATCGATGATCTGCAGCAGCAGGAAGCGCTCGAGGCCGCGCATCAGCTCTTCACCCAGGTCCTGCTCGCGCTGGTTGTAGAGCGCGAGCGCTTCTTCGGTGAGCTGCTCGGTCAGTTCGGCGCGGCCTTCGATGCTGGAGATGTGCTCGGTGCCGAAACCTGCGGGGAAGATGTCGCGCAGTGCCGTGAAGAGACCGTCGAGATCCCAGTCTTCGACGAAGTCGCTGAACGTGTACTCCTCGACCATCCGCTCGATCACGTCCGAGAGCTGGTTGCGGGCGGTGTCGCCCATGTCCTGGCCCTCGAGCACCTCGTCGCGGTACTGGTAGATGATGCGGCGCTGCTCGTTCATCACGTCGTCGTACTCGAGCGTGCGCTTGCGGATCAGGAAGTTCTGCTCCTCGACCTTCTCCTGAGCCTTCTCGATCTGCTTCGAGAGCATCTTGGCCTCGATCGGCTCCTCGTGGCCGTCGTCGTCGGTTGTGCCGAGCCGGTCGAGGATGCGGTAGATCCGGTCCCCGGCGAACAGGCGCACGAGGTCGTCCTCGGCCGACAGGAAGAAGCGTGACTCGCCCGGGTCGCCCTGGCGACCGGCGCGGCCGCGCAGCTGGTTGTCGATGCGGCGTGATTCGTGGCGCTCGGTACCGCAGATGAACAGCCCGCCGGCCTCCATCACCTTTTCGCGGGCCTCGGCAACCTCGGGCTCGAACTTCTCTGCCAGCGCCAGCAGCTTCTCCTCGTAGCCGTTGTCGCCGGGCGTGACGCCCTCCTTGCGCAGCTGCAGCATCGCGCGGTGCTCGGCGTTGCCACCGAGCTTGATGTCGACGCCGCGGCCGGCCATGTTGGTCGCGATCGTCACGGCGCCGAGCTCGCCGGCCTCAGCGACGACCTCGCCCTCGCGCTGCGCGTGCTCAGGCTTGGCGTTGAGGACAGCGTGCTTGATGCCGAGCTGCTTGAGCTGGGCAGAGAGCATCTCTGAGGTCTCGACCGAGATCGTGCCGACGAGGACCGGCTGGCCCTTCTCGTGTCGTGCTGCGATCTCTCGGACCAGGGCGCCCCACTTGCCGTCCTTGGTCTTGTAGATCTGGTCGTTCTTGTCCATGCGAACCATCGGGCGGTTCGTTGGCACCTGCACGACGGGCAGCTTGTAGATCTTCATGAACTCGGTCGCCTCGGTGAGAGCCGTGCCGGTCATGCCCGCCATCTTCTTGTACATCCGGAAGTAGTTCTGCAGCGTGACGGTGGCGAGCGTCACGTTCTCTTCGCGGATCGCGACGTTCTCCTTGGCCTCAACTGCCTGGTGCAGGCCTTCGGACCAGCGGCGCCCATCGAGGATGCGGCCGGTGAACTCGTCGATGATCTTGACCTCGCCGTCGATCACGGCGTAGTCGACGTCGCGCTTGTAGAGCGACTCGGCTTTCAGCGACTGGATCAGATGGTTGACGAGCGGCCCGTTCTCGGCGCGGTAGAGGTGGTCGATGCCGAGGAACTTCTCGGCCTTCTCGACGCCCTGCTCGGTGACCGCGACCGTCTTGTGCTTCTCATCGAACTCGAAGTCGAAGTCAGCCAGGAAGTCACGCTTGGCGCGGGGGTCCATGCCCTCGGGCGTCTTGCCCGGCTGCATCGTCTTCGCGAGCTTTGCGAACTGCACGTACATCTCGGCTGCCTGCTCCGGGGCGCCGGAGATGATCAGCGGCGTGCGGGCCTCGTCGATGAGGATGTTGTCGACCTCATCGACGATCGCGAAGTAGTGCATCGCGATCGGTCGGCCGTCCTCACCCAGGCGGCCGCCGTGCTGGACCTTGTCCTCGATCGTCTGCGCCATGTTGTCGCGCAGGTAGTCGAAGCCGAACTCGGAGTTCGTTCCGTAGGTGACGTCGCACTTGTACGCGTCGACCTTGTCCTGCGGGTGCATGTCGTTCTGCAGGATCCCGACGGACACACCGCATGCCTCGTAGAGGGGCATCATCCACTCGGCGTCGCGCTTGGCGAGGTAGTCGTTGACCGTCACGACGTGCACGCCGCGTCCGGCAAGCGAGTTGAGCACGACCGCTGTGGTGCCGGTGAGGGTCTCGCCCTCGCCGGTCTTCATCTCGGCGATGGCACCTGAGTGCAAGACCATGCCGCCGATCAGCTGCACGTCGAAGTGGCGCATGTTCATCGTGCGCCTACCGACCTCGCGCACGATCGCGAAGCACTCGGGCAGCACCTGGTCGAGCGTGGCGTCGATCTTGTCGTCTGGCTGGCTGCGCACGAGCTCGCGCAGGCCGTCCATGCGCTCGCGCAGCTCCTCGTCAGACTCGAGCTCGAGCTCAGGCTCGAATGCGGAGATGCGGGCGACGCGCTTCTCGTACTCCTTGAAGCGCTTGCTCTCTCCGATGTTCAGCGCACGATCCAACAGTCCCATAGGGACCTCAGTCTATGAAGTCGCGACCTGCGCTGGCGAGGGTGGGTGCCGACGCCCAATGCGGGCGCCGGCACCGCAGTTTCAGGCTGTTGCCGTGCGTCCGGCCGATGCGGCCTTCCGCGAGGCACGCCGCCCCATCCGCTTCTCGCGGTGGCGCTTGACCTGCACAGCGAGTTCGTCGGTGACCTGGTGCACCGCGTGCATCAGATCCCGGGAAGTGTCGGTCGCGCGCAAGGTCGTGCCTTTGACCTTGAGTGCGACGTCGGCGACAAACTCAACCGGTCCGTGACTGCCGGGAGCCTCTTTGAGTTCAAGTCTCAAAGACGCAGACTCGGACACCTGCTTGGCGATCTTCGCAAAGCGCTTTTCGATCTTCGCGCGGAGCTCGTCGGTGACCGGTACATCTCGGCCTAGGACTTCGATCTTCATGCGGCCCTCCTCTGGGCGGTGTCTGATGGTTCGACGTTACCTCGGCCTGCGGCCATGTCAAATCGAACGGCCAAATGTCATAGCTGCAATGCGTCCAGATCGCTCATGTTTGAGCGCCGAGGCCGCCGCGTGGAGAGTCGCTCCGGTCGTGTGAACGTCATCGACTAGCACCACCGGACCGGAGATCGAGACCCCGCGCGCGGCCATCCCGAGGTCTCGCTGCAACCTTGCGCCACGCGCCGAACCTGCCTGCCTGGAGGTCCGCGAGCGGACGAGCGCCTGGGCGACCGGTTGCCCGGTACGGCGGGCGACCGACCTGGCGAGCAGCAACGCGTGATCGGTACCGCGAACACGCGAGCGCCATGGATCAGGCGGCACCGGGACAAGGGTCGCGCCCTGACTGAGCATCTGTTCAGGTGCGCGGGCCACGATCGCGGCGGCCATAAGCTCGGCCGCCGGCCGGGACGCCCGTAGCTTCACCGCACGCACCAACGCCGGGACAGGACCCGCGTAGGCGACAGGCGCCCACGCCGCGTCGAAGGCCCACGCTCGCGCAGGACACCGGCTGCAGCGGCCAGGCAACCCGCAGGCCCGGCAGCTGCTGGCGATCCATTCGAGCCCTTGCCGGCAGCCCTGGCAGAGCGCAGCTCCCCGCTCGGCCCTGTCCCGGCAGGCCAGGCAGCGCGGGACAACCACGATGTCGGCCAACGTTGCGAGCACTCGGGTGATGCTGGCGAAGCAGCATTTGAGTGCGGGACCGCGATTGCGCAGCAGCGGTGCCACAATCGCCGCGTGATCGCAACGGCAGCGGACACCTCTTGGTCTTGGGCACCCGGCCCGCTCGTGGCGATCGCATGCCTGCTCGTTGTCTACGTGCTGCGGTTCCGCAACGCGCGGCGCGAGAGCCGCAACGGGCGCGGCGCGGAGTACTGGCGGCTCGGGAGCTGGCTACTCGGGCTCAGCGCTCTGACCGTGGCGCTCGTGTCGCCCGTAGACACCCTCGCCGAGCAAGTGTTCATCATGCACATGACCCAGCACGTGCTGCTGCTCGACATCGCTCCGATCTTCCTGATCCTCGGCCTGTCGAAGGTGATCATGCGTCCCGCGGCACGCACGATCCTCGACCTCGAACGCGGGCTCGGGCCGATCGCTCACCCAGCGTTCGCGGTCGTCGCCTACGTGGCGATGATGTGGATCTGGCACATCCCCTGGATGTATGACGCCGCCCTGGAGCACGCGTGGGTGCACGTGCTTGAGCACGTCGCATTCATGAGCGTCGGCTGGCTGTACTGGTGGCACCTGCTCTCCCCCGTTCGCAGCCACGTCATGACCGGAATGACGCCAGTCGCCTACATGATCGCCACCAAGATCGGTGTCGGCGTGCTCGGCGTGCTCATCACCTTCTCACGCAAGCCTCTCTACAGCTTCTACGAGAACCAGGGCAACGTATGGGGCCTCAGCCCGCTCGATGACCAGGCCACCGCCGGGGCGATCATGGCTCTGGAGCAGTCGGTGGTGATGGGCATCGCGCTTGCGTTCTTGTTCGTGCGCGCACTCAACGAGTCGGAGCGCCAAAGCCAGCGCGAGGACGCCGAGGCCGACCGGCTCGAGGCCGAGCGCGCGGCGAACGATCAGCCGCGGAGCGCGGTGCCGCCGGGGATATAGCGGTCGCCGGCGATCGTCACGTCGCCTTCAATGCTCACCTCGGGACCGAAGCTGATGTCGCCGTCGAGGGTGAGGCTCCGGCACCCGATCAGCGACGGCGCCCCGACCGGGAATCGCCGCTCGAAGTCGTCGACCAGCCGGTAGTACTCCGGGGCCAGGTCGATCAGTGGCGGCACCCCGTCGCGCGATGCCGCGAGGCTCACCGAGTGGTCGTGGCCGACCACGTACGCGTCAGAGCGCAGCGCGAGGAGATCTGCGGTGGTCTTGACCGGCGCGTAGCGGCTGCGCTCGACGCGCACCGCGGCTGCACCTTCGAACACCCCGATCGCCGCACCCATCGCGGTCTCCAGCTGCAGCACCTGAGTCGAGTCCTTGTCCCGCGGATCGACGGTCTTGCGGTTCACGATCATCGGCAGGTCGATGACGCCCTCACGACCGATCAGGTCGGCAAGCGCCTGCAGGTCGATCCATAGCGAGTTGGTGTTGAAGTACCTGTGGCGCGTGGTGTCCTGGAAGGCACCGAGGTCGGCGTCCGGAGTCTGCGCGATTTCACGCAGCACGAGGCCGCCTTCGTGTGTGCGGGCCAGGTGCCCGCCCTTGCGGTCGGCTCGAGCGCGGTCGGTGGCCTCCATGACGAAGCTGTGCCCTTCCTCGGCCATCCAGGACAGGATCCGCGGCTCGAGCACGGCGCCGAGGTTGTCGGAGTTGGAGACGAACGCGTACCTGTAGCCCTGCTCCAGCAAGGCGTCGAGCATGCCTGAGCCCGCGAGCGCCGGATACAGGTCGCCGTGGCCTGGCGGCACCCATTCGAGCGCTGGGTCGTCGGCGAACTCGACGGGCTCGAGCGTTTCGGCATCGAGCTTCGGGACGCGGTTCTGCACGAAGTCCGCTGGGATCTCGCAGGCCAGTTCCGGGAACCGCTCGAGGGCAGCCAGGGAGTCCGCCCGCGTCGCGAAGGAGTTCATCAGCACGAGCGGGATACGCGCCCCCGTCTTATGCCGCAGATCGAGCACCTGGTGCGCGATCAGGTCGAGGAAGCTCATTCCGTCCTTGACCATCAGCAGAGACTTCGCTCGGTCCATGCCCATCGAGGTGCCGAGGCCGCCGTTGAGCTTGATGACCACCACCTCGTCGAGAGGTGGGTCGCCCTCGGGCAGGCCGCTCGCATCTGGCAAATCGTCGATCGGCTCGATCTCGGACTCGGCGATCGTGCCGCGTTCCCCGGCCGCGAGGCGGTCGTACTGGCGCGCGAACGTCTCGACCGCCACTTCGGGCAGGCCTGACGCGCGCATCTTCTCGATCGATCGCTCCCGGGCGGTCATCCGGGCGGGAACGCTACCGCCGAGCGCACCAGTGCGGGGCGCGGTGCGGCTCCACGGGGGTCAAACGATCAGGTGATCGAGACGAGCGGAGCGGCCGCGATACCGAGGTACACAGCCGCCGTCGCTGCGAGCGTGAGCCACACGCGAGCCGCGATCCCCCTGGCGATTGCTTCCATGCGGCAATCGTAAACCGAAAAGGGGTAAATCGCTAGGGGTCTACCGCCAGCGCTGCAGGTAGTCGCGCTGCGCGTCCGTGAGCGCATCGATCTCGACCCCGAGCGAGGCGAGCTTGAGGCGAGCCACTTCGCCATCGATCTGCTCGGGCACGGGATGCACTCCGGGGGCGAGCGCGGCGCCCTCGGCGTGGAGGTGCAGGACTGAGAGCACCTGCAGGGCGAACGACAAGTCCATGACCGATGCTGGGTGCCCCTCGCCGGCGGCCAGGTTCACGACCCGGCCTTGGGCCAGCAGGTTGAGCCGACGACCGTCGGCCGTCTTGTATTGAGTAACGAGGGGCCGGACCTGATCGCCGTCGCCAGGCAGTGAGGTCACGTCGATCTCCACGTCGAAGTGCCCTGCGTTGGCGAGCACCGCGCCGTCCTGCATCCGCTCGAAGTGTGCAGCGCTCAGCACCGAAGGCGCACCCGTAGCCGTGATGAAAACGTCCCCGCGGGCAGCGGCTTCGATCGCGGGCATTACCTCGAAGCCCTCCATGCGCGCGTCGAGCGCAGCGACCGCGTCGACTTCGCACACAATGACCTGAGCACCCGCGCCGCGTGCACGCTCGGCGATACCGCGGCCGGTCGCGCCGTAGCCAAGCACGACGATCGTGCGGCCCGCGTACAGCAGGTTGGTCGCCCGGAGGATGCCGTCGAGCGTGGACTGCGCCGTGCCGTAGTGGTCGTTGAACACCCGCTCGGCACGCGCCTCGTTCACAGCGAGCACCGGGGCCTTGAGGCGCCCTTCGCTCTCCATCGCCCTGAGGCGAACGAGCCCGCTGGTGGTCTCTTCCGTGCCGCCAACGAGCCCGTCGAGCAGGTCCGGCCTGACCTCGTGCAGAGACACGAGCAGGTCGGCGCCATCGTCGATCGTGACCTGCGGTTCAGTGTCGAGCACCTTGGCGATATTGCCGCCGAGCTCGGAGACGTCTTCCCCACGCCTCGCGAACACCGAAACGCCTTCGATGTCGTTCAGCGCCTCGACGACCTCGTCTTGTGTGGCGTGCGGGTTTGCAGCGCAGAGCGCAACCGAGGCCCCGCCGCCCGCCAAGGCCCGCACGAGCACCGCAGTCTCAGCGGTCACGTGCAGGCAGGCGGCGATCTTCAGCCCGGCGAGCGGCTTCTCCTTCGAGAGCCGCTCACCGAGCGACGCCAAGACCGGCATCTGCGCGGACGCCCATGCAATCCGCGCTTCACCCGGGTCGCTCATCGCGGTCCTTCAAAGACACGAGTCAGCCGGATGCATCGTGTCCGCTGCCGAGGACGCAGCGGGGTGGGACGTGCGAGTAGCACTTCCCACCCCCGAGGACAAAGGCATGCGGGCACGAGGCGCCGGCTGACGAAGTGGCTAGTAGCGGTAGTGGTCTGGCTTGTACGGGCCCTCGACCGGCACGCCGATGTACGACGCCTGGTCGGGGCGCAGCTCGGTCAGCTTCACACCGACTGCGTCGAGGTGCAGGCGAGCGACCTTCTCGTCGAGGTGCTTCGGCAGCACGTGCACGCCGAGCTCGTACTGATCGCCCTTCGTCCACAGCTCGATCTGGGCGATCGTCTGGTTGGTGAAGGAGTTCGACATCACGAACGACGGGTGGCCGGTCGCGTTGCCGAGGTTCAGCAGACGACCCTCGGAGAGCACGATGATCGAGTGACCATCCGGGAAGACCCACTCGTCGACCTGCGGCTTGATGTTGATCCGCTCGATGCCGGGCACCTGCTCGAGGCCAGCCATGTCGATCTCGTTGTCGAAGTGGCCGATGTTGCCGACGATCGCCTGGTGCTTCATCTTGGCCATGTCGGAGGCCATGATGATGTCCTTGTTGCCGGTGGTCGTGATGAACACGTCAGCGGTGTCGATGACGTCCTCGAGGCGTGCTACCTCGTAGCCCTGCATCGATGCCTGGAGGGCACAGATCGGGTCGATCTCGGTGACGATCACGCGAGCGCCCTGGGCGCGCAGTGACTCAGCCGAGCCCTTGCCGACGTCGCCGAAGCCGCAGACCACAGCGGTCTTGCCGGCGAGCATCACGTCGACGGCGCGGTTGATGCCGTCGACCAGCGAGTGGCGGCAGCCGTAGAGGTTGTCGAACTTGGACTTGGTGACCGAGTCGTTGACG
>CAZLKZ010000029.1:4187-26758 GCA_964560235.1 uncultured Conexibacter sp. | reverse complement strand
CGTTCGGATCTCCGGGGCGGTTGTTCCTAAAACCTGAAGCGCTGTAGAGGGAGCGATCGAGCGGGGCCCGCAAGGACGCAGGCTGCGACGCGTACCGGCGGTACGCGAGTCCGCCGAGGACGCAGCGGGCGCGCTCGAGCGCCCCGAACACCCTTATTCCCATTCGATGGTGCCGGGGGGCTTCGACGTGATGTCGAGAACCACTCGGTTGACCTCTCGGAGCTCGTTGATCATGCGGCTCATGATCTGCTCGAGTAGGTCGTATGGCAGCCGCGCCCAGTCGGCCGTCATCGCGTCATCGCTGGTTACCGCGCGGATGACTACGACATAGCCGTAGGTGCGCTCGTCCCCCTGCACACCGACGGTGCGGATGTCGGGCAGCACGCAGAACGACTGCCAGAGCTCGCGGTAAAGGCCGGCCTTACGAATCTCGTCCTGGAGGATCGCGTCGGCACTGCGCAGCAGATCGAGGCGCTCCTTGGTCGCCTCGCCGCCGACGATGCGGATCGCCAGACCTGGACCCGGGAACGGCTGACGCCACACGAGGCGCTCCGGAAGGCCCAGCTCTGAACCGACGGCCCGCACCTCGTCCTTGAAGAGTGAGCGCAGCGGCTCGACAAGGTCGAACTCGATGTCCTCGGGGAGCCCGCCAACGTTGTGGTGGGACTTGATCGTCGCCGCCCCGGTGCCGCCACCCGACTCGATGACGTCGGAGTAGAGCGTGCCCTGCACAAGGAACTTGGCGCCGTCCGCACCGGAGCCCAGCTTGGCGGCCTCTTCCTCGAAGACTCGGATGAACTCTTCACCGATGATCTTACGCTTCGCCTCAGGCTCGGTCTGCCCCGCAAGCCGCTTGAGGAACCTGTCCTCGGCATCCACGGCGACAAGCGGAATCTTGTACTCGTCACGGAAAGACTTGATGACCTGTTCGCCCTCGTCCTTCCGCATCAGACCGTGGTCGACGAAGATGCAGGTGAGCTGGTCGCCGATCGCGCGGTGCACAAGCACGGCTGCGACCGAGGAATCAACGCCGCCCGATAGGCCGCAGATGACCTTGGCGTCGCCGACCTGAGCGCGGATACGCTCGATCTGCTCCTCGACGATCGACGCGGCCGACCAGGTCATGTCCGCACCACAGATGTCGCCCAGGAAGCGCTTGAGCACCTCTTGGCCGTACGGGGTGTGGACCACTTCGGGGTGGTACTGGATGCCGTAAATGCCGCGTTCCTCTGACTCAAACGCGGCCACGGGCGAAGCGGTCGACGACGCCAGTGCGGTGAACTCGGGCGGTGCCTCAAACACGGTGTCGCGGTGCGACATCCAGCACGGCTGCTCGTCGGGCAGCCCTTGGAGAAGCCGGCCGGGCTCGCGCACCGTCAGCGTGGAGCGGCCGAACTCCCCTACCTCGGCAGACTCGACCTTGCCGCCCAGATTGAGCGCCAGGAGCTGCATGCCGTAACAGATGCCGAGGATCGGAATCCCGAGCTCGAGCAGCTCGGGATCGAGCTTCGGGGCACCGTCGGCGTAGACCGAGGCCGGACCACCCGAAAGGATCAGGCCCTTCGGGTTGCGCCTGCGGATCTCGTCGACGCTGACGTGGTGCGGCAGCAGCTCCGAGAACACCCCGCACTCACGCACGCGGCGCGCGATCAGCTGCGAGTACTGCCCGCCGTAATCGAACACGACCACTTCGTCGGTCGCCGTGGGGCGATCGACTGTGGCGTCCTCTCCCGCAATCTCGCTTACTGCGGTTGCGGCATCAACGGGATGGTCGGGGTGCGTCGCCAAGCTCAGGCCTCGGCGAGCACGGGCTGCTCGGACGGCGTATGCGCCTCAACCGATGCTCCGCGCGAGCCCATGCCGACTCCCTGCGATGACTGAAGGAGCTTGCCTTCGGTCTGCAGCGACGGAGCGATCATCAGCTCCGCACGGTTGAACTCCGCGATGTCCTGGTAGCCGCACGTCGCCATCGAGGTCCGCAGGCCGCCCATGAGGTTGAACGTGCCGTCGTTCTCGTGAGCCGGTCCGATGAGGATCTCCTCGAGCGTGCCGTTCTGCACGGTCTCCACGCGCGCGCCGCGAGGGAGCGTCGGGTGGAAGGTCGCCATGCCCCAGTGGTAGCCGCGGCCGGGAGCCTCGTGCGCACGAGCAAGCGGTGAGCCGATCATCGCTGCGTCGGCGCCGCAGGCGATCGCCTTGCTGACGTCGCCACCGGTGCGCATACCGCCGTCGGCGATCACGCGTACGTACTCACCGGTCTCGAGCATGTGCTGCGAACGGGCACCCGCGACGTCTGCGATCGCCGTTGCTTGAGGGACGCCGAGGCCGAGCACGCCACGTGTTGTGCAGGCTGCACCGGGTCCGACACCGACGAGCACGCCGGCAGCACCGGTGCGCATGAGGTGAAGACCCGTGTGGTAACTGGCACAGCCGCCGACGACCACGGGAACCGGAAGGTCGGCGATGAACTCTTTGAGGTTGAGCGGCTCGGACGTCTGTGAGACGTGCTCTGCGGAGACGACGGTGCCCTGGATGATCAGGATGTCGAGTCCGGCTTCGAGGACGGCCTCGTAGTGCTCCATGACGCGCTGCGGAGTCAGGGACGCGGCGGTGACGACGCCCTGCTCCTTGATCTCGCGTACACGCTGCACCATCAGGTCGCCGTCGATGGGCGCCTGGTAGATGGCCTGCATCTCGCGGGTCGCGACTTCCTTCGGAAGCTGAGCGATGCGGGCGAGCTGCTCGTCGGCATCCTCATAGCGGCTGAAGATGCCTTCGAGGTTCAGGACTGCGAGGCCACCGAGCTTGCCGATGATGCCGGCGGTGCGAGGCGAAACGACGCCGTCCATCGCCGAGGCGAGCAGCGGCAGCTCAAAGCGGTAGTTGCCCAGCTTCCATGAGATATCGACGTCGTCGGGGTCGCGTGTGCGACGCGAGGGCACGATTGCGATGTCGTCAAATCCGTAGGCGCGGCGAGCCTTTTTGCCGCGGCCAATCTCGATTTCCATGGGGCGCATCCTAGGTTCGGGGCCGGACGAACGAGGGTAGCAACGACCCCGGCCCCGCGAACGGCTGCCTAGTGACGGTCTGCGACGGCCGGTGAGGCTGCGCTTGTGACGGTAATTTCGCCCACCAGCCGGTCTACCTCGCGCCGGTCCACGACACCTGCGCCAAGGTGCTGAGTCGACTCGGCGCCACACGCCACGGCGAACGCCAGGCGATACTGTGGTTTGCGGCCGGTGTAGAGCCCAGCGACGTATCCGGCGAGGAACGCGTCGCCAGAGCCCACGCCCGCAACCTGGGCTCTTGGCTCGATTCGCGCCCGGTAGACGTTGCGTGGCCCGTCGTTGGAACCGAGCGACGCGATGCAGCCGTCCCCCACAGTGATGATGGCGTCCGTAGGCCCCATGTCGACGAGCGCCGACGCAGCCCGCATCCGGTCCTCGTCGTCTGCGAACTCGTGTCCGACCAACTCCTCGGCCTCCATCAGGTTCGGGCAGATCAGGCTCGGGGCTGACCGCGTGCCCAGCTCGAGCGGCTCGCCGTCGGTATCGAGCACAGTCGTGACCCCGAGCTTGCGCAGCTCGGTGATCAGGTCGGCATAGAGGTCGGTGGGAACGCCGGGTGGCAGCGATCCTGCGATCACGACGATCGCGGCACCACGCGCCAGGTACAGCAGCTTGTCGCGGAACAGTTCGAGCTCACGAGGGTCTACCTCGGGTCCGCGCTCGTTGATCTCGGTCTGCACGCCGGTCGTCGGGTCCAGAACGGCGAGGTTGGTGCGGGACTCCTCACGGATTCGCACGAAGTCGTTGAGGATCGCCGCATCTGTGAGGTCGTCGACGATGCGTGTGCCGGTCGGTCCGCCCGCAAAGCCAGTGGCGATCACCGGCTGGTCCAGCGCCTTGAGGATCCGTGCGACGTTGACGCCCTTGCCGCCCGCGACAGAACGCTGCTCGACCGTGCGATGACGGCGCCCGAGCATGATGTTTGGGACCGAGATCGACTTGTCGATCGCGGCATTGAGCGTGACGGTGATGATCATTGTCAGTTGCGGTCGCGTGTGGCGAGGCGGCTCTCCCTCCGCCTGACTGCTTTGCGCCGTGCCCGCAGGACGTACACGCTACTGCCCGCGAAGATCGCTAGCAGTAGCAAGGTCAGCGGCCGCGCCAGCCAGGTACGGAGGCGATCTACGAATGTCGCCGCGTCGACCGCCTCGTCGGCCACCAGCGGTGTCCGGGACACGATGCGACCGTCCTCGAGCACAACAACCGTGCCGATCCGTTCCCCCCGGCGGAGCGGCCCGTCGATCACTTTGGGTACGTCAGCGACCGCTACCTGCAGCGAGTTCGGCGACTGAACCGTGCGCCGCACGGTCAGCGCAGCAACACCGTCAACGGTCTTGTCGCCGCGGAAGGCCAGCGGCACCGCCGTGAGCCTGTCCTCGGCGCGCACTGCGGTGACGACCTGGAACTTGGAGAGCGAATCTCGCATCAACGCGAGCGTGTCGCGATCGCGCGCTGCCTCGCTCGGAGCGCCAAGCACCGCCGTCAGCACCGTCACGCCGTTGCGCGTAGCCGAACCGACAAGTACATACCCGGCCGACGAGGTGTGGCCAGTCTTCACGCCGTTGACCCACGGCACGTTGCGCACGAGGGCGTTGCGGTTCACGAACGTGCGGGTGTGGCTGCCGCTCGTGATGCGCACCGACGGGCGGTTGACGAGATCTCTCAAGAAATCGTTCTTGCGCACCTCGAAGGCCAGCTTCACGAGGTCAGTTGCCGTGGAGTAGTTGTCGGCGTCGTCGAGGCCGACCGGGTTCGCGAACGATGTGTTCTTGAGGCCGAGGCTCCGCGCCTTCTGATTCATCAGGGCGACGAACTTCGATTCGCTACCTGCGGTTCTTACCGCGAGGGTCATCGCGGCGTCGTTGGCCGACGTGATCATGAGGGCCCGCACCAGGTCGCGCACCGTCACTCGCTCACCGGCTTTGAAACCGGCTACGGACTCTGCTGCGCCAGCGTTGTACGGGACGGTGACCATCACGTCGTCGAGCGAGGCCCGCTCAAGCGCCACGAGAGCGGTCATCATCTTGGTGGTCGAAGCGATCTTGCGCTTCTGCGCAGCGTTGCGCGCGAATACGACCGTCTCAGACTGAGGCTCCACCGCTATCGCGGCACGCGAGCTCAGCTGCGGGACCGCGGCGTGCGCTCCCACGGGCAGCGCAAGTGTCGCCAGTGCCACACCGGCGGCGATCTTCACTGCCCTCATCGACGCAGGCGCAGGCGGGTTCCAGGACGCAGCGCCCTGGGGTCGACTTTCGGGTTGAGCGCGACGATGCGGTCCACGCTGACCCCTTCGCGTTCTGCAATCACCGACAGCACGTCACCGGACTTCACCACGTAGAAGCGAGGGCCCGATGAGCTGCTCACCTCTTGGGTGGCAACCGACCGCGTCACTGAGGTCGACGTTCGCTTGCTGTCATCGCTGTCGAGCGTGCCCGAGACGACGTAGCCGACCGTCGCTACCGCTGCGAGGAGCGCAATCGGCGCCAGCCAGCGCGCGGGTGATCGACGAACGGGTTGTCTTGGCATGAACCACTCCGCACTCGCGGATACGTGCAGAGGATAGGTGCTGCCGGGCCCCTGCGTGCAGGGAAAACGCCAGCCTCAGCCGGCGCTCACGGACCAGGCCTGCTGCCTCAGATCCTCTGCCGCTGCGCGCGCAGCCTGCTGCTCGTTGCCGTCGTGATCAACGAGCGCTCGCGACACCGCGATCAGTCCGCCAGCGCGCCCCGGCTCGAAGGCGGCGCCTAGCTGCTCGATCTTTCCGCCCTGCGCACCCACACCGGGGATCAGCAGCACCGCTCGCGGCAACAGCTCACGCACGCGCGCGAGCTGTGCCGGGGCGGTTGCCCCGACGACTGCGCCCACGCTGGAGAGCCCGTCTCCATCATCACCGAGCTCGCCGACCATTCGTGCGACCGACTCCCACACGGGTCCGCCGCTGGCAAGCTCAAGCTCCTCGATGTCAGCCGCACCTGGGTTCGACGTGCGCACCAGCACGAAGACGCCCGCTCCACTCGCGGCCGCCCGATCGATGAAGGGCTGAAGTGAGTCACGACCCATGTAGGGCGCCGCGGTTACGGCGTCGGCCTCGACGCCGCCCGAGCTTGCCATCAGGGCCTCGGCGTAGGCAGCAGCTGACACGTCGATGTCGCCCCGCTTTCCGTCTGCCACCACCAGCAGCCCGAGCGACCGAGCGTGTGCGGCAGCTTCGGCTAGTGCCTGCCACCCCGGCGCGCCGAAGCGCTCGAAGCACGCCAGCTGGAGCTTCACGCCGACCACCGCGGGCGCGACGGCATCGATCACGAGCTCGCAGTGCCGCCTGACGGCATCGGCCGGCGACTGAAGACCTCGCGCCTGCGCCCAGAGCTTGGACGGGTTTGGGTCGAGTCCGAGCAGGATCTGGCTCTCGCGCTCGCCTACCGCCTCCGCTACGCGCTGTCCGAAACCCTGCATCAGATAGCTACTGCTTTACAGCCTTCTTGAGCCCGGACCCTGCGGTGAACTTGGGCACGCGCGAGGCGGCGATCTGAATCGGCTCACCGGTGCGAGGGTTAACGCCCTGGCGTGCGCTGCGATCGGTCACATGGAACTTGCCGAAGCCCGGGATCGTGATGTCGGCTCCGCGAGCAAGCGTCTCCTCGATCACATCGAGCATCGCGTCGACGGCGCGGCCGGCCTGCGCCTTCTCGAGCCCGCTCTTGTTGGCGACGTGATCGATGAACTCACTCTTGGTCACTTCGGTTCCTCCCGGGGAATGCTGCTCTGGACGGCGCCGACGCTACCAGTGTGTACGGAGCCGGCGGGCCGCCGGGTGAGCGGGCACAATCCCGGCATGTCGTTGCAGCGAGTCTCTTGGGCAGTCACGGTTGCGCTGTTTCTCGGCGGGGCGCTGGCCGGTCTGCTGTCCGGTTACCAGGGCTACGCGGCGGTCGCGCTGGCGGTCGCGCTTGCGGCCGCTATCAACCTGGTGTGACCGTGCTGCCCGGCGCCGGCGTGTCGGGCTCGGTGTGCACGATCACCGCTGCCACCCCCGGATCGAGCGCGCGGACGGCACGCTCAACGTCGGTCGCTAGGTCGTGGGCTTCATCCAGAGTGTGATCCGACGGGGCTATGACGGTGAGCAGCACGACGAGCCCCTCCGTCTCCCGGCGGATCGTCAGGCGCACGGGTAGGTGCCCGGTGCGCGTGCTGACTAGCTGCTCGATCTCGTCGGCGAGACCGGCGCGTTCCTGATCGGCCGCCCGGGCCACACCCTCGACCGAGAGGGGCTCGATGTGCGTGTGCACGTCTCCTAGCTCGGGCACCTCGGTTGTGATCGCTCGTTCCACCGCGCTTGCGACGTCGTGCGCCTCCGCGAGTGCGAGCGACGCGGGAAGCTTGATGTGGAGCGAGAGCTCCAGCTGGTCGTCGGCCCTGACCACGCGCACGTCGTGCACCTCGCGCACCCCACGCACCGTGAGTGCGGCGGCGCTCGCGCGAGCGCGCAGGTCGTGACTTTCCGAGCTCGGCTCTAGATGCACGACGACCTCTGACTCCGGAAGTACGTCCTCCACGACCCGTTCGATCTCGTCCGCTACGGCGTGGCCCTGCGACAGCCCGGCGTCGGCCTGATAGCCCGCGACAGCCTCCACGAAGTAGCGACCGCCCGCGGTCCGCACCCGCACTCGCGTGAGCGTCACCCCGGGCTCAGCCTCGGCCACAGCGGCCCGGATCATCTGCTCGACCCCGGTTGGAGCGCGGTCCATCAGCACGTTCGCGTTCTCGTAGATCAGGCGCCAAGCGGCGTACGCGACCAGCGCCGCGACGACGAGCGCTGCTGCAGGGTCGCCCTGCTCCCAGCCGGCGGCGACAAGGACCAGCCCGACGATGACCGCGATCGTGCCGCCAAGGTCAGAGGCGAAGTGCATCGCGGATGCATGGAGCGCTGCGCTGTTGTGCCGCTCTGCCGCACGGAGGAGCGTCACCGTGCGGGTCACGTCGATCGCGATCACGACTGCCAACGTCGCAAACAGCCAAACCGTTGCGTGGACCGGCTCGATGTCGCCGGAGACCAGCCTGTCAACCGCGTGGTAGCCGACGAAGGCGCTGAGCAGGAGGAGCAGCGACGCTTCGGCAAGTGCCGCGAGGTGCTCGGCCTTGCCGTGTCCGTACGGATGCTCGTCGTCGGGCGGGCGGACGGCGATCCGCACGATTGTCAGGGTCAGCAGCGCTGCCGCGAGGTCGGTGCCGGAGTGCGCGGCCTCTGCGATGAGGGCGAGGCTCCCGGATGCAAGTCCGGCCCCGAGCTTGATGACGATCAGCAGGACCGCCGCGAACACCGAGAGGCGTGCCGTCGCGACGACGTTTCGCCGGGTGTCGGCGTCGCCGCTCATTGCTCCAGCCGCTCGCGCAGCAGCGCTGCCGCGCGTCCGCGGTGACTGATCGCCTGCTTTTCCTCTGCCGATAGCTCCGCCATCGTGCGTCCCTCGTCATCGTCGTCGGCGACGAAGATCGGGTCGTAACCGAAGCCGCCAGACCCGCGCGCAGCAGCGGCCATCGTGCCGGTGCAGCGAGCCTCGACGACGAACTCTTCGCCCCCAGGCTCTGCGAACGCGAGGGCGCAGTGATAAGCGAGCGGGCTGCCGATCGAGACCCGCTCGATGAGGAGTTCGAGGTTCTCCTGATCTGTTGCGTGCTCGCCGGCGAACCGCGCAGAGCGCACACCGGGAGCACCGTCGAGCTCGGCGGCGATGATCCCCGAGTCGTCGCCGACGGCTGGGAGCCCGGTGGCGTCCGCAGCAGCTCTGGCCTTACCGAGTGCGTTACCCGCGAACGTGTCGGCATCTTCAGGCGGAAGCACCACATAGTCCGGCAAAGTGATCACCTCGTGATCGCCCAGAAGCGCTTCGAGCTCCGCGGCCTTGTGAGCGTTGCGGCTTGCCAGAACGATCTTCATGGTGGCCGCTAGTTGCCGAGCGCTTGCTGCTGCAGCACGCGCAGATCAGCGATCCCGGCTTCGGCCAACACGAGCAGCTCGTCGAGGTGTGCGCGCCCGAGAGGTGTCCGCTCAGCCGTGGCCTGCACCTCAATGAGGCCGCCCTCTCCGGTCATGACGACGTTGGCGTCGACCTCGGCTGTCGAGTCCTCGGGATAGTCGAGATCGAGCACCGGAACACCTTCGACGATGCCGCAGGAAATGGCCGCGACGCTGCCCGTCAACGGATCGGCGGTGAGCCCTCCTTCGCTGCGCAGGCGAGCGCAGGCGAGCCCGAGTGCAACGTACGCGCCCGTGATCGCTGCGGTGCGGGTGCCGCCGTCCGCCTGGAGCACATCGCAGTCGAGGTAGATCGTGCGCTCCCCGAGCAGCTCGAGATCGATCACGCCGCGGAGCGATCGGCCGATAAGCCGCTGGATTTCTACGGTGCGTCCGTCAGGCCGGCCCCGCTGGACGTCACGCTGCTTTCGCTGCCCGGTTGAGGCCGGCAACATCCCGTATTCAGCGGTGAGCCAGCCTTTGCCGCTACCGCGTCGCCACCCGGGCACCCGCTCCTCGGCAGAGGCCGTGCAGATGACTTTCGTGTCCCCAACGCTGATCAGGGCAGATCCCGTCGCGGACGCCATGAAGCCCGGTTCGATCGTGACGGTGCGCATCTCGCCTGGAGCGCGCCCGTCGTGCCGCTGTGCTCCGTTCACCATGGTCCCACCTCGCTAGCTGCCGGGAAGCTGACAAGCCCGACTTCGTCGATCGGCATCTGCAGAAACTTTGTTCCAGCGGCACGGAAAGCATCCGGGTCTCCGCTGCACAAGAACGAGTACCTGCCCTCGACGGTGCGCTGCGTCGCGAGATCGCGCGCGCCTAGAGCGTGCTCAGCCTGCCGAGCCAGCGCGGCACCAGAGGTAATGAGGCTCACCGAGCGCCCGAGAGCCCGCTGCAGAATCGAGCGCACCAGCGGGTAGTGCGTGCAACCGAGGATCACCGTGTCGACACGAGTGGAGATGAGCGGCTCGCAGTAGCGCCGGACGAGCAGTTCGAGCTCCCGCGTGAAGAGTTCGCCTGAGGGCGGCTCCTGGATCATCGACGCAAGGTCCGGGCAGGGCACCGCAACGAGGTCGACGTGGGGGTCCACAGCGGCGAGAGCCTTGGCGTAGGCGCCGCTCGCGACGGTCGCCTCGGTCGCGAGCAGCCCGATCCGGCCTGTCCGCGTCGCTGCCACTGCCTGTACCGCTTCGGGCGCAACTACGCCGATGACGTCGACGCCGAGCGTGGTCTCCTGCATCCGCCGGCGCAGCACCGGCAGTGCGGCAGCCGTCATCGAGTTGCAGGCGACCACGAGCAGCTTGACTTGGTACTCGAGCAGCGTCTCGACTACGGACAGACCGATCAGCTCGAGGTCCTCAGCGGTACGGGGCCCGTACGGGAACCGCGCGTCATCACCGAAGTAGAGAAAGTCCTCGTTCGGTAGCGACACGAGCAGCTCGTGCAGCACGGTCAGGCCGCCGACGCCGGAGTCGAACACCCCGATCGGGCGGTCGCGGGGATCGCTAGCTGCAGGCACGGCCCCATCGTAAGGGCCGCGCCCGCCGACAAGCGCAAAAGCGCCAGCTAGCCACCAACGGTGGAGATGGCGTCCTTGACCTTTCCGATCACGGTTGTGCCGATCGTCTTGCCGTTTCCGGTTGTGACCACCGCGGCCATCACAGCCGCGAGCAGCAGCACGAGACCGATGTACTCCACCGTGCCCTGGCCGCTCTGCTGGCGCGCCAGCCGAGTCATGGCGTCGCGCATCCACGCCGACGCCATCGAGTGACCGAGCCCCATCGAGCGGTACGCGGTCCTAGAGATCGATTCCACGAGATTCCTCCTTGTTTGCTGCGGCACGCAACGTCTGCGTGCCCGTGACGATCACAATCACGAGCAAACTCATGGCGCTCTACTCGCAGGTGCAACAGATCTGTGAAAGATCTGAGATAAAGCGCAGGCTGCGGCCGGTCGCTGCACCCGCTGGTATCGTCACGCGCGGCGTCTGCGGATGCCAGATCCGATGAAGGTTCCGTTCAGCCGCACCCGACCGAGCGCCGCTCCGACTCCGGACGCGCCCCCAGCCGAGCAGACAGCCGTCGCCCCTGCTGTCACCCCTTCAACGCCTCAGCCAGCCCCGGCGGTCCCGCCGCTGGATCCGCCGCCAGCTGAGCCGGCATCGGCCGTCACCGGTAATCGCCCCAAACTGAGGCGCCGCCTTCGCTACCTGCGCCGCGCCCACGAGCTCGGCCTCCGCGACCTCGGCGGGCTCGTGTTCGACCTGCACCGGTTCTCGCGTCGCAACGACCAGCTCGTCGCCGCAAAGCTCCACGCACTCGACGCGATCGACCGCGAGATGCGCGCGATCGACGCAGCCCTAGGGACAGGGCGCGACGTGGTCGAGCTGCACGAAGCGGGGATCACCGCCTGCGTGCGCTGCGGCGGCCTGCACGGCACCGACGCGCGGTTCTGCCCGGCCTGCGGGACCGAGGTCGCTGGCCCGGTTGCGGTCAGCGTGGCCCCGACCCCGGCGCACGCTGGCGAGCCCACCGCAGTGCATTCGGTACCGACACCTTCACCGACTCCCGTCCCGGCAGCCCCCACCCCAGTAGCGACGCCGCCTGTGCCTTCGACGGGCCCCGCACCGGCGGCTCCGCCACTTTGGTCTGTACCTCAGCCTCAGGCCGACAAGCCCGACGAGGGCGACCCGGCGTCGGCTGACCCGGCGTCGTGACCGATCAGCCGCGCCCGATCTCGTGTCCGCGCTGCGGTGCCGCAGTCTCTCCGACCCAGGATTGGTGCATGGAGTGCGGCGCAGCGGCACGCACCAGGATCGCTAAGGCACCCCGCTGGAAGGCGCCGTTCGTGATCGCCGGTGTGATCTCTGCGCTGGCGATCGGCACCCTCGGCTACGCGTTCGCGGAGCTGACCGCCAACGATGGGCGCCTCGTAGTGACGACCACCACGACGGCCGCACCGGTCGTTCCAAACCCGGCGGTGGAGACGACCAAGAGCGTCCCGCCGGTCTCGAGCGTCACCAGCGATACGCTGGAGACCACTCCGACGGATACCGGCACCGAGCCGGTACCGACAGTCCCCTAAGCGCCCGCTGCGTACCTTCGCGATAGGTCAGCGATCGCCGTCTCCGGTGCCGGGGCACCGGTCTCGGCGAGAGCCGCAAGTGCCGCGACCGTCGAGCGACCGAGCGCGTTCAGGTCGTAGCCACCTTCGAGCACTAGCCCAACCGGCACGCCGAGCTCTTCACCGAGACAGCGCAGATGGCTCGCCATGTCTGCGAAGCCCTGCTCGGTCACCTCACAGTTGGCGAGCGGGTCGTCAGCGTGCGCGTCAAAGCCAGCCGAAATGAGAATCAGCCCCGGCTTGTAGATACGCGCACGCGGAACCACCACGTGAGCCACGAGGCTTACGAATTCCGCGTCCCCCGCTCCAGCCGGCACAGGCATGTTCAGCGTGAAGCCCTCGCCAGGCCCGCTACCGACGTCCGTTCGGCGGCCAGTTCCGGGATAGAGCGGCGCCTGGTGGATCGATGCGAAGAGCACCTCGTCTGTGCCGAAGAAGATCTCCTCGGTGCCGTTGCCGTGGTGCACGTCCCAGTCGACGATCAGCACACGCTCGAGGCCGTGCTCGACGAGAGCGTGCTTCGCGGCTACCGCGACAGAGTCGTAGAGGCAAAATCCCATCGCCCGGTCGGTCTCAGCATGGTGTCCAGGCGGGCGGTGGAGCGAGGCACCGAACGCGGCGGCGCCGGTCAGCAGGTCATCGACCAGCTTGCATGCGCCCCCGGCGGCGTGGGTCGCGGCGAGGTGAGAGTGCCGGTTGACCGCGGTGTCCGCGTCGATGCTTCCTCCGCCGGAGGCGCAGAGCGCCTCGATCGCGTCCACGTGCTCCGCTGGGTGCACGCCTTCGAGCTGCGCCCGCGAGGCCGGTGTCGAGTCTCTGACCTCGTACTCGGGCATCGCGGCGGCTTCCAATGCCTCACGAATCGCGGTGATCCGTGCCGGCTGCTCGGGATGCGGCCCGATGTCGTGCAGCAGCGATGAGTCGTGCATGTAGATCGGTGCAGGGCCCACGGAGCGAAGGTACCGGCAATCCCGGCTAGGCTCGGCGACACATGCCGTCCGGCCCTCGATCCCTCCAGAGCGACCTCGTTGTCGTCGGCGCAGGCGGCGCCGGGCTGTTCACCGCTCTCACCGCAGCTGCGCAGGGTGCGGCGGTGACGCTCATCTCCGCAACGCCGCTGGCTCAGACCGCGAGCTACTGGGCACAGGGAGGCCTCGCCGCAGCACTCGCCGACGACGACTCGCCCGATCTTCACCGCGCAGACACCGAGAAGGCCGGCCGCGGCGCCGTACGCATCAGCGCCGCTACACAGCTCTGCCGCGAGGCTCCCGGGATCGTGCGCGAGCTGGAAGGGCTCGGCGTGCGCTTCGACGTAGGCGCCGACGGGCAACTGGCGCTCGGGTTGGAAGGCGGCCACTCTCGGCGTCGAGTCGTGCACGCAGGCGGATCGGCCACCGGGCGGCGCGTCGTTCGAACGCTCAGCGCGCTTGTAGTCGAGCGCCCTCAAATCACGGTCATTGAGCGTGCGCGCGTATGCGCGGTGTGGACCTACTCGGGACGCGCTGTCGGGGTAGTGCTCGAAGACGGCCGCACCGTGCAGTCCCGAGCAACCGTGCTCGCGACCGGCGGCATGGCAGCAATGTGGTCCAGAACCACCAACCCGCCCGGATCCCAGGGATTTGGCGCGATGCTCGCCGGCGGGGCAGGCGCGGATCTGGCCGACCTCGAGTTCATGCAGTTCCATCCGACCGCGGTCACCGGAGTACCCGGGCGCGAGGGATTCCTCGTCACCGAAGCAATCCGCGGAGAGGGAGCGACCCTGCACGACACGACCGGTGAGCGGTTCGTGGACGAGCTGGCACCTAGGGACGAAGTCTCGCGTGCGATTTGGAAGGTGATGCAGGAGCAGCACACCGACCGCGTGATGCTCGACATGCGCAACGTCGACCCTGACGTATTCCCAAACGTCGTGGGCGCGCTGCGCGATTCGGGCCTTGACCCGGCGACCGAACTCGTGCCGGTCTCTCCCGCTTCGCACTACGGGATGGGCGGCGTGCGCTGCGACCTTGAGGGCGGCACAACTGTGCCGGGGCTCTATGCGGTCGGCGAGACTGCATGCACCGGTCTACACGGAGCCAACAGGCTGGCGTCGAACTCGCTCAGCGAGTGCTTCGTGCAGGGCAAGCGCGCCGCGCTGGCGGGCCTCACGGAGCCGCCGGTCGCCGGAGAAACTGACGCGCCGCCGACTGCCGAGCCGCTAGTCCCCCCTTCCGCAGAGACTCGCGATGCGTTGTGGAAGCTTGCCGGGCTCGAACGAACGGGCGCCGAGCTGGAACGGCTCTGCGAGGACCCGCACCCTCTCGCTCGAGCGATCGCAACAAGTGCACTTGCGCGCACCGAGAGCCGGGGCGCACATCAGCGCAAAGATTTTCCTGAAACGGACCGCAACTTTGACGGGATGCACGCTGTTGTCAGCGATGACAACGTCCCGCGCTTCGAACAGTGGACATGACCTGAGCTTGTCCGGGGTGAGCGCGGAGGCGATCAAATCGCAGACGACAGAAGCCACACGTGTACCAGTTCAGCCGCGCCCTGTATCGGGACCTCTGCAACATCGCTCAGCCGGATTTGTCGGTCGATGACGCCCGGCAAATACTGACCGCCTGCGAGTCGACGATCGAACGTGTTGCCACCGACCGGCAATACTTTGCCCGGCCGGCGCGCTCGCTCTTCCTCGAAGTACGCCGGTTCGTGCCGATGCGGTCCCAGACCGAGGCCTACCGCCACATCAGCTCGTGGCTGAACCGTGCCGAGGAGTGGATCAACGAGCAGCCGCTCCGCGGACTGGACCACCACGGCGAACCACTGCAGTGTCGTGCCACAACGCGGCGTGGGACCCCCTGCCAGCGCACCCCGTCACCGGTCAACGGGTACTGCCCGAGCCATCAGCACCTGGCCGATACCGAGCACGCTCCCGAGCGCAGTCGGATCGCCGCATAGCGTTCTGAGACGCTTCCCACACAGCTGATTTGCAGGATTGTTTGGGGATCTGAGGATCCTCTGTCAAACTTGGTCATCCGCTGGCCGGCAGTGTTACGCCGCCGCGGGAATGTCCTCTATTCCTCTGGATGGATCCACATGCCGATTGCTTTGAAAGAGTGGGCGGTCACCGTTCGCGCGCTTGCCGAAGGTGAGCAGCTGCTGACGCTTCGCCCCGCCCTCGACGGTGAAGAAGCACCGTTCGAACACGATCAGTTCTTCCTCTTTCCGAACTTCGACGAGCAACGCAACGATCTGATCCGTGGCGCGCACCAGCCCGAGCTGCGTCGCGCACTCGAAGAGGGCGTGTGGCCCGATGGCGAGCCGCCGCTGACCGTGTTCAACCAGCCCGGCGTCGTTGCGCAGCCCGACCGCGTGCGAGTGCGTGCCTGGGCCGAGGTCGCTGCGAGCTGGACCATCAGCGACCCGCGCATGATCCACGAGCTCTCGCCGTTCTACGTGTGGACGACCGACTACGCCGAGAAGCGCCTGCGCTGGCGTCGTCGCCAGCCGCTGCACGTGGTGCTGCTGCGCGCACACCGCATCCCCCGCCCCGTCACGGTGCGGGCAAAGACCGACTTCGGTGACTCTTTCGTTGAGATCGCTCGCGACCTGCCGTTCGAGGGCACACCGGTGCTCGCGGACTCAGAGTTCGACCGCGCGTACGAAGAGATCTCTCGCATCTGCGGTGCGGGCGTCCCCGCGCTCGCCTAGCCGAAGCCGAGCAGCAGCACGAGGGCGACTACGCCCACCGCGAGCAGGAGTCCTGCCAGGAGATACACGGGGTTCGGCCCTGTGACCTCTCCCGGCTCGACGCCAGCGAGCTCACGCAGGATGGCTCGAGCGTCCGTCTCGTCGCTGATCCTGACGAACAGGTCGCGCCCGCCTGCCGCGAGGTAGTCGGGTACGTCAAAGCCGGGCGACCGCTTGATCAGCACCCTGATACCCGCCTCCTCCAGCATCGACTGGAAGAACTCGGCCTCGGTCTGGTGGCGGGCAACCGCGACCCTGACCAGCTGATCGGGGTCAGGTTTCGGTGCGCCGAACGGGTCGCTCACCGATCGCTCCATCTTCGATCTCGTACCAGCGCATCGTTGCCGGCTCACCGTCGACACCGATGATCAGCCAGGGCACGCCCGGCCAGTAAGCGGCGAAGTTGAGGTCGGTCTGCGACGGGTACGGCTCTGACCGAGTGTGGGAGTGGTAGATCACCGGCGTGCGGCCGGACTCCTCGATCGCCGGCAGCTTGAGCAGGTCTGCGGAGCCGAGCTCAAACCGCATCGGGCTCGCCGCGATGTTCTCCATCGGGTGGGCCACGGTCACCTGGCCACCGTCGGCATCGAACTCAAGAAGACCGCAGCACTCGTTGGGCGCGTCGGCACGCGCGTGCTCGACCAGCGCGTCGTAGATCCCCGCAGGGATGGCTACAGCGCCGCTCAACGGCTAGGGAGCTTCGTCGCCGAACGCCTGGGCCGCGCTACGGCGGTTGCTGCTCGCGGACTCCCGCTCAGGCGCATCGTCGAGCGCCTCCCGCGGATCGATGCTGTTGACCGAGTCCTTGAACTCGCGCATGCCCTTTCCAAGAGCACGGCCTGCCTCAGGCAGCCGCTTCGGACCGAGCACCACCAGCGCGATGATGAGAACAACGATCAACTCTCCGGGGCCAATTCCGAACATGCCAACAGTGTGCCACGTCAACTGGCCAAGGTGGACAGTTCGTCTACCACCAGCGCCTGAGCCGGTTCTCGGCAAAGCAGGTGGTGGGGCTGCCGACGAGCCACGAGGGAGCGACCTCTAGGTCGTGCCCGAGTTGGCGAGGACAGCAGCGTCGTCAGAGACGGAGCCGAGAGCCGACTCAGCCGCCGGCCATGGCTGGGAGGATCACGACAACGTCCCGCTCAGTCACGCTGGTCTCCAGCCCGTCGAGGACGCGTACGTCTTCATCGTTCAGGTACACGTTGACGAAGCGGTTGAGCCCGCCGCCTTCGCCGAACAGTTGGGTCTTGGTGCCCGGGTGTTCTTCTGCGAGTGCGGTCAGTACCGCACCAACGGTCTCTCCGTCGGTGCTGATTTCGCGCTCGCCGCCAACGGCGCTACGGAGCACGGGCGGAATACGAACTGTTGCCATGTCTGATCTCTCCAATTAGCCCGCTGCTGCGCAGAAGGCTTCGTAGTCGGGGAACACGCCGAGCTCGTCATCGCTGATCGAGTCGGGCTCGCGGCTGCAGATCTCGCAATGAGGGTCGCGGCGGACCTTCAACTCGGTTGTGGTTGCCGAGAGCGCGTCGTACATCAGCAGGCGACCGATGAGCGGGTCACCGGCGCCGATGATGAGCTTGATGACCTCGGTCGCCTGAAGTAGGCCCATCGTGCCCGGCAGCACGCCGAGCACGCCATTGGCACCGCAAGACGGTGCGAGTTCGGCGGGCGGCGGCTCGGGGAAGAGGCAGCGGTAGCACGGCCCCTCGTACGGCGAGAAGACCGAGAGCTGGCCCTCGAACCCAAGGATCGCGGCGCTGACGACCGGGATCTTGAGGCGAACGGTGGCGTCGTTGAGCAGGTAGCGCGTCGGGAAGTTGTCGACTCCGTCGACGATCAGGTCGTAGTCGCGGATGATGTCGACGATGTTGTCGGCGTTGAGCCGCACGGGGTACTTGCGCACCTCGATGTCCGGGTTGAGCGCCTTGATGGCCTGCTCGGCCGAATCGACCTTGGGCACTCCGACGGTGTCCATGCGGTGGATGATCTGGCGCTGCAGGTTGGAGACGTCGACCACGTCGTCGTCGACGATCCCGAGCGTGCCTACGCCAGCTGCGGCGAGGTAGAACGCCGTCGGTGCACCCAGTCCACCCGCACCGAGCAGCAGGACCTTGGCGTCGAGCAGCTTCTGCTGCCCTTCCTGGCCGACCTCTGGCAGCAGGAAGTGGCGGCTGTAGCGCTGCTTCTGCTCAGATGTGAAGTTGCGCGGGACATCTACTTCGTAGCCGCGGTCCTTCCAGAGCGTGTAGCCGCCGGTCATCGACTCGACGTTCTTGTAGCCGAGGTCGTCGCGCAGCGTGCGTGCAGCGAGCGCCGACCGGTTGCCGGAGGCGCAGTAGAGGATCACACGCTTGTCGCGGTCGGGGGCGGCTCCCTCGATGCGTGATTCGAGGTGTCCGCGAGTCACGAATGCGGCGCCGCGGATATGTCCCGCCTCCCACTCCTCTTGCTCGCGGACGTCGACGATCACGACGTCGGGTGAGCCGAGCACCTCGGATACGACCGATGGGTCGACCTCGTCGATCTCGGTCTTCACCTGCTTGATGAACTCGGGTCCCGTTGTACTCACGCTAAATCTCCGAAAAGCTGGTCGGAATTACGACTAAGCGAGATTCTAGCGTGCCCTGAATGACCTTCCCGAGAAACGACTGAGGGCCGCTCGTGCAAGATCTTGTCTCGCTCGGCGGCCCTCAGTGCTACGTGTTGAACATCCGGAAAGGATGATTACCACTGGGCTTGCTGGTACAGAAGTATCGTCGATGCTCTCCCCTGCCGATATGGGGTGCGGACCCCAAAAATTATGCGCAAACAGACGCTCGTTACGCAGATCCTCGCGATCAATGCGCTCCTCATCCTCGGCACCACGCTCGCCGGCATGGCCGCGACGCGCCTTTCGCTGATCGGAGATGAACCAGACCTCGAGCAGGCGCTGATCATCGTCACGGGCATCTTCGCCGCGGTGCTCGTCAACGGCTTCGTGCTGCGCCGCCGCTTCTCGAGCCTCGACAAGCTGATCAACTTGATGGAAGACGTCGACCTATCCCGGCCCGGCTTGCGCGCTGACGTGACCGACGCCGACACCTCCGATGTGGTGCGCCTTTGCAAGGCGTTCAACCGCATGCTCGCCCGCGTTGAGGACGAGCGGTCCAGAACCGGGTCGGCGGTGCTGGAAGGTCAAGAGCAGGAGCGAGCAAGACTCGCACGTGACCTCCACGACGAGTGCAACCAGGCACTGACCGGCATCCTGCTGCGACTCGAAGCGCTCGGCCAACGCGCTGAGCCCGACCTCCGCGCCGAGCTCAGCACGGTGAAGGACCTCACCACGCAGGCGATGGAAGAGCTGCTGCACCTGGCACGCGAGCTGAGGCCGACTGCGCTTGACGATCACGGCCTGCGTGTCGCCCTGCAGGCCCAGACCGAGCGCTACGCGACGGTCACCGGCCTGATCACGCAGCTTCACCTAGAAGAGGGCGCCGCCGCGGCACTCGAGCAGCTGACCGAGCAGGAGCAGATCGTGGTCTACCGCATCACTCAGGAGGCGATGTCGAACGCGTTCAGGCACGCGGACGCCACCGCTGTGGACGTGCGGATCAGCGCGACCGAGTCAGGCGCGGTCCTGGTGACAGTGCGCGACAACGGCAAGGGCATCCCAGTGCGCCCGAAGGAAGGCCTCGGACTAGTTGGCATGCGCGAGCGGGCCCGCTTGGCCTCTGGTTCGCTTGCCATCACGCGCTCCTCCGAAGGCGGTACCGAGGTGCGCCTGCAGCTCGCCGAGCCAGCCACGTTTCGAAAGGCGGCCTGATGAACATCCTGATCGCCGACGACCACGGCATCGTGCGCGGCGGCCTGCGGCTGCTGCTCGAGCAACAAGACGACTTCACTGTCGTGGGCGAGGCCGCAGACGGACCGGAGGCACTTGAAATGTCCCTCGCCCTGCGTCCCGATGTGTGCGTGCTCGACGTCTCGATGCCGAAACTCACTGGACTTCAGGTCGCGCACGAGCTCCATCAGCAGGACCCGGGGATCACAACGCTCATGCTGTCGATGCACGATGACGACAGGTACCTGTTCGAAGCACTGAAGGCCGGCGCCAGCGGCTACGTGCTCAAGCGTGAGGCCGACCAGTTTTTGGTGAACGCGATCCGCTCGGTCGCGGAGGGTTCGCCCTTCCTGACGAACGCCGCCCAGGGGTCGCTCGCACGGAGCTGGATCGCTGACGAGGCAGCGACCCCTCAAGAGCCGCTGACCCCTCGCGAGCAGGAAGTGCTCAAGCTGATCGCTGAGGCCCACACCAACAAGCAGATCGGCGAGATCCTGCACCTGTCGGAGAAAACGGTGGAGTCACACCGAGGCAACATTCTGCGCAAGCTGGGCATGCGCGACCGCGTTGAGCTCGTGCGCTACGCGATCCGGCGCGGGTTGGTCGAACCGTAGTCCGATCTGCCTGCACTCGTGGTGCTTATGAGTAATGCTGTAGGCACTGTGAGCGACGAACCGCAGCCCCAGGCCGAGCCAGAGCGTCCGGTCGTGGGCCCCAAGATCATCGGGATGGCCGAGGAGAAGACCCTCCGCGTCGTCAACGAGAAGCTGCAGGAGAAGCCCAAGCGTGAGCCTCTCCCCTGGCCCGAGCTGCGTAGCTACGTCGCAGCCATTCGCGAGGACGTCGACCAGGCTGAGCTCAAAGACCTGTTCCGTACGTTCCCAACCAAGGTGCGCGAAGAGGTCACGACGAACGTGCGCGAGTTTCAGAAGGGTGCGCGGCGGCCCGTCTCCCAGCATGCGGCCAAGCAGCTAGCACGCGCCTCGCATACCGCTCGTAGGCAGCGCAAGAACGCCGGTCCGAGCGCCGAGATTGCCGAGGCACTCGGCCAGGCGATGGCAGCGGAGCTGATCGCATCTCTGGACCCCGAGGCCGCCGCGGAGATCATCCTGCCCAAGCGTGATCTGCTCGACCGCGCGTCACGATCAGCTCGCCGTAAGCAGAAGCAGGACGAAGACAAGCGCCGCGACGATCAGCGCCGCAAACGCCGCGAAGACGCACGCAGCGCAAGTCAGCAGACATCGTTCGGCGACGTGAGCGGGCCTCGCATCCAAGGTCTCGACTCGATCGCGGCACAGCTGTTCGGCGAGAAGGCCGAGCCCGCTGCCGAAGAGCAGGAGTAGGTGATCGCCTGCACCCCCGCCTGCGTCTGACGCTGGTCGCGGCGGCGGTGATGTTCATCGCCGGTTGCGCGATCGCGGCTGTAGTGCCCGAATCGCAGCCAGCAGACGACGGACCTGGGCTACAAGGAGCGGTAACGCCAAAGGGACAGCCACAGGCGAGCTGGAGCCTGCGCGATCAGGACGGCAAGCTGGTGCGTGCAGCCGACCTACGCGGGAAGCCCGTGATCTTGAGCTTCCTCTACTCGACCTGCCAGGACACCTGCCCCGTGACCGCACAACAGGTGCGTGGCGCGCTCGACAAGGTCGGCGCCAGCCTGCCGACAGTTGCAGTGTCCGTTGACCCAGCAAACGACACACCTGCTCGAGCTAAGGCGTTCCTCGCGAAGCAGAGCCTTACAGGGCGCATGCAGTTCCTCCTCGGGACGCGTGCGGAACTGCAGCGCGTGTGGCGCGCCTACGGCGTGCAGCCGCAAGAGCAGGGCCTGGAGCACTCAGCGCGCGTAGTGGTACTCGATGACGCTGGCCGGCCCGCCGTCGTGTGGCCGACCGATCAGCTCACTCCTGAAGGTCTGGCACACGATCTGCGTGTGCTGAACCGCTGACCCCGTCGAGCTCTTCTGCCTCTCGGCGAGCCTCGACGCGTCGCTGACGAATCAGAGCCAGCACCAACACGATCACGGGCATCGCGTAGAGCGTGTTGACGATCCAATGGCCTGCGTGTGCGATCGGGACGGTCATCCGCTTGAGGCCAGCAGCCAGAGTCCGAGGCTCGTAAAGCAGACCATCACGGCGAGCATCCAGTACTGCGACCGGGTCGCAACTCGCTGATCGTCGAAGAGCGCAAGCGCGCGGTCGTGAGCGAGGATCAGGCCTGCGATGTGACCCGAAAGCAATGCTCCGACCTGGAGGTACCAGATCCAGTTGGTCGACAGCCATGCGTAGTCGATCGCGCGTGAGGCGGTACCGAACAGGTCGTCCCCCTGCCCCAGCGGATCGGAGATCAGGAATGCGATGGCCTGGCCTTGGAACGCGACCAGCGACAGGTAGTGGGCCACCAGATACGCAACGCCGATCGGGAGCAGCGTGTGCGCGAACTGCTTTGACAGCTCGTCCGCGGTCCGGCCTCGGGCGACAGTCTTGACGCCGTCGATACCGATTCGGTACAGGCCGTAGACGATGCCGATGCACGCGAGCAGGCCGACAGTGCCGGCCATCTGCAGCGCCGCACTCGCTCCGAACCCGATCGCCTGGAACGCGTCCTGCAGACGCGGCAGCAGCGACAGCCACACCGAACCCTGGGAGAAGCCGTCGTAAGTGGTGCTGCCGATGAGCGCGCAGAGCAGGGCTACCGCACCGGCCCCGGTAGCCATCGTCGTGACGCCGCTGAGAGGGCGACGTACGGCTAGCTGGCCGTCGTCCCAGTCGAGCGGCGAGAGCCGGCCGAACAGAGCGAAGAGTCCGCC
>CAZLKZ010000029.1:2349-4087 GCA_964560235.1 uncultured Conexibacter sp. | reverse complement strand
GGCCGTCGTCCCAGTCGAGCGGCGAGAGCCGGCCGAACAGAGCGAAGAGTCCGCCAAACGCGTCGGCGTTTTGAGTCCAGGCGCGCTCGCCGTAGAGGCAAGCACCCAGCACCTGAAGCGCGAAATAGAGCAGCGCGAGCGTTGCGAGCAGCGACGGGTCTCCACGGTCGGGGCACACAAGCTCGAGCCAAGCGAATCCGACAACGCCAAGCACCGCGGGCCACCGCCCGAGCCGCGCCGGGTACTGCATGGGCTTGGGCAGCGAGTCGCCCGCGATCTTCGCCGCAAGCCAGCCTCCGCCTCGGGAGACTGCACGCCAAGGTGAGAGGTACTGGAACAGGTCGCCAATCAGCACGCCGAGCACAGGCACAACGACCCAGAAGTAGACGAACACCACAGTCGGCGCGAGGTTTGCAGTGTCTACTTGTGCGCCCGCAAAGCCCGCGTAGACCACGACGGCGAAGATGGCGATGCCTACCGCGCCGAGCAGCATTTGCACGGGCGCTGGAATGCGGACGACCTTGCGCCCGGTCGGGTCCTGTAGCTGCGGCTTGGTCCAGCCTGCCGCTAGACCGAAGAAGGAGGCGACCAGCACGGCCGCCGCAGCCCACGCGAATAGCCACTGCGGGAGCGGAAGGTCCTCGCGACCTACGAGCCCGTGGGCCGCGGCGAGTGACGGGGCGGCAAGAGCGGCACCCGTGAAAGTGGTGGCCGCGCAGGCGATCTTGAGCGGCCAGGCACGCTTCATCTCCCTGCAGCGTGCCACAAAAGACGAAGGGCGGGCCGCGCTAGGCGCGACCCGCCCTGTGGTTCGTCACATCGGTCGATGCTGACGAGCTAGTGGAACTAGCAGGGCAGCTTCTTGGTGACCGTGCTCTTGACACCTGCGCGCGTCACGAAGGACACCGAGACGTCACGCTTCTTGTCGGTGCAGCCGATGGCCTGAGTCGTGACGAGCTTGACCGTCTTGCCCTTGACCTTGACCTTGGCGTACTTCGGGCTCAGCTGGAACGACGCGCTCATCACCGGCGAGAACAGACCGGGAGCCGGCTGCTGGAGCTTCTCCGGCACGGTGAAGCTGGTGCTCACGGTGCGCTTGGCAGCGTTGTGCTTGACGTTGACCTTGATCCACTGCTTGACGGCCACCGGGCACTGCTGGGTGGTGGCGCTGATGAACAGGCCGAGGTTGCCGTCACCCAGGTTGTACAGGTTGTACGGGAGGGTGCAGATGAAACCGTTGCGGTCGATCGGGTTGCCGGGAGTACCGACGGCTGCCTCTAGGCGGCCCTTACCGACGACGGAGCTCGACGAGCACTGGTCAGCGGACTGAACCGGCGACGTCAGCGGTGACATCTTGCACTTCGGCAGCTTGGCCAGAACGCGCTTGTCAAGACGGCCACCCTCGATGGTGATCGTGTACTCCTTGACGACGTCCGGAATCAGGTCGCCTGCATCTGACTTGATCGTGAACTCGGCCTTCATCGTTGCGGCCTTGGGCTTGCTGGGGGTACCACCGGTCGGGCCAGACCCGTCGGCGGTGTAAACGTTGGCGGCCAGTGCCTGGCCCGCGGTCATACCTACGAGACCGACTACGGCCGTACACGCGACCGCGAAATTGCGAACCTTCCGCATAGCTTGTTGCTCCTTGTTGGGTTACGACACGATGTGACGCATCTCGCACGACGAAGCGACTCCGCTCCCCGTGCGCTGTCGGGGCCATCCTGCCACATATCCAACC
>CAZLKZ010000029.1:0-2249 GCA_964560235.1 uncultured Conexibacter sp. | reverse complement strand
CCGGCGCTCAAGTTGCGCGACTTTCACCCTGGTGAAGGCGAGTACGCCGAGGTCGAGCGGGCGATCCAGGAGGCACTCGGGATCGACGAGCCGCTCACAGACCCGATCCACGAGATCGACGCGCCTGAGTCCGAACTGGTCGTGCCCACCGAAGACCAGGACGGACTGTGGTCGGGCGACTACGAGGCTGGTGAAGTGTGGGCCGTTCTTGAGGGCAGGGGCACGCTCACGGTCAACGGTGAGTCGCGGTCGATCGAGCGGAGCGGCCCCGAGCTGCTGATCTCGAGCGGCAAGAGCGAGCGCGGCACCCTCGCGCTGGAGACAAGCGATGGGCTCAGCTGTCACGCGGTCTGCTTCAGCCCCGGCTTGGCTTAGCGTCGAGCTTCACCGACCGGAGCAGCTTGAGCAGCTGCGGTGGCCGGTCACCGTCGATGCGAATCGCTCCCCCGGGCCAATATGGGTGCTTGCCGTTTGAGGCACCGGTGAAGCCCGGCTCGTGCACCCAGCACCCGGAGTTGTGCAGCCACACGCCGGAGTGGGTCCTCCACTGGAGCATGTCGTCGCTGCGGATCGGTCCTGCCCGATGGCTGTGCCCGAAGATCACGTGCTCTGCGCTGATCCCGAGCCGCTGAACGGACTCCCCTACTGCGTCGAGCGAGCCGCCAAGTAGTCCCGCCGCGCTGATGTCACTGCTCAGATCGCCTAGGCCGAGCATCTTCAGCCCGCGCACTCCGAACGGCAGCGCTGCCAGCAGCACGCGCATCCGGATGGGGCGCCTGCCGTCGCTCGTGAGCGCCTCGTAGGCCTTGCCCGAGCTGCCGGCACCCGCACCGAGCTCACCCTCACGAACGCGCTGCGCCGACGAATGGATCCATGCGTACATCGGGGCCAGCAGGCGCTCGTAATCGTCGGGTTCAAGCTGGCCGTCTGGGAGCCCTCCAGACAGCCGCACCATGGCGCCCGCAGCAAGGCGCTCGAACGTCGGCACGCGAGTGTGGATGTCCAAGTAGTGGCCGTGGAAGGCGTACACGTCCTCGCGCAGCCATACGCCCGGGTAAGACACCGTGACCTTGCGCGGCGAGAAAGCCGCAGCGAGCTTGCGAGCAAGCGGTGATGCGGTCGCGGGTTTGACCTGCTCGTCGAGTGCGATCGATGCAGTGCGTCCGTCGAGCCACGGCCTGACGAGGTCGTGGTCGTGGTTGCCTGGAACGAGGATCACTTCGGCGTCGTCAGGCAGCGCGGAGGCCAGCTCCTCGAGGATCGGCAGGGCGATCTCCGAGGCGCCTGCGACGGGCCCGTGGCGCAGCTCGAGCACGTCGCCGAGCAACACCAGCCGGTCCGAAAGCGCCAGCTCGCGCATCAGCGCGTTCCGCGCAGCGGGCTGGCGCAGTACATCCGCTCCGGTACGGGAACCGAGGTGCAAATCTGAGACGACGAGCGTCCGCATCGCCGCGACCATAGCGGCGAGTTAGGCGCCTATGCGGCCGTGCGCGCCCGGTCGCTGCTGCGCCGGTGGGGAACGTGCGGGTTCGCTGCGTAGCGCTGCTCTTTGATCTGGCGGAGCTGTGCGTCAGCGCTCTCGAGCAGATCGTCGGCAGTCATGCCGTCTCCGGGGTAGACGGCCACACCGATCGATGCGTGCAGCGGACGGTCTTCAGCGTCCTTGATGCTCGCAAGCGCGGCCTCGATTCGGTCGGCGAGCATGCTCGCTGTCTCCTTGTCGGTGCCGTGTGCCACGACGGCGAACTCGTCTCCGCCCTGACGAGCAATGAGGTCGTCACCGCGCACGCTCTCGGAAAGCACGCGGCCGATCTCCTGAAGTAGGCGGTCACCCTCAAGGTGGCCGTGCACGTCGTTGATCTGCTTGAAGGAGTCGACGTCCATCGTGAGCAGCGCGAAGCGCTCGACATCAGCGGCAACGATCTCTTGTAGCCGCTCGTGCAGCTGGCGGTAGTTGCCGACGCCGGTCAGCGGATCGTGGCGTGCCTGACGCTCCCAGTTCTCGGCATCGAGCTCAGCGGTACGCGCACGCACGAGCATCAGCACCGAGGACACTCCGAGCAGCGCTGAACACAGGCGCCAGTCACCTGCCAGCGGGCCAGCCACCACGGCCGCCACCATCAGCAGGGAAACGCAAGCCCGAATGTTCGGCTCCCGGAGGGACATCTCCCCCGCAGGAGTCGGCCGAAAACCCCTGGACTTGAGCGCTAAACGGCGGTGGCCTCAGCCTGCGCCTGGCGAATTGCCTT
>CAZLKZ010000028.1:26612-29648 GCA_964560235.1 uncultured Conexibacter sp. | reverse complement strand
GGGGGCCGGGCGGTCGCAGGTTCAAATCCTGTCTCCCCGATAGAGAAGCCCTGCAAGTGGGGGAGGAGTTGTGGTGGTGCCGTCCAGCACGCTGCTGCGACTCGCGGCCGAGGGGACGCATGTTGGCGGGTATGCTCGCCAACATGCTGGCTGCGCGGCGCGCCGTATTGACGACCATTCTTGCCGTGGGGTTGTCAGTGCCCTCCGTTGCTTCGGCGCTCGACCGAGACGCGGCCGAACGAGCGGTCGTGGAGGCCGTCGGTGTGGATCTCGGCAGACCGGTACGGTCGGCGACCTGTCCGGACGTGATTCCGCAGGAGCTGGGCGCGTCGATCGCCTGTGAGGTGACTGGCGCTGACGACACGCGCGCCTCCGCAACGGCGACCGTCACGCCAGACGGGCTCACTGTCGATTTCGCACTGCTCGCTATCAAGCTCGGCGAGACCACGATCGCACGGGCAGTCCGAAAGCAGGCGGGCACGGCCGTCCACCGCGTTGACTGCCCAGATCTGGTTCCAATCGAGGCCGGCGGCCGCTTCGAATGCGTCGTCGTTGGGGGCGACCGATCCCAGGGCAAAGTGACGGTCCGGCAGAAGGACGACCTGGGCAACATCTCGTTTTCTGCTCCCGTTCTACATGTCCGAGAAGCCGAACGGTCGATCGCCCGGCAGATCAGGGATCAGACGGGAATCCGTCGAGTGCGAGTCAACTGCCAGGACATCGTCATGGCGAAGAAGGGCAACACGTTCGTCTGCACTGGCACTAGCGCCAAGGGGCGCTTTGCGGTCGACGCCAAATTGACGAACGACCAGGGCCGGTTTCGGTTTAAGACGCGCAGTCGCTGACGCATCCGCACGCTGCCAAGCCTCGGCGATGAGTCGCCTCCTGCACGTCGCTCTTTCTGCGCCTCGTCCAGGTCTTCGGCCGTGCGCCGAGTAAGGCCCATCTCCCCGATAGAGAAACCGGGCAGATGCAGGGCTTCTGCGGTGCGGGCGCCGGAGACCTCTTGGTGGAGAGCTTGCAAAAGTGGACATAACTGTATCGCTGACGATACTATTGTGTCCTCATGTCTGATGGTTCGCTACTCAGTGTCCGGGAGACGGCTGAGCTTCTGGGAGTCACGCCGATCGCTGTTCGGCGCCGGATCGATGCTGGCTCGTTGCCGGCGAGGAAGTACGGGCGTCAGTGGTTGCTTGATCGTGCGGATGTCGAGCGGAGTGCTCGACAGGGGTCGAAAGCCGGTCGGGTGATGTCTGCGCCGATGGCCTGGTCGGTGTTGTTGCTCGCTTCTGGCGAGCCGGAGCAGGCGGCGGTGCTCGCGGGCCGCGATCGATATCGCTCGCGGGTGCAGGCGTGGCTCAATCAGCATTCACTGGTCAAGGACGCGCAGAGTCTCCGGGGGCGAGCTGTCAGCGAGTCCTTTGATGTACATCCGTCGGAACTGGGCCGGCTCGTGGCGCGGGATGATGTTCTGTCGACCGGAGCTTCCTCGGGCCAAATCGCCGGATTGATCGGTGGGCCGGAGATCGCGGAGTGCTACGCGCCAGCGCGGTCCCGTCCGAAGCTGATCTCCGAGCATGGAATGGAGCCCGGCAACGGAGCGGCGCTGATTCGATGGGTGCCGGACGATGTGTGGGATCTGCTCCTCTCCCCTGGGAGGGATGCGGCGCCGCGCGCGGCCGTGCTCCTTGATCTCTTGGAGAGCGACGATCCGCGGGCGCGCCGTGAAGCCGCGAGGGCCCTGGCGCCATGAAGCACATCGTGATTGATGTCCACGACCCTGGGACGCATGCGTTGTGGGAGGCCGTTGCCGAACTGGCCGGTCGATTGCCGGCTGACTGGGTCCTGGTAGGTGGTCTGATGGTGCAGCTCCATGCACTGGAGCGGGGTGTGCGTGACATTCGTGTGACGGCCGATATCGATGTGCTCGGGCAGGCTCGTCCGCAGGGCGCTCTGGAGTCGATCGACGCTGTGCTCGCCGCCGATGGTTTCGAGCTGACCGGCCCGGACCCGGATGGCTACGCCTACCGCTACACCCGCGGCGAGCTCGTCGTTGACGTGCTCGCTCCGGACGGCATCCGTCCGCCGGCGACGATCGGCACGCTCAAGGCGATCGGGGTGCCCGGCGGGACGCAGGCGCTCGGGCGGGCCGAGACGGTCACGGTGAGCGTTGGAGATCACGAGTTCTCGCTGCGGCGCCCCAGCCTTCTCGGTGCGATCCTGATCAAGGCCAGATCGCTCATGAAGCACGCAGACCCGGACTCTCAACGCGAGGATCTCGTCCGCCTCCTAGCGATGGTGGAAGATCCGAGAGCGACGGCTGCTGAGCTGCGTGGCTCGGAGCGGCGCTGGCTCAGGGACGCCGAGGCACGACTCGCGTTCGACTCCGCGAGTTCCCTTGACCAGGCGACGGTCAGGCGCGCTCGTCAAGCGCACCGCATCCTCATCGCCCAGTAGCAACGGGGACCAAACGGGGACCAAACGGGGACCAAACTGAGAAGAACTGCATGCACACAGCAGCAGTGGATCGAACGGGTTCCTGCGGACTGGGGCTCGGGCGGTCGCAGGTTCAAATCCTGTCTCCCCGATTCTTGAAGCCCTACGGCAATTTGCCGGTCACTTCGTAGTCAAAATCGGTGTCGGTCAGGTAAAGCAGAACGTTGGTTCTCACGACTCCTGCGCCCTCGTATTCGAAGGCACGCGGACGCGGTCAGCGACGCCCTTGTAGACAGACAGCGAGTAGGTGATGTTGGCGTTCGGCATAGCTGTGCCGCGGATCTCGACGTCGCGGAGCGTCGACCCGGTTCCGACTTCTACGCCCGCCTCGGCCTGAGAGTCCGGCCGCACGTTGATGACCGGAAGATTCGTCGAGGACGCGCCGTACACGGTCACGCCGTCAGGGACTGTCAGCGTGTTGTCGAACGGGTCTCCGCCGCCGACGATGATCGGGTTGCCCTTTGTGTAGTTGCCCGAGGAGAGGCGCACCTGATCTCCGCTCACAGCGTTCGCGAGCGCCACGGTGATCGTGCACGGCCT
>CAZLKZ010000028.1:22291-26512 GCA_964560235.1 uncultured Conexibacter sp. | reverse complement strand
GTGTTCTCTCCCGCTGACACGACCGACGCTGTCGTCGATCTGCTGCGCGAGGACCCGAACGTGAGCGCCCTGAGCGTGCAGAAGGGCGCAGCGCTGATCCCCGAAGGCGACGTAGTGACGGCGGATGTGGCGCGCGAGGGCGCGAACGCGATCCTCGATGGCCTCAAGGCACTCGACCTCCACCGCACCGGCACGATCCATGTGGAAGCGGTGGACACGTGGCTCTCTCAGGGCGGGTTTGCCTCAGAACGGATCGCCCCTGGCGCGAGTGCCGACGCCGTTGTGTGGGCACAGGTCGGCAACCGCGCGTACGAGGACACAGAGCTCAACTGGACGTACGTGTCGTTCATGGCGCTCGCGACGCTGCTCGCGGGCATCGCGATCCTGCTCGACTCGCCCGTGCTCGTCGTCGGCGCGATGGTTCTCGGCCCCGAGTTTGGGCCGATCGCTGCGGTCGGGCTGGCACTGGTGCGCCGCCGCGGCAAGTTGCTCCGCCGCGCCCTGCGCACGTTGCTGCTCGGCTTCGCGGTCGCGATCGCGTTCACGTTCCTGGTGGGCCTCGTGCTGCGCGCTCTCGGTTGGGCGAGCGTCGCCGACCTCATCGCCGACCGTCCCGGCACCGCGTTCATCTACACGCCGGACAAGTGGTCCTTCATCGTCGCAATCATCGCCGCCGCCGCTGGCGTGCTGTCACTGACCTCGGCGAGGCTGGGCGGGATCTCCGGCGTATTCATCTCGGTGACGACAGTGCCGGCCGCGGGCAACGTCGGCTTCGGGCTGGCGTTCGGCGCTTGGGCGGAAGTCCGCGGCTCGCTCCTGCAGCTCGCGCTCAACCTGAGCGGCATGATGCTCGCCGGCTGGATGACACTCGTGGTGCAGCAGAAGGTGTGGGCGAAGACCTACGAGCGCCAGCGGCGCCGTCAGCTCAGCCAGTCCGAGAGCTCTTCGAGCGGCTCGGGCAGCACGTAGTAGTACGCCCACAGCCCTTGGCGCTCTGACCCGACTAGGCCAGCGTCGCGCAGCACCTTGAGGTGGTGGGAGATTGTCGGTTGCGAGAGCTCGAACAGAGGGACGAGCTCGTACACGCAGACCTTTCCAGCGTGCTTTCTCAGCACGTCGATCAGCGTGAGCCGCACGGGGTCGCCGAGCGCCTTTGCGACCTTCGCGAGCTGCTCGGCGCGAGTCCGCTCGACGTCGGGGTAGACGACCGGCTCGCAGCAGGGCTCGCCCGGCGGGCGCTTGGTCTTGGGCGTGAGCTCCAGATCGACGGCCATCGATATACAAATATCGATTGGATTGGCGATTGTCAATCGATAAGGTGCGGCGCATGACAGCTCCGCTCCCGCGCAGATTGCTGGCCGAGTACCTCGGCTCCGCACTCCTGGCCGCAACGGTCATCGGCTCAGGCATCGCTGCCGCCAAGCTCTCCCCGGCTGACACCGGCCTGGCACTGCTCGAGAACGCGGCCGCGACGGGGGCAGGTCTGTTCGCGATCATCTTGATGTTCGGGGCCGTCTCAGGCGCGCACTTCAACCCGATCGTCTCGTTGGCGGACGCCAGCCTCGGCGGAATCAGCTGGCGGGACGCCGCTGCGTACGTACCCGTCCAGGTCGCAGGCTGCGTGAGCGGAGCGGTGCTCGCCAACCTGATGTTCGACCTCTCGGCCGTCAGCGTCGCTCAGACCGGCCGCGCGAGCGGCGCCCACGCCCTCGCGGAGGTCGTTGCGAGCGCAGGCCTCGTCCTGGTGATCTTCTCGCTGATCCGCACGGGGCGGAGTCACACCGCACCCGCTGCTGTCGGTGCGTACATCGCGGCGGCCTACTGGTTCACCTCGTCGACGAGCTTCGCCAACCCGGCGATCACAGTTGGCCGCGGGTTCTCCGACACGTTCGCGGGCATCGCGCCAGCTTCGATGCCCAGCTTCATCGGCGCCCAGCTGGTTGGCGGGCTCATCGCCGTCGTGCTGATCGCAGTCCTCTATCCGCGTCCCACAACCGAGCAAGGAGGCGGGCCGGCCGTGCCCGCACAGTCATGACCAACGTGCTTTTCGTATGCCTGCACAACGCAGGCCGCTCCCAGATGAGCCAGGCCCTGTTCAACGCTGCCGCAGGTGACGGACACGAGGCGCGGTCAGCTGGCAGCACGCCCGGGGATGCCGTACATCCCGAGGTAGTGACGGTGATGGACGAGCTCGGAATCGACCTGCGAGCCGAGCAACCCAAGCTGCTCACGCGTGAGATGGCCGAGTGGGCGGACGTCGTCGTCACGATGGGCTGCGGAGACGCTTGCCCCTATATCCCCGGCAAGGACTACCGCGACTGGGAGCTGCCCGACCCCAAGGGCCAAGACATCGACTCAGTGAGGGCCACCCGCGACGAGATCGCAAAGCGAGTCGGCAGCCTCATCGCCGAGTTCGTCATCATGCCCGGCACATGACCGGCGCTTGGCCCGACCGACCACAGATCAACGCGTTCGACGACGAGCTCGCCTCGCTCGACGCGGTCGCCACGGCCGCCGCCCTCGACGCAGGAGAACTCTCCCAGCGCGAAGTGATCGAGCATGCGATCGCCCGCTCGAAGGCGGTCGACCCGGAGTTGCACGCCGTCGCCGCCGAGCGCTACGAGGCCGCTCTCAGCCAGCCGCTTCCCGCCCGCACCCGCCGCGGCTCCTTCGAGGGCATACCAACGTTCATCAAGGACATGGTGCCGGTCGCCGGCATGCCGTCGACGTGGGGGTCGGTCGCGCTCACCGGTGGCCCGCCGATCAAGAAGACGAAGGGCATCGCAGAGGACATCGACAAGATGGGGATGGTCACGCTCGGCCTCTCGACGATGCCCGAGTACGGCTTCACATCGTCTACCGAGTTCCCGCACATTCCTTCGACGGTCAACCCGTGGAACCCCGAGCGGTCGATCGGCGGATCGTCCGGCGGAGCGGCAGCGCTCGTCGCGGCCGGCGTCGTGCCGATCGCCCACGCCGCAGACGGCGGAGGCTCGATCCGCATCCCCGCGGCCTGTGGCGGGCTCGTAGGTCACAAGCCAACGCGCTGGCGGCTGCGCCCGCATCCCGAGGAGGAGCGCATGCCGGTCGCCGTGTCGGTCGACGGCGTTGTTACCCGCTCGGTACGCGATACCGCCCGCTTCTACTCGGAGATGGAGCGAGTGCGGCGCAGCAAGAAGCTGCCGCCGATGGGTGAGGTCACCGGTCCGCCGACGCGCCGCCTACGGGTAGGGATGCTCTCTGAGGTGCCGTACCCGACGCCGATCGACGACGCCACGCGCGAGACGCAGGCCGCAACCGGTGCTCTGCTCGCCGACCTCGGGCACGAGGTCGAGGAGATGACGCCGCCGTTCTCGGTGCAAGATCGCGACGACTTCATCTTCTACTTCCAGTTCCTCGCGTACCTCGCGACCAAGACCGCGAAGCTCACGCACGGCAAGCACGTCACACCCGAGGACTTCACCGACTACACGCAAGGGATGGCCGCAGCGTTCAGGGCCAAGCCGAGTCGCCTGTTCGGCGTGTCGCGCAGACTCCGCGATGCGCGGCGGCGACTCAGCGAGGTCTTCGGCCAGTACGACCTGCTGCTCTCGCCGACGATCACCCACGTTGCTCCGCCGCTCGGCTACCTCGGGCCCGACGTGCCGTTCCAGGAGATGCTCGACCGCCTCGCTCCGTGGATCGCGTTCAACCCGATCGCGAACGCCACGGGCTTCCCGGCGATCACGCTGCCGCTCGGGTTCGACACCGAGAACAACGTGCCGGTCGGCTCGATGCTCTGGGCCGACTTCGGCGAAGACGCGCTGCTCCTGCAGATGGGGCTCGAGCTTGAAGCCGCGCGGCCGTGGCCGGGCGCAACCCCTAGCGCTTGAACGGATCGGCGAGCTTCGGGTTCGTCGTCAGCGACTTGTCGGTGAGCGTGCGTAGGAAGGCAACGAGGTCGGCCTTGTCGCGTGCACTGAGGTCGATCCCGCTCACGAGCGGGTCTTTGAACGGGCTCGTGCGGCCGTCCCCGGCAAACGGACCCTCGGTGATGAGCCTGCCTCCGCGGGCGTAGTGGTCGACTGCTTCAGACAGCGTCTTGATCGACCCGTCGTGCATGTACGGCGCGGTCAGCGCGATGTTGCGCAGCGTGGGCGCCTTGAATCTGCCCATGTCCTTCTTGCGGCCTGACACCGCGAACACTCCCTGGTTGTTCGCAGGGAACGCCCCGGTGCCGCC
>CAZLKZ010000028.1:0-22191 GCA_964560235.1 uncultured Conexibacter sp. | reverse complement strand
AACAGCGGCACCTCCATCTGGGACTCGAGCGTCACAAGCGCGGGGTTGGCCCACGTGAGCGTTGCGTAGTAGCCGACGTTCACGAGCGACTGCGCACCGCGCGGGTGCACCTGGCCGGTCGAGCCGACTGCCTGCGCTTTGCCGTCCGTGAACGCACGGGCCTGCAGGTGGCAGCTGCCGCACGACTGGGTCTGGTTGCCCGACAGCCGGCGGTCGTAGAACAGCCGGCGCCCGACCTCTGCCTTGGCGGCGGTGATCGGGTTGTTCTTGGGCACCTTTTGCGCCGGGAAGCCCTTCGGGCGCGGGGCGGTCGGGGTGCTGCCTGAGTTCGCGATCGAGGCCAAGGCGAGCGTGCAGACAGTAAGTGCCAAACACATCAGGACGCTCGCCCCGCCTTTGCGCAGGCGCGAGGCTCCCGAACGGGCAAATGCTCGCCGGGAGCCCCGCGCGCTACTCATCGGTTGACTGCTCGGAACACCGACTGCTTGGCGGTTGCCTTGCCGCCGCCGGCGGTGTTGCTCCAGCCGAGGCCGAGCGCACCGAACAGCGGCGCGCAGCTCTTCTCGCCCGGCCCGGACATGCACCCGGCGAAGTCCATGCTCATGTCCATGGCGGCCTTGCCCATCGCCATGTTCATCGGCATGTCCGAGCTCGCGCTCTTGAGCTCTGAGCCCGTCAGCAGGGCCTTCAGGTCAACGGCGACCTTCTGCTTTGAGGCGTTGAACGAAGCCAGGCGGACGCGGGCGCGGTTGGGGCTCGTGCACTTGACCTTGGCGCCCGCTTCAGCGTTGCCCGTGCAGCCGGTGCTGCCCACGTGCACAAGGAACGACGGGTCAGACGTCTCGATCTTCAGGAACTTGCGTCCGACCTGCCAGGACCAACCCATCGCTGCCAAGTTGAGCGGCGAAGGCGCCCCGGCCACGTCGGTGTGGTTGAGGCTCGACGGTACGCCGACCGTGTAGCTGAGGCCCTTGTAGCTGCCCGCTGGCACGGTCCCGCGCACCTGTGAGTTGGTGGCCTTGGTGCCGTCTTCGGCACACGCGCCCTTGCCGTTCTCGAGGTCGATCAGGGTGACCGCCGATGACCCGCTGGTCAGCTGGAACGAGGACTTGGAGAGCTTGACCGGCACGGCCTTGCCGGCGCTGTTGACTAGCGCGACATCCGACACGTAGAAGCGCAGGTCCTTGAGCTTGGCGCTGGCCTTCGTGGTGCCGAGGCCGGAGATGGCAGCGCCGCAGGAGACGGCCTTGTCGCCCGCGACAGCAGCGAATGAGATCGAGACCGACTTGGACTTCTTCGACGTGCTGTGGGTGCCGTGAGCAAGGGCGCCCGGTGCCGCAAGCAGGCTGAGGGCGGCGGTGGCGCACGCGACGCGGCCACCGAATGTGGTTACTGAGAAACGCATGGAGTAGCTCCTTTGAGAGTGGGCCGGCCAGCCAGCAACTGCCGCTGACCGCATGGGATCGGGACGCGGCTGCGTCCGATCAGGGCGTTGAGGCGGTCCTGCCGAGCGCGGGGCTCAGGCGAGGACGAGGGCCGGAGGCGGCCTCATCGCAAGCGCAAAGGTGGCTGCGCGACCCACTGGCCGCACGAAGGCGGCGGGGCGCCGCACGGCGGCGGGCTCTTGGCCTGCGCGGCGGCGCGGAGCGTTGCTGCGCCGCTCGCGGATCTCCGCGAGCAGCTCTTCACCGGGGAACCGCCCGATCGCGAGCAGCGCGACGAGTACCAGCAGTGGTACCGCGCACAGCAGGAACGCGGGGGAGGTGAAGGCGAGTGCCAGTACCGCCCAAAGGGCGGCCGCGATTACGCGGATGGCGATTGGTGAGCGGCTGCTCATCGCGCAGAACCGTACAGCAGAGGGCATGCGGATTCGCCGCACCTCGCTCTCACACGTGCTGCGCTGCTGCGTGTCCGGAAGCCCACGCCCACTGGAAGTTGAAGCCTCCGAGGTGGCCGGTTACGTCGAGCACCTCGCCGATGAAGTAGAGGCCAGGGCTCTTCAGCGACTCGAAAGTCTTTGAGGAGAGCTCGCGGGTGTCGACGCCGCCGAGGGTGACTTCGGCAGTGCGGTAGCCCTCGGTGCCGCCTGGCACGAGCTGCCAGCTCGAAAGCTGCTGTGCGACCTGCTGCAGCTCGGCGGGCGTGCACTGCTTCATCGGCTTGGACACGAACCAGGCCGTTGTCAGTAGCGCGGCCATCTTCTTGGTGAACACGTCGGCGAGCACTGTGCGCAGCTCCGCGTTGCCGCGCTCTGACTGCTGTGTTGTCAGCCACGCGAGTGCGTCGATGCCTGGCATCAGGTCGATCGTGACGGTGTCGCCCGGGTTCCAGAACGAGGAGATCTGCAGGATCGCCGGGCCGCTGAGTCCACGATGGGTGAACAGGAGGTTCTCGCGGAAGCTGTGGCCGTTGCAGCTGACGATTGCGTCCGCTGAAGTGCCCGAGAGTTCGGCGCACAGCTGCTTGAGGCTGTCGGTGATCGTGAACGGGACCAACCCGGCGCGGGTGGGGAGCACGGTGTGGCCGAACTGGCGTGCGACGTCGTAGCCGAACCCTGACGAGCCGAGCGTTGGAATCGACAGGCCGCCCGTCGCGATCACCACGGACTCGCAGGCGACGGTGCCGAGGTCGGTGGCGAGCGTGTAGCCGGAGGCCGATCGCTCGATCTCATGGACGGTCGTGTTGACGTGCGGTTCGATGCCGACCTTGCTGCACTCCGCGAGCAGCATGTTGAGGATGTCCTTGGACTTGTTGTCGCAGAACAGCTGGCCGAGCTTCTTCTCGTGGTGTGGGATCTCGTGCTCGTTGACCAGCGCGATGAAGTCCCACGGCGTGTATCGGGCCAACGCCGACTTGCAGAAGTGCGGGTTCTGCGAGGCGAAGTTGGCCGGCTCCGCATACATGTTGGTGAAGTTGCACCGCCCGCCGCCGGACATGAGGATCTTCTTGCCAGGCTTGTTGGACCGGTCGATCAGCAGCACCTCACGGCCGCGCGCACCTGCGGTCATCGCGCACATGAGTCCCGCGGCGCCCGCGCCGACGATGACGACGTCGGGGGAGAGCACTACTCGCTGCCGGCGCGCCGGTACCGCTCGTAGATGATCTGCTCGCTGAACGTGCGAGTCTCGACGAGCTCCAGCGGCACGTCCTGCTGCACCGGCGGAAGCAGCGCTGTTCCGCCGCCGACGATCACCGGATAGCGGAAGATCGCGAACTCGTCGACCAGTCCCAGTTCGATCGCCTGGCCCGCAAGGGTGGGGCCGCCGATCTCCACGTCCTTGTCTGTCGAGGCCATTACCGCGGCGACCTCATCGGCGACCGAGCCGGTCGCAAGTCGTGCGTTGCCCTGCACGCTCGTCAGCGTGCGGCTGAAGACGACCTTCGGCAGCGCGGTCCACACGTCGGCGAACCTGCGATCTAGCTCGGTCTTGCGAAACTCGGGGTCGTTCTCCCAGACGAGCATCATCTCGTAGAGCTTGCGCCCCAAGATGCAGGCGCCGAGGCTGCTCACGCGATCGGTGTGGAACGCGAACAGCTCGTCATCGGGTGCGCCCCAGCTGAAGTCCTCTTGACGGTTGCAGACGAATCCGTCGACCGACACTCCCATTGAAAGCAGCAGCATGGCTGCCAACCCTACGCGCTGGCGGGATCGTCTACGACGAGTACGAGTAGTCGCTCAGCGGATACCGGCGGGCCGCGGCGTAAGTCTGCGCCGTGAGTCCGTGACGCAGCGGTACGTCGCCGTGATCGTCGAAGTAGTAGCTGCTAGCGACCGAGCAGCTGTCCTGCCAGAAGACCTGGCGTGGCCGCCGCTTGAGCATCGTCGCGAAGTAGCGCTGCATCGCTTCGCGCTTTACCTCAACACGCGTGGCGCGCTCGCTGCGCGCTTCACGCAGGCAGCGCACGATGTGGTGGGCCTGGGCCTCAATGAGCGTGAAGTACGACGCGCCGTTGTAGCCGTAGGGGCCGAACATCAGAAACAGGTTCGGCCATCCAGGCAGGCTCACGCCCTCATAGGACTGATGGCGGTTCTCGGCCCACCAGTCAGCGAGGTCGACACCGCCGACTCCTGCGGTCGGAAACTTCGGCATGTTGCCGCGGTCGTAGACCTTGAAGCCCGTAGCGAGGATCAGCACGTCGATCTCGTGGACAGTCCCCGACTCGGTGCGCACGCCCTCGGGCACGATCTCTGCGATCGGATCGGTCTCGAGGGTCACGTCGGCGCGGTTGAACGTTGCGAGGTAGCCGTTGTGAAAGCTCGGCCGCTTGCAGCCGACCGCGTACTTGGGAGTCAGCTTCTCGCGCAGCTCTGGGTCGTCGACCTGGCTCTCGATCCACTTGCGCGCGCGACCTTCGAACTTGGTGGCGATTCCCAGCGGCCTGTGCCAGTGGGCGGGGATCACGAAGGTCGCCTCCACGAAGGCGTGGCTCGCCATCCGCGCGGCTGTCTGCGCTCCGGGTAGCCGCAGGGCAAACCGAGCCGCACCTGGCAAAGGGGCGTCCGGCTTTGGAAGGCACCAGATCGGCGTGCGCTGAAACACCGTGAGGTGCTCTGCGATCGGTGCGATCTCGGGGATGAGCTGCACCGCCGATGCGCCCGTGCCGATGACCGCGACTCGCTTGCCTTCGAGGTCGATCGAGTCGTCCCAGCGGGCCGTGTGCACGGTTGTGCCACCAAAGGACTGAAGGCCCGCGATCTCCGGATCCTTCGGGATCGTCAGCACCCCTGAGGCGTCTACGAGGTGACGCGTGGTCATCTGCTCGCCGCCGTCGACGTCGAGGTGCCACAAGTCGTGCTCCTCGTCGAAGCGCGCGCCGGTGATCGTGGTGTTGAACCGCGTGCGGCCGCGCAGGCCGAGCTTGTCTGCGACCTCGCGCGCGTACCGGCGCAGCTCGCTGCCGGGTGCGTAGGTGCGCGACCAGTCGCTGCGGGGCGCGAATGAGTACTGGTAGCTGAACGACGGGATGTCGACAGCCACGCCGGGGTAGCGGTTCCAGTGCCAGGTGCCGCCGAAGTCGTCGCCTGTCTCTACGAGCAGGTAGTTGCTGAAGCCGTGCGCCGAGAGTTCGTGGGCGATGCCGATGCCGGAGAACCCGGCGCCGACGATGACAATTTCTTGGTCGGGCGACACTAGGCAGCTCTCCTTGATTTGACCACCATCGGCAGGCCGCCCTGCGGGCGCATGGTGAACGTCGCTTCCGGCCTGACCGTGTGTCCTGGCAACGCCTCAAACCGTACGTGCTGAGCGAGCATCGCGGTGACAAGTACGGCCTCCATCAGCGCGAAGCTGCGGCCGATGCAGACTCGCTTGCCGCCACCAAACGGGAGGTAGGCGCACCGCGGGCGGTCGTCGGCGGCGCCGGGCAAGAACCGCGCGGGGTCGTAGCGCTCAGGCTCGTCCCACCAGCGCGAGTCGTGGTGCATGTGCCGGATCGGGATCAGGACCGTGGAGCCCGCGTCGATGTGATGACCATCGATCACGTCGTCCTGCAGCGCCTTGCGCGGCATGATCCAAACCGGCGGGTAGTAGCGCAGGGCTTCCTCGAAGCAGGCCTGCGTCCACTTGAGGTTGGGGAGGTCTGCGATTGTCGGCGTGCGGCCGTCGAGCACCTCGTCGACCTCGGCGAGCAGGCGGTCGTATGCCTCCGGGTTCTGCGTGAGCAGCCACCACATCCACGCGAGTCCGTTGGCGGTCGTCTCGTGGCCCGCCATCAGCAGCGTGAACGTTTCGTCGCGCACTCGCTGGAGGGGGAGAGGCTGGTCGTCCTCGTCGCGGATGCCGAGCAACAGGTTCAGAAGGTCGGTCGTGTCGGTCGGGTTCGCCCGCCGCTCGTTGACGATGCCCCACACCCAGTCGTCGAGCTCGGTGAGCAGGTTCTGGAACACGCGCGCCTGCGGCGGCATCACCTTGCCGTGCCGCACCCAGGCTTCTAGGCGCCGCAGCACCGGTTCGCTCGGCGCATACATCAGCGTGAGCCGCTCGACGCGCTCGGCCATCTGCATCCCGTGCACGACGCGCTCGGCGGTCGTCTGCACGTCGTCGGCGAACGTGCGGCCGAACATCGCGCGGCCGAGCACCTCGAGCGTCGCGCCGACCATCAGTTCGCTGACCTGTATCTGCTGGTCGTGCTGTGTGTGGAGCCGCTCGGTCATCTCCTGGAGCGGCTCGGTCATGAGGTCGACCAGCTTGTCGATGCGCCGCTTGGCGAACATCGGCGTGAGCATCGCCCGGTGCTTGCGCCACGAGTCGCCCTCGTCGGTCAGCAGGCTCACGCCGGCGGCGGTGCGCAGGATGTCGTACTCGACGGTGCGTCCGTAGTTGCTCTGGTTGCCGAAGAGCACGTGGTCGATGTAGTCCGGGTGACCGAGGCTGACGATTGGCCGCAGGCCGAGCTGGAAGCGGGCGATGTCCTTGCCTTCGAGCTCCGCGATCCAGCCGCGGTCGTGCTCGAGCCCTTTGACCAGTGCGTTGTAGGTCATTCGCATCGAGTTCGGGCGAGCCGCTGGGCCGCGCTTGGGGGCTGTGTGCGGTGCTTCGAGAAGGGCGGGCATGCTGCCTCCGGAGTTAGCGATCTAACAGGCCGACGTTTTATACACATTTTGTCGGACAGTGAGGGCGATAGCCTGTGTGAGCTTCCTCCGATGACTCCTGAGCCAGCTACATCAACGGTCGACCGCATCCTCGACGCCACCCTGCGCCAGCTCGAGCTGCACGGCATGCGCCGCACGACAATGGATGACATCGCGCAGGCCGCCGGGCTCTCGCGGCCGACGCTGTACGAGTACTTCGCGAACAAGGACGCGATCTATACGGCCACGGTCGATCGCGAGCTGACCAGGTTCATCGGCCAGCTCGAGCAATACGGGGCGGAGGCGACGACGACCGAAGAGCGCCTCGTGGTGATCACCACCCACGGCCTCATCGCTCTTCAGGACCACAAGCTGTTGCAGCGCCTGCTCCACACCGAGCAAGAGGTGCTCGTGTCGCTGCTGACTGCCGATGCGCCCGGCCTCCAAGTCGGTTACGAGTGGGTCGCACGGCAGCTCGCGCTCGTCGATGGAGAGCAGCCCGAGCCGCAACCGAAGCACCGGGAGCTAGCGGAGATGCTCGTGCGAATCGTGCACTCGCTCGTGCTCAGCCCGCAGACCGTGCTCGACCTCAGCTCGCAAGAAGCGATCGAGCAGTGGGCGCGCGAGTGGCTCGTGCCCTGGCTAGCTCACATCGACGGCGCTTAGCCGAACCGCTAAGCGGCTTTGAGCGCCGGCTTTGCGACCGGCTTGTACTGCGAGGAGTCGGTGGTGAACTCCGGCACGCCGTAAGTCGCGAGGCGCTTCTTGAGCGTGCGCACCGCGTACGAGTCGGCGACCTGCTTGAGCACCGGCACACGGCTCGCGACGGTCACGGCCGCAAGCCGGCCGACGACGAACGGCACGGTCACCGCGATCTTCGCCACGTCGCTCACGCCGAGCGACACACCCATATCCGCGGCCTTCTTGCGGTCGCCACCGGTGAACGCCCGGATGAAGAACGCCTTGCTGTAGCTCTTCTCGACCGAGTCGGCGGCCCGGTCGAACGGGGTCGTGTCGGCGCGCAGGTAGGTCGCCATCGTGGCGCGCACGAGCTCACCGCAGGTGGCGTCGTCGAAGTCGTCGCGCAAGGTCGCAGCGCGCGCGTGGAGCAGGTGGAGGGTCTCTTCGGCCGTTGTCGGCAACAGCTCTTCAGGTAGGCCGAGCAGGAAGCACCGGTAGCGCGCGAACTCGACGACCGCGCGCTCGCGTGCGTTGAACTCGTAGCGGCCGTTGCGCCGTGCGCGGGCGGCGAGCAGGTAGATGTTGATGAGCCCGGCGGGCATCTGGTCGACCTGGGGGACGGGGATGCCAAACACGCTCTGGTCCCACTGCTCGGACTTCTTGAGCGCGTTGTAGCGGACCATCGAGTGCATCAGGCGCACCATCGCCGCGGCTTCGAATCCCGGTCCGCGGCGGTCGAGCGCCCCCGGCATCGTGGTGATCGTGAAGAAGGCCGAGGTCTCGTTGACCCGGCGTGCTGCCTTGCGCCCACCGAGCGCGCCGGTCAAGGCCATCGGCAGCGCGGCGTACGTGTTCATGAACGTCGCGACGAACGCGCCGCGCGTTGCGAACGGGGCGAGGAACGCAGAGGGGATGCGCTCGATTCGCGCGCCCTCTCGCACAAGGTCCATGTCGAGCCAGTCGGGGCTCTGCTCCATCGATGCGATGAACGCCTCGAGCTCCGGGGGCGGGGCGGGGACCGCGTCGATGCCCTCGCGGCAAGCGAGCTGCAGCATGTCGATGAGCTGCTTGAAGCTGCCGGTTTCCATCAGCGACGCGTACGGGTCGGCGACGACGTCGCCGAGCATCGTTGCTGTTGTCATCAGCTCGACGACGCGCTTGTCGGCGAGCAGGCCCTCGCGGTCGGCTACCCACGCCGGTAGAGACGAGACGTCGCCCGGGTCGGTGACGAGGCGGTAGGGGTGAGCTGCGAAGTCGATGTTGCCGTAGAGGCTCGGCTGCAGAGTGCGCTGGCTCAGCACGCGCTCCTTGAGCTCTGGGAAGTACAGGCGCTCGCTCATGGCAGTCACGTTACGCGGCATCGGGGCGGCGCGAGTGGTTAGCGTCCACACCGTGAGCGTCAGCCGTGGTCCGTTCCCCATCGTTAACCGCCTGATCAACCCGCTGGTGGCGGTGGCTGCACGGACGCCGCTCAGGCCGCTGTTCGGCCCGGACACGGTGCTGCTGACGGTGACGGGCCGTAAGACCGGCAAGCAGTTCACGTTCCCGGTGTGGGCGGTGCGGCGAGACGGTGGCTACCGGATCTCGATCGGCGCTTCGGGGCGCAAGGTGTGGTGGCGCAACCTGACCGGCGAGGGCGGACCGGTGACGATCGAGCGCGGCGGAGTGGTGGAGCACGGGCACGCGGTTGCGACCGGAGATCCGGTGCGCGTCTACGTCACGCTCGACTAGGACGGTGTGACTACGACCACCGGGATCTGCCGGGTGGTCTTGCGCTGGTAGGCGATGTAACGGTCGTGGTTGTGCTCGTTGACATTCGCCCACATCTCGTCGAAGCCGGGCTCGCCACGCTTGACCTCGCTCGCCGTCGCGGCCATGCGCTTGCGGCCGATCTGGATCTCCACCTGGCCGTTCGCGCGGATGTTGTGCAGCCAGGCCGGGGCTTTGTCGCTGCCGCCGTTGGAGGCGACGAGCAGGTAGTCCTCGCCTGCGCGCGCGTACGTCAGAGAGTTCGTGCGGATCTCGCCGGACTTGCGGCCGGTGGAGCGCAGCAGCAGCGTCGGTACTCCAACCATGCGGTGACCGAGCCGGCCGTCTGTTGCTTGGTAGATGGCGTCGTGGACGCGCAGGACCATGCTTGTGAGGCTCACGCGCGCCAGCCTACGCCGGTCCGTTCGGCGGCGCTAGGGCTCTGCTCAGGCCTTGCGCACGACGCTCGACTTGAGCTGCATCGGGCCGAAGCCGTCGACCTTGCAGTCGATGTCGTGGTCGCCGACTCCTTGTACGAGCCGGATGTTGCGCACCTTGGTGCCGACCTTGATCGGGCCGCCCGCGCCTTTGACCTTGAGGTCCTTGATGACGGTGACCGTGTCGCCGTCGCTCAGCACGTTGCCGACCGAGTCGCGAATGACAGGTTCGGCGTCCGCAGCCTCAGTGGAGGTCGGGTTCCACTCGTGCCCGCACATCGAGCACACGGTCATGTCACCGAGCTCGTAGCTGTGTTCGCTGGAGCACTCGGGGCACAGGGGAGTGGTGGGCACGCCGCGAGCGTATCTGGGCCAGAACGAAGGAAGCGCCCTCATGAGGGCGCTTCCGGGGCGCGGCATGAAGTGCCGCACAGTTGAGCGCGCTGGTGCCCCGTCTGCCTGGAAAGCCTCGGAGCAAGCGCGAGCAAGCAACCTAGCCGGGCCGAAACTCAGATCGTGAAGCGTTGTTTGCAGCAGGACTAGAACGAACGTCCAGGGCGCTTCGAATCCCGCAAATTGGGGTAAAGGTTCAAGAGCGAACGGTCGATAACACAAGGGAAGCGCTCTCATGGGGCGCCTCCGTTGGCTTTTGCATATTGCTGATAGCGGTTCGCTCTCCGTCTGCCTGGAAAGCCTCAGGGAGTGAACTTCACGCCAAGCGTCAAAGGGCCCTTCGGATCACCGAGGGGCCCTTTTTTCTTGCCCGGAACGACAGAAGCGCCCCGTGGGGCGCTTCTGGTGCAGTCGTTTGACTGCTGAGAAACCTATCGAGCGGCGCGGATCATGAGGCACCTCCGTTGGCTTTGCGTGATCGCTGATATCAGCGTTCGTCCCCTGTCTGCCTGGAAAGCCGCAGAGTCCGAACAACGCGTCGGAGGTTATACCGACACCCCGATGATGTCGACCAGGAGTGCTATTAGCTCAAAAATTATGCTCCGGGGCAAGTGGCGGGCGCTCGCCGAGGAAGAGTTGGAGTTCCTCGTCGAACTTGTTGCCCTGATCCGGGTTGTAACGCAGACCTGGGCGCGATTGCATCATCGCAACGAACTGGTCGACCAGGTACGAGTTCAGGATCGTGCCGCGGTCTCCGAGGAGGATCTCGATGACCTGATCGTGGGGCTTAGGTTCGCTGTACAGCGAGCGGCTGGTGAGCACGTCGTACGCATCGCAGATATTGATCATCATCGACACAGTGGGGATGGCCTCACCTTTGAGTCCGTTGGGATATCCACGACCGTCCCAACGCTCGTGGTGCGCCACGATGACGTCGCTGATGTCCCCGAAGCCATCGAGGTCACGCACGAAATCTGCACCGTCTTGGGCGTGACGCCTGATCAGATCCATCTCCTCATCGGTCAGTCGACCGGGCTTGTTCAAGATCGCGTCGGGCACGCTGAGCTTGCCGTTGTCATGGAGGAGGCCCGCTACCCCGCAGAATCGAACGCCGTCCTCGTCGAGGTCCAAGTGCTCGGCGAAGGCGCGCATGTAGCCGCTCACTGCGGCTGAGTGGCGTGCCGTCGAGGCATCTTTAGCGGCTAGAGCGTGCATGATCTTCACGATGGTGAAGCGCTGGCTGTAAGCCACCAACGCCTGTCGGTGCTCGGCGAGCGAACGCTGTTCCTCCGCCTCTTGGCGCTTCTCCTCTGCGACAATCGCGTTGTCGACGGACTCGTAGAACCGTCGTGCCAGCTGTATGAAGACGACAAGCGAGATAGCCGCGATGAGTAGGCCTAGGAGCTGCTCGTTCAGCAACGCCCACACACCGAATGCGCTCAGCTCCGCGGCGAGCACTTCTGCCCAAAGCGTCGGTCCGACTGTGAAGCTGGCGCTTGGGGAGAGTCCGTACTCACTCCACGAGTAGACCGCCATCATGGCCAGGTTCGAAAGCAGCACGGCGAGGTACACCAGCGTCACGCTGGCGATGAACGCCACCATGCCGTGATCTGGGGTGAAGACCGCTGCGGCGACAAGTCCTCCCGTTACAGGAAACATCGAATAGGTGACGATGTTTGTGAGCACGGCTCTCGCCCGCACGTGCATTCCGGTCTGATACCGGTACCAGGCCAGGTCAGCCGAAATGCCAGCAAGACCTACTAGAGCGGCTTGAGCCGGGCCGAGCACGCATGCCGCCAGAACGACAGTCACGGCACCACCGTTGATGCTGGTCCCATCTCGTTCGATAGCCAGTGGTGCGAGGCCGATGGCGAGGGCCACAAGCCCGACCAGCAGGTCGGGTTGCCATGATTCATGGAGCCCGAGCAGGACCACTACCACGATGGACAAGCCTGCGGCTATCGCGTACGGGACAGTCCCAATGACCGGCTTGCGCGCGGACGTAGCCGGTGGTGGCTCAGGACTGGGCGCATCCGCAACCGGTCTGAACAGCCAGTAGATGCCGACCGCGACCCCGGCGATGCCGCCGATCAGGAAGGTGTACCGGGGGCCGATTGCGGCCGTGATCGCAGCACCGCCCGCGAACGCCAGAGCCGGGCCGCCGGTCGCGATCGACTCGAGCAGACCGGATGCCCTCGCGTAGAACTCGCTCTCGACATCCTCCTGCAGGGCAGTCATGACGCCTACCCACTCCGCACCGTTGCCGGCGCCGCCGATCACGCTTGCAACGAGGGCAAAGGCGAGCGTGGGCGCTGCCGCAAGGCCGAGGTAGCCGACACCGCAAACGATCGCGGCACCGGCGACGATCATCGCGAGGTTCCGCTCGTGGTTCCGCTTGAAGTAGGTGGCACCGACGATCGATCCAAGCCCCCATGCGGCGTACAGGAGCCCGTAGGCAGACGGACCAGCATCAAGTGACTCGCTGGCGTAAATGACCTCGACCGGTACAACGAGGGAGCCGAGGGTCATGGCGAGTCCTTCGCCGATCACGAGGCTCCGCGCCCTGGGGCGTCGCCAGACGTGCCTCAGTCCTTCCCGGGTTCGCCCTCTTCTCGGCGCGTCGTCATCGTCATCGACCTCGGGCGCCGGGAGGCTCCGGCCGCTAAGGCCCACGATGCTCGCGGCAACGACGAACGTGCCGACGTCGAGCCACAGAGCGGTTAGCGGTGAGGTCAGCTCGATCAGTACGTAAGCGCCTGCCGTAGCGAGTACCAGCAGCCACGCGTTGAGCTGGCTAACGAACGCGTTGCCGGCTCTAAGCATCCCGCCGTCATCGAACACCTTCGCCATCACCCCGCGGGTGAGGCTGCGTCCGGTCAGCGCGAGGAGTCCGTCGACAGCTGCCAGTGCGAGTAGCCAACCGAGCGGGGCGTCCGCAGCGACCAAGATCGCCAATAGTGCGAACAGGGCGGCCTCGACCGAGTAGAGGATCGGGAGCGTCCGACCGACCCGGCGGGTCGCAAGTCGAGCGGTGACCCAGGGCGATACCAGCGCAGGCACCAACTTCGACGCGCCAAACATCGCCGCAAGCGCATACGGCGACTCGGTCGTGTCGTACACGAACACCGCGAGCGCGACCATCGCGAGGAGGTCGCCGATGTCGTTGATCGAGTAGGTCCAGATCAGCGGCCTGAAGCCAGGCAGCTGCGACAGCCGTTTGTCGCTGCGTGCAGGAGCTTCTATGACGGCCGTTGTGTCCATCGAGTGAGATTCAGGAGACGCGCAATTCTCCGAATTAGCCGCGGTCTGGCGGCAATATCTCTGCCAGCTTCAGGATCACCGGCACGTAGTCGGCGACCATCTGGCTCTGAGCGCGCTCTTCGGCGATCGCCCGGTCCACGATCCCGGTGCGCATCCAGCGAGCGCCAAGGCGGTCCAGGGCGATGCGCTGCTCGAGTGCTGTGGCGTGTGCGTCAGACGCCGGCTCTGAGTGGTCGGCGGCATAGTTCTGCAGCCGCTCGGCAACGAACGCTGTGATCTCCCCGACGGTGACCTCGCCCATCGGGCGGTCGTCGATGATGATCGCGGGCGGCCCGCTGATCACGCTGGCAATCGTGTCCGCGGTCGCGGCGACAGGCGGAAGAGCAGGGTCGGCCGTGGCCGCCTCTGCGTCGATCGTCGGGAGCACGTGGCTCCAGGAGTAATCGACCTCGGTGGTCGCCCCCGAGTCGTCGACGAACGTGGCCCGGCGGGATGGACCCGTCAGGTGCTCATCTTGGTAGTGAGACATCGTCTTTGTAGTCGGCCGCTCCCCACGGCGGCTGTAAGTCCGGCAGGCCCCTTGAAACCCCGGCTGCACAAGCAATTTCAACCCTACGGGGCGGCGCGGCTGGCGTCAGCCTCTTAGAAGCCCTTGAGAGGCATGCCGGGGATCGACAGGCCTGTGTGAACGTGGATGGCTCGTTTGGTCCCCGGAAAGGAGAACCCCATGCATCGCCTCCAGTTCCTCAAGCGCGGCCCAGTCATCATCGCCGCCGCGCTCGTCGCAGCACTCGTAGCAACGTCGTTCGCATCAGGAGCCACGTCCGGCTCCACGCTGTTCGGCGGTAAGCGCAACCCCGGTTCGACGTCGCAGAGCTTCACGAGCGAGACGCAGATCATCGCCAGCAACTCCACGTACGGCACCCGTCAGTCCAACAAGTCAGACAACGGCGGCGGCGCGATCTACGGTTGCCGGTCCAAGCAGGGCGGCAGCGAGAAGAACTTCTCGCCGTGTCTGAGGGCTTCGAACCTCGTCGACGGTCGTGCGTTCGAGTTCGCAAACCTCGGCGGCCCTGAAGTTGGCCGCATCACGTCGAGCAACGTGAACTCAGCACCGTTCACCACCAACGCAACCGGCGTCGCGACCGGCCTGAACGCCGACCGCGTCGACGGCAAGAACGCCTCAGACATCGTGGCTGACGCTGCTTCTGCAGCTGACGAGCGCCTGCCGTTCGCGGCCGTCGCAGCCAACGGCACGCTGAGCGCCAAGCGCGGTGCCAGCTCGTCAGAGCGCACCGGCACCGGTGAGTACTCGGTGGTGTTCGCGCGTGACGTCGACACCTGCGCGCTGAGCGCAACCCAGCAGACGATCACCGACGCAGGAGCGGTCGGAGTCGAGCTGCAAAACGACAAGCGCACCGTGAAGGTCGCAACCCGCGCAGGCGGCGCAACCAACACCGACCTCGCAGACCGTCCGTTCCACCTGACGGCTACCTGCTGAGGGCACGCGCGTGACTTAGCGCAGAGCGGCGGCGGCCCGGGCCACCATCGCTGGGTCGCCGCCCTCGACCGCTAGGCACACGCGGTCGGCGATGCCGCCGACACGTTCGCGCACTGCCGCAGCAAGTGACTGTTCGTCATCGGCTCGCACAACGAACAGCGACAGCACGTCGTCATCGACTAGGCCGGGCATCTCGGCCCAGCGGTTCTCCTTCGAGCAAGCGTGCAGCGACTCGAACAGCGAGCCGAGCCCGTGGTGGTCGAGCACGCTGCGGTAGCCGGGTGTCGATCCGTAGAACGCGATGCGCCTGCGATTGGACTGCCAGTCCTCGTCGCTCAAAGCGACGAACACCGCGGCAGTGATCTCGAAGTCATCGCGCGAGCGCCCGGACTTCTCCAGTCCGCGCTCGATTGCGGGCAGCGTTAGCTCGCGGAGTGTGTCGGCGGTGCAGAAGCCGTGGCCGAGTAGTCCGTCGGCGACCTCGCCTGCAACCTCGGTCATCCGCTCACGCACGCCGGCCAGTAGCACCGGGGGAGGGCCTGACTCAAGCGCACCGGGCGTGAAGTTCGGCGGCATCAGCGTGTGGCGGTAGAAGTCGCCCTCGAACTGAAGCTTGGTGCCGTGCTGCCAACAGTCCCAGATCGCGCGCAGAGCGAGCACGTACTCACGCATCCGGGCGGCCGGCCGCGACCACTCCACTCCGTACCGGCGCTCAATGTGCGCGCGCACCTGTGTGCCGAGCCCGAGCGCGAACCTGCCGCCCGAGTAGTCCTGCAGGTCCCACGCGGTGTAGGCGACGTCCATCGGCGTGCGGGGGAAAGCGAGCGCGATCGCGGTGCTCACGCGCGCAGACTCGGTTGCGCCGATCGCCTGCGTCGCGGCAAGGAACGGGTTGCCGACTGTCTCGGTCACTCCGATCCCGTCGTAGCCGAGGGCTTCGGCTGCCGCCGCCTTCTCCGGAATCTCGGCGAGCTTGGAACCGCGGAGGATCACGTCAGATTGCACGCGCGCAGCCTTGCACGCTCGGGCGCGCCGCGTCGCTCAGGCAGCGAGGTCGGCGTCGCTGCGCGGCACGTGCACGACGACCTGGCTCTTGCCGCCGTGCTTCGCTTCGTACATCGCGGCGTCGGCCTCGGCCATCAGCGTGTGCTCAGAAGGCGCGCTCGCGCCCTCTATCACCGTCATCCCGATCGACGCCGACACAGAGCGCGACACGCGGCCCACTGCCGAGATGCCGTGGTAACGCACGACCCCGACCAGCTTCTCGGCCACAGTCAGTCCGCCCTCGTGGCCGGTGTTGGGAAGGATCACGGCGAACTCGTCGCCGCCCATGCGCGCCACGACGTCTTCCTCGCGGAGCGCGTCGGTGAGTGCGTCGGCGATCCGCTGCAGCAGCTCGTCGCCCGCGCCGTGGCCGAGCGTGTCGTTGACGTCCTTGAAGCCGTCGAGGTCGAGCAGCAGCAGGCAGCTGTCGTGCTGGTGGCGGCGCGCGCGGGCAATCTCGCGCGAGAGCTCCTCATCAAGACGGCGGCGGTTCAGGAGGCCAGTGAGCGAGTCGTGATCTGCCATGTGCTGCAGCCGCTTCTCGGCGCTGCGGCGCTCGGTGATGTCTTGGGCCTGCATTACGAGCAGCTGCTGGTCGCCGAGGTCGACCAGTGCCGTCGCCACGAGCACCCACACTGGGTAGCCGCTGCGATGCATCATCCGCAGCTCGCCCGCTGACTGCCCGGTCGAGGTCAGCTCCGCGAGCATCTTCTCGCGCACACCGGTGTCCTCGGGGTCAAGGAGCACCGTGCCGGGCCGGCCAAGTAGCTGCCGCTCGTCCCAGCCGAGCAGGCAGGTCACCATCTCGTTGCAGCGCTGGATCTCCGTGGTGCCGTCGGGCAGCAGCCGGCTCACGATCTTCGCGACGGTGCCGTGCTCGAACGCGGCCTCGAACAGCGCTCTGCTGCTGGCGAGCTCGCGCTGAGTGCGCTCGCGCTCAGTTACATCGGCGGTCACGCCACCCAAAGCGACGATCTCCCCGTGTTCGTCACGAATCGGGAAGCGATGGGTCCACCAGTGGTGCACCTCGCCGGTCCGCGCGTCGACCGCGGTGTTGTCGAAGTCGCGTGCCTCGCCGCTCGCGAGCACCTCGGCCTCTGCGCTGCGCACCGCTTCGACAAGCTCGGCCGGGTACACGTCGGCGAGGGTCTTGCCGAGCATCTCCTCGGGCTCCTTGCCGGCGGCCCTTGCTGTCTCAGTGTTGACGGCCAACCAGCGCTCGTCGAGGTCGCGCAGATAGATGGCCATCGGCGTGTTGTCGAGGATCGCCTGCATCTGCGACTTGGCTTCCGACAGCTCTTCGCGCAGCCTTTGGGCCGCCGTGCGGTCGACGCCCTGAGCGATGAACGACTCGGGGTTGCCTTCCTCGTCGCGCAGCAGAGACACGAACAGTCGGGCGAGGATCACCGAGCCGTCGCGCCCCACGTAGCGCTTGTCTGTCTCGTAGCTGGCTCGCTCGCCGGCGAGGGTCTGCTCGATCAGCGGCAGGTCGACCTCGAGGTCCTCGGCGAGCGTGAACTGGTGAAAGCCGTGGCCGATCAGCTCGTCGCGGTCGCGGCCGAGCAGCTGACACATCGCATCGTTTGCATGCAGCAAGCGGCGGTCGAGCCCGATAAGGCAGGTGGGGATCGGCGTCTGTGCGAAGACGCGCGTGAACAGTGCGTGCTGCTCCACCACCCGAGGATCGGCCCGGTGCGTCCACGCTTGAGCGCGCCGGCCACCTAAGATCGACCGCGTGACCGTCTACCGGCGCCCGATCACGACCCGTTGGGCCGACAACGACATCTACGGGCACGTCAACAACGTCGAGTACTACGTGTTCTTCGACACGGTGATCAACGCCTTTCTGATCGAGCAGGGCGGGCTCGACATTCACGTCGGTGACGTGATCGGGCTGTGCGCCGAGTCGCACTGCAAGTTTGAGGCGTCGGTCGCGTTCCCCGACGAGGTCACCGCAGAGCTACACGTGCAGCATCTCGGTAACAGCTCGGTCCGTTACGGCATCGAGCTGCTCGCAGGTGAGGGCCGGATCGCGCACGGCTGGTTTGTGCACGTGTTCGTCGACCGAGGCTCACGCAAACCCGCGCCGATCCCCAGCGGTATTCGCGCCGCCCTAGAGACCATCGTCAAGGAGGACACCGATGTCGCTTGAACGTGACGACCCCCAGCACCAGCCGCTAACCGAACTGCTCGAGCGCCGCTGGAGCCCGCGCGCCTTCGATCCCGAGCACGAGCTCACACACGCCGTGATGCGGCAGCTGTTCGAGGCGGCACGCTGGTCGCCTTCAGCAGGCAACAGTCAGCCGTGGTCGTTCATCTACGGGCTGCGCGGCGACGACAGCTTCAACCTGTTCTTCGAGACTCTCGCCGAGGGCAACCAGGCTTGGGCCAAGCGTGCGAGCGCGCTCATCATCACCGTGCGTCAGCTCGAAGAAGGTCCCGATCACGAGCTGTTCGGCGCAGACCACACCCAGTACGACCTCGGCCAGTCAGCCGCCCACCTGACCGTGGAGGCGCAGAGCCACGGCCTTCACGTGCACCAGTTCTCGGGCTTTGACCGCGACGGCGTGGCCGAGCGCTTCGGCATCCCAGATCACTGGGAGGTCACGAGCGGCATCGCGGTCGGGCTGATCACCGACCCCGAGATCCTCGGCGAGGAGTGGCGGATCGAGCGCGAGCGCGAGCCGCGTACTCGTAGGCCGATCGAGGAGTTCGTGTTCAGCGGTCGCTGGGGGCAGTCGGCGTTTTAGCCGTGTCTGCGGCGTCCGGTGACCAGCCGGGCGGGCCGATCAGGTAGCCGAACTTGTCGCGCCAGCGCGGGGTAGCGCGGGCGTCACGCAGCATTGCCACCCACTCGTGGAAGGCGACGCGCAGCGGGTGGAACGTCTCGATGTTGGTCGTCAGCCCGTAGGTGGGGCGCTTCTCTTCCTTGATGAAGCTGCCGAACAGCCTGTCCCACACGATCAGCACCCCGGCGTAGTTCTTGTCGAGGTACTCGTTGTCGGCGCCGTGGTGTACGCGGTGATGCGAGGGCGTGTTGAAGATCGCCTCAAACCAGCCCGGCAGGCGCCCGATCCGCTCGGTGTGGATCCAGAACTGGTAGAGCAGGTTGATCGCGTAGACCGTGACGATCGCCGCGGGCGGGAAGCCGAGCAGGGCCGCGGGTAGGAAGAACAGGTGCGAGGTGATCGGCGTCCACGTCTGCCGCAGCGCTGTCGACAAGTTGAAGTGCTGGCTTGAGTGATGGACGACGTGGCTGGCCCAGCCGAACCGCACCCGGTGGTGGAAGCGGTGGTCCCAGTAGTAGAGGAAGTCGACGAGCAGGAACACGGCGATCCAGCTCCACCACTTGCTCATGTCGGCCTGCCACGGGGCGACCTCGTCGTAGAGGAGGGCCATCGCTGCGATCCAGCCGATCTTCCAGATCAGATCGAGGATCACGCTGCCGAGTCCCATCGTGAGGCTCGTGCGGGTGTCCTTGGACTCGTAGCCCCAGTGCTCGCTGGCTGCGTGCTCTTCCTTGTGCTCGCGCCATTCGCGGCGGAAGCTGGCGGCCTCGACTGCGATCAGCAGGAAGTACGCGGGGACTGCGGCGATGAGCAGAGCAACCATGAGCTAAAGTGACAACGAGTGTTGCCACATGAAACTGTAGCGGACGGCGGTGCTGGCCGCACCTACGGCGGGCTATCGGCGGTCGAGCGCGAGGAGCGCGCTCGGGCAGCGCTGCTTGATGCCGGTACCGAGCTGTTTGCCGACAACGGCTTCGCGGCCACCGGGGTGCGCGAGCTCTGCCGCGCGGCGAAGGTCTCCGAGCGCACGTTCTACGCGACCGTCGGTAGCCGTGAGGTACTTCTGCGCGCTGTGTACCTAGCTGCGACCGATGCGGTGATCGAGCGGATCCGTGGCGCGATGAGCGCCGACCCGGGCGCCGACGTGTACACGCGGCTGCGCACCGGACTCGGCGCTTTCTTCGATGCGATCACCGACCAGCCTCGGCACGGCCGGCTGATCTACGTCGAGGCGCTTGGGCGCGGTCAAGAGATCGAGGCGGCAAGGCGAGAGGGGCTCGGCCGCTTCGTCGACCTGGTGCTCGATGAGCTGCGCCCGTTCGCCGGGGGGGGACCTCGAAGGACCGGGGCTCGCGGCCGCGGTCGCTGCTGCGCTGACCGGTGTGGGCGAGCTCGCCTACCGGCACGCAGAGGGCGAGCTCGTAGTGGACGGCGGAGCGGTCGACCGCATCGCTCAGGCGGTCGCCGGGATGGCGGTCGCGGGCGGGCTCATCGCCGAGCCTGACGGCACCGCCACCGCTCAGTAGGGTCGGCCGCGGTGAAGTCAACCGGTCGCAACCGCACAGCCGCAGCACTAGCCGTCATCTCGGGGATCGTCCTCGCACTGACGGTCGCTGTCGGCTACCTGCAGTGGGCCGTCGGGGACTCAGACCAGTTCGCAGATCGCGCCGCGCTCGCGCTGCGCGACGACAGCGTGCGCGACGAGGTTGCGCAGCGGCTCACCGACGAGGTGATCCTGCAGCGCCAGGCCGACCTGCTCGCAGCGCGCCCGCTGGTGGAGTCGACCGTGTCGTCTGTGGTCGGCGGCAGGGCGTTCGGAGCGCTGTTCCGGGCAGCCGTCAGCGACGTGCACGACGCCGTGTTCAACCGCTCGGAGAACACGGTGACCCTGACGGTCGCCGACGCCGCAACGCTCGTGTCGGTGGCGCTCGAACGTGTGAACCCGGAGCTCGCACGCAGCATCAAGCAGGACCGCGGCATCACGCTCGACACGTGGCACACGACGCTCGGCGGGGTGGAGGTCGCCGAGGCACTGCGCGGTGCGCGCATCGCGACGATCGTGCTCGCGCTGCTCTACCTGCTGCTCGTGCCCGCGGCGCTGTGGCTGGCGGCCGATCGTCGCCGCACGGCGATCTGGCTTGGCGCGAGTGCGGCCGCTGCGGGCCTCGCTGTGATCGGCGCCGGATCGGCGGTGCGCAGCGCGGTTGTCGACGACCCTTCGGGAGTGGTGGGGCGCGACGCCGCGATGGCGGTGTGGGACGCGTTCTTCAGTGACCTGCGCACTCTCGCCTGGCTGGTTGCCGGCACGGGCGCTGTTGTTGCCGCGGCCGCCGCCTCTCTGATCCGGCCGCGGTCGATCGGCGAGCCGGTGTGCGCGCTCGGCGGCCTGCTGGCACGCGAGCCGAAGACGACCTGGGGCAAGGCGCTGCGGGGAGTAGCGGTCGTGGTGACCGGGTTCGTGCTGATCATCAAGACCGCGGCGGTCGTGGAGCTGCTTGTAACGGTGTTCGGCATCTACCTCGTCTACGAGGGCGTGATGCTGCTGCTGTCGCTCATCTATTCGCCCGAGGAGGCCGCGGCGCGAGCGGCTGCACGTGCGCCGGTGAAGCGCAGGTCGAAGTGGGTGCTCGTGGCCGTTGCCGGGCTGCTCGTGTTCTCCGGTGGGGCCGCGGCGGTGGGGACGGGGGCGCTGTCGGTGCCGGGCAAGCCGTCCGGCAAGTGCAACGGCTTCTCGGAGCTGTGTGATCGCCCGTTCAACGAGGTCGCGCTGCCTGCGACCCACAACTCGATGTCGGTGCCGCTGCCGGGTTGGTTCTCGGCAGAGCAGGAGCGCCCGATCCCCGACCAGCTGCGTGATGGCATCCGCGGGCTGTTGATCGACACCTACTTCGCCGATCGCCTGCCGAATGGCAAGCACCGCACCGTGTTCGGCAAGGACCCGCTCGAGGCCAACGGGGCAGAAGCGTTGCCGCCTGAGGCGCGCGAGGCTGCGCTGAGGATTCGTGACCGGCTCGGGTTCGAGGGGCAGGGCAAGCGCGGGATGTATCTCTGCCACGGGTTCTGCGAGCTCGGCGCGACGCCGGTGCCCGAGGTGCTCGGGCAGATCCGGGAGTTCCTCGTCGCCAACCCCGAGGACGTGCTGCTGATCATCAACCAGGACGACGTGCCGCCAGCCGACTTCGTGGCCGAGGTGCGCAGTGCTGGGCTCGAGAAGTACGCGTACGACGGGCCGGTAAGCGGCGAGTGGCCGACCCTCCGCGAGATGATCGACTCCGGCCAGCGGCTCGTGATCTTCTCCGAGCACAAGGGCGGCGCGGCTCCTTGGTACAGGGTTGGCTACGACGAGGCGATGCAGGAGACGCCGTTCCAGTTCGCGACCGCTGCTCAGCTCACCGAGCCGGCCAAGTGGCCGGCGAGCTGCGGGCCCAACCGCGGGCCGAAGACAGCGTCGCTGCTGCTGCTCAACCACTGGATCACCAACGACCCGATCCCGCGCCCGTCGACCGCGTCGGTCGTCAACGCCTACGAGCCACTGCTCGGCAGGGCACGCGCGTGCCAGAAGATCCGCGGGATGCTCCCCAACATCCTCGCCGTCAACTTCTACCGCCGCGGCGACGTGTTCGGCGTGGCAAACACGCTCAACGGCGTCGGCCGCTGAGGCGATCGAGTCGCTATAGTCGCCGTCCCCAAGCCGCCATCGTCTAGGGGACTAGGACGCCGCCCTCTCACGGCGGAAACCGGGGTTCGAATCCCCGTGGCGGTACT
>CAZLKZ010000027.1:21254-29709 GCA_964560235.1 uncultured Conexibacter sp. | reverse complement strand
GCGAGTTCCTCAGCCCGGTCCCGGGACAGCAGCGGCAGCACGGTGTTCATCGCCTGCTCTTCGGCGACCCCGGCGTCGAACGCCTCTTCACCACGGAAGCTCGCGGCGATCTTGAGCGCCTCGCGGCGGTTATCGCCGAGGCTCGGGAACACCGTGACCAGGAAGTCGCGGTTGGCGATCGGCTGACCGACCTCGAGCGACGCGTGCCAGGCGGCGAGCATCGATAGGTCGTTCTCGTCGAGGTCAGCGATCGCCTTTGCGTACTGAGCGCTCAGCTCAGCCTCAGGGATCTCGTCGACCCAAGCGCGCACCACCTCGCTGAGCAGCTGGCGGCGGGCCTCGCGGCCAACCGACTCAGCGATCGCACGGATCGCGTCCTGGGGTTCGATGAAGCAAAGAGCCATCGCGCGCCAAAGTACGCGCGCGGTCGGACGGAGAAAGGGGTTTCAGCCCTTATGTCGAAAGGACTTCCCCGCATCTTGCGGGGAAGTGTCGCTGCACCTACCCGGGCGTCACCGAGCGCGCCCGCGAGCGGCTCGGCACGAACGGGTAGTCGAGCTGCCCCGGAAGGACCACCGCCCGGAATCGGTACCTGTTGCCCGCCGCGGCACCAGAGAACCGGTAGCGGTATTTGAAGACGCCGGTTCGGCTTGTCTTGAGAGTCGCAACGGGCCGCCAGCGCTGCCCGTCTTGCCATTGCAGCTGCACGGAAACTCCGCGCGCTGGCACGTGTCCCCCGGACAGCTTTCCGCGGAAGCTCGTTGTGAATCGGGAGAGCTTCCTCACCCGCAGACTGACAGGCACCTTCACCCTCACCGAGACCCTTGCCTGCGCCGCCGCAACCGCATCGCCGCCTCGCAGCCGGTAGGTCAAAGAGATAGTCCGGGAGTGTCGTCCGTCGACACGGACGACCGCAGCGCCAGCTGAATCGGTCTGGACGTAACCGCCGCGCGGTGCCTCTTCACCCGCGATCTGCGTCGCTGACACAAGGGTGGCACCCGAGATCGGCCGGCCGTCGTCAGCGCAGGTCAGCGTCACCTTGATCTTCCGGTCCTTACCGAAGCCGACGCGGACAACGCCAGACCTTGCCCCTGGTGTCGCGATCACGACCTTGGAGCCGCTGCACGAGCTGCCGCCACCTCCTTCGCCGTTCGCCTGGCCGGGCAACAGCACCGGAGCGCCGGAAGCAGACCGAACAAGGCCGGTCGTTGCACTGAAGCTCGTCACGCCAACGACGTTGTGGGCTGTGACCGCCACGCGGAGCCGCGACCCGGCGTCGGCGTGCGTCGGCGTGTAGGTCTGCCCTGAGGCCCCGGCGATGGGATTGCACACCTCGCCTGCGGGGTCGCAGCGTTGCCACTCGTACGAGTAGCTGAGGTTCGGTCCAGTCCAGGTCCCGCTCGTCGACCGCATCTGTTCCCCGACAACCGGGGACGCCGCAAGATCGATCCGAGAGAAGGACGGCAGGGACTGGTTCTGAGGCGGACGATTGGCGACCACCTTCGACGCCGAGTACACCGTCGCTGTGTTTCCGGCTGCATCGGCTACCTCGACGTCGATCCTTGTGCGCCCATCCTTGATGCCAGTGACCGGCAGCGTGGCATCAACGCGAGCCGAGTCGGGACAGGGCTTTGGCGCTGCGTACACAGCGCCCGACGCGCCGCGCCCAACAGGAACGCACGTACCGCCCGCTACCGGCGCCGTATGAACCAGCTGGCCGTCGGCGAGCATCCGGACCTCAGCAACGCCGGAACCAACGTCGCTTGCCGAGAAGGCCACCGAGGCGCTCTCAGCGAGCACCGAGTCGGTAGTGAGCGAACCCGTAGCGGCGGTTGCGGTCGGGGTGACCCCCTCCAGCAGAGTGACGGCGATGTTCGAAACCGAGCTCCAACCGATCTGCCAGTGGGTCGCACAACGCGCAGATGTGGTGGCACAGCGCAGCATGAACTTCAGATCACGCGGGGCCAGCCCGGACGCGGTGACGTGGCGCTTGGGCCAAATGCCGTTGTCGGTGATCGTCGCAAGCGTGTCGGTCCCGGACAGCAAGGCCCACTGTCCCGTAGCTCCGTTGACCGTCGTGCCCCATCCCTGCACGTCCGCTTCGAATCCCCTGACCGACGTGCCCCAAGGCGGCATGTAGGACCAACCGACGCCTCCTCCGGGAGCAATCGGAAAGTCGCTGTGGGGAGTCACCTGTGCGCCTAGACCGCTGCTGGCGCAGAAATCGTCAGCAGCGCTGTTCGACGGCACGACTTCGCTGTTGAAGGCAAACCAGCCCGCACCGGCGTCACTGCGCACGCCGCCCGGGCAGCTCAAATGCACGTAGCTGCCTGCAGAAGCAGGCGACGGCAAGCCCAATGCCGCTGAGGTGGCTAGAAGGATGAGAATCGACGTTGCTCTGGTGCTCATGGCTCTCTTGGATGGTGCTGTGGTCACGGGGTGAACTCGTCCGCTTGTGTCGGCCGTACCGGCACCGCAGGCTCGGGCGCACGGGGCGGTACGAACTCCTGCGCCGCCCGCGCGTCTCGCCGCTCTTGCCGTGTTGGCGCGTTCGCGGCCGAGGTTGTGCTTGCCTCGGTCTTCTGACGGGCGGACTTCTGCCGGGTGGTGCTAACCGACCGCCTGGCGGCCGGAGCGGCGCTCTCCACGGTCTTGACGGTTACTGTGGCGTGAGCGTCACGCTCGGGCACGGCCTTCGAGGGAACAACCACCGAAGCGGCAGTCACAGCAAGTACTGCTGTCGATTTGGTGGCGATTGCGGCGATCGACCCGAACCCGCCTGTGACGATCCCTGCTTCACCGCCGGCCGGAGTGACGGGGAGCAGTCGCTCGACGACCGACCCGGTCCGCTCGACCGATAGGAGAAGGCCTCCGGGAAAGAGCAGACGGACGGCGGACGTGCCATCGGCCAGTTGCTTGAGCGTGGCTCGACAGCCGGCGCAATGTCGCAAGTGCGGACGTAGCTCAAGTAGTAGCTCGGCGGTGGCTTCCCCATCCACCACCTGCGAAAGGTACGGAGCCCACTCTTCGCACTGCGCACCTGAGTCGATCCCTGACATGCGCGCGGCAAGCCTCGCGCGGCCCTCAGCTAGGGATCGGTTGATCTTCGTTCGCGTCCAGCCGGTGTGCTCGGCGATCTCGTCGTAGGAGTGCCCGATGGCCTTCAGCGCGATCGCCTTGCGCTCATCGGGCTTAAGGCCTGCGAGCGCCTCTGCGGCACGTGCGGTCCGGTCAGCCGCAAGCGCCCGCTCCTCGGGAGTTGACGTACTTCCCGATGCGAGCCTCTCAAGTTCGGAGTCGAGATCGACGTCGAGGTTCAACCTTGCTCGTCGAACGGCGCGTGCCTCGTTGCGCACCACAACGTGCAGCCATCCAGGCGCCCCTTCGCGAGTCAGACGACCGGCTCTGGTCGTGAACTTCTCCAGTGCTCGCTGGTATGCGTCCTGGGCATCCTCGACCGACGCGCTGTTCGCGATGGCGGTGCGCAGTAGTGCGTCAGAGTGCTGGCTCACCACATCCACGATCAGCGCTTCGTGCACGTGGCGAAGTGGTCGGTCGGTGGTTCGACCGGCGCTCCCCCCAGAGCTGTCCCCCAAAAGCGTCACGTGACTTAGAGAGGGGATTGGGCTCGAAAACTCTTCCCCCTCCGTGTCCGTGGCCGGACAAACGGAACGGAGCGGTCCCCCAACCGCTCCGTTAGCCAGAAAAGTAGCAGTTAGGCTTCGTCTGTCAAGGAGGCGCCCAGCGCTTCCTCGAGTTCGGCCACGCGAGCCTCGTCGCCATCTGCGACGGCGATCTCCCCCGGCTGCTGCCAGAGCTCCAGTGCGCGGTCGGCACATGCGGGTGAAACGGCAAGCTCGTCGAGCAGCGCGCGGAGCCTGCGGGAGATCAGCAGCGGGTCGCCGATCGCAAAGATTCGCTTGGCGGCGAGCAGCACGGGGTCAGTTGCCGACGCATCGCCGAGGCGCAGAGTCCAAGCCTCTACCCCGGGCAGAATCCCGAGCGCCTTGGCACGGATCAGCAGCTCGATCCGCAGCCGGCGTCCGAAGCCCGGAATCGACAGCCGCTCGAACGCGCGGTCAAAGCGCGACTCGGGTGATCCACCAACGCCGTGCGTCAGCCCGGCCAGCGCACCCTCGTGACGCGCTGCCCAGGCGGCAAACTCGTCGACCGGTCCGCCCAGCTCGGCAACCAGCTCGGCAAGTGCTGCGTCGGCATCGGCCACAGGCCCTGCCGGCAGCTCAGCCAGCCAGCGCTCGCCGACAGCAAGTGCCGCAGCAAGCCTGCGGGCGTCCGCCGATGCACGCAGTCCGGGTACGAGATCGTTGTCGTAGCCGTCGTCTACCGCGCGCTCCAGCTTGCGCACGCTGACCGACGTGTCCTTGATCCGCCGCGGCTTGCCGGTACGCGCTGACGGCGAAGCCGCCCTGCGCTCACGCTTGGGCGCAGCGGGCTTCGCGTCGGTCGCGGAGAGGTCGACCCGCGCCTTCTTGGAGCAGATCGAGCAGTTCTCAGCGAGGCGGTTGTGACGGCAGAAAGTGGGCACCGACGGTGCAGCCTAGGGCTTGCACTTAGCCGACTGGCGCTTCTGCACCACGGTGTAGCCCTTGCGCTTCTTGGTCAGCGTGTTGTCGACGAGGCCGGCGTCAAACGCCTCGTCGGCCCGAGCACCATGGAATTGGTAGATGTACAGCCGCTTGATCTGCGGGAAGAGCTTGGGCATCGAGAACATGCACTTGAGCGCCTTCGCTGCCTCTGCCTGACCGAAGTTCGCACCGTTCAGGCGCAGCTGGCCGCCGGTCTCCGTGAGCCACACCTCGGCCTTGGGGTTACCGATCGCCTTGACCAGCGCCTTGGTGCGGCTGGTGGAACCACGGTTGGTGTCTGAGTAGTTGTGGATGCCCCAGATCTTCGGGGTCGGCTTGGCGACCTTGCGGAACGCCTTCACGTAGCTGACCGCGCCCGCCACGTTCTTGGAGTCGAGGATGTCGAGTGCCACGATCTTCTTGCCGGGAAACACTTGGCGCGCGACCGTGTAATAGCCGGCGACGATCTTCGGCCCAGTCTTGACCTTGCAGATGCGCGGCGGCTGCCCCTCGGTGCGCCCGTTCTTCTGGCACACGTTGACCTCGTTCCAAGGCGAGATCGCCTCGACCTGTGTGCCGAACTGCTTGTTGAACTTCACCATCTCCTTCTTGAACTGAGCGTTCGTCGGCACCTTGGCCTCGAGGCCGTCGCGGCGCGAGTGCTCGAAGGAGACGAGCAGCTTCTGGTTCGCATCGGTTGCGTTCTCGATCCAGCTAGCGAGCCGCTCGTACTGGATGGGGTCGTCCATCACGTCGTACGGGGCGATGTAGCGGGCGACCTTGAGCTTGAGCGGCGCGTAGAGCGGGCTCTCGAAGCTTGCGGCCTGCTGGTCGGAGATGCCGATCGTGGCCGCGGACGCGGTGCTTGGAACTAGCGCCACGCATGCGGCGATGGCTGTGAGCTTGAGAAGTGAGCGCATAGAAGTCATTCGCGGCAACACGGTATCCACCGCAGAGGTTGCGCTCTGCAGCGCGCCCTGCGGCGCGGGTGTCCCGCTGCGGACTAGACGCCGGCCGGAGTGCCCGCGATGCGCGCAGGCTCTTCCGGAGCACCATCGAGGCTGCCCAGGTAGCGCTCGACCATGCGAGCGGCCTGACGGCCCTCGTTGATCGCCCACACGATCAGCGACTGGCCACGGCGTGCGTCCCCTGCGGCGAACACGCCGGGTACAGACGTCTCGTACGTCGGCGCCTTGATGTTGCCGCGGCGGTCGAGATCGACGTGCAGCTGATCGACGATGCCCTTGTGCTCGGGATGGAGGAAGCCCATCGCGAGCAGCACGAGATCGGCCTTCAGGACCGCATCGGTGCCGGGCACAGGACCGAACGGCGGTGCGGCCTCGGCCTGCGCGTAGTGCAGCTCTTTGACGACACCGTTCTCGCCCTGGAAGCTCGTCGTAACGACGGAGTAGTCCTGCTCGCCCTTGCCGGCGACCTGGGCCTCTTCCATCGCGTACGAGAGGCGGAACTTGGTCGGCCAGAGCGGCCACGGAGTGCGGTCGTCAGGACGGGTCGCGGGCGGCTCGGGCAGCAGCTCGAGCTGCGTGATCGACAGCGCGCCCTGGCGCAGAGAGTGGCCGACGCAGTCGGCGCCGGTATCGCCGCCGCCGATGACGACGACGTGCTTGCCCTCGGCTGTGATCTCCACCGGCTCGGGCGGATCGACGGACGGCAGCGGCGCGTGTGTCTCGGCCGGGTCCTGGGCGATCGCGCGAGTGCGCGTGTACAGGTAGTCCATCGCGCTGTGGATGCCGTCGAGCTCGCGGCCCGGAACCGGCAGGTCGCGCGGCACGCGCGAGCCGATCGCGAGCACGACCGCGTCGAACTCGGCGCGCAGCTGCTCGCCGGTGATGTCGGTGCCGACCTCGACGCCGCACTCGATGCGCACGCCCTCGGCGCGCAGCTGGTCGAGGCGACGCTCGATCACGCGCTTCTCGATCTTGAAGTCCGGCACGCCAAAGCGCATCAGGCCGCCAGCGGCCTCGTCACGCTCGTAGATGACAACGTCATGACCGGCGCGGCGCAGCTGCTGAGCGGCAGCCAGGCCAGCGGGACCGGAACCGACGACGGCGACCCGACGACCTGTCTCGTGCTCGGGCGGCTCAGGCTTGATCCAGCCCTCGTCCCAAGCGCGCTCCACGATCGCGTCCTCGATCTGCTTGATCGTGATCGACTCGCCTTCGTTGATCTCCATCACGCAGGCGGCCTCGCACGGTGCGGGGCACAGCCGGCCTGTGAAGTCGGGGAAGTTGTTGGTCTCGTGCAGCTGCACGATCGCGTCCTGCCAGCGATCGCGGTACACGAGGTCGTTCCAGTCGGGGATCAGGTTGCCGAGCGGGCAGCCGTTGTGGCAGAACGGCACGCCGCACTCCATGCAGCGAGCGCCCTGCTGGGCGACCTCTTCGGCCGGACGGCGCTCAAGGAACTCGTCGTAGCGCGCTGCGCGCTCCTTCGGGTCCTCGTAAAGGATCCCGTGGCGGGAAATCTTCAGGAAGCCACCAAGCTGGCCCATGGTTACTCCCCTTCTCCGACGCGCACGTCAGGTTCGCCGACAACGTCTACCGCGACCCCCACGTACTCCTCGGCGTCGGCCGGTGGGTGCGGCACCTCGGCACCGCCGGCAGCTGCACGCTCAGTCAGCACGCGCTTGTAGTCGGTCGGGAAGATCTTCACGAAGTTGCCGCGAGCCGTGTCCCAGTCGGCGAGGACTGCCTCTGCGACCGTCGACCCGGTGCGAGCCTGGTGCTCTGCAACCAGGTCGCGAACGAGCTCAGAGTCTTCGTCAGTGAGCTCCTCAAGCTGATCGAGCATCGTCGGGTTGACGCGGCTGCCGAACGTGCCCTCGGGGTCGTACACGAACGCGAAGCCGCCGCTCATACCCGCAGCGAAGTTGCGCCCTGTCGGACCGAGCACGACAACGTGGCCGCCGGTCATGTACTCACACCCGTGGTCGCCGACGCCCTCGATGACCGCGCTGGCCCCCGAGTTGCGGACGGCGAAGCGCTCGCCCGCCTGTCCCCGGAAGAACGCCTTGCCCTTCGTGGCGCCGTACAGACATGTGTTGCCGATGATCACGTTGTCCTCAGGCGTGAACGTGACGCCGTCGGGCGGAGTCACGACCACAGTTCCGCCCGACAGGCCCTTGCCTGCGTAGTCGTTGGCGTCGCCGTGGAGGGTGAACGTGATGCCGGGCATCAGCCAGCCGCCAAACGATTGCCCCGCCGAACCGCGCAGGTGCACGTCGATCGCGCCGTCGGGCAGACCGCCCGCTCCGTGGATCTCAGCGATCTTGCTCGACAGCATGCCGCCGACACAGCGGTTGGTGTTGCGGACCTCGGTCTCGATCCGCACGCCGGTCTGGCCGCCTTCGATCGCAGGCTGCGCCTGAGCGATCAGCTCGTGATCGAGCGCGTCATCGAGCACCGCCGGCGGAGCCTCGGTGCGGTGACGCGGCGCGTCAGGAGCGATCTCCGACGGGAAGGTCAGCAGGTGCGTGAGGTCGATTCCGCGCTCGCGGTAGTGATCGAGGGCGTCGTCTGCCCGCAGCAGGTCGACGCGGCCGATCAGCTCGTCAAAAGTGCGGATGCCGAGCTCGGCCATGATCTTCCGCGCCTCTTCTGCGACGAAGAAGAAGAAGTTCACGACGTGCTCAGGAGTGCCCTTGAAGCGCTTGCGCAGCTCCGGGTCCTGGGTCGCGATGCCGACCGGGCAGGTGTTGAGGTGGCAGGCGCGCATCATGATGCAGCCCGTTGCGATCAGCGGAGCAGTCGAGAAGCCCATCTCGTCAGCGCCGAGCAGCGCTGCGATGACAACGTCGCGACCGGTCTTCAGCTGGCCGTCGGTCTGCACGACGATGCGGTTGCGCAGGT
>CAZLKZ010000027.1:3451-21244 GCA_964560235.1 uncultured Conexibacter sp. | reverse complement strand
GGCCGATCTCCCACGGCACACCAGCCGAGACGATCGAGCTGAGCGGCGAAGCGCCGGTGCCGCCGTCGTGACCTGCGATCACGACGTGATCGGCGTTGGCCTTAGCAACGCCTGCAGCGACGGTGCCGACTCCGACCTCGGAGACGAGCTTGACCGACACCTGCGCCTTGGGGTTCGCGCAGCGCAGGTCGTAGATCAGCTGCTTGAGATCCTCGATCGAGTAGATGTCGTGGTGCGGAGGCGGCGAGATCAGGCCCACGCCCGGGGTCGTGTGGCGGACCGAGCCGATGTAGTCGTCGACCTTGTGGCCGGGCAGCTGGCCGCCCTCACCGGGCTTTGCGCCCTGGGCCATCTTGATCTGGATTTGGTCCGCGTTGACTAGGTAGTGCGCGGTGACGCCAAAGCGACCGGAAGCGACCTGCTTGATCGAGCTGCGGCGCAGATCGCCGTTCTCGTCACGCGTGAAGCGGCGCGGATCCTCGCCGCCCTCTCCGGTGTTGGAGCGGCCGCCGAGGCGGTTCATCGCGATCGCAAGGTTCTCGTGCGCCTCTGTGGAGATCGAGCCGAGTGACATCGCGCCGGTCGCGAAGCGCCGCACGATCTCCTTGGCGGGCTCGACCTCGTCGAGGTCGATCGCAGTTACGCCGTCGGTGTTGAAACCGAGCAGGCCGCGCAGCGTTGCGCGGCGTGTGGCGTCCTCGTTGACGAGGGTGGCGTACTCGTCGTACTTCTCCTGCGCGGTACCGCCCTGGGCGCGGACAGCGTGCTGCAGCGTGGAGATCGTGAGCGGGTTCCACATGTGGTGCTCGCCGTCGCGGCGCCACGCGTACATGCCGCCGGTCGGAAGCAGCTCACCGTTGTCGACGACCTGCTCGCGCTGGAAGCCGCGCTCGTGGCGGTCGATCGCTTCCTGAGCAAGGGTGTCGAGCCCGACGCCGCCGATCCGCGACGCGGTGCCGCAGAAGTGGCGGTCGACGAGTCCGTGCTCAAGGCCGACGGCCTCGAAGATCTGGGCCCCGTTGTAGGACTGGATCGTCGAGATACCCATCTTGGAGATGGTCTTCAGGAGTCCTTTGCCGATCGCCTTGACGACGTTCGCCTCGGCCTCATCGACGCTGACGCCCTCGACCTTGCCGGTCTCGACCAGGCGGCCGACCGAGTCGAGCATCAGATACGGGTTGACGGCGCTCGCGCCGAAACCGATCAGCGTTGCGAAGTGGTGTACCTCGCGCGGCTCTCCGGACTCGATGACGAGACCTGCGCGCAGGCGCGTACCGGCACGCACGAGGTGGTGGTGCACGGCGGACACCGCCAGCAGCGACGGGATCGGCACACGGTCGGGCCCCACAGCGCGGTCCGACAGGATGATGATGTTGGCGCCCGCCTGGATGGCGTCGAACGCCTCGTCGCAGAGGTTCGCGAGGCGAGCCTTGAGTCCGCGCTGGCCCTCGGCGCGCTCGAACGTGATGTCGAGCGTGTGGGCGCTGAAGTGTGGGTGCTCGACCGAGCGCAGCGTCTCGAGCTCTGCGTTGCGCAGGATCGGCTGCTGCATCACCAGCTGCCGGGCGTGCTCCGGTGTCTCTGCGAGCAGGTTGCCCTCGGCGCCGACGCCGGTGCCGAGCGACATCACGATTGACTCGCGGATCGGGTCGATCGGCGGGTTCGTGACCTGTGCGAAGAGCTGCTTGAAGTACGAGAACAGCGGCGGCTTGCGCTCTGAGAGCACGGCGAGGGCTGCGTCGTTGCCCATCGAGCCGATCGGCTCTTCACCGGCGGTCGCCATCGGCGCGAGCAGCACCCGCAGGTCCTCCTGCGAGTAACCGAAGGCGCGCTGCAGCTCACGGATCGGGTGCGCCAGCTCGGTTGCCTCAACCTCAGGCAGGTCTTCGAGCCTTACGACGTTTTCGTCGAACCAGCGTCCGTAAGGCTGCTGGCCTGCGACCTGCTCCTTGACCTCGGCGTCGTCAACAATCCGGCCGGCCTCGAGGTCGACCATGAACAGCTTGCCCGGCGCGAGTCGGCCGAGCTTGACGATCTCGTGCGGCTCGACCGGCAGCATGCCGGTCTCGGAGCCGAGCGCGACGTAGCCGTCGGTCGTGAGCACCCAGCGGCCCGGGCGCAGACCGTTGCGGTCAAGCGTTGCGCCGACGACACGGCCGTCGGTGAAGCACACCGACGCGGGGCCGTCCCACGGCTCCATCAGGCAGGAGTGGAACGCGTAGAAGCCCTTGAGGTTGTCGGGCAGATCCTCGCGGCCGGCGTAGGCCTCGGGGATCATCATCATCGCCGCGTGCGGCAGCGACCGGCCCGCGAGCATGAGCAGCTCGAGCACGTTGTCGAACGTGGCCGAGTCTGAGCCCGACGGACGCACGACCGGGAGCACCTTCTGCAGGTCGAGTCCGAACAGCTCGGAGGCGAGCTGCGACTCGCGCGCCTGGATCCAGTTCGCGTTGCCTCGCACCGTGTTGATCTCGCCGTTGTGGGCGATGACGCGAAACGGGTGAGCGAGGTCCCAGCTCGGGAAGGTGTTTGTGGAGAAGCGGCTGTGCACCAGCGCGAGGGCCGACGCGTAGCGCTCGTCCTTGAGGTCCGGGTAGAAGCGACCGAGCTGCGGGGAAATGAGCATCCCCTTGTAGACGATCGTGCGCGAGCTGAAGCTCGGCGCGTAGAAGTCAGGCCCAGCAGCGAGCTCGATGATGCGCCGGATGACGTAGAGCTTGCGCTCGAATGCGTCCTGATCGTCGCCGAGGCCCTCTCCGGCGCCGATGAAGACCTGCTTCATGAAGGGACGTGTGCGGTTCGCGGTGCTGCCGACGTGGTCCTCGTCGACCGGCACGTCGCGCCAGCCGATCAGCCGCTGACCCTCAATGCGGATGTTGAGCTCGATCAGCTCTTCGAGCTTCGCGCGGCCTTCCGGGTCCTGCGGAAGGAAGCACATGCCGACGCCGTAGCGGCCCTTTGCGGGGAGCTCGAACTCGCAAACCTCGCGGAAGAACTCGTCAGGGACCTGGGTCAGGATGCCCGCGCCGTCGCCGGTGTGGACGTCAGCGCCCTCAGCACCACGGTGCTCCAGGTTGTCGAGCGCTGTCAGCGCACGGACAATGACTTCATGCTCGGGCTTGTTGTCCAAGCGAGCGACCATCGCGACGCCACAGGCGTCGTGCTCGTTCGCTGGGTCGTATAGGCCGTCCGCCTGCGGCAGCGCATGAACCGTCAATTGGGTGTCCCGTCCTTCCTGCCCTGGGGCACGTGAGAGCGAACGCCGGAGAGTACCAGTCAAGGGGCGAACTAGCCGCTCTCGCGACGGCGATTTTCAGCAAAGCTGGTCGAGCGATTCTGTGCTACGGCCCGACGAGCGCCTCGAGTGGGTCGAACACTTCGCGGCCCTGATCAGAAGCTACGGGCGCGTAGGTGACCTTGCCGCGGCAGACGTTCAGGCCGGCGAGGAACCCGGGGTCCGATCCGAGCGCGGCCTTCACCCCGTGGTCGGCGAGCTTGACCACGTACGGCATGGTCGCGTTGGTAAGGGCGTAGGTGGAGGTGATCGGGACGGCACCGGGCATGTTCGCCACGCAGTAGTGCGTCACCCCGTCGACTTCGTAAGTCGGATCCGAATGTGTGGTCGCCTTGGACGTCTCAAAGCAGCCGCCCTGGTCGATCGACACGTCCACGAGCACGGCACCGGGCTTCATCAGCGACAGCTGGTCACGCACGATCACGCGCGGCGCCTTCGCGCCGTGCACGAGTACGGCGCCGATCACCAGGTCGACCTCGGGCAACAGGTTCTCGATATTGAGCGTGGTTGAGAACACCGTCGAGCAGCGGTTGTTGAGCAGGTAATCGACTTCACGCAGGCGGTCGATCGAGCGATCGAACACGTAAGTCTCGGCCCCCATCCCGATTGCGATCTCGGCCGCGGTCAGTCCGACGACGCCACCGCCGATCACCATGACCTTGCCGGCCGCGACGCCGGGCACGCCGCCGAGCAGCATCCCCCGCCCGCCAAGCGGCTTCTCGAGCATGAAAGCGCCAGCCTGTGTGGCGATCTTGCCCGCGATCTCGCTCATCGGTGCGAGGAGCGGCAGGCGGTCCCGATCGTCGGTAACGGTCTCGTAGGCGATGCAGGTGGCGCCCGAGTCGATCAGCCCCTGAGTCAGCTCGGAGTCGGGCGCGAGGTGCAAGTAGGTGAACAGCGTGTGCCGGTCCTCGAGCATCGCGACCTCGGGCGGCTGAGGCTCCTTGACCTTGACGATCATGTCCGACCCGGAGAAGACGGCCTGGGCGTCGGCAACGATCTCGGCCCCCTGGTCGGCGAAATGATGGTCCTCGATCGCCGATCCGACTCCGGCCCCCGACTGAATGATCACGCTGTGCCCGTGGTCGGTCAGCTCTCTGACTCCGGCCGGTGTGATCGCCACCCGGTACTCGTCTGGCTTTACCTCAGTGGGGATACCGACGCGCATGCGCCGATCCTCTTACGTCGTGCGGGCGGTAGGCAAATGCTCAAGCCGCAGTATCTCGACTCCGATATAATCTCTAACCATGACAAGCGCCGATCTGATTCGAGAGTCGCGTCTAGCCGCAGAGCTCACCCAGGGTGAACTGAGCGCCCGCGCAGGCACGTCGCAGTCTGCGCTGTCGATGTATGAATCAGGAGCACGTGAACCTCAGGCCCAGACACTGCGCCGCATCGTGCGCGCCGCGGGGGCCGACCTACAGCTCGTCAGGACCGGCGAGAGCGTCGTCGAGCCGACGGCCGCCGAACTGCGCCGCCGCGGCGAGATTCTCTCGGCGCTCCTTGAAGCAGTAGATGCGTTCCCGTTGGCAGACCCGGGCCCGATGCGGGCACCTCGCCTCATAGATCTGGCGAAGGCCGCAACATGACCGATCAGCTCCCGGACGCCCTCGCAGGGCGCGTCATCGCGCTCCACCAAGCACTCGACACGGCGGGCCTCCCCCACGCGTTCGGCGGCGCTATCGCGCTCGGGTACGCAACTCCCGAGCCCCGCATGACCCGAGACATCGATGTCAACGTCTTCGTCGACGCCTCGGAGGGGCGACGAGTGCTCGAGGCCCTGCCGCCCGACCTCACGTGGGACGACACCCTCGCCAGCAGGCTGGAAAGCGACGGCCAGGTACGTGTGCCGGGAGGCATGTTCCCCGTCGACATCTTCTTGACCAACATGGCATTCCATGTCGAAGCCAGCCGGAGAGTTCGCCTGGTGCCGTTCCGTTCCACAACGATTCCTGTGCTGTCCGCGCTGGACATCGTCGTCTTCAAAGCCATGTTCGACCGGCGCAAGGACTGGGCCGACATCGAGGAGGTACTCGCGGCGGAAGGGGTGGCGCCGACGGAGGTGCGGCGCGAGCTCGAACGACTGGTCGGCCCCGACGACCACCGTCTCGTGCAGCTGCGCGAGGTCGCGGACGACGCTCGGCGGTCCTGACAGGCGCCGCGGCCACCGGTGTGCCCGCGCCACACCGCGCAGACAAGACTGAGCGCCCGTCACCACTGAACGGTGCGTCAAGGCCCCATGTACGGTTGGTCTATGACCACTCTGACTGCCGCCCCGATCGGTGAGCTCACCGACGAACAGCGCGACTTCGTCGCCGCGATCCGCGACTTCTGCGAGCGCGAGGTCGGCACCCGCGAGCAGCGCGACGCGCTCACCGCGAACGGCCGCAAGCCGCACAACGTCGAGCTGTCCAAGCGCGTCGGAGAGCTCGGCTGGCTCGGCATCGGCCTACCCGAGGAGTACGGCGGTACCCCCGGCGGCGTGGTCGACATGTGCCTGCTGCTCGAGGAGACCGGCCGTGGGCAGCTCCCGATCGGCGGGTACGGCGTGTCGCGCATCATCGCCGCCGCGACGATGAAGTTCGGCACCGAGGAGCAGAAGGCGCAGATCCTCGGCAACATCGCGAGCGGCGGCCAAGAAGCCATCGCGATGTCTGAGCCCGGCTCAGGCTCTGACGTCGCATCGCTGCAGTGCCGGGCGATCCGCGACGGCGACGAATACGTGATCAACGGCCAGAAGACCTGGATCTCCGAGGCGCACTACGCCGACAACATCCTGCTCGTGTGCCGCACCGACGACTCCGGCGCCAAGCACGACGGAATCTCGATGATCTTCGTGCCCAAGGACACCCCTGGCATGGAGATCCGCCCGATCGAGACGATGGGCGGCGAGGTCGTCAACGACGTCTTCTTCAGCGACTGCCGCGTGCCGGTCGAGAACCTCCTCGGTACCGAGAACCAGGGCTGGGTTCAGCTCACTGCCGGGCTCAACATCGAGCGGCTGATCCTCGCAGCGATGATGCTCGGCGTTGCCCAGCGTGCGTTTGACGACCTGCTCGGCTACGTAAAGGAGCGCGAGCAGTTCGGGCGTCCGATCGGCAGCTTCCAGGCGCTGCGGCACCGGATCGCCGACCTTGCGACCGAGCTCGAATGCTGCCGCCTGCTGACCTACGACGTCGCCCGCCGTGTCGATCAGAACCCCGACGCAATGTTCCCGCGTGAGGCGTCGATGGCGAAGCTCAAGGTCACCGAGACAGCCAAGAAGATCTCGCTCGAGGGCATGCAGATGATGGGCGGCTACGGCTACGCGACCGAGTACGACATGGAGCGTCACGTACGCACCACCCTCGTCTCGACGATCTACGGCGGCACGTCCGAGATCCAGCGCGAGATCATCTCTAAGACGCTCGGCCTGTAAGCGACACCGACGGGCGGTCCGCCGAGAACCAGGTCATCATCGGGTGATGGTGCCGACCGGCAAGCCAGTGCTTGAGCGTCCGCTTGCTACGGCCGCGATTGCATCGGTGCCGTTCGCCGTCGGCGCCGCGCTCCCGCTCTCCATGACCGATGGCGGCGGCACGGTGCTCTGCCCGCTGCGGGCGATGACCGGCGTGCCCTGCCCTTTCTGCGGCGCTACGCGTGCGTTCGTTGCATTTACGCACGGCGAGCCGTGGACGCAGTTCAACGGCTACTGGGTGATCGTTGGCTTGGCGATCGTTATCGGCGCGCTCGTGATTGCTGCTGTGGGCGCTGCGACCCGTGGCCGATACCCACGCCTGCGTGCGCGCGCGGCGCCGCTGCGTCCGGCGGTGATGTTGGGATTGCTCGCAGCGCTCGCTCTGCCCGGCTGGATCTGGGCACTGGCAAACCGAGCGACCATCGGCTGACGACATGAGCACTCCAGAAGATCCAAAGACCGGATGGCAGCGCCCGCAGCCACCTCCACCGCCACAGGCGCCACCTGGCTATCCGCCACCGCAGGGCTTCCAGCCACCGCATCAGCCGCCGTATCCAGGTCAGGTTCCGATGTCGCGACCGACCAACGGCAAGGCGACGGGGGCGCTGGTACTCGGCATCTGCGGGCTCGTCGTGTGCCCTCTGATCTGCTCGATCGTGGCAGTCGTACTCGGATACCAGGCCCGCACTGAGATCGACCAGTCACAGGGCATGCAGGACGGCCGCGGCAGCGCCGTCGCCGGCATCGTGCTCGGCTGGATCGGCATCGGCTTCTCCGCGCTTTTCATCATCTTGATCGTGCTGCTCGCGGCCCTCGACCCGACTGCGTTGGACGAGGCGTCGGCCACCATCTCCGCCCTGTCCTCCTGACCAAGCACAAAGGACCGCACCGCAATGGACACTCCTGAAACCCCCGAAGGTCAAGACCCGTCGGGGCTGCCCGCTCCGCCCCCGCCGCCCACAAGCGGCCTGCCAACTCCCCCTCCGGCTCCTGAGGGACAGTGGGCGCCGCCACCGCCTCCCCCGCCGCCGACCGGCATGCCGGGCGTTCCCGGTGGACAGGAGCAGACGCTCGCTCAGCAGGGCATCGTTCAGAAGTCGAGCGGCAAGGCCACGGCTGCACTGGTGCTCGGGATCTGCGGGCTCCTGATCTGCCCGCCGATCTGCTCAACCCTCGCCCTGATCTTTGGCTACCAGTCCAAGAACGAGATCGACAGCTCCGGCGGAGCCATCGGCGGCCGCGGACTGGCTGTCGCAGGCATCGTGATGGGCTGGATCGGGATTGTGATCACGGCGATCGGCCTGCTCATCATCCTCGGCGGCGTGGCCGGGTCCTAGGAAGAACCGGGACTAGCTGGGCGGGCATCGGAGCCCGCCCGGCTTACCACTTGCCGTCGGCCCCGCAGGCACCCTTGCCGGGTGCCGAGCAGGTGCGTGTGATCCCGCCGCCCGGAACGCGGGTCGCTGTAAACGACGTGCCCGACTTGGACGTAGCCGTCAGCGAGTAGCCCGGCGAGGTGACGCCGTTGGGGATGACGCCCAGGTCGTACACCTCTTGCTTGGACGCGCAGTAGACGTAGTTGCGCGTGTCGGCGTAGCAGGCCTCCACGATGGTGATCGCGTTGCGGACCTTCGTCTGCGCGGCTGCGTCGTAGGCGAGGATTTGGTCTGCGGTCGGAGGCGGTCCGACCGGGTTCAGCGCCTCCTGGCAGGAGTCGACACCGAGCAGCGGCACAGCCATCGCGCCGACAGCGAGCAGTTTCACTGCTACAGAGACAGGACGAGGAGCGGTCATCGCACCGGAATCTACACCGTGGGAGCTCAGCTGAGAAGGGCGACGAGCTGCTCGCGCACCGCCGGCCACTGGCGCTCGTTGCGCTTGCCGTCCGGGTTGAGCGTGTCCAGCAGAGAGAGCCCGCGCACTGTCGCGAGGACCAGCTCCAGGCGCTTGCGGTCGTCGCCCACGATCGACTGCGACAGCTCCGCTGTACCGCGCTCAAATCGCCGCTCGACCGCCAGCAGCTGCTCGCGCAGTTCAGGATCAGTTCGAGCCGCGGTCCAGAGCGCGAGCGCAGCTTGAAACAGAGGACTCGCGTACCCCGCCCAGATCAGATCGAGACCCGCTTCCAAGCGCGCCCGGCCTCCCTCTGGGAGCTGAGCGATCGCCTCGCGAAACTCGGCATCGCGCCTCACCGTGAGCTCCTCGACGGCGGCCGCCACGAGCGCCTGCCGCGTTCCGAAATGGTGAAGGTGGGCACCACGCGTGACCCCGGCCAGCTCCGCAACGCGCGCGGTGGTGACAGAGGCGTAGCCTTCCTCGACGAGGCACTTCACAGCGGCGTCGAGGAGCGCAGCACGAGTGGTCGCACTGCGCTCAGCTTGGGTCCGCTTTCCCGATGTTGCCTCAGTGGCCACGAAGCAATCCTAACTTACGTTCACCTGTGAACGTAACCTGGTAGCCTTCCGGCCTCCCAACCCGGGTACCTACGTCCATTCTCGAAAGGGCACATTTCGATGGCAACCGATGCGTTGATCTTTGACGCGATTCGCACCCCGCGTGGCAAGGGCAAGTCCAACGGCTCGCTCCACTCCACCAAGCCCGTCGACCTCGTCGTCGGCCTCATGCACGAGACGCTCGTGCGCAACGAATCTCTTGACCCGAACGGCGTTGATGACGTCGTGCTCGGCGTCGTTTCCCCGGTCGGCGACCAGGGTGCCGACATCGCCAAGACCGCGGCTCTGAAGGCCGGTCTTCCGGACACCGTCGCCGGTGTGCAGCTCAACCGCTTCTGCGCCTCCGGCCTCGAGGCCGTCAACATCGGCGCACAGAAGGTCGCATCTGGCTGGGAGGACCTCGTGTTCACCGGCGGTGTCGAGTCGATGTCCCGCGTGCCGATGGGATCCGACGGTGGCGCCTGGGCGATGGACCCGGAGACTAACTACGACACGTACTTCATCCCTCAAGGTGTCGGTGCCGACCTGATCGCGACGATCGAGGGCTTTACCCGCGACGACGTCGACGCTTACGCCGCTCGCTCGCAGGAGCGCGCCGCCAAGGCTCAGGCCGAGGGCCGGTTCAAGAACTCGGTGATCCCGGTTAAGGACATCAACGACCAGCTCCTGCTCGACAACGACGAGTTCATCCGCGAGGGCACGACCGTCGAGACGCTCGGCAAGCTCAACCCGTCTTTCGCTGCGATGGGCGAGATGGGCGGCTTCGACGCAGTGGCGCTGCAGAAGTACCACTGGGTCGAGAAGATCGACCACGTCCACACTCCGGGCAACAGCTCCGGCATCGTGGACGGCGCTTCGCTCGTCGTGATCGGCAACGAGGCAGCAGGCGAGAAGCACGGCCTAACGCCGCGCGCCCGCATCGTCGCCACCGCGCTCTCCGGCGCAGACCCGACGATCATGCTCACCGGCCCGGCGCCGGCCGCGAAGAAGGCACTCGACAAGGCCGGCCTGACGGTCGACGACCTCGACCTCGTCGAGATCAACGAGGCGTTTGCCGCAGTCGTGCTGCGCTTCGTCCGCGACATGGGCCTCGACATGGAGAAGGTCAACGTCAACGGCGGCGCGATCGCCATGGGTCACCCCCTCGGCGCGACCGGCGGCATGATCATGGGCACTCTCGTCGACGAGCTCCACCGCACGGGTGGCAAGTACGGCCTGGCCACCCTCTGCGTAGGCGGCGGCATGGGCATCGCGACGATCGTGGAGGCGATCTAAATATGAGCGACTACACGAACACAATCGAGTGGGAGAAGGGCGATGACGGCATCGTCATCCTGACCCTCAACGATCCCAACCAGTCGGCGAACACGATGAACACCGACTACGGCCACTCGATGCATGCCGCAGTCGAGCGCCTCGAGGCCGAGAAGGACTCGATCAAGGGCGTCGTCATCCGCTCGGCGAAGAAGACCTTCTTCGCAGGCGGCGACCTCAACGACCTCAAGGCCGTCACGCCTGAGCAGGCCGCAGAGTTCACCGAGGGTCTCAACCAGATCAACGGCGACCTGCGCAAGCTCGAGACGCTCGGCATCCCGGTCGTGGCTGCGATCAACGGTGCTGCCCTCGGTGGCGGCCTGGAGATCTGCCTTGCCACGCATCGCCGTGTCGCTGTCGACTCGCCTTCGGTGAAGCTCGGCTTCCCCGAGGTCAAGCTCGGCCTCCTGCCCGGTGGCGGCGGCGTCGCGCGCTCAGTGCGCATGTTCGGCATCGCCGACGCGCTGATGAGCCTGCTGCTGCAGGGTCAGGAGCTGCGTCCGGACAAGGCGCTGGAGAAGGGCCTCATCGATGAGGTCGTCCCGTCGATCGACGACCTGGTCCCTGCGGCCAAGAAGTGGATCAACGAGCAGCCCGAGGAGTTCGCAGGCCAGGTCTGGGATCAGAAGGGCTACAAGATCCCGGGCGGCACACCGTCGAACCCGAAGCTGGCGATGACGCTCCCCGCGTTCCCCTCGAACCTGCGCAAGCAGATCAAGGGCGCCAACTACCCGGCTCCGCACCACATCATGTCCGCAGCCGTCGAGGGCGCGCAGGTCGATTTCGACTCCGCACGTCAGATCGAGGGCCGCTACTTCGTCGACCTGGCCACGTCGCCGGTCGCGAAGAACATGATCGAGGCGTTCTTCTTCAACCTGCAGGAGGTCAACGGCCTCCGCGGGCGTGACAAGGACGCAGAGACCTGGACCGCCAAGAAGGTCGCAGTGCTCGGCGCAGGCATGATGGGCGCGGGTATCGCGTACCAGTGCGCCAAGAACGGCATCGAGGTCGTCCTCAAGGACGTCTCGGTCGAGAACGCCGAGCGTGGCAAGGGCTACTCGAAGGGACTGGTTGACAAGGCCGTCTCCCGTGGCCGCATGAGCCAGGAGGATGCGGACGCACTGCTGGCCCGCATCACTCCGACCGACAACGCGGCCGACGCCGCCGGCGCCGACCTCGTGATCGAGGCCGTCTTCGAGGCCCCCGAGGTCAAGGAGAGCGCCTGGCAGGAGATCGAGCCGGTCGTCGAGGGTGACGCTCTGCTCGGGTCGAACACGTCGACGATGCCGATCACCGGCCTCGCCGAGTACGTCGAGCGCCAGGAGGACTTCATCGGCCTCCACTTCTTCTCCCCCGTGGACAAGATGCCGCTGCTGGAGATCATCAAGGGTGAACGCACCAGCGACGAGGCACTCTCGAAGGCCCTCGATCTCGCCAAGCAGATCAAGAAGACCCCGATCGTCGTCAACGACTCTCGTGGCTTCTTCACCTCGCGTGTGATCGGCACGTTCGTCAACGAGGGCATCGCGATGCTCCTCGAGGGCATCCCCGCCCCGACGATCGAGCAGGCCTCTTCGCAGGCCGGCTACCCGGCACCGGTGCTGCAGCTGACCGACGAGCTGAACATGAAGCTCATGGGCAAGATCCGCAACGCCACCAAGGACGCCGTAGAGGCCGAGGGCGGCACGTGGGTCGGCCATCCGGCAGAGCAGGTCATCGACCGCATGCTCGAGCTCGAGCGCCCCGGCCGCCTCGAGGGCAAAGGGTTCTACGAGTACGGCGAGGACGGCAAGCGCACCGGTCTTTGGGCCGGCGTGAGCGAGTTCGCCGAGGGCACCGACGTTGATCCGTTCACGATCAACCTCGAGGACCTCAAGGAGCGCATGATGTTCGCCGAGTCGATCGAGACGGTGAAGTGCCGCGACGAGGGCGTCATCGAGTCAACGGCAGACGCCAACATCGGGTCGATCTTCGGGATCGGCTTCCCGGCCTGGACCGGCGGCGTTCTGCAGTACATCGACAACTACGTCGATCCGCAGAACGACAGCCGTCGTGGCCCGAGCGGCTTCGTCGAGCGCGCGCGTGAGCTCGCCGCCAAGTACGGCGAGCGCTTCGAGCCGCCGGCGTCGCTGGTCGCTCTCGCGGAGAGCGGTGGTACTTACGCCGAGCAGGGCGTCGCCACCACCGCGTAGGCGCTACACAGAAGTTGGATGTCCCTTGGGGCGCGGCCGTGATCGGCCGCGCCCCAGCTTTTTCTAGGCCGTAGGGTTGGCAGATGGCCAAAGCGAAGGTTGATATCCGGGGAGCACGCGCCGTTGTGACAGGTGCGGGCTCAGGCATTGGGCGGTCGCTCGCGATCGAGCTCGCACGCCGCGCAGCGTCGGAGGTGATCGTCACCGACGTGGACGCCGACCGTGCCGCGAAGGTGGCGACCGAGGTCACGACGCTCGGCACCAAGGCACGCTCGCTCGCCTTGGATGTCACGGACGCAGAGGCGGTGTCCGCGCTCGCAGAGGAGCTGTTCGCCGACGGCCCCGTCACCGTCCTGTGCAACAACGCGGGAATCGGTCATGCAGGCCCGGTCGCCGAGACACCGCTGGAGGATTGGCGCAAGGTCGTCGAGGTGAACCTCATGGGCGTGGTGCACGGAGTGCACGCGTTCGTTCCGAAGATGGTTGCCGCGGGTCGCCCGGCACACATCGTCAACACCGCCTCGATGGCAGGCCTCGTCGCCGCGGCGAACATGGCGCCGTATTCGGCTACGAAGTTCGCGGTTGTGGGCATGAGCGAGGCGATGAGCCTGGAGCTCGCAAAGCACAACATCGGCGTCACGGCGCTTTGCCCGGGCTTCATCGATACCGACATCGTGCGCGCGGCCACCGTGCGCGGCGAGATGGCCTCCCGCCACGAAGGGCTCAAGAAGTTCTACGCCACCCGCGGCACCTCACCCGACGTCGTTGCAAAGCAGGCTCTCGACGCGATCGGGAGACGCGGCGTCGTCACCCCGTCGCCACGCCATCAGGTAACGCCGGCATGGCTCGCAGCTCGTTACGCACCTCCGCTCAGCCGAGCATTCGCTCGACTGACGATCAGATACGCGGGGCGGTAACCGGACCGCTACGGCTTCTTCGAGGCGGACTTCTTGGCGGCCGGCTTCTTAGCCGCTGGGGGCTTTGACTTCTTCTTCGCCACGGTGCTCTCGCCTGTCCGTGCCTGCACGGCAGCGATCGAGGCCTTGAGGGCCTCCATGAGGTCTGTCGGTGCCTGCTCTTCCTCTTCGGCAGTCACAGGCGCGTCGACGATCTCCTCGCCCGCGGCCTTGCGCTCGATCATGTCGATCACGGCCTCGCGATAGCTGTCGCGGTACTTGCTCGGATCGAAGTCACCTGCCTGGGCCGAGATCAGCTGCTCAGCGATCTCAAGCTCGCGCTTGGTGGTCTTGACGTCCGCAACTCCCGCGAGGTCTTCGACCGATGACGGGTCAACGACCTCATCTGCAAACAGCATCGTGACCAGTCCGAGCACGTCACCCATCGGCCGGATCGCTACGAGGCTCTCCTTCTGCCGCATGACCATCCGGGCGATGCCCACCCGTCCGCTCTCGGTCAGTGCCTGCACGAGCAGCCGGTATGGCTTTGCCCCACCGGTCGCCGGCGCCAAGTAGTAGGAGTGATCGAAGAAGATCGGGTCGATCGCGTCGAGCTCGACGAAGTCTTCGATCTCGATCGTTTTGGTTTTCTCGGGCTGGACGGCGGCCAGCTCTGCCGGATCGATCACGACGTAGCGCCCGCTCGTGATCTCAAAGCCCTTGACGATCGAGGAGTACTCGACCTCCTCCCCCGTGGAGGCGTCGACACGCTTTTGCATCACACGTGCGCCAGTCTCAGGGTTGAGCTGGTTGAAGCGCACGGTCTTGCTCGACTGCGCGCTGTAGAGCTTCACGGGCACGGTGACGAGCCCGAAGCTGATGGTGCCTGTCCAGATCGACCGGGGCATACCTAATCAGTGTCGCGCGATCGGTCGCCCGACACCAACACGGCACGATCTCTTGCGTCAACCGAGCGGAGCGCGCTGCTTGCCATCGAGCCCGAAGTTACCCGGATCGAGCCACCGCTCAAACTTCGTCTTCTGGGTAGGCCATTCGCTGTCGAGGATCGAGAACCACGCCGTGTCGCGGTTCTCCCCCTTCACGATCATGTGCTGCCGGAACGTGCCCTCGTACGTGAACCCCGTCCGCTCCGCAGCCCGCCGCGAGCGTGCGTTTGCGGCGTTGCATTTCCATTCCAAGCGTCGATATCCGCGATCCTCGAAGACATGGCCCATTATGAGGCCGAGCGCTTCGGTCGCCGCGGTCGTGCGCTGAAGCTCTGGTCCGAACCACACGTGTCCTACCTCGACCACCCGATGCGCCGGTTCATCGCGCATCAGGGCGAGCATTCCAGCAGGCAGGCCGCTCGCCTTGGGCACGACCGCGAAGAACTCCAGGTCCTCCGCAGCAAGAGAGCCCCGAAACCATTCTGAGAACTCTGCTTCAGTGCCAAACGGTCCGTATGGCAAGTAATCCCACAGGGCCTCATCACCCGCTGCGCTCGCTGCCCGCCAAAGCGGATGCTCGTGCTCGGCAACCAGCGGCTCGAGCGCCACGAACTGTCCGTTCATCGAGATGTCTCCTCCTCCCCGTATGGACAAAGACCGAGCCGTGCGGGGCACCCGGCACAGGTGTAGCGCCGAGGGTGCAAGGTCGGCGTCCTCGCGCCGAACCGCAGCTCGTCACAGCGTGCGGCAAGCGCTGCCCGCAGGCCCGGCAGATCGGCTTGGGTGAAGGTCGCGATCGCGGGATCGTCCGGGCGCTCGAGGTAAAGGTGTGCGATGTCTACCCGGGTCGCTCCCGCGGCTAGCACTGCAGCGGCGTAAGCCTGGCGCTGGAGCGAGTAGCTACCGGCGACGCGCTCCTCGACCACATCTGTATCGCGCAGCCAGTCGGTCTTGTAGTCGACTACAAGTGCGCCGCCACCGGCCTCTGTTGCCAGCAGATCGATTGCGCCGTGGAGCAGCGGCACTTCGTCGCCGCCTAGGTCAACAACGAACTGCTGCTCGATCTGTAGTGACTCTGCTGCGGCGACGCGCTCCATCAGCGGCGCCCTCAGCGCTGCCTCAACCAGCCTGACTAGGTCGTCCACCGCTGCCTCGGAGACCGGACCGCTAGCTCGTTCTGCCGCAATGGCTGTGAGCACGTCACGTTCAGCGACTCCGGCACCGGTGAGGTCGGCGCGCTCCAGAGCCTCGTGCACGATCGAGCCGCGGGTAACCGGATCGATCGAGCCCTCCGACCCCGGTCGGGCCGGCCACACGAGCAACGGGTCCTCCGTGTTCTCGGGCAGGCGCAGCTCGCGTTCGAGGTGGAAGCGATAGGTGCAGCGATCAAACCGAGCGAGCGACGAGTAGCTCACGGTCGGAAGCACACCGTGGTCGAGCGGTGGAGCTGTAGGGAGATCGAGCTCGTCGAAGCTCAGCTGCGCGGACGGCTCAGGGCTCGGCTCGCTGCGCACGGCGATATTGGCCGCTGGCATCGGCGCCTTAGCCGGCTTTCGAGACACCCGCTCGGGTGCGGTCCTGCAGATCGTCACGGCGACATCCGGCGCACCCTGGACGCCGCCGGCGGGCAGCACGTGAGCGGTGCGTGGATCATCGGGATGCTCTGCGAGCAGTGATGCCACCTCCGGCACCAGCTCGGGCACGATCCACCCTGCCGGCGAGCTGGAGTCCGCCTTCTCGGTAACTGCTCCGGCCAAGATGAGGCGCTCCTCAGCACGCGTCATCGCCACATGGAAAATCCGTCGCTCCTCGCTGAGCTCAGCGTCTCGACGGAGCTCGCGGAGCGCGCGTAGACCTTCGCTGGGCTCGCTGTACCCGTCGAGCGTGCGCACACGCATCGCCGCCCACTGATCGCCCACCAGCAGTTCGCTGCTCTCAGCCGCGCGCCGATGGGCGAGGTCTGGTACCACGACGATCGGAAACTCGAGCCCCTTCGACGCGTGGATAGACATGAGCCGCACGGCCGAACCGTCCGCGTCCGTGACCGGGGCGTCCGACTCGCGGTCGCCTGCGTCTAGCTCTGCCTGCGCGTGATCGACGAATCCTCGTAGGTCGCGACCATGTCGGGCCTCGTAGGCCGCCGCCAACCTAGACAGCTTGCGAATGTTGGCGAGTCGGCGCGGGCCGCTCGGTAGCCCGAGCACGTGCAGGTCGTAGTCGGTCGCCTCAACGACTCGCTCGATGAGCGTCGCTAGCGATCGCCGCGGAGCCGACTCACGTTCGGCCAGCAGCCACGGCACACGATCGCTGAGGCGCTGAAGGTCGGCGGCGTCGAGGAGCGCAAGCAGCCCTCCGTCCTCGCCGCCGGAGAACGCGCCAGCTAGGCCTGCCCAGCGAGCTCCACGCGGGTACTGGTCGGCGATGACCGCGAGTCCGTCGCTCGACACGCCAACCAAAGGGCAACCGAGCAAGCCGAAGAGCGACAGCTCGTCGGCTGGGTTTGTGAGCGTGGCGAGGTAGGCGCAGAGGTCCAGCACGTGGGTGCGGCCCCAGTACCCGCCACCGGCCGCCGCGACGGTGCGAAGGCCTCGCTCTTCGAGCGCCCCTTCGTATACGTGGAGGTCACCAAGTGCGCGCAGCAGTACCGCGATGTCTCCCGGCGACTCGCCGTCGTCGACGAGCTGCGCCACACGCTCGGCAACCAGGCGCGCCTCCGCACACCGCCAATCGACTGCACCAAGAGGATCTTCGGGATCGTCGTCGGTCCGGGCAGCCTCGATCGCTTTGCGATCAACCAAGAGCAGCTCGACCGGCGGGGTCTTGCCGCCGTGCGGAGGCTTCTTCGCGTCGAACGGCACGTGATCGTCGCCATGCCCGGCGGCGAAAGCGGCGTCAAGCGCGCCTAGGATCTCCGGCCGTGTGCGGTAGTTGTCGGCCAGCAGCACGAGCGTGCCCGAGGCCGAGTTCTGCTCGCGCTCGTCCTTGAAGATGGTGACGTCCGCGTGCCGGAACGCGTAGATCGACTGGAGCGCGTCACCGACTACGAAGCGCTCTGTACCAAGCAGGTCGAGCAGGTCGAGCTGCAGGCGATTGGTGTCTTGGAACTCATCGACCATGATCGCCTTGAAGCGCGAGCGGTAGCGCAGCCTCAACTCGGCGCTGTCGCGCAGCAGGTCACGTGCCCGCAGCTGCAGGTCATCAAAGTCCAGCGCTCCGCGGGCGTGTTTGGCGCTTTGGAA
>CAZLKZ010000027.1:0-3351 GCA_964560235.1 uncultured Conexibacter sp. | reverse complement strand
CCGACCGTCTTGCCCTCGACTCCATCGAGTTCGCCGAGTGCCTCGCCCACGTGGCGACCGAGCAGCTCGAGTTCAGGGAGCGCAGGTGCTTGCGTATCCAGCCCCGGTAGCTGAGGGCGAGCCTCTCCCCGGCTTCGCAACTCGGCGTATGCGCCGGACACGATGGTCTCGAGGCGGTCGACCCCGTAGGCGGCGATCAGGTCGAGCTCCGCTCCTGACGCGGACGCCATCAACTCGGTGAGCGCGGCATCAAATGCGGAAGCACGCAGCACTCGTGCCTCTGACTCTTCGAGCACTGCGAACTGCGGGTCGATCCCGACCTGCACGGCGTGCGTGCGCAGGATCCGCGCGCACGTGCCGTGGAACGTGGATATCCAGCCGTTCTCGAGCGACCGCACGTGCTCGCGCCCGCCTTCGCTCATCAGCAGGCGGCGTACGCGCTGACGCAGCTCGCCGGCGGCCTTGTCGGTGAAGCTGATCGCGAGGATCTGGCCGGGCGTTAGTCCGTCCTCGAGGACGGACCTGACGTACCGGTCTGCGAGCACCGTCGTCTTCCCCGACCCCGCGTTCGCGGAGACCAGCATCGGTCCGCCGCGCTGCTCGACGGCGAGCGCCTGAGCGGGGCTGAGCTGCACGGTCATCCTGTGATCGCTCCTGCGCGGCAGATCGTCGGGTATGCGCATCCGCCCTTCCAGGCGCAGCTGCCGGGCTTTGCCACGAGCCCCCCAGCCCTGATCTCGTCAACGGCCTGCTCGGCCGCGCGGGCAGCGGCAGCCAGCAGCTCTTCGAGCTCCTCGGCTGGCATCCGGTCGCTGCCCTTGGTGGCTAGGCGAGGATCGGCGTCCTCTTCGATGACGCCGCGTGCCGAGCGCCCTTCGCTACTGAGCGGCTGGTAGAAGCCGCCGACCACCTTTACGCCGAGCAGCTCTCGTACCGCCTGGATGTAAAGCAGCACCTGAAGGCGGCCGTCGTCGATCCAGCGTGCTGGTGGCGGTGGCTCGGCGCGCCCCTTGTAGTCGTAGACGATCGCCTCTCGCCCGTCAGGGGAAAGGTCGACGCGGTCGATCTGTCCCGCGAACTGCAGCGCGCCGGACTCCCCTACTTGCACCGGCGGAAAGCCGGACTCCGCGTCACCAAACGACAGTTCGTAGTGCGCGGGCCGGAACTCGCTGCCGGTGCCCGACGCGAGCTCGAGATACGAGATGAGATCTGCCTCGAGACGGCGCAGCTCGGTCTGCAGCCGTGCCGGGTTAACCGATAGCTGGCGCTTGCCAGCCTCTGCCGCGAGGACCTCGGCGACCATGTCCCGCCGGGCTTCGGGGTCCGAGTGCGCGAGGCCGCCACGCTCCTCCAGCTGGCGCACGATCGTCTCAAGCACGGCGTGCGCGATCGTGCCCCGCACCATCTGTTCGGGATCGGGATCCACCGCGTCCGGGCGCAGGTGCCGCTCTACGAACCACTTGACCGGGCAGGACACCCACGCCTCGATCGACGACGCAGACCACGTGTGCCGCGCCCTGATCGAGCCAAGCGCCGCTGCACCCGTTAGAGGGGCGATGACGGGCGGCTCTGCCGGCTCGGATGAGGCGACGTCGTACTGGACTGATGCACGCTCGGTAGGAGCGAGCTCAGGGCTGAAGCCCGCCTCTCCGAGCTGCCGCAGCTCGACTTCCTGCTGCCACGCATCCGGCAGAACAGCTGCGAGGTCGTCGACAAAGAGCGACCGCACCGCGGGCGCTCCGTCATCGGTGGCCTGATGCCAGCAGACTACGAGCAGGTCTGTCGGGCGCGACGCAGCCATGTAGAAGAAGACGCGCTCAACAGCCGCGGCATCTTCGTTCATGCGCAGGCTCAGTCCGCCGAGCATGTTGAGCTCGCGGCGCTCGTCGTCTCCGAGAAGGGGTTCGGGGCGCGCGGGTGCTGGGAAACAGCCGTCGACTAGCCCGAGCATGTACAGCTGGCGGACCCTGCGCGCGCGCAGCGACTGAGGCTCGGCCACGGTCACGCGACCGGGGCCTGGACGAGCACCGACCGGGACCTTCAGCCCGCCGATGATCCGTGCAAGCTCCTGCGCCGACGGCACCAGCGGTGCCGGTAGCGCAGCGACTCCGCGCGTTGCGCCGATGATCTCCCCCACTACGCGGGCCTCGGTGCCGTCCTCGCCGTACAGCTCAGGCGCCTGTCCCGGCCACATCGCCGCCAGCATCGCCGTGGTCTCGGCGCAGACGGCTGTCGCGAGATCGGCGAAGCCCATCGACGCCGCTGCTGAAATACGCTGCAGCGGCCCTACGTCGCCCCAGAGCGTCAAGGCTTGGCGAAGCGAGGTGACCCCTCGCCGCCGCAGCTGCGATTCGAACCGGTCGACCCGCGTTCCGTCACCTACTACTCCGGGGGTACGCAGGTAGGCCAGCAGGTCAGACGCATCCCCGGCGCCTGCGCCGCAGCGCAGCAACGCGAGCACGCCTCGCCCGATCGCCGAGTCAGAAACTCGGATCTCATGCCGGATTGCCACCGGCACGTCGAGCTCGCTGAAGACCCGCAGGATTTGGTCGGCCCGTTGCGCCAGGCCGCGTTGTACTACCGCGATCTCCTCGGGCGGTACGCCGCTCGCGATCGCTGCCGCAACGTGTGCGGCCACTAGCTCAAGCTCGGAGCGCTCACCGCCACCGCAGAGCGCCTGCACACCGTCAGCGTGCTCAGCCCTGGGTGCGTCCGGCTCGAAGATCGAACGCTCTACGTGCGAGAGCGCGGTGCGCGCATCGTCCGCGTAGTAGGAGTCGTCGGGCGACATCCGGATCTCCTTGGCTCCCATGCCGAGCAGCTCCGCGTGCAGCCGGTCGCGCACGTCGAACAGGGCGCGCCCCGGCTCGTGAGTGAGCGTCATCGTCAGCTCTGTGCCGACCGGCCCGGAGAGCACCCGGATCGCCTCGAGTTCGAGCGCGGTGAGGTCGTCGAAGCCGTACAGCATGACCGGCGTGCTTCCCCACTTGGCGGGATCGGCCTGCAGCCCCGCGATCGCCTCAGCAGCGAGCATCTCGCCCGTCACAAGGCGGTGCTCTGCCATCAGCTCACGATCGGCGAGCAGCAGCGCTGCTAGCTCCTCTGAGTAGGTCCGGCGCGCAGAGTTGCCTTCGGACCAATCGCGCAGCAGTTCGCGGAAAGCCCCCGGCTCGACGCCCTGTGCGGCTAGCTCGTCGGCTAGGCGCGCGAGCGCGGCCGGAAAGCCATCGGTGGTCGAAGCGGCCTTGAGCAGATCGAGCGGGGCCCGATCGACCGCTGCCGCCGCGACGCGTTCACGCGCCGCAGGTCCGAGCGTACGTGCCTCCACCCCCGCCCTCGCCGCGATCTCGG
>CAZLKZ010000026.1:21474-30503 GCA_964560235.1 uncultured Conexibacter sp. | reverse complement strand
GGATCATGCAGATCCTCTCGCGCCGCACCAAGAACAACCCCGTTTTGATCGGTGAGCCGGGCGTCGGCAAGACAGCCGTCGTCGAAGGTCTTGCCCAGCGCATCGTGAGCGCCGACGTGCCCGAGCTGCTGAAGGGCAAGCAGATCTACACGCTCGACCTCGCAGCCCTCGTCGCCGGCTCCAAATACCGCGGCGAGTTCGAGGAGCGGCTCAAGAAGGTGATGAAGGAGATCGGCCAGCGCGGCGACATCATTCTTTTCATCGACGAGATCCACAACCTTGTCGGCGCAGGCGCCGCTGAGGGTGCGATCGACGCGGCATCGATCCTCAAGCCTGCGCTTGCCCGCGGTGAGCTGCAGACGATCGGCGCCACCACGCTCGACGAGTACCGCAAGTACCTCGAGCGCGATTCCGCTCTGGAGCGTCGCTTCCAGCAGATCCGCGTCGAGCAGCCGTCGCCGGACGAGACCGTGCAGATCCTCAAGGGCCTGCGCGACCGTTACGAGCAGCACCACAAGATCGAGATCACCGACGAGGCCCTCGAGGCTGCTGCTGAGCTCGCCGACCGCTACATCTCCGACCGTCAGCTCCCCGACAAGGCGATCGATCTGATCGATGAGGCCGCATCGCGCATGCGCATCAAGTCGATGACGTCGCCGCCGGTCTACAAGGAGCTCGAAGAAGAGATCGAGGAGACCCGCCGCTCCAAGGAAGCTGCGATCGAAGCTCAGGAGTTCGAGAAGGCCGCTGGCCTTCGCGACACCGAGCGCAAGCTCACCAACAAGAAGCGTGAGCTCGAAGAGCAGTGGGAGAACGGCGAGCTTGAAGGCGCCGAGCGCCCGAAGATCGGCGAGGACGAGATCGCCGACATCGTCTCGATGTGGACCGGTATCCCGGTCGTCAAGCTGACCGAGGCTGAGACGCAGAAGCTGATGCGCATGGAGGAAGAGCTCCACAAGCGCGTCATCGGACAGTCACAGGCCGTCGAGGTGATCTCCAAGGCGATCCGCCGCTCACGCGCCGGCCTGAAGGACCCCAAGCGTCCGACCGGCTCGTTCATCTTCCTCGGACCGTCCGGCGTCGGCAAGACCGAACTGGCACGCACTCTCGCTGAGTTCCTCTTCGGTGAAGAGGACGCGATGATCCGCATCGACATGTCCGAGTACATGGAGAAGCACGCGGTCTCGCGCCTCGTGGGCTCTCCTCCCGGATACATCGGTTACGACGAGGGTGGCCAGCTCACCGAGGCTGTGCGCCGCAAGCCGTACTCCGTGCTGCTGCTCGACGAGATCGAGAAGGCCCACCCGGACGTTTTCAACATCCTGCTGCAGATCCTCGAGGACGGTCGCCTGACCGACTCGCAGGGCCGCACTGTCGACTTCCGTCACGCCATCATCATCATGACCTCGAACATTGGGGCCAGCGAGATCGCGCGCAACACGCCGCTCGGTTTCGCCGTCTCCGAAGACGAGACCGGCATGACGTACGACGACATGAAGGGTCGCGTCATGGGCGAGCTCAAGAAGGCGTTCCGCCCCGAGTTCCTCAACCGCATCGACGACGTGCTCGTCTTCCACAAGCTGCAGAAGGACGAGATCAAGACGATCGTCGACCTGCTGCTGCTGCGGATCCGCAAGTCGCTGGCCGAACGTGAGCTGCAGCTTGAGCTCACCGAAGAGGCCAAGGAGCTGCTCGTCGAGAAGGGCTGGGACCCGGCAATGGGTGCACGTCCGCTTCGCCGCGCGATTCAGCGCTACATCGAGGATCCGCTCGCGGACTTCGTGCTGCGCGCCGAGCTCGTGCCCGGAGGCACCGTGCTTGTCGACAAGACCAAGCCCAAGAAGGGCAAGGAGCTCGGCGAGGACGAGCCTGAGGTGTCGCTGTCGGTCATCAAGCCGAAGCGCCAGCCCAAGCCGAAGCCCGTAGCAGTTGGTGCTGAGGATGCCGAGGGCGAAGAGCCCGAAGGCTCGGACGAGCCTGCTGAGTAGTCCCTGCTAGGCGCGCTGCGCCAAGTCGATGACAATCTGAGCAAGTCGCTCGGGGGAGTCCTCCTGGCAGAAATGGCCGGTGCGCTCGAGCGTCTCGTGCGGCTGGTCTGCGGCTCCCGGGATCAGCTTTGGCAGCACGCCAGCGGCCGCGCCGGTGATCGGGTCTGAGTCGCCGAACGCGCAAACGAACGGCCGCGCAAACTGAGACAGCGACTCCCACGCCGAGCGGTTCGCGGCCGATGCCGGATCGTCAGGAGTCGTCGGTACTAGCGCTGGGAACTTACGTGCCCCGTCTTTGAAGCGGTCGTCAGGGAACGGGGCGTCGTACGCGGCGATCTCTGACTCGCTGAGTGTGCGCACCGAGCCGCCGTTGACGATGTTTCCGATGTTGAACTCCTCGGTGGTACGCGCGTATTCGCGCCACGCGCGGAAGGCTTCACCTGGGTCGTGATCTCCGGTCGGCAGCATCGTGTTCGACGCGACGACTCCGGCAAATCGCTCGGGATGCTCACCGACGAGTCGCAGGCCGAGCAGCCCGCCCCAGTCTTGGCAGAAGAGGATCGTGTCGCGCAGATCCAGCGTGTCGACGACCAGCGCGGTCAGCCAACCCATGTGGCGCTCGTAGGTGTACTCGTCCTGGCCAACCGGCTTGTCGGACCGCCCGAACCCGATCAGGTCGGGAACGATCACCCGGGAGCCGGCTTCTGCGATCGGCTCGATCATGTGCCGGTAGAGGTATGACCACGTGGGCTCGCCGTGCAGCAGCAGGACCGGCCGGGAGCCAGAAGGGTTGGCGTCTACGTAGGCCATCCTGAGCCCGTCGCCGACATCGGCGTACTGAGGCTCCCACTTCCAGTCCTCCAGCCCTGCAAAGCGTTCGTCCGGCGTGCGCGCGATCTCCATCACGCGATCATCGCGCAATTGTGCGACGAAGTTCCCACAAGCGTCACCGGTTTCGGTTAGCGTCCGGCACGTGGACGCACAACGCTTGAAGAAGATCCCCGTTTTCGCAGGTCTCAGCGACGAGGCGCTCGGCCAGATTGCCGCGCTCGCCGCTGAAGTCAGCGTGCCTGAGGGCAAGGAGCTCGTGCGCGAGGGTGACTACTCGTACGACGTCCTCGCTATCGAGGAGGGAACTGCCGTAGTGACCCGCGGGGGCGAGGAGATCGCTCAGCTCGGTCCCGGGGATGTCATTGGTGAGATGGGGGTGCTCGAGCGCGACCAGCGCAACGCGACCGTCGTGGCGACTTCATCGATGCTGCTCACGACCCTTACGCGGTGGGACATCAAGCGCCTGGAGAAGTCCGCGCCTGAGGTTGTCTCGCACCTGCGTGAGCTGGTCGAGCAGCGCCGCGATCAGGCTTAAGCGCGCCGCGGCCCGACGAGTAGCGCCACACGATCGCTGACGTCCCGACAGCGATGCAGGCGACGATCGCGGCCTGAATGCCTACGGGCTCCTCGATGCCGAGGAGCAGCCCATGGAGTGCAGCGATCGGCCAAAGCGCGTAAGCAGCCTTGTGCACGATCCGCCACGCCCCTGGAGGTAGCCGCTTGCGCAGAAGCGCGGTCGACATCACTGCGATGCCGAGGTCGACTGCCAGCGTTCCGAACCCGACCAGCAGCGGCTTGTACTCGGACGTGAACGGCACGATCACCGACAGCCAGCCGATGCCGACATACGTCTCGATCACCGCGGTAAAGATGTGTGCTGCCAGGAAAGCGACCATCCCGAGCGCGAGGCTGCGGTGCAGTCCCGTGACGAACGCGGGAGTGAAGATGCGGTGGGCTTTGCGACGCTCTGATCGCCTGATCGGGCCGAGCACGCCGAGCACCAGGACAAACGTCAGCAGAGCAAAAGACGTGACGCCCGCTCCGCGCGAGATGTACCAGAGCAGTTCGTTCGTGCTCATTTGAGCACCTGCGCTCTCTTCCACGCGGGTGTGGTCAGCACAGTGCCATCCGGCCGCTCAAGGCGCGCGGCGATGCCCTGACGCTCGAGCCAAGCGGGTGCAAGCTCGCCAAGGATCACGGCTGCGGTCGATGCCGCGTTGGCCTTGGCGCAGCTACGCGCGACGCAGCTCACCTGGCTGAATACAACTTCGGCGGGTTCCCCTGTACGGGGGTCGATGATGTGGTGCCTGCGTATGCCACCGGCACTCCACGAACGCGCTGTGGTCGACGAGGTGGCGATTCCGCCGCGGGAGATCGCGACGGTGTCGCTTGAACCTGCGGCGTGGTCACCTTGCACCCCGATCAGCCAGCCTCGCTCGGGCGGCGGTCCGGCGCAGGCGATGTCGCCGCCTAAGTCGACCAAGAACGAGCCGTTGAGTGTTGACGCGAGCTGCTCGGCGATGTGATCGGCGGCCGCGGCCTTTCCGATCGACCCGAGGTCGATGCTGGCCCCGTGCGGCACGCGAAGCCATCTTCCCGAGCGATCGAGGTTGAGCGACCGCCATCCCGGAGCCGGCGCTGCCGCTGGGACCGCATGGGCGCGGTCGGCGCTTTGAACTACGTCTATGTCCGCGTCGTAGCCGTTCTGCACGAGCGCGGCGCCCACGGTGGGGTCCACAAGTCCGCCGGTCTGCGCCGAAGCATCGAGTGTGGCCGCGAGGGCCCATGCGAGTGTTGGGCTGACCTTGGCGACAACCTCGCTCGACTGAGCTGCGGTGTTGATGGCACTGAGCTCAGAGTCGCCTCGGAAGCGCGACGCGGCACGGTCGAGTACCTCCAGCTCTCCCGCTGCGAGCGCAGTAGCCGACTGCAGCGTCGACTCCTCGGCTGCGATCACGCGCACCGTTGTGCCGATCGCGGTGAACTCTGGCGAGGCGACCGACATCACGAGGCTCGCGTCGTGGCGTCTGGCTGGGTCTGCTGCGTGTCTTGCGACTGCTGTGAGGGCTGCGACAGCGTTGGCGAGTCGTCGTCCTGCGGGATTGAGTTCAGCGCGCTGCTGTCGTCGCTTTGGCTCGTCACGCCTGAGTCAGACTGCACGCTGGTGGCCGCAGATTGGTCATTGGTCGTCGATGTGTGGCTTGCGTTGGCCGCGTAAACGGCGGCCCCGCCGGTCGCCGCAGCGGTTGCAGCGAGGATCGAAGCGGTCGCGGCGCGGAGCAGTCGCTGAGCCCGGCGCTTCTTGATGTCTCGATCTGTGGGTTCGGTGCTCATGGCAGCGAACGTACGGGCGGTGTCTAAGGCTGGCCCACGCGCTTGCTGAAAGGTTGCTGAGAACCTGCTGCGCGAGTGCACAGCGAGCAGCGATCTGTCGGGCCCGAACCGTAGCCTCGCCGGCGATGGCTCGAGCCGCCACCATTCACGTCTGCACCGAATGCGGGCAGACCGAACCACGCTGGATGGGCCAGTGTCCAGGTTGCGGCGAGTGGAACACGCTCGTGGAGGAGCACGCGCCGTCAACGACGTCAGCCAAGGCGTCTACGAGGCGGATCAGCGGGTCAGTCAAGCCCGCCGTCCTACGCGAGGTCCAGGCGGATCGCGTCGCCCGCCTGCGCACAGGTATCGACGAGTTCGACCGTGTACTCGGAGGCGGCATCGTGCCTGGCTCGCTCGTACTACTCGGCGGGGCTCCGGGCATCGGCAAGTCGACCCTTACGGGGATGGCGCTCGGGAACATCGTCGCCCGCGATCAGTCGGTGCTCTATGTCTCGGGCGAGGAGTCGGCGGCTCAGATCAAGCTCCGTCACGAGCGGCTCGAGCGCGGCGATGCACGCCCGCTCGACGTGCCAGTGCTGACCGAGACCGACCTGCCCACCGTGGTCGCGACGATCGAGCATCTCAAGCCCTCGGTCTGCGTCATCGACTCGGTGCAAACGCTCGCCGACCCGGAGCTGAGTGGCGCACCTGGATCGGTCGGTCAGGTGCGCGAGGTGGCTTCGCAGATCATGCGCGTTGCCAAAGGGACCGGCACAGCGGTCCTGCTCGTGGGGCACGTGACCAAGGAGGGGTCGATCGCCGGCCCACGGGTGCTCGAACACCTGGTGGACGCGGTCCTGCAGTTCGACGGCGAGCGCGAGCGCACCTACCGCACGTTGCGCGCGCTGAAGAACCGCTTCGGTTCGACCAACGAGGTCGGTGTCTTCGAGATGCGCGACGGGGGCCTCGAATGTGTGCTCGACCCGAGCGCCCGGTTCGTCGGCGAAGCAACCGGCAAGGCCGGCTCTGTAGTGCTCTGCTCGATGGAAGGCTCACGTCCGCTACTGGTGGAGGTCCAAGCGCTCGTCCACCCGAGCGAGCTTGAGCCGCCGAGGCGCGTCTGCACAGGAATCGATCGCAACCGGCTGGCGCTGATCTTGGCGGTGCTCGGTAGGCACGCCAAGCTGAGCACGGGAAGTGCGGACGTGTTCGTCAACGTCGTCGGTGGTCTTCGCATCGACGAGCCCGGGGCGGACCTCGCTGTCGCCCTCGCAGTTGCAAGTGCGGCGCGTGGCGTCCCTCTGACCCGAGGCGACACCCCGATCGCCTGCTTCGGGGAGCTCGGGCTTACTGGGGAGATGCGGAGCGTCGGGCACGCCGAGCGTCGTCTCGCGGAGGCCCAGAAGTTCGGGCTCTCAGATGTGGTGCACCCTGGCAGCGCGCCCACGGTGGGCAAGGCGCTCCGTTCCGCCTTCGGCGGCTGAGTGCGTCTGAACCCGCCTGTCCGCGCTCGGACATGCTGTGTCACAAATCGCGCGCCAAATCGATCTATAGGGAGAGGACGGTGAGACCGCGAGCCTGGACGGGCCCACGGAAACCTGACTCCCCGCGTACTGAGCTGGTCCGCGGGACGTGCAACCGGCGCTCGGCTCTGTCGTTAGGCCGGGCGCCGGGCACAGCACATGAACGTTCCCTCCAATGACGACGAAAAGCCTTGCCCTGCAAGGGCTGACGGCGTAACGCCGGATCCCGGTAGCCCTGGTAAAATCACTGAAATGGTGTCGCGATCCGGGGATGGGCTAGAGCTCGAAACCCGTTCTGATCCGCGACTGGTTAAGGCGCTCGAGATGGTCGCGCCGGGCACACCACTCCGCGAGGGACTCGACGACATCCTCCACGCTGGCACGGGCGGGCTGATCGTCATCGGTGAGGAAGAGGAGCTCAGCTTCCTCTACTCGGGCGGCATCAAGCTCGACGTCGACTACACGCCGGCGATGCTCTACCAGGTGGCGAAAATGGACGGAGGCATCACGCTCTCCACCAACGCCACCAAGATCGGGATGGCGAACGTGCAGTTCACCCCCGACCCGACAATCCTCACGCTAGAGACAGGCACGCGCCACCGCACCGCCGAGCGCGTCTCGAAGCAGACCGACGCGATGGTGATTGCGATCTCGCAGCGCCGCGAAGTGGTCGCGCTGTTCATCGACGGCCAGAAGTACATCCTCGAAGACATCCCTGTCGTCCTCGCCAAGGCCAACCAGGCGCTCGCGACGATCGACAAGTACCGCACGCGCCTTGACCAGGTTGCGACGCGCCTGACCGCACTGGAGTTCGAGGGTGGCGCAACGCTGCACGACGTGCTGACGGTGCTGCAGCGCTCCGAGCTCGTAACACGCATGGCGGTTGAGATCGAGCGCCACATCGTCGAGCTGGGCAGCGAAGGCCGGCTGATCGAGATGCAGCTCGAAGAGGTCATGGTCGGAGTTGCCGCCGAGCGTGCGGCACTGGTCGAGGACTACCTCGCCGAGGGCTCTGACGAAGCGATTTTTGCCAGCTCGGTTGAGCAGCTCGCGCTGCTCCCGCAGCAGGACCTAATGGACTTCGGCCGCCTCGCGGAACTGCTCGGGTATGACCGTAAGGTCAACACGCTCGAGCACGCCGTTACGCCGCGCGGGCACCGTGTGCTCGGGCGTGTTCCGAGGCTGCCGAAGGTCGCCGTCGCGGAGATCATTCGCGAGTTTGGTGGCCTCGACGAGCTACTCGCCGCAACGGACGAGGAGCTGTCAGCGGTCGAGGGCGTGGGGGAGTTCCGCGCCAAAGACATTCGCGAGAGCCTGCGTCGTCAGCAGGAGATCAATCTCGTGGACCGCTACCTGCAGACCTAGCAGTGCCGCATTGTCCGGGCGCCTGTTGAGGCGCCCGCCGTCGTATCAATCAAGAGGAGAACGTATGCCGACCGAAGCGCCCGAAGATCAGCTGCTCGAGGATCTTGAGGTAGTCGAGATCGTCAACATCGAGTTCGAGGTCGGCGACAACGTCGTTTACCCGCATCACGGTGCCGGACAGGTGCTCAAGAAAGAGCACAAGAAGATGTTCGGCAAGGAGAGCGAGTACCTGACGATCAAGATCCTCCACAACGACATGACAGTGATGGTCCCGTGCGAGAACGCTGGCATCGCCGGGCTCCGCCGTGTCATCGACGAGGAGACCGTCAAGAAGGTGCTGGCCGTGCTCGAGGACGAGATGTCCGAGATGCCGAAGAACTGGAACCGCCGGTTCAAGCACAACCGCGACAAGATCAAGACCGGCGACATCTACGAGCTGGCTGAGGTCGTCCGCAACCTCGCGATCCGCGAGCACGACAAGGGTCTCTCTACCGGCGAAAAGCAGATGTTCACGCGTGCCAAGAAGATCCTCGCTTCCGAGCTGATGTACGCGCTCGAGAAGAACGAGGAAGAGGCAGAGGCGTACCTCGACGACCTGCTGACATCGTCGGCAGAGCGCCTGGCAGCTGCTCGCTGACGCTGAACCGATGACCCCGGGAACGGTCGCGCTATTGGTCGCGGCCGGGTCCGGGCGCAGGTTGGGGCACGAGCTACCGAAAGCGCTCGTGCCCTGTGCGGGCCGGCCTCTGCTCAGCTGGGCACTCGATGCGCTGCTCGCGGCGCCGTCGATCACCGAGGTGATTGTGGCGCTGCCCGAGGGCGTGGATCTGCCGGAGCCGCGAGAGCGGGTGAGATCGGTCGTCGGTGGCGATGAGCGCTCGCACTCGGTGCGGGCCGCTCTCTCTGCGGTCGTAGGTGACGAAGCGCTCGTCGCAGTGCACGACGCTGCGCGCCCACTGATCACCCCCGACCAGATCGAGAGCGTGATCGCGGTGGCTAGCCGCGA
>CAZLKZ010000026.1:19343-21374 GCA_964560235.1 uncultured Conexibacter sp. | reverse complement strand
AACATCAAGGTCACGACTCCGGTCGACCTGCAGCTCGCCGAGATGATGCTGCGGAATCGCTTCGCGATTCCGTCGGACGAACCGCTGCGCGCTTCGTCCAGCGCTGGCGGTGATTAGGCGATCGGGGTAAGCGCTTCGCCGCGCTGGGCTGCCTCTGAGTGCTCGCGGCTGTCGCGTGAGCTGATCAGCATCGCGGCCAAGACGGCACCGAAGATCGCAAAGCACGCCCCGACGCCCAAGGCGGTGCTGAACCCGTCCGTGAGGGCCTGCGGAGGCGCTGTCCCGTCGCTTATCGCGCTCGACGTGGTCGAGTTCGCGATCGACGCGAGGATCGCGAGGCCGAGTGCTCCGCCGATCTGCTGCGAGGTGTTGATGAGGCCCGACGCGAGTCCGGCCTGATCAGGTGTTGTGCCCGAAACAGCCGCGATCGTGACTGTCACGAACGAGAATCCGAGCCCGATCGCTGCGAGTACCGACGGTCCGAGCATGTCGGTCGCCCACTTGCCGTCGACGTCGATCTGCGTGAACCACCCCAGTCCGGCCGCGATGAACAGCAGCCCGGCGATGAGCACCGGCTTGAAGCCGAAACGGGTCACGAGCTGCGATGCGGCGCCCGCGGAAAGAATGATGGCGATCGAGAGCGGGATGAAGGCGAGGCCGGCCTTGATCGCGCTGAATCCCAGCACCTGCTGGAGGTACAGCGTTACCAGGAAGAACATCGAGAAGAGCGACATGCCGACCAGTAGCGCCACGATGTTCGCGCCGCGCAGGGTCCGTAGCCGGAAGATCGAGAACGGCACGAGCGGACGCGCTGTGCGCAGCTCGATACCGATGAACAGGGCGAGCAGGACGATGGCTCCGGCGCCGCGTAGCGCTGTCGTCGTCGAGCCCCAGCCTGCGTTGTGAGCGTCGACAAGCGTGTAGACCAGCAGTGTCAGGCCAGCTGTCACGGTCACTGCGCCCGGAATGTCGAAGCTGGACGTCGCTTCGCTGCTGCGGCTCTCGATCAGTCGCTTCGGGGCCTGCCATGCGAGGAAGAGGCCCATCGGCACGTTGACGAACAGCACTGCCTCCCAGCCGATCCAGTCTGTGAGGACACCGCCCAGGAGCGTGCCAACCGCACCGCCCGCGCCCGCGACCGCACCCCAGACGCCGAGCGCACGGTTGCGCTCTGAGCCTTCAGCGAACGTCGTCGTAAGGATCGACAGCGCTGCGGGGGAGACGATCGCGCCGCCGAGGCCCTGGAGCGCACGTGCCGCGATCAGCTGAGCCTCGCTGTTTGCCAATCCGCCAAGCAGCGAGGCGAGCGAGAAGAGCAGCATGCCGATGATGAACATGCGGCGGCGGCCGACGAAGTCCGCTACGCGGCCTCCGAGCAGCAGGAAGCCGCCGAATGCCAGGGTGTATGCGTTCACGACCCACGACAGGTTCTCTTGAGAGAACTTGAGGTCCTCGCCGATCGAGGGCAGGGCGATGTTCACGATCGACGCATCGATCACGATCATGAACTGTGTCGCTGCGAGCAGCAGCAGCGCGATGTTTTTGGCGTGCGGAGAGGTGGTGTCTGACATCGGGCGCCGCAGTTTGACGCACGCGGCCCCGTTACCTGGCTGCTAAAAGCTCCCCGATCGCCAACGCAGACGTTGCGGCCGGCGACGGCGCGTTGCGCACGTGCAGCACCGAACCAGAGTCGGAGAACACGAAATCGTCGAGCAGGGTCCCGTCACGCCCGACAGCCTGCGCCCGCACCCCGAAGGTGCTGCCCGGTGCGACGTCCTGCGCCGAGAGCGACGGTACGTACCTCTGAGCCGCGGCGACCACCGCCTTGCGACGAGCGGCCATCTCCAGCTCTCGGGCGACCGAACGGCGGTGGCGCCACGCCATGCGCAGCGCGCCGGCCCAGAGGGCGGTCCGCAGCATGGGTACCGGCAGTGCGGTCGGCCCGATGGTGAGGCCGCCGTCGGCTGTCGGCGTCAGGTGCACTCCCAGAAACGGCAGGGCAGGGTCTGGAACGGGATAGATCATCGAGCT
>CAZLKZ010000026.1:14498-19243 GCA_964560235.1 uncultured Conexibacter sp. | reverse complement strand
GTAGTCGGCTGCGTGGCGGTTCATCGTGTCGTCGTTCGTGGTCTTCACGCCGGGAGCCACGAACACGTCGTCCTCGATGACGCAATAGGCCGTGATGTACGCGTCGCTCTGGATCACAACCCGATCGCCGATCGTCGTGTAGTTCTCAACGCACGTGCCGCGGCCAACGACCGACCGCGCTCCGATCGTCACGTTCTCACGTACAAATGCCTGGTCACCGACCAGCGCGCTCGGACCGATCGTGGCGCCTGCGCACAAGATGGCCTGTGCGCACACGGTCGCGTGCTCGCCGATCACGAGCCGCTCACCCGCTGCCTCGCCACGCGCCGAAGGCTTCCCGAGGATCGCGCCGTCTCCCACTTCGACGCCGTCGCCGATCTCGACCGCACCGTAAACGACGACGTTGGCACCGAACGTGACGTCTGTGCCCACGCTGGCGTCGGGGGACAACACGAGGTTCGCGCCCTGAAGCATCGGGGCTGAGTCTACGGGCGCGCCGCTCTAAAGTCCCCGCTGTTGTGCTGACCGACTACCACGTCCATCTGCGCCCTGATGGGCCCGGAACCACCAGCGATCTCTACTTCACTGCCGAGAACGCCGCCGAGTACCGCAGGCAGGCGGGCGAGCGCGGAATCGCAGAGCTTGGCGTTGCTGAGCACATCTATCGCTTCAACCAGGCACTGGCCGTCTGGGACCACGACTACTGGAAGCTCAACGCACACGACGACATCGACGCCTACTGCGAGTACGTGCGTAAGGACACCGATCTGAAGCTTGGAATCGAGGCGGACTTCGTGCCCGGCCGTGAGGAGCAGATGCGCGATCTGCTCGACGCGCGCGATTGGGACTACGTGGTTGGGTCGGTGCACTTCGTCGGCCACGGTGCGGTCGACTTCGCGATCTACGACGCCTGGACGACCGCGAGGTCCGCAGACGAGCTGTGGACCAAGTACTTCACCTGGCTAGGCGAGCTCGCCGCTACCGGCATGTACGACATCCTCGCTCACCCGGACCTGATCAAGCACTGGGGTCGCAACGACCCAAACCGGCCTTACCCGGACAAGGACGTGCGCCATTACTTCGAGCTAGCGATCGAGCAGATCGCCGCCTCGGGGATGGCCGTTGAGCTTTCGACAGCCGGACTGCGCAAGCCGACCGGCGAGATCTATCCCGACCGCGCCTTCCTGGAGATGGTGGTCGAGGCGGGCAATCCGATCGCCCTGTCCAGCGACGCTCACACGCCCGACATTCTCGGTTACGGCTACGACCAGGCGATTGAGCTGCTCGCCGACGTTGGCGTGACCGAGATCGCGACGTTCACCGGCCGCGAGGTCAAGTTGGAGCCGATCGGATGACTCGTGTTGGCACCGGCTGGGACTCGCACCGGTTGGTCGCCGGCCGGCCGCTGATCCTCGGGGGCGTGCAGATCGAGTCAGAACTCGGGCTGGACGGGCACAGCGACGCCGACGTGCTCACCCACGCGATCATCGACGCACTCCTCGGTGCGGCCGCCCTAGGGGACATCGGATCGCACTTCCCCGACACCGACGAGCGTTACAAGGGAGCCGATTCCATCGAGCTGCTCCGCGCGGTCGTCTCACTGCTCGGCGAGAAGGGGTACTCGGTGGGCAACGTCGACAGCACGGTGCTCATGGAACGTCCGAAGCTCGCGCCCTACAAGCGCCAGATCGCCGAGCGGCTCGCCGAGGCACTGGGCATTTCCGCCGACGCCGTTGGCGTCAAGGCGACCACCGGCGAGGGGCTCGGCTTCGTCGGGCGCGGCGAGGGCGTAGCGGCGAGCGCCGTCGCGCTGATCGAGGGCTAGTCCTGCGCGATGCGCGCTGAGGACGCAGAGCCCTGGTGGTCCTCGCGTGCGCTGGTGGCGGGCGTATTCGCCGCGTCGGTGCTGAGCCTGCTGCTACCGGGCACGCCGACGTACGACCCGTTCGCCTGGATCATCTGGGGCCGCGAAATCACCGAGGGGTCACTGACGACGACGCTCGGCCCGTCGTGGAAGCCGCTGCCCGTGGCGTTCACGACCGTCTTCTCGCTGTTCGGTGACGCGCTCGCGCCCTCGCTGTGGCTGATCGTCGCGCGGGTCGGCGCGATCGCGGCGCTGCTTTCTTGTTGGGGGCTGGTCCGCCGGCTCGGGGGAGGGATCACGGGAGCAGCCGCAGCGACCGTTGCCCTCGGCCTTGCTCCTTGGTGGCTGATGAACGTGGGTCTCGGTAACTCCGAGGGGCTGATGGTCTTCTTCGTGCTTGCGGCGATCGAGCGGATGGTCGCCGACCAGCACCGCTCGGCTTTTGTGCTCGCGTGCGGCGCCGGGCTGCTGCGTCCCGAGGTGTGGCCGTTCCTTGCGATCTACGGCCTCTGGTTGATTTGGCGCAGGCGGCGCCCGATCGCGCCGGTCGCAGTCGTGGCCGGTGGCATGTTCGTGCTCGCATGCTGGATCGTGCCCGAGTGGATCGGATCAGGCGAGCCGTTCCGCGCGGCCAGCCGGGCGCGCACCGACATCAACCCGCAGGCGCCGACCAACGCCGATTCACCGGTGTTCGCTGTGTTCGGCGACGCGATCGAGATGCTCGCGATCCCGGTCCTGCTGGGCCTGGCAGCGGCGTTGTGGCTCGCACTCCGGCGCCGTGCGCCGTGGTTCGGAGGGCTGCTCGTGGTCGCCTTCCTGTGGCTCCTCGTTGTAGCTGCGATGACGAGCGGGGGCTTTTCGGGCAACCAGCGCTATTTGATCGTGCCCGTCGCGTTGCTGATCGTCGTCTCCGGGGCGGCGCTCGGGGTGCTGGTTTCAGAGTTTGCACGCGGCGCAGACCATCGCCCTTTCGCCGTGGCGGCAGCGGTCGTGTTCCTGATCCCGTCGGCTGGCCAGCTAGGTGAAACGTGGGACAAGGTCGCCTACCAGGAGCAGATGACCGAGGCGTTGCCCTCGCTCATCGAGCGGGCGGGAGGAGTCGATGCCATCAACACGTGCGGCGCGGTTTCCACCGGTCGCTTCCTCGTGCCGCAGGTCGCCTGGTACACACACCGCCATCAGCACCAGGTCTCGCAGCTGAGCCGGTCCCCGGGTACCGTCTTCGTCGTGCACACGACGGCGACCAGTCGCTGGGGGCCTCCCGGCGGCGCGATCTCCGCACGACCCGTCGCAGTGCAGAAGTCCTGGCGCGTGTACCAGCGCTGTGAGGTCGGGCTGGTGCAATGAGAGCGCTCTGGGACAAGAGCACGGGCTTCGCGGCGCGCCACCAGACGCTCACGACCATCCTCGGGCTGGGCGTCATCGTCGGCCTCTCCTACGTGCTGCGCACGCAAGCACTCTGGGCGAAGTTCTGGATCGACGAGGGCCTCTCTGTAGGTATCGCGCACCACCCGCTCACGGACATCCCGACCGTGCTCCAAAAGGACGGGGCGCCGCCGCTCTACTACCTGCTGCTGCACCTCTGGATGGACTTGATCGGCGGCGACGGCGAGGCACGAGTGCACGCGTTCTCGGTGCTCTGCGCGCTGCTCACGATCCCAGCCGGGTGGTGGGCAGGGCGCCGCCTGTTCGGTACGGCGACCGGATGGGCCGCCGCGGCCATGCTCGCGACGCTTCCGTTCCTCACCTACTACGCACAAGAGGCGCGGATGTACGCGCTCGCAGTGCTGATCGGGCTGATCGCTTCGGCCTCGATCACGGCTGTTCTGGCGCTGCGGCAACGTGCACTGATCCCGGTCGCCGTCGTTTTCGGCGCGCTCGCTCCGTACACGCACAACTGGGGCCTCTTCATGCTCGCGGGCTGCGGCATCGCATGGCTCGTGCTCGTGTACACGTCGGCTCCCGAGATCCGGAAGGACCTCATTCGCGACGGGCTGATCGTGTTCGGGCTGATCGGGTTGCTCTACCTGCCGTGGATTCCCACCCTGCTCGATCAGGCCAGGCAGACCGGTGCGCCGTGGGCCGACAAGCCTCCGCTCGAGGCCATCGTCAACATCATCGAGATCACGGTCGGGGGGACCGGGACCGGGCTCGCGGTCGTACTGGTTGCAGGCTTCGGCCTCAGCCAGCTGCGCGGTGCCGAGCCCGAGCGCGCCCGAGCGGCGCTGATGCTCGTGGTGATGGGGCTCTCCGCCGTCGTCATGGCGTGGATCGCCTCGCAGGCCTCGCCCGCCTGGTCGGGGCGGTACATCTCGGTGCTGGTCGGCCCGGCCGTGCTGCTGGCGGCGGCAGGGCTCGTACGGGCACGGGCCCTTGGACTCGTGACGCTCGCCGTGGTGCTGGTGCTGTGGTGGAACCCGCAGGAGTTCTCGATCAAGTCCAAGAGCGACGTGTATCGCGTGACTCGCGTGCTCAAGGACCGCCAGCTCGCACAGCGCGGCGACACGATCCTCGCAGTGCACCCCGAGCAGGGCCCGGTGGTCCGGTACTACCTCGGTGACGGCTTCAAGTGGGCAGACGCGCTCGGGCCCGTCGATGACCCTCAGGTGTTCGACTGGCGCGACGCGACCGAGCGGCTGGAAAAGACGGGACCGAAGACCGTCATGCGCCAAATAGAGGACCAGATCGACCCGGGGCAGCGGCTGATCCTGATTCAACCGGTCGTGCGCTCGGCTCGCTGGGGCGCGCCTTGGACCTCGCTCGTGCGAAAGCGCGCCGCCCAATGGCAGCAGGCGCTTGACCACGATCCGCGGTTCGAGAAGATCGCCCAGTACCCCGAGGTGGGCTACCGGAGACCGCCGAAGGGCGTGCGGGCGGTCGT
>CAZLKZ010000026.1:5844-14398 GCA_964560235.1 uncultured Conexibacter sp. | reverse complement strand
AACGTGAAGAAGTGTTAGCGCCGGTTAGGGGAAGGCCGAATCGGCGCTCTCGGCCGCGAAAATGCCGGCATGGCACTCGTTGACGAACCTCGCCTGCCCTCAGACAACGACGGCGCCGCACCCGACGGTGCGCAGCAGCCGTATGTAGTCATCGGAGGCGGCCCCGCCGGACTAACTGCCGGCTACCTGCTGGCCAAGGCAGGCAAGAAGGTCATCGTCCTCGAGGCCGACGATCAGGTCGGCGGTATCGCCAAGACCGTCGTCGATCCCGACGGCTACCGCTTCGACCTCGGCGGTCACCGCTTCTTCACCAAGAACCAGGAGGTCGACGACCTCTGGCACGAGATCATGGGCGACGAGTTCCTCAAGCGCCCGCGCATGTCGCGCATCTTCTGGCGCGGCAAGTACCTCGACTACCCGCTCAAGGGCACCGACGTCATCAAGAAGCTCGGTCCGTGGGAGCTCTTCCTCTGCGGCATGTCCTACATGTGGGCCGCGATCACGCCCAAGGGCCCTGAGGAGAACCTCGAGCAGTGGGTCTCCAACCGCTTCGGCAAGCGCCTCTACGGCCACTTCTTCAAGGGCTACACCGAGAAGGTGTGGGGCGTGCCGTGCACCGAGCTGCGCTCCGAGTGGGCCGCGCAGCGGATCAAGGGCCTGTCGTTCTACTCGGCCGCCAAGTCAGCGTTCTTCGGCAACAAGGGCAACGAGATCAAGTCGCTGATCGACGCCTTCAACTACCCGCGTTACGGACCTGGGCAGATGTGGGAGATGATGACCGAGCGGATCGAGGAGATGGGAGGCGAAGTACGCCTCAACACTCCGGCGACCGAGATCGTCACCGAGAACGGCCGCGTCGTAGCGATCCACACGCCCGACGAGGTGCTCAAGCCCACCTCCACGATCAGCTCGCTGCCCCTGCGCAACATGGTCGGGCTAGTCAGCCCGCAGGCACCTGAGCCGGTGGTCGAGGCTGCACAGGGTCTGCGCTACCGCGACTTCCTGACCGTGTCGCTGATCCTCGATGGTGAGGATCTGTTCCCCGACAACTGGATCTACATCCACGAGGAGCACGTCGAGGTCGGTCGCATTCAGAACTTCCGCAGCTGGTCGCCGTGGATGGTGCCCGACCCCGACACCGCCTGCGTCGGCATGGAGTACTTCTGCTTCAAGGGCGACAAGCTCTGGGAGGAGGACGACGACAAGCTCATCGAGATGGCGTCGAAGGAGCTCGAGGCGCTTGGGCTTGCGAAGGCCTCACAGGTGCGTCGCGGCTACGTCGTCCGTGTCCCGATGGCGTACCCGATGTACGACGAGACGTACGCCGAGCGCGTGGAGACGATCCGCGGTTGGCTCGACCCGCTGACGGACTTCGTCCAGGTCGGCCGCAACGGGCTCCACCGCTACAACAACTCCGACCATTCGATGCTGTCGGCAATGCGTGCCGTCGACAACGTGCTCTTCGACGAGGGCCACGACATCTGGGCGGTCAACGTCGAGTCCGTGTACCACGAGGAACAGACCGACGCTGACAACGAGAACCCGTACAAGAAGGTTCCGTCGACCGAGTACGAGCGCGAGCCCCTAAGTCCGGCGTAGGGTTTGGCGATGCGCCGCATCGCCTCCTTGCTTCTACCGGGCTTGATTTTGGCCGCGGGCACCACGAGTGCCTCGGCCCAGAAGGTTGAGAGCACCTTTTTCAACTCGGATATTCCGTGGCGGATCGACTCGCTGATCGGCTTCACGCCGACCACCAACGGGATCCACCCGAACGGAAAGCCGGTCAAACCGATCGCGGTACGCGAGTCGGGGCGCACCTACAGGTTCGTGTTCTCAACGGCGAGCGCTGCCGTAGCGCCTGACATCACGCCTGCCCTTCGCAGCATGACTCGCTATCGCCGGTACCCGACGCCAGTCGGTGCGTTCGTCGACCGGAGGCTGACCGCGCGAGAGCGCAAGGTACTGCGAGTCCGGGCCGACCTAGGGCGCGACGCCGACGTGCTGGCAGTTGCAACCGACAACCCGGCCTGCGCCGATGGGCTCACGCGAGCTGCAGCGCGTGGCATCGCATCGGGCAAGCTGCGCACGTGGGCCGCAGCCGGTGTCTCCGGATCAGAAACGATCTCCCTAGTTCGCAAGTCGAACACTGCGGGAGACATAGCCGAGCCGCGCTTCGGTGCCTCCTACAAGACTCCGGCCGGTGCTAGGCGGGCCCGCGACGGCGGGCTGTCTCTGGTCGCTTCTGGAAACTCCTCGGTGGCCGCCGTTACGAGTTGGGGGCAGGCCCGGATCTACGGATCGAGCATCTGCGTGGTCAAGATTGGCGGGGTCGCGCCCACAGACGAGTCGGTGCGGAGCCTCCGGAATCCGGACTCCTACCCGATCCTTTACGTGACGCCGCGCTGGATCAAGCCGGAGGCATCCTTCCGCGCCATCGAGAAGGCATTCCTGAAGTTCTTGACCGGAGCCGATGCCGAGTCCCAGTTCAAGGCCAGGGGCATGCTCATCCGTGGCGCCAGCTGGCCCGTTACTCAGGGAGCTGGATAGGCAGCGTCAGCGAGAACGTCGCGCCCTTGGTGAGTCCTTCGGGGACCAAGGCCAGCTCGCCGCCCATTCGCCGGGCCAGCTCTCTGCCGATCGCCAGTCCGAGTCCGAATCCGCCCTCGCCGCCGGTCGTCGAACCGCGCTGGAAGCGCTCGAAGATGTGCTCGCGCTCGAGCGGTGGCACGCCCGGGCCGTCATCGCTCAGGCTGAGGTAGGCGTGCTCACCCGAGTACTCGGTGGTGAGCTTCAGCAGGCCGCCCTTGGGCGAGAACCGCAGGCCGTTGTCGAGCAGGATGCGAACGATTCGTGCAACCGCTCCCGGGTCGCCTCCTGCCCACACAGCCCCGCGTGGCTCCTCGGCTTCAATAAGCACACCGCGCTCTTCTGCACGCTGGACGAACTCGGCGACGACAGCGCGGGTGATCTCCGCAAGGTCGACCGGTTCGTGCCGCAGTTCAACGCCCGCGTCTAGGCGTGAGAGGTCGAGCAGCTCGGTCGCGAGATTGGCGAGCCGCCTCAGCTGATCCTGCGCGCTGGCAACCTGCCTGCGGGCGTCGGCTGCGTCGAGCGAGCCCTCGTCGAGGTCCTCGGCGAGCATCTCCATGTTGCCTTGGATCGAGGTGATCGGCGTGCGCAGCTCGTGACTCGCAGTAGCGACGAACGCGCGTCGGGCCTGCTCTTGGCGTTGGATCGCCGCGTGCATCGATCCCAGAGCACGTGACAGGTCGCCGACCTCGTCGCTTGCCGAATCGACCGGTGGGGGCGGGGCGTTGGACCCCGCGTCGGCCAGGTCGAGCGCTGTGCGGCGGAGCCGCACGATCCTGCGTACGAGCGTGCCCGACAGCAAGAATCCGAGCACCGTGGCGATGCCGAGCGAGATGACCGCGGCGGCAACGAACGCGCGCCGCACGACTCCAACGGCGCGCGTCGCTTGGGTCTCTGACTGGCGCACCGCGAGCACCCACTGCGGCGTGCCGTCAGGGCCGGTCGCAGGGATCGGTACGGCGAGGCGCAGGCTCGATCCGGATTTTGACGGGTAGCTGTGCCCGGTGCGCCAGGCGCGGTACACGTCATCGAGCGTGGTGCGGCCGGCGCCGGAGTCGTATTTCGTGGAGTTCGGCAGGGCGAGCGGAGCACGGAGCAGGATCACGCGTGCCCCCGAGCGCTGGGCCAGGCCGTCGAGGATCTCGGTCGACTTTGCACCAAGAAGGTCGTCGTACGGCAGCTTCGCGTCGGCCTCCAGCGACTGCTGCAACGCGAGCCGCGTGGAGTACACCGTCGACTCGAGCGCCTTGCGCGAATCGGTCCTGAGCCTGTCCTGAAGAGGAGGCAGTAGGGCGAGAGCGAGCGCAGCCAGCGTGATCGCGCTGGTGGCGATCAGCGAGAGCAGCAGGCGGGTACGAAGGCTCATGGGGCCTCAGCGATCCCGGAACCGGTATCCGGCTCCGCGCACGGTCACGATCAGCTTGGGGTCCTCCGGGCGCTCTTCGAGCTTCTCACGCAGGTGACGGATGTGTACATCGATCGCGCGCGGGTCGCGGTAGGCGCTGTCACCCCAGATGGCGCGCAGCAGCTCCTGACGGTTGAAGAGCCGGCCGGGCCGGTCCATCAGGCACTCGAGCAGCTCGAACTCTGCGAACGTCAGGCGCACCGGCTCGCCCCGGGCTTCAACCTCGCGTGCGCGCCGGTCGAGCTGGATGCCGTCGATCTCGAGCACGCTGTCGTCGACGACCTGGCGGTGGGTGCGCCGCAGCACTGCACGGATGCGGCTACGCAGCTCCGCGATCCCGAACGGCTTGGTGACGTAGTCGTCGGCGCCTGCCTCGAGGCCCTGCACGGCATCCGCCTCGGAGTCGAGTGCGGTCAGCATGATCACCGGGGTGACGTCGCGCCGCTGGCGCAGGGTGCGTGCCACGTCGTGCCCGGTCGGGCCAGCGCCGAGCGCGACGTCGAGCAGGATCACGTCGAACGTCTCGTTTGCGAGCTGATCGAGCGCTGCATCTCCGTCGCTGACAGCGGTGATCGTGTGGCCCTCGCGTTCAAAGGCGCGCGTCAACATCTCGCGCAGAGGCGCGTCGTCGTCGACGACGAGGATGTCTAGCGTCGAACCGGGAGCCATACGGAGCTGGGACGCTACCGCGCCCTCGCAGGCGTGCGCGACGCACTGCGCTGCTGTTCGTGCTGAACCTGCCTGCGCAGTTCTCGCAGGGATCGCTGCATGTGGCGGCTGATGGTCGGTCTCGCCACCCAGCCGGCGATCTGTCCGGCGATCCCTCCAGCAGCGTTGCCGCCGAGCCGCAGCTCTACGCGCGTGTGCGTCGGGTTGTCGGAGTCGGGACGTAGTCGCCAGCGCCCGCGCTGTTCGGTGCCGGTCACAGACGCCCAAGCGAGTTCGCGCCCCGGCACGTGCTCGACCACCTCGACGAGTCCGCCGATCTCGGCCGACCCGACGTGCATCAGCACGCGGTACCGCGCGCCGAGGCCGGTCCGGCGCCGGCCGACCACCTCCCAGCGGGTGATTCCGTCCATGAAGTGCAGGTAGTGCGACGGATCTGAGACGAACCGCCACACGGCCTCTGGCGGGGCGGACACCGTGATCGATCGGTTCACTCTCATCCGATCACCGGCAGTCGTCGCTCCTGGGCCAAAGCGTCAAGCGTGTCCTGCATACGAGTCGCGACGTGACCGGCTAGTTCCTCAACGCTCGTGCCCGACTTGAGCCTTGCGCGGGCGTCGATCGGAGGCAGTACCTCAACGACCAGCTTGCTCGGCAGCGGGATGTGGCCGAAGATGTCGCCGACGTTCAGACCCCACGGCGCTGCGATGGAGATCGGGATGCGGCTGATGCCGAGCTTGTGCAGTCCAAGCCGCTCGCTGATCGACTCGCCCGACGCTAGGAAGAGCGCGGTCTCCTGGCCACCGATCGCGACTACCGGCACCAGTGGCGCGTTCTGCTGCGCAGCGAGCTCGACCTGGGCGATCAGGTCGCCGACGTCTACCTGCGAGCTGCGCCAGCTCGGCCGGTGAGCTTCGGTGCCGCCGCCCGGATACACGCAGGCAACGCCGCCCTCAGCGAGTGCCTGGCGCGCGTTGGCCTCGGTCGCAGACACGACGCCCGCTTTGCGCAGGTGGCTCACGCCCGGCAGCGCGAAGACGGGGTTGGCGGCAAGCAGGTGCAGCTGGCGCTCGACGCCGAAGTAAGTGGAGAAGGCAAGCGCGAGCGCGAACGTGTCCGGAGTCATGTTGCCGCCCGAGTGGTTTCCCACGAGCAGCGCCGGACCTTCATCGGGAATGTTGCCCATGCCGCGTACCTCGGACCGGAACCACAGGCTCGAGATCAGCCACATCACCGCCAGCGTTTCGCGCAGCTCGTCTGGGTCGCGCTCGTCGAGCGTTACTGGGCGAACGGGCTGCGTAACCCGCCTGATGCTGCGCCGCACGGTGCGCTGAGCGAGCGATGCGGCCCCGGTGACAAGGCCTGTGCCGGGGAACGCCGGAGCCTTGAGCCCAGGGCGGGGAGGGGCACCGTAGATGCCGGTCGCCTTGGCCGTCTTCGCGGGCTTCTGTGCGGTCGCTGCCATCAGGCCACCAGCGTGAGTGGGTCAGGACGGGCAGGGTGCAGCGCTTCGGCGCCAGATACGAGGCGCGCGATGATCCCAGCGGTGTGCTCAGGCCGTTCGACCTGCGGCATGTGTCCGCAGCCCTCGAGCACCACGTGGTCGGCTCGGGGAAGGGCGCGCTCGACGTGCTTGCGGAATCCGACCGGGATCAGCCTGTCGTGGGTGCCCCACATGAACAGCGACGGCGCTTCGAGGTCGGCTAGGCGCGGGTAGAAGCCGCCGCGCCCGTAAGGCCGGTCAAGGTAGATGTTGCGTGCCGCGGTCAAGAACGCCGCTCGTGCCCCCGGTGAGGCGTAGATCCGCTGGAACTCGTCGACCACGATGTCGGCCATGCTCGGGTCGATCGCGTCGACGTCGGAGAAGAGGTCCATCAGCTGCCCGTCGACCATGCGCCTCGTAAAGCGGTGTGGCAGCAGCCCGATCTCCGGGCGAAGGATGCGCACGATGTGCCGAAAGTCTCGCTTGATGAACGCGACGGCGGGACAGATGGCGGTCACCGAGCGCACGCGGTGGGGGCGCGCGAGCGCCATCTCGATCGCTACCCGGCCGCCGAGAGAGTTGCCAGCCAGGTGCACTCCGGCGAGCCCCAGCTCGTCGAGCGCGTCGAACACGCGCGCCGCGAACCACGTGGCGTTGTAAGGCGCAACGAGCGGCTTCTCGGAGCCGCCGAAGCCAGGCATGTCCACCGCGTGCACACGGTGTCCGCTGCGCGCCAGGTGTGCAGCGGTGTCAAGGAATGACGATTTGGTCGCTCCTAGGCCGTGGATCAGAACGACATCGGGGCCGGTGCCGAGGCTCGCGACGGAAAGCCGCCGTCCCGGCTGGCCTGCATGTCGTAGCTGCAGCTGCGGGCGCCGCCCGTCCGGCAGGCGGAACAGGGACTCGAACATCAAGGCCAAGTCGAGGTCGCCTCGTGCGTAGAGGCGCCGGTCGAGGAAGGCGTCGACTCCGTTGACGTCGCCGCTTCGCAGCGCGAGCCACGTTTCGATGTCCGTTCCGAGTACTACGTCTGCAGGCCGGCGGCTGATCCCCTTGCGCACGCGGACGGTGCCCTCGGTGGCACGGACCTCGAACGTGTGACCGAGATCGCCGAGGCGCACGTGGAAGGTCACGTCGAATCCGGGCGGTGCGCCTAGGTAGCGGTCGGGGAGTGTGTGGAACGCCTCCTCGACCTCGGCGAGTTCAGCGGCCTTGGCGGTACGTGCGGCTCGGGCCATCGGGGCACGTGACGTTAGTCGTTTGCGCGGCGCTCCGCTCCGTTCGCGGCTAGCCTGCCGAGCGGTGCCTACCGCGCAAACTCCGCATTTCCACGACACCGCCTCGGGCGAGCGCAAGGCGCTAGTCCCGGGCGAGGGCAACTCGGTCGGCATCTACGCCTGCGGGCCCACCGTCTACAACCGCATCCACGTCGGCAACGCCCGGCCGTTTGTCGTTTTCTCATGGCTCAAGCGGTACCTGCAGGCTGCGGGTTACGACGTGACGTTCGTCGTCAACGTCACCGACGTCAACGACAAGATTTACGCCGCTGCCGTGCAGCAGGGCGTGAGTTCAACCGAGCTCGCAGCCGAGATGACCGCGCACTACCGCTCGGACACCGACGCGCTCGGTCTTGGGCGGCCCGATCACGAGCCGCTCGTTACGACGACGATGGACGCAATCGTCGACCTGATCGAGGCTCTGATCGAGCGCGAGGCAGCCTATGTAATGGAAGGCGACGTGTACTTCCGCGTTCGCTCAGACGACGCTTACGGCTCGCTGTCTCATCGCAAGCTCGACGACATGAATCAGGGCGAGGACGAAGACCTCGTCGGCACGTCGCGCAAAGAAGACCCAGCCGACTTCGCGCTCTGGAAAGCAGAGAAGGAAGGCGAGGACACTGCCTGGGAGGCCCCTTGGGGCCGGGGCCGCCCCGGCTGGCACATCGAGTGCTCGGCGATGGCGGAGGAGCTACTCGGCCTGAACTTCCAGATCCACGGCGGCGGATCGGATCTCGTGTTCCCTCATCACGAGAACGAGGCGGCGCAGACGCGCTGCGGCCGCGGGCAGGAGCTCGCACAGATCTGGATGCACAACGGCATGCTCGAGATGCGCGGCGCTGACGGTGCCAGCGAGAAGATGGCCAAGTCGGTCGGCAACGTGACGCTGCTCCCCGACGCGATCGAAGAGCACGGTCGCGACACGCTGCTGCTCTTCTTCGCCACAGGGCATTACCGCCAGCCGCTCGTCTACTCGCCGGAGACGCTGGCCGACGCGGCTGCGCGGCTGCGGCGTATCCGAGAGCTCGCCCGCGGGCTCTCCAGCGGCTTGTCACCCGAATCGCTGCGCCAACATCGGGACGCATTCTTCGCCGCGCTCGCCGAGGATTTCAACACGCCCCAGGCGCTGGCGGC
>CAZLKZ010000026.1:0-5744 GCA_964560235.1 uncultured Conexibacter sp. | reverse complement strand
TGTCATGAGCACCACCGTCATCTACGGTCGCAACCCCGTGCACGAGGCAATCCGTGCCGGGCGCCGGCGAGTACATACGGTCTGGGCCACAGAAGGGGCAGCGAAGGAGCCCTGGCTCAAGGGTGCCGCGGTCAACATCGTCAGTTCCGACCAGCTTGCGGATCGTGCTGGCTCTGGCTCCCACCAGGGGATCTGTGCCGAGGTCGATCCATACCCGTACTCCGGGGCGTCTGAGCTGCTGGCCGTCGACCGCCCGGTGATCGTCGCACTCGACGAGGTGCAGGATCCGCAGAACCTCGGCGCAATCGCCCGCAGTGCCGAATGTGCAGGGGCGACGGGTCTCGTGATCCCGAGGCATCGGAGCGCAGAGGTGACCGCTGCGGCCGCCAAGGCTTCAGCAGGCGCGGTGGAGCATCTTCGAATCGCGAGGGTTCGCAACCTCGCCGACTTCCTGATCGAAGCGCGCGAGGCCGGCTGCTGGAGCTACGGAGCCGCCGGTGACGGCCGCCCGTATGCGGAAGTGGACTTCAGCGGCGGTGTCGTGCTCGTCATGGGATCTGAAGGCGAGGGCCTCCGCAAGCGCGTGCGCGACAACTGCGACGAGGTCGTCGCGATCCCCAACCGGGGGTCCATCGACTCGCTCAACGTTTCGGCAGCCGCTGCAGTGCTCCTGTACGCGATCTGCGGTTAGAGCACGGGTCGCACTGGGGCTGCTGGGGCTGTACCGTCTGCCCATGCGCCTCTCGGTCCACAGTCTTTACGCATTCGCTCTGCTGACTCTGGTGGTGCTGACGGCACCCAGCGCGGCGGTGTCCCAGATCAGCGGGCAGGGGAGCCCGCTGAAGTCGCCTGCCAACTATCCGTATGGGTGCGATACACGGTGGCAGGCGTGGGACGACCTCTTCCGGATGGATCCGATCGACTTCTACGCGTTCGGCGGATACACCGTGCACTCCACCTGCACTATTTTCCAGACCGGTGCTACTGCCGCTACGAGCCACATCGTGCCCAACTCGGGCAAGGTGACCGTGGCACGCATCAAGTCGGGGGCCAACCCGGCACCCGTCAGCATCGCGACCGTCAGGCAGTACACGGAAAGCGGCCCTCCGATGGTCAACTCACAACCACATGCTGCAAGGGGATCTCTCAGACTCCGCAGGTGAACCTCACGCCTAACGGCATCACGGAGATCCCGGTCAATTTCCTAGTCGAGAGTAGGCCGTACGACCCGCAGAACCCGAGCGTCGCAGGTTGGCGGGACTGGGTCGTCATCAACGTTGCGACCCACGAGGGCACTTTGCCGATCTACAACAACGGTTCCCATCCTGTCGCACCAGTGTCCAACGATGAAGGCGGAACTTGGCACTTTCCTCACATCGTTCCCAACCAGGACAACCAGAACGCTTGGATCGCCAACGGGTTCGAAGTACTCATGAACTACGACTGGGTGCCGACCGAGGCCACGACTCACGGTGACCCCGCCCCAACCACTCCTTCCTGTCCGAACGCTGCTTGGACCGATCGCAAGGCCCGCGCGGCCGCCTGCGTTCCTGCCGCCAAGCCGGCACTGACCGAGATTCGCAGCAGCAAGCTGAAGCTGAAGAGGGGGAAAGTCGGTGTGTCGGTCAAGTGCCTTCGCACCGACAAGAAGGCCTGCAAAGGCAAGGTGCGCCTGCGCACCGCGGCTAAGAAGCCAGTCCTTCTCGCAAGTACCACTCTCAACGTGTCAGCCGGCAAGACGAAGTCCGTATCCGTGTCGCTGAACTCCAAGGCACGGAAAAGGCTCAAGGGCAAGTCGAAGGTTCGTGTGGAGATCGCGATCGCTGGTCAGCCGACGGTCACCAAGGACGTGAAGCTCGGCTCCTAGAGCGGTGCCCGTGCCGGTCGTAGTGCGCGATTAGCTGGACGTTTGCTGGCAAAGCCTGCAAGAGAAATATTTCTTGCGGGCCCTTGACATCCGTCTGGCGGATGTGGAAGGGTCCGCCTAACGGTCGAGTCGAGGTTGAAACTCAGACCGAAAAATTCATCAGATGGCGCCAGGGGAGGAGTGCGCCACTGAGCCGATTTCCCTGCTCAACAGGCGAAAGGAACGCTCGTGGCCCGTCTCTCGTACAACTCCCATTCCCAGGTCAAGGTCGATGACCACTATCTGATCGCGCTAGCCAAGGCTGGCGACATGACCGCGTATGACCGCATCGTTCGCCGTTACTACGGGTTCGTTCGGCTGAAAGCGTCCTCCTACTTCTTGGCCGGCGGGGATTCCGACGACCTGATCCAGGAAGGCCTGGTTGGTCTCTACAAGGCCGTGCGCGACTACCGCACCGACCGTGAGTCCAGCTTCCGCAACTTCGCCGAGCTATGCATCACCCGTCAGATCATCACCGCCGTCAAGACGGCCACCCGCAACAAGCACACGCCACTGAACCAGTACGTGTCCTTCTCGGTGACCCCATCGAGCGGCGGCGACGGCGAGCCGACGCTCGACGAGGTGCTTCCCGGATCCCCGGTGCACGACCCGGCGAACCAGGTCGTCAGCTCCGAGGAACTCCGTTCGCTCGTCTCCTGCCTGTCGTCTGCGCTGTCCGAGCTCGAGTCGCGCGTGCTGGCGCTGTACTTGGACGGGCGCAGCTACGAGGAGATCGGCGGCCGGATCGGCTGCGACACGAAGACGGTCGACAACGCTCTGCAGCGCGTCAAGCGCAAGGTTTCGACGCACCTCGAGTCACGCGCGGTGCCTGCCTGAATTCACGTCCATTAGCGGCGCAAACGGGCGCCCGAGCATGTAGGGTGCTGCGCTGTGAGTGACGGGTCATCTCGGCGCACGTTCCTGCAAACGGGCGGCGCCGCTCTTCTGTGCACGATTGGCGGGCAGCAGCTCACGCTGTCCAAGCCCGGCGACGCCAAGCTCGCTGACGCTGCCGCGCGGAACGTCCCCAAGCCAAAAGGCTCGGCTGCAGCGGCGAGCAAAGACCTCGTCGACCAGATGCAGTTCGCGACGCCTGAGCCGCAGCCCGGTGGGCGGGTTGTCGAGTACTGGCTACAGGTGCGCACCGTTCGCTGGACGATCGTGCCCACGAGGCGCGACGACTGGCACGACATCGCGATCCCCGGATCGTCGACCTTCACTGCGTTCGTCTACCAGCTGATGACCCCCGGCTTTGCGGCCCCCGCTGGGCCTGCGGCCATCCCCGGGCCAACGCTGACGGCCGAGGTTGGGGACACGCTGGTGGTTCATGTGCGCAACGCGCTGCCCGACCGCCTGGCGCAGGCGATCACGCTGCACCCGCACGCGGTCAAATACAACCCCGAGTACGACGGCGTTTACCTCGGCAAGTACACACGAGCGGGGGGCTTCATCGGTCCCGGCGAAGAGTTCACGTACACGTACGAGTGCGTGCCCGAGAGCGTCGGCGCGTGGCCGTACCACGACCATGGGCCCAACCACACGCTGAACACCCAACGCGGCCTGTTCGGCTCGATCATCATTCGTGAAAAGGGTGCCCCGCGCCCCGACAACGAGTCGGTGCTGTTCCTGCACCACTTCACACCACCTGTCACCGGACTGAGGCGCGCGTTCCAGTGCATCAACGGCCGTGCGTACTCAGGCAACACGCCGACGATCCGCGCGAAGGTCGGACAGGACGTCGCCATCCACGTGATCGGGATGGACGACAACTTCCATGACTTCCACATGCATGGCCACCGCTGGAAGGACTCAGCAGGCGTGGAAACCGACAATCCGACTGTCGGACCCAACCAATCGATTACGGTCAGATTCCTGGAAGACAATCCAGGCCGCTGGCTGTATCACTGCCACGTTTTCTCCCACCAGGACGGCGGGATGGCTGGCTGGTATCTCGTAGACCGATAGGAGAGTGCTTTACCGATGTCCCTGACAATTTCTCGCGCCCGTGTGGCCGGGCTCGTTGCGTGCGCGGCTTTTGTCGTTGCACCGGCAGCCGCCCAGGCGGTCGACTACCCGCCGCCGTCTAAGCCGAGCGCAAAGCCGAGCAAGCCGAAGGGTCCGTTCAAGACCTTCAAGGTCTGCAAGAAGGGCAAGGGCTGCATCAAGACGATCAGCGCTGCCGTCAAGAAGGCCAACCCTGGCGACACCATCAAGGTCGGCAACGGCACCTACAAGGAGCAGGTCGCGGTCGTCGGTCGCGGCAAGAAGTACATCAAGATCATCGGCAACCCGAAGGCACCGGCCAAGGTCGTGCTCGAGGGCTCGAACAAGCTCGCCAACGGCGTGTTCGTCAACGGTGCTGACGGCGTGACCATCAACGGCCTCACCGCCAAGCACTACAAGTCGAACGGCTTCTTCGTTACGAACGTCAACGGCTACACGATGACCAACCTGCGCACCTACATGCCGGGCGTCTACGGCCTGTACGCGTTCAACTCCATCGGCGGCACGATGTCCAACTCGGTATCTGAGTGGGCCAACGACGGTGCGTACTACGTCGGCCAGACTCCGGTGCAGACCAAGCCGGTCCGCACGGTGCTGAAGAACGTCGTCGGCCGCAACAGCGTGCTCGGGTACTCGGGAACGAACTCCCGGTACGTGACGATCACCGATTCGAAGTTCTACAACAACGGCGCCGGCATCGTTCCGAACGCCCTTGATTCCGAGAAGTTCCCGCCGGCTGAGGACAACGTCTTCACTCGCAACGAGATCTTCTGGAACAACTTCAACTACAAGGCTGGGGCTCCGTTCAAGATCCCGAGCGCGACGGTTGCGGGCGCGATCCCGTTCCCGGTTGGCGTCGGCATCCTGCTCTACGGCGGCCGTGGCAACAAGGTCACCGGCAACAAGATCTACGGTAACTGGCTTGTCGGCGCAGCAGTTGTGCCCGCAGTCACGCTCAAGGATCCGACGGTCGGCATCCTGAAGAACAACCAGGTCACCGGCAACACGTTCGGCGTCAGCGGCACCGATAAGAACGGCGTCGACATCGCCTACAACGGCAACGGCAGTGGCAACTGCTTCGAGAACAACAACGGCGTCGCCACGACGCTTCCGGCAGCTTCGGCAGCCGCGTTCCCGGGCTGCACACCGCCGGTCAACAACGTTGAGGACGGCGAGGCGCTGGGCAAGATGTTCAGCTGGGTCACCGACCCGAACCCTGAGGCGGCATGGGTCAAGGACACGCATTCGTCCAAGCCCGGCATCACGCCGCTCGAGCGGTACACCGGCGGGGTGAAGTGAGGCCCCTAGGCCGAACTCGTGGAGCAATGGTGGTGGCGGCTCTGGCCGCCACCACTGTCGCCCTGCCTGTGCAGGGCGTCGCGGCGGCTACTAAGAAGAAGCCAACGCTCAAGGTCGGCGTGTTCGACAACTACTACTCACCGATCCCGAAGAAGGCCCTCAAGAAGGGCACGACGGTCCGGTGGACCTGGGATCCGTCAACGATCGACGTGCATGACGTCGCGCTGAAGTCCGGGCCGAAGGGCGTCAAGAAGTTCCACTCGGACCCGCTCGCGGGAGGGCTCAGCTACTCCAAGTCGCTGACCAAGCCCGGTACCTACAAGTTCATCTGCACCTTCCACACGGAGATGAAGATGACCTTGCGGGTCGCCAAGTCGTAACCGGCTGTGCCGCGCTGCTTCGGTGACGGGGATGCGCTCTACTCGGCGTATCACGATGACGAGTGGGGGCATCCCGTCACCACCGAGCACGCGATTTACGAGCGCCTGTCGCTCGAGGGATTCCAGGCTGGGCTCTCTTGGATCACGATCCTGAG
>CAZLKZ010000025.1:29171-31720 GCA_964560235.1 uncultured Conexibacter sp. | reverse complement strand
CTCGAGTTCACCGAGGGCATGCAGTTCGACAAGGGCTACATCTCGCCCTACATGGTCACCGACCAGGACCGCATGGAGGCCGTGCTCGAAGAGCCGTACATCCTGATCGCCAACCAGAAGATCGGCTCCGTCCGCGACGTGCTGCCGGTGCTCGAGGCTGTCATCCAGTCCGGCAAGTCGATCCTGATCATCGCCGAGGACCTCGAGGGCGAGGCTCTCGCGACTCTGGTCGTCAACAAGCTGCGCGGCACCTTCACCGGTGTTGCGGTCAAGGCGCCGGGCTTCGGCGACCGCCGCAAGCGCATGCTCGAGGACATCGCGATCCTCACCGGTGGCGAGGTAATCACCGAGGAGATGGGCCTCAAGCTGGAGAACACCACGCTCGAGCAGCTCGGCCGCGCACGCCGCGTCGTCGTCGCGAAGGACAACACGACGATCGTTGACGGTGCTGGCGACACGACCCAGATCAAGGGCCGTATCTCGCAGATCAAGAGCGAGATCGACAACACCGATTCCGACTTCGACCGCGAGAAGCTCCAGGAGCGCCTCGCCAAGCTGTCGGGCGGCGTAGCCGTGGTCAAGGTCGGCGCAGCCACCGAGACCGAGATGAAGGAAAAGAAGCACCGTGTCGAGGACGCGCTGCAGGCGACCCGCGCTGCTCTCGAAGAGGGCATCGTCCCGGGCGGCGGCGTAGCACTGCTGCAGTCATCGACCAACGTCAACGTCGACAAGATCGAGGACGAGGACGAGCGCACCGGTGCTCGCATCATCCTCCGCTCGCTCGAAGAGCCGCTCCGTCAGATCGCGGAGAACGCCGGCCACGAGGGTTCGGTCGTCGTCGCGGACGTGCGTAAGGCCAAGAAGGGCTTCGGCCTGAACGCCGCGACCGGCGAGATCGTCGACCTCGTTTCCGAGGGCGTCATCGACCCGGCCATGGTGACCCGCTCTGCTCTGCAGAACGCGGCCTCCATCGCCAAGAACATCCTCACGACCGAGGCGATCATCGCCGAGATCCCGGAGAAGGATGGCGGCGCAGGCATGCCCGATATGGGCGGTATGGGCGGCATGATGTAGCGACAAACGACTCCGTCGTTTGTCGACGGCGGAGCGGCCTACGGCCGTTCCGCCACCGTCGAATTGTGCACAAACCCGCGCATGCCGCGGTCTTGTGCACAACCTGGAAAGGGTCGCCCATTGGGCGGCCCTTTTTGGTTCACCAGTCGAGCAGCCGGAGCAGCATCAGCTCGGGAGCTGGTGCTGCGAGAGAGGGGCGTGCGGCTACGAAGTGGTCGGCTTCGAACAGGCCCTGCGAGAGCGTGATGTAGCCCCAGGTGCCGCGCAGCTTGCACTTAGCCAGCCACTCCTCGCCAGATGTGATGCCCGCCCGCCAGTCACACCAGTCGCTCCAGCGGCTGCGCCACGTGAACCGCAGGTCGCCTTCGAGCTCCACGAACTCTCCGGCGTCGCCGGCATCGAAGTGAACCAGCCGCAGCTCCCTCAGCTGTGCGTCGACAAACTCGTAGCGCAGCACCTTGCCGTCGCCGAACGGGCTGCTGTCGAGCACGAGTAGCGCCGCCATGTCGCCGCCTCGCACCCACGGTCCGTTGGCTAGCAGGTCGATCTCGTCGAACGGTGGAACGCCCCGACCGTCGGCGTAACGGACGACCCCTTCGCCACTCTCTGGCAACACGATTGCGTCGTCTGGGACGCCATCGAGCTGGGTCACTTCGACCACGTGGTCTGAGACCGAAACGGTGAACGCGTGGCCCTGCCCTTCGCGTGCGACGACGATCTCGCCGTCGTCGAAGCCCGTGATCGACCCGTTCTCAGGCAGCCAGCTGTCAGGCATCGAGAATCTCCAGGATTCCGTCTACCAGCGGGGCTCGCCGCTTGCTCTCGTTGACGTCTTCGTCGAGCGAGAGGTCGAACGACAGGCCAATCGACAGCTCACGCTCAGGGTCAACGATCAGATAGCTCGCGCCGCCCTGCGCACCGTGCCCGAAGCTCGAGGCCGACAGCTTTGAACTGATCGAGTGGAACCGGTTGAGCTCGGTCCACACGCCCAATCCGTGTGACGCGTCGCGCTTTAGTCCCGGATCGAACTCAGCCTCGGCGAACGGAGCGGTGGCGCCCTTAATCAGGTCCGCGGAGATCGAGCAGCGGCCGTTCCATGCCTCGCTAAGGCTGTGGCCGAAGAAGGCGAGCGACCCCGCAGACGCGTACCAGCCGAGCGCGGGGTTCCACTGGTCTCTGACGGCCGCCACCTGCTCGTTGAGCACCGGGATCGGCGGATCGTCCGGCTCTAGCTTTCGATAGGTGATCGCGAGCGGTCCTGACTGCGGCCTGATCGCACCGGGCACGAATGCCGAGTCGAGCAGCGATCGTGTGGCCTCAGCGTAGTGCTGGCCCGTGATGCGCTCGACGATGGCTGCCATCACCCACGCTGTCTCGGACACGGCGTACCGCAGGCTCCCGCGTGGGCTGTCCGGCGACTCGCTGAGCCAGGTGTGGCTGACGCGCCGCATCGGATCCGGCACAAACCTGCTCAC
>CAZLKZ010000025.1:26342-29071 GCA_964560235.1 uncultured Conexibacter sp. | reverse complement strand
AAAAGGGCCGCCCACACGGACGGCCCTCTTGCAGCTCAGGTGTTGAAGTCGCGGTCAGACTAGCCGCCGCAGCAACCGGTGCCGCCACCACCGCCGGTCGGCGGCGGAGTGGTGCTGTAGTTGTCGACGTAGCTAGCGGGCGTAGCCGGAGCTGTCGCAGTGGCAGGCTGGCCGGTGCACTGCTGGTTCGGCGAGATCGAGTTCGACGAGTACACGCAGACCTGCCAGACCTTGCCGGAGCCTGCGATGCGCGCGACGCTCGCTGTCGACTGGTTCGTCACTGCCGAGTCGGCGCTCCACTGCCACGAGCCTGACGGCGGCTTGAGGACAACCTGGTGGTTGAGCCAGGCTGGACAGCCGGAACCGACCTTGACCGACGACCCCCAAATGGTGGTCGCCTCGACCTGCACCGAGTAGCGCAGGGTGCAACCGCTTCCGGTCACGAAATCCCCGCCGGCACCCCACGCCGCCATCGCGGAGGGCGCTGCCACAAATGGCACCGCCGCACTCATCGCGACCGCAGCCGCGAGCTTCCTTCGCTTGTTCATCAACATTCCCCCTATAGCTTCTGATTCGACAGCCTGTCAGGAAGCGTAAACGAACTTCGCCCCTACCTACAAGTGTGCGACTTGGTCGCTACTGCTCAGGCTCATCCTCGTCGGCCGCTTGGGCCATCGTGTCGAGGAGGGACATCGCCGTGATCTGCGCGGGTGTTCCGGCGATCGAGCCGTCTTCTAGCTCCTGAAGCTGCGGAGTGAAGGTGACGTGCACGGCGACCTCGTCCTCGCCCTGGTCCTCGAACACGATCAGCGCGCGCCCGACTTCGTCCTCGCCGTCGGCGTCCGCATTGGTCAGCGCGTTGCGCGCAGCCGAGAGCACCTCGACCGTGATCTCACGCCAGTGGCCGAGAGCGTTCTCCTGCTCGTCGGGCTGCATCTCATCGAGGTGGTGGCGGTTACGTGCGACCAGCGCACCCACTCCGGCCTCGACTGCGTGCGTGCCGAGCAGCGCGTCGGGCTCGATCGAACGGTCTTCGTCGGCGTCAGCCATACCGCCATCCTAGGGCGGCCGAGATCAGCCCTGCTGCACGATGCCGGGAATGAGCATCTCGAGCATCGACCCGAGCAATCCGTCCGACTGCTTAACCGAAGTGACCATCGACTCCATGAGCGCACCGCCGGCCATCGCGCTGATGAACGTCGCAAGCTGCTCGTAAGGGATCGCGGACTCCAGACCGTCGCGTTCGATGCGCTTCTTCAGCGCGGTCGCCATCCGCTCGTTCATCTCGCGGTGGCGGCGGGCGAACGCCGCGCGGAAACCAGCGTCACGAGACGCGTAGAGCGTGGCCTCCAAGTACAGCCGCTGCCAGTCGGGGTCGGCGCGGGCGTATTCCTCGAACTCGCGCGCGGCGGTGCGCGCCTGTCCGGTCGTGTCACCTGGGGCCTCGAGCACACGCTCAAGCTCTGCCATGCGCTGGGAGTAGCGCTCCTCGAGCATCGCTAGGAAGAGCTCGTCCTTGGAGCCGAAGTGCGTGTACACGGCTCCTTTGGTGAACCCGGCCGCGGCCGCGACCTCGTCAACCGATGCACCATCGAAGCCCCGCTCGGCAAACACGCGTGCGGCCGCATCGAGGAGCTGCGCGCGCGTCTGCTCGCGCTTCTCAGCTCGGGTCAGGCGAGGTGGCACGACCGCGCAGTTCATGAACGCCTCGCAATGACCTCGCCGCCGCGCGACGGCACGAGCGTGATGACGCGACGCCGCACGCGCTCGGGGGCCGGGTCGGCGGGCGCCAGCCGTACCGCGCTCGTAATGGCACCGAGCACGGCGCGCATCTCGGTCTCCGCAAACGCGGCACCGATGCAGCGACGAACACCTCCGCCGAACGGGAAGAAGTGGTACGGGTTGGGCCGCACGCCGAGCCAGCGCTCGGGGCTGAACGCGAGCGGATCGGCGTAGAGATCGGGGCGCCGGTGCACGAGGAAGATCGACGGGGCAAGCCACGCCCCCTTCGGGTACAGCCAGCCGCCGACCTCCTGCTCTTCCTGAAGCTCGCGCACGACGAACGGGAGCACGGGCCGCAGGCGCAGCGACTCGCGGATGACTGCGTCGACGTACTCGGTCTCGCCTGCCGCAACGGTCTCGTGGAGCCGGCCGAGCTGCTCGGGGTGGCGAGTCAGCCGCTCCATCGCCCAGGACACGCTCGTCGCCGTCGTTTCGTGACCTGCGATCAGCAGCGTCATGAGCTCATCGCGGAGCTCCTGGTCGGACATCGGCGTGCCGTCGTCGTGGGTGGCCAGCAGCAGCATCGAGAGCACGTCGTCACGCTGGTCGAGATCGGGTAGCCGGCGGTGCTCAGCGATTACCTCAGCCACGATCCGGTCGACCGGATCCATGATGTCGGCGAACATGTTCTGCTCGAAGATCCGCTCAGGTCCGATGACCGCAAGCTTGAGCATCCGGCGCATGTCTGCCGCGGCATCGATGACCTGCGACATCTCTTTGCGCAGCGTTGCGAGCAGCGGCGAGCCTTCGTCAACGCCGAACACGATTCGCAGGATCACCTCCAGGGTGAGCTTCTGCATTCGCGGCGCGAGCTTGAATGGCTCGTCGATCGGCCAGGTAGCGACCTCGCGCTCGGCGATCTCTTGCATGAGCGGCACGTGCCCGCGCATCCGGTCGCCGTGGAACGGAGGAAGCAGCAGCTTGCGCTGGCTGAGGTGATCGGCACC
>CAZLKZ010000025.1:0-26242 GCA_964560235.1 uncultured Conexibacter sp. | reverse complement strand
GACCGGTATGTGTGTGACTTAGGTCCGGCTCAGACGGCGTCGACCGGGCGCGGGCCGGGGCCGACGTACTTCGCGGTCGGGCGGATGAGACGCGCTTCGCGCTTCTGTTCGAGGATGTGCGCCGACCAGCCGGCGACACGCGCGCAGGTGAACATCGAGGTAAACAGCTCGGCAGGTACGAGCGCGGTGTCGAGCACCACGGCCGACCAGTACTCCACGTTGGTCGCGAGCACGCGATCCGGGCGACGAGCCTGCAGCTCTGCGAGTGCTGCCTGCTCCAGAGCCTCCGCCACCTGGAATCGGGGCGAGCCGATTTCGCGTGCGGTGCGGCGCAGCACACGGGCGCGTGGATCCTCGGCGCGGTACACACGGTGACCGAAGCCCATGAGGCGCTCGCCCTTGTCGAGAGCGTTCTTGACCCAACCCTCTGCGTCGCCTGACTGCTCGACCTCGTCGATCATCTGCAGCACGCGCGACGGAGCGCCCCCGTGCAGCGGACCTGAAAGCGCGCCGATCGCGCTCGAGAGCCCGGCAGCAACGTCGGCGCCGGTCGACGCAACTACGCGCGCGGTGAACGTCGACGCGTTCATGCCGTGCTCAGCGGCGGAGATCCAGTAGGCATCGATCGCCTTGGCGTGGTCGGGGTCGCACTCACCGCGCCAACGCAGCAGGAAGCGCTCGGCCAGTGTCTTGCCCTCATCGATGGTGGCCTGCGGCACCCAAGGGCGCCCGAGGCCGCGCGCGCTCTGCGCGACGAAGCTCAGCGCCATGACCGACGCCCGGGCGAGGTCGGTGCGCGCCTGCTCGTCTGTGATGTCGATCAGCTGGCCGAAGCCCCACTCAGGCGCGAGCGCAGCGATCGCCGCCTGCACGTCCACCCGCGGGTCGCCGGAGCGAACGGACAGAGAGTGCTGTTCAGCGGGCTGGAGCCCCGGCTCGAACGTCCCGTCGACCAGCAGGCCCCAGACCTTCTCGTACGGCAGCGTGCCCACGAGGTCCTCGATGTCGACGCCGCGGTAACGCAGTGCGCCGCCCTCTTTGTCGGGCTCTGCGATCTCGGTGGCGAAGGCAACTACGCCTTCTAGGCCTGACTGAACACCGTCGATCTCAGGAGTCATATGGAATGACCATACGCCACATGACGATGCGGTTAGGGTCATCCCCATGCCCGACCACGACTTGCTCCGCAGCCCAGCCACCGAACTAGCCGCAAAGGTGAAGTCCGGGGAGATCTCCGCAGCGGAGCTGGTGGAGACATCGCTGAGGCGAATCGAGGAGCTCGACCCTCAGATCAACGCCTTCGTAGAGGTCATGGGAGACGTCGCGATGGCCGAAGCGGGCGAGATCGCGACCGACGACCCACGTCCGTTTGCTGGCGTCCCGATCGCGATCAAGAACAACCGTGCAGTGGCGGGCCAGAAGCTAACGATGGGCGCGAAGTTCACCGGCGACTTCACGGCAGGTCACGACACGAACGTGGTCACGCGCCTGCGCGAGGCCGGCTTCGTGATCGTCGGGACGACCACCCTGCCCGAGTGGGGGATCATGCCGACGTCTGAGGCCGAGCTGTTCGGCCCGACGCACAACCCCTGGGACCTGTCTCGCACTCCGGGCGGCTCGTCCGGCGGATCGGGTGCGGCAGTCGCGGCCGGCATGGTGCCGATCGCACACGCCAACGACGGCGGCGGCTCGACGCGCATCCCCGCGTCGTGCAACGGGCTTGTGGGCCTGAAGCCACAGCGCGGCCGTATCTCGACCGCCCCGGAAGTCGGCGAGTCCTTCCTGGTTACCGACGGCGTGCTGACCCACAGCGTTGAAGACACAGCCAAGGTGCTCGACCTGATCTCTGGCCCAGTCGTCGGCGACGCGTCGTGGGCGCCCCCGCCCGCCGAACCCTTCGCCGATACCGCGGCACGCGAGCCGCAGGGCCTGCGCATCGCGATGACGACCAAGCCGCCGCTCGCCGGGGCCGAGATCGACCCACAGGTACTCGCCGCCACACGCGCGACAGCAGAACTACTGACCTCACTCGGACACGAGGTGATCGAGGACGACCCCGACTGGCAGCGGCCAGACACGATGCATCTCTTCACAGCGCTGTTCGGGCCGGCGGTGTGCTCGCAGATCGCGATGATGGAGATCGTCAACGGCCGGGCCCCGACGGAGGACGACATGGAGTCGCTCAGCTGGGCGCTCTGGAACCTCTGCAAGAACGAGATCGACTCGGTCCAGACGATGGGCGCGGGGTTCCTGTTGCAAGCGTTCTCGCGCCAGATCGTGACGTGGGGCTCGCAGTACGACGCCGTGCTCACGCCGACCCTCGCCGAGCTGCCACTTCCGCTCGGCACGATGTCGACGACCGACCGCGACAACCCGCTCGGCGGCTTCACGCGGTCTGCTTCGTTCACCCCGTTCACCGCGGTGTGCAACATCTCGGGGCAGCCCGCGATCTCGCTCCCGCTCCACCAGAGCATCGAGGGGCTGCCGATCGGAATGCAGCTGATCGGGCAGCCTGCCGAGGAAGGCGCACTGCTCGCGCTTGCCGCGCAGCTGGAGTCGGCGGCGCCCTGGATGGACCGCGCACCCGCTTTTCAGCATTAATTGCGGCGGACCACGACCGCAGGTCAGGCGACCGCAGTTAGGGAACCCGAACAAGGACCGGCGGGCAAGACGCCGAATCGGTCTGCCAGAATGTGTGTTCGATCCGGCGGCGGAGCCGCCGTCAAGCACCTCCCGAAACCGACCTCGAGAGCACTCCAATGGCCTACGTAATCACTGAGCCCTGCATCGGCACCAAAGACAACTCCTGCGTGGAAGTCTGCCCCGTCGACTGCATCCACCCGACCCCGGACGAGCCGGACTACGACAAGGTCGAGATGCTCTACATCGATGCCGAAGAGTGCATCGACTGCGACGCTTGCGTCGAGGCCTGCCCGGTCGACGCCTGCTTCGCCGAGGACCAGGTGCCGGACGAGTGGCAGCACTTCATCGCCAAGAACGCCGAGTACTTCAAGCAGTCCGCCTAACCGAGCGGCTGTTGTGACCTGACCGCCTCGGCGGCAGGTCGTCGGGACCTTGACTTCGTCAGAATCCCGGCCATGAGCGAAACAGACTTGATGGTGGAAAGCGCGGCCGCGCACCTGGCCGCGTTCGAGGCTGCGCCGCACACGCCAGAGCCGCAGCGGCACGTTGCCGTTGTGGCATGCATGGATGCGCGCCTTGATCTGTTCGGTTTGCTCGGGCTCAAGCCCGGCGACGCGCACCTGATCCGCAACGCAGGCGGTGTCGCGACCGACGACGTGATCCGCTCACTCGCAATCTCTCAGCGCAAGCTCGGCACACGCGAGATCGTGCTGATCCACCACACCAACTGCGGCATGCTCACGTTCACCGAGGACGAGTTCCGAGGCGAGATGCTGGCTGAGACAGGTATGCGACCGTCTTGGGCGGCAGAGGCATTCACCGACCTCGACGCCGACGTGCGCAGCTCGATCAAACGGATCCAGTCCGACCCCTTCATTCCGCACCGCGACAAGGTGCGCGGGTTCGTCTACGACGTAAACACCGGCGTGCTGCGCGAGGTGTCGGCGCTCGCCGGCGACTGATACTTCACAGACTCAGTAGAGTCCCGCCGCGCAACGGTCCGAAGGTCCTGGGGAGGCAAGCAGCGCCATGGTCAAGCTCGTTATCGGGATAGTCCGTCCCGAGAGAGTCAACGATGTTCTAGAGGCCCTGTACAAGGCCGACATCCGCGGCTTCTCGATGACACGCATTCAGGGGCACGGAGGTGAGATCGACCACGTCGAGACCTACCGCGGCACCAGCATCAAGATGGTCTTGTCGGAGAAGATCCGCTTCGAGGTGGCTGTGTCCGAAGACTTCGTGCAGAAGGCGATCGACGCGATCTGCGAAGGCGCCCGGACCGGCGAAGTCGGTGACGGCAAGATCTTCGTGATGGACCTCGCCCAGGTCGTCCGGATCAGGACCGGCGAGACTGAAACCGATGCAGTGACCCCGGTGGGATCATGACCGCCCTGATTGCCGCGGCCGGCAAGGTCGACACGGGCGATACCGCATGGATGCTCGTAGCGACTGCGCTCGTGCTGCTGATGACGCCCGCCCTGGGCCTGTTCTACGCAGGGCTCGTGCGCTCCAAGAACACGCTCAACACGTTCATGATGTCGATCGCCGCGATCGCTGTAGCGATGGTTACCTGGGCAGCCGTGGGTTACTCCCTTGCCTTCGACGGAGACGGCAAGCTGCTCGGCGGACTCGACCTGGCGTTCTTGCAGGGTGTGACGTTCGATCCGCGAGAAGGGATGACGATCCCGCACCTCGTGTTCTTCGCGTTCCAAGCGACGTTCTGCATCATCACGACAGCGCTTGTGTCAGGCGCAGTCGTCGAGCGGATGCGGTTTGCGCCCTTCCTGCTGTTCAGCGCGCTCTGGTCGGTGCTCGTCTATGCCGTGCTCGCTCACTGGGCGTTCGGCGGCGGCTGGCTGATGTCGGGCGGCACGCTCGACTTCGCTGGCGGCGTACCTGTCGAGATGGGGTCGGGCTTCTCGGCGCTCGCGGCGGCAATGATCGTCGGCGCGCGCAAGGACTACGGGCGCCAGGCGCTCCTCCCGCACAACTCCGTGTACGTGCTGCTCGGCGCGAGCCTGCTGTGGTTCGGCTGGTTCGGGTTTAACGGCGGCAGCGGATTCGGCACCGGCAACGCGAGCATCCTCGCGTTCACGAACACGCTGCTCACCCCAGCGTGCACCCTTGCTGTGTGGATGGTGCTCGACGCCATGCGCGACCGGAAGGTCACCGCGATCGGCGCTGCGACAGCGATGGTCGTCGGCTGCGTCGCGATTACGCCTGCCGGCGGATACATCAGCCCCGGCTGGGCGATGGCCCTCGGCGCGATCGCGGCTCTGCCGAGCTACGCGCTGATCGCGTACCGCACCCGCACCGGCGTCGACGAGACACTCGACGTGCTCGCCGCTCACGGCACAGCCGGCCTGATCGGGATCCTGTTTGTCGGACTGGTCGCTCAGGTCAGCTGGAATGGCGGCGCCGGAGACGGTCTGTTCTACGGCGACGCGGGGCAGCTCGGCTGGCAGGTGCTCGCCACGATCGCCGCGCCTGCCTACGCATTCGTGATGACGGCTGTGCTGCTGAAGGCCATCGGACTATTCACGCCGCTGCGCGCGACAGCAGACGAGGAGGCCGCCGGAATGGACATCACTTACCACGGTGAAGAGGCGTACGCATCGGGCGAGGGAGCAATCCTGCTCGCTCCCTCTGAGGCGTTCTCTCGGGACCGCGGTTGACCGATCTGCGATCGATCAACCGTCGGGCTCTCGTTAGGCCATTGGCAAGCTGGGGCCCGATGTGGGCTTGACCTGCACGACCTCGAGCGGAGCGCTCATGTCGGGCGCTGCCGCACCGACGCCGGCGAGCATCGGCAGCTCGTTCGGCAGGATCGCCACAAGTCCGCGCGCCGCCTGACGGAGCGCCTGTGCGGCGGGGTCGGTCTCGTCCTCGAGCACGATCGGTAGTCCTGCGTCGGCCTGCTCGCGGAGGCCCATGGTCAGCGGCACCTTGGCCATCAGCGGCACGTCGAGCTCGTCGGCAAGCTCCTGGCCGCCGCCCTCGCCGAAGATCGCAAAGCGCTCTCCGCCGGGCGTTGTGAAGCCGGACATGTTCTCGATCACGCCGCACACCTCGAGCGACACCTTGTGCGCCATCTCGGCCGCGCGCCGCGCGACCTTCTGCGCTGTCTCCTGAGGCGTGGTGACGAGCAGGAACTGCGCGTCGGGGAGCAGCTGTGCGATCGTCATCGACACATCGCCGGTACCTGGCGGCAGGTCGACGAGGAGCACGTCGAGCTCGCCCCACGCGACGTCCTCGAGGAACTGGTTGAGAGCCTTGTGAAGCATCGGCCCGCGCCACACGACCGCACTGTCCTCGTCGACGAAGAAGCCGATCGACATGACCTTTACGCCGCACGCTTCCATCGGCTGGATCTTGCGATCGGCCGAAACCGGCGGACGCTGGCCGCCGAGCCCGAACATGCGCGGGATCGAGTAGCCCCACACGTCGGCGTCGAGGATGCCTACGCGCTTGCCCTCAAGTGCCAGCGCAGCCGCGAGGTTCGCCGTGACCGACGATTTGCCGACCCCACCCTTGCCCGAGCCCACGCAGATCACCGAGCTGACCTGTGCCATCGCGCCCGACGGCAGTGCGCCGCCGCGACCGAGCTTGCGCTGAAGCGCGGCCTTCTCGTCGCCGCTGAGCACGTCGAACGTCACGCCGACCCGCTCAACGCCGAGGCCGCGGACGGCCTCTGCCACCGCCTCCTCGAAGTGGTTCTTGATGGGGCAGCCGGGAGTGGTGAGCGACACCACAACGTCCACACCACCGTCAGCGTCGATTTCGATCGATCGGACCATGCCGAGCTCGACGATGTTCTCGCGCAGCTCGGGGTCGATTACGGCAGTCAGTGCCTGGTTGATCGCATCCTTGGAGGGGGCAGACATGCCCTCATTCTCGCAAACGGAATCAGGAGGACTGGAGGATCGTGAAACGAACCTCCAGACGGCGAGCCGAAACGACACAGGCCGCGCCCTTGTGGGGCACGGCCTGTGGGTTGACCGGCGTTGAGAACCGGTCGCAATTGGCCGGAGGGGGACCCGGCCAGGGGTGCAAATCCGAGACTAGCGGATGGCTGCGACGCGCTCAGAAACGCGTGCGACTGCCTGCTGGCCGAGGGTCACGCCTGCCTGCACGAGCTCCTCGGTGTTGCCGCGGCGGGCCTTGAGGTCCTTCTCGATCTGGGTGCGGCGGGCCTTCAGATCCTTCTCGAGGCGAGTGCGGCGACCCTTGAGGTCCTTCTCGATGCGCGTGCGGGCGGTAGCGCCACGACGCTCAAAGCGCTGCACCTCAGCCTCAAGGCGCTTACGACGGAGCTGCAGCTCCTTGCCGAGCGAGTCGCTCGAGCCGAGCGCGGAGCGCAGGGAGTCGACGGTCTCGGTGACGGCGTCCGAAGCGACCAGGGTCGCGCCGAGCGGCACGTTGACTGCGCGCTCTACGGGGGTCACCTTGGCGGCGGCCTTCGGAGCAGCAGCCTTCTTGGCAGCAGCGGGCTTCTTGGCCGCGGGCTTGCGGGCGGCGGGCTTCTTGGTTGCGGGGGTCTTGGTTGTAGCCATGATCAATCCTTAAGAGTTGTTGGTGCGGACATCGCAGATGCGGACCTCGTGAGAGGCGAACACCTCGTCATGCGAGGGCGAACACTTGTTTGTATGCCGTAGCGGCGGCGAGGTTACGGCGCGAACGTCCGTTCGGGGCCGAAGGTGTCCGCAGTCGGACATATTCGCAGGTGTGCGTGGTCACACAGCGGCTGGAATGCGCGCCAACCAAAGGCCAGGGTCGCCCAGCTCCGCAGCGGTCGGCGCGAGCTCCGCCGACGACCACGCCTGATGAAGCCCTTCGATTCCCCGCGAGTTTGCGACGGTCTCGCAGAACACGCGCCCCTGTTCGTACTGGCGCAGCTTCATGTCGAAACCGAGCAGGCGGTCGAGGATCTTGAGCAGAGGGGCGCGGCCCGCTCGGCGTGTTGTCATCGCCGATCGAAGCGCACCGACGTCATCGATGGCCGCCTCACCGGCAGCGTCCATCGCCCACTCGGCGTGACCTTCGACGAGACCCATGGTGCCCTGGATCCGCGACATCAGCGCCCGCTTCTCGGGTCCTGCGACCGCACCGATCAGTCCGCCCTCTCGTACGGCGCCAAGCATCTGCCGCAGATCGCCGGGCCTGACTTTGAGCAGCGCGCGCGGGTCGGGCTTGATGTCCGCGAGTTCCAAGAGTGACCGCACTCCGTCTCCGAGCTCCGTACGCAGCCACGGCACGCTCGTGAACTGCACCGCGTGCGTCATCTCGTGGAGCAGCACCCACGTGATGAAGCTGTCGTGATCGACGCCCATCCGCGGAACAGCCGCTTCGAGATTGGGGGCGACCATCAGCAAACGCGGGGGGCGTGAGGGGTCGAGCAAATCGAGTTCGAGCTGACCGAGCACGCGCCTCGACATCATCCCGAGCAGGCCACCGATCTCCGCCGCGACCGCGGCCATGCCGAGCGTGCTCACGAACTGCGACGGCCCCTTCGGGTCGGGCGTGCGCTCGATGATCGGCTCGAGCATCCCGCGCATCGTCCCGAGGTTCGCGTCGATCCATTCCGAGCGAGTTACCCACTCGGGCTCGGGGAGCGGCTCGAGCGGCTCCATCTCGGTAGCGGCAAGCACGTGCGCGACGGCCGCCTCTCCCTGCTCTGCGAGCCCAGAGGGTTTGATCACGCCTTGCGGATCTGCGCTGGCAAGCCGCGCGACCTGCCCGGCGAACTCCCAGTCGACCTTCATGCGGTTCCGTCCATGATCGGAAGTGCTCTGAGCGCAGCGAGCGACTCATCGGTCCGCGCGGCGATGATCGGGTAGTGGCGGTCTAGATCCAGCGGCGCGCCCAGCGGACCATCAGGACAGCCGGCGAACTCAACGACACCGCCGGATTCGCGCACGATCAACTGCGCAGCCGCAACGTCAACCGCGCGGGTGGCCGCGAGCGAGATCGCCGCATCGATCCGGCCGGCCGCGACCTGGCACACGGTCACCGCCATCACACCGAACGCCCGCAGCCTGCTCGTGACCGACGCAAGCGCCTCAGCATTGGCTGCGAGGTGCCCGGGGTCCGTCGATTCAATGCCCACGAGTTCGAGCTTGCCGCCGGGCAGCTTGTGTTCGACCGGAGCCTCGATCGGCTCGTCACCGAGCCATGCGCCCTCTCCGCGCACCGCGTGCCACTCGTCGCCGGAGCCCAGGTCGCATACGTAGCCAAAGAGCACGTCTGACATGCGCGGTCCGTCCGCGAACGCGATCGAGAGGCCGTGACCGGGTAGGCCGCGCTTGGCGTTCAGAGAACCGTCGAGCGGATCGACGACGACCAGCAGTTCGTCGGAGCCGAAATCGACCACACCGCGCTCCTCAGAGACGACCGTGAAGCGCAGCCCGTCATCGTGAAGCGACTGGAGTTCGTCGAAGATGCGTTGTTCGGCGAGGTGGTCGATCACGAGGGTGCGGTCGCCGCCCTCGCCGACCGTGCCGAGCTCCACCCGACGCGCGCTCGTGGACGGGTGGGCGGCAAGAACCTCGCGTAGTCCGGCCGTTGAGCGTCTGCAACGGTCGAGCCAAGCCGCGTGGTCTGATGACGTGACTGCCACTGCCCCATATCCTAGGCCCGGTGTCCCGGCCCGACGGCGCAACAGATTCAGAGCAAGCGCCACATGCCGCCGCAAGCGCAGAGCTGAGCGAAGTCGTAGGCCACAGCGGCGGTCCGCTACTCGTCACCGGCACCGCTGGCAGCGGCCGTAGCCAGGCGCTGGCAGAGAGGTACGCGGCGCTTGCGCATGGTGGCGTGGCCGCCTCCCAGATCCTCGCGCTCAGCTCATCGGACGGTGGCGCCGAGCGGCTGCGCGAGCGCATCGACCCTTTGCTGGCCGGTGAAGGTCACGAGCAGCCCAACGTCCTGTCGATCGCCGGCGCGGCAGCTCAGCTGCTGCGCGATGAGTCGATCGCTGCGGGCAGCGACCCGCTGGCTCACGTCGCGACCCGCACCGACAGGCTTGCGCTGCTGCTCGACCGCCTCGACGAGCTGCCGCTGCGCCATCACGACCTCGGCGGCCGCCCGGCCGTGTTGCTGAGTGCGCTGATCGCACGGATCGACGAGATGAAGGGCGGCGGCGCGGGAGCGAGCGACGTACGTGCTTGGGCAGCTGGCCTACCCGAGGGCGAGCAGCGCACGGTGCGCGAGCGCGAGTTCGCGGAGCTGATGGCCGTGCACGACAGGCTGCTCGAAGCACAAGGCTTGCTCGACGCGGGTGAGGTGGTGCTGCGTGCAGCCCAGCTGCTCGAGCGCCGCGACGACGTACGGGAACGCGTCGGCGCTCGATGGCGACACCTGCTCGCCGACGACCTGGAAGACGCGACCTCAGCGCAGCTTCGCTTCGTCGAGCTGCTCACCGCACCGCACGGCGATCTTGTGGCGGTCATCGACGACGACCCCGCAACGCGCACCGGATCCGCACGCATCACCGCGCTCACAGCCCACGGAATCGGCGGCCACCGTACTGACGTGATCGACATGGGAGCGAGCGTGCGATGCCCGCCCCAGGTCAGTGCCGCCGCACAGGGCGCCGCCGGACTGTGGAGTGCGCCACCGGCGACCGGTACCGACGTACGTGCGTGGCGCTGCGAGTCGACTGTTACGGAGGCCGGAGCTGTCGCCGCGCGGGTCGCAGAGCTGATCGCCCAAGGCGAGCCGCCCGAGGAGATCGCGGTGATCGTGCCGAGCGTGCGCCGCGACGGCCAGCAGATCGCCTCGGCGCTGCAGGACAGGGCGATCCCCCACCGCCTCTCCGGCACAGCCGCACTGCTCGGCCAGGCGGAGGTGCGCGACGTGATCGCGTGGCTGCGGCTGCTGTCTGACCCCTCGGACGCGAGCGCAGCGGTGCGCGCGCTTACGCGGCCGCCGCTGGAGGTCCACTCGATCGACGTGGCGCGCTGTCTGCAGATTGCGCGCCGCCGCAAGCTCGACATGGTGCGTGGGCTCAGCGCCGCGACTGAGGCACCGCAGTTGCCACCGGAAGCTCGCGAGCGCGTGGTGCTATTCCTGCGCCAATACGAGCGCCTTGCCGCCGGCCTCGACGGCACCCGGCCCGACCTGTTCGTTCACCAGCTGATCGAAGAGCTTGGGCTGCGGCGCAGGCATGTGTTCGCGGCGCAGGCTGACGTGATCGAGCGGCTGCGCGGGCTTTCCCGGCTCGGCGGACTCGCGCAGAACTACAGCGAGCGCGTGCCGCAGGCGACGGCCCGTGACTTCGCCAACTGGCTTGCGTCGCTGGCAGATGTCGGCCTCGAGGTCGACGACGACCCGCACGAGCGTCCGCGTGGGGTGACCGTCATCGAGCTGGAGGCCTCCAAGGGGCGCGAGTGGCGGCACGTGCTGCTCTGCGGGCTCTCCGACGCGCAGATCCCTGGGCGCATGCGCAGCCGGCCGATCCCGGTGCCCGCCGAACTGCTTGGGATGGCAGAGCCGCAAGACGATGCCGACGAGGTCGGCGACGAGCAGCTCGTGCTCGCACGGCGGCTGCTGCGCATCGGCATCTCCCGCGCCTCACGCTCGCTGGTGCTCAGCTTTGCGGCGGAGGGACCGAGCGGCGCGCCGCGCGGTCCGTCACCTATCGCCGACGCAGCCTGCGCGGCTGCGGGTATCGGCTGGGAGCCGGTCGGGGAGCCGGCCGATGACGCCGACCACGCTCTGCAGGGCGCATTCGCGGAGCTGCGCGATCAGCTGCTCGCGGACGTGCAGCGGATCGGCTCGCGACTCGGCGAACTCCGACTCGACACCGACCTAGACGTGGCCCACGGCGCCACGAGGTACCTGGAGCTGCTCAAGGTCGCTGCGCTGTTGGCGCGCCCCGAAGGCCAGTCGATCGACGAGGCCCTTCCTGCAGTAAGCGGCGCCATCGACCGCGCCGCGACTTCGATCCAGCGCGAGATTCTGGGGACCTCATCGCTGGACGATCTCCTCGTGAGCGCCGAGCGCGGAGCAGCTGCTCGTGCCGGTGACGCGGCGGCGACCGCACGCCACGAACCGTCGCTCGAGCCTTTCTTGCCGCGGCGCGGTGAAGGCCTCGCTCTGTCGGCCTCCGACATCGAGACCTACCGGGCGTGTCCGCTCAAGTACAAGTTCGCTCGCGTTCTTCGCGTGCCTCAGGAGCCGACGATCAACCAGCGGTTCGGAATCGTTATCCACCAGGTGCTCGAGCGCTACCACCAGGACGATCCCGCACTCCCAGCGCGTCCGGCCAGGCCCCGCTCGCTGGAGGAGCTACTCGGCCTGCTGGAGACCAGCTGGCGCCGCGCCGGCTTCGGCACTTCAACAGACGAAGAGGTGCAGCTCTGGCACAAGGCAGAGGACGCGCTGCGCAAGTACCACGCGCGTTTCCATGCCGAGGACGTCGAGCCGATGTGGTTCGAGCGGTCGTTCAGCTTCACCCTCGGTCGTCACACACTGCGCGGCCGAGTGGACCGGGTGGACCGGCGCGCCGACGGCAGCTATGAGCTGATCGACTACAAGACCGGACGCCCCAAGTCCGAGGAGCAGCTCGCCGGCGACGTGCAGCTCACCCTCTACGCCGTCGCGGCAGAGCGCGCTTGGGACCTGCCCGCGTCGCACCAGTCCTACTACTACGTGCTCGACGACAGCAAGGCACTACTCCCCGACTTTGGGCCGCACTCGCGCGAGTGGATCGCCGAAGTGGTCGACGAGGTCGCGGCGGGAATCGAGGCCCAAGGCTTCGAACCGACCCCCTCGTTCAGCGCATGCTCGATGTGCGACTACGCGCTGGCGTGTCCGGCACGCGAGCACTGACCCGGGCGTTACGAGAGGTCCGTCCGCAAAGCAGGTCGGGGCGGGGCGAGCGAGTGGCAAGGGAGCGCACTGAGGGTGCGTGACTGCCGGCACGAGTGACGGCGCGGCCCGAGATGCGAAGCGGACGGGCCTCTCAGTGGTCTTGTTGGCGCAGGAAGCGCTGAAACTGCGACGCCAGTGCGTCGCCGTCGGGCAGCTGCATCGGGTCTGCCATCGCGCGTGAGGCGGCCTCTGCGGCCTCTTCCTCGTCCTGTTCCTCGGCGGCTCGCTCGAGGCGCTCGACGAACTCCATGACGTCGGGGTCCGACTGCACGGCCAGCGAGATCTGCCGCTCGTAGTCAGCAGTTGCGTCCTCGAGCTCGGTCGCGTCGATCGTGAAGCCGATGAGAGTCTCCAGCTTGCGCACGAGCGCGAGCGCGGCCTTCGGGTTCGGCGCGGCGGCGACATAGTGCGGCACGCTCGCCCAAAGTGAGGCGGACGGAAGGCCGGCCTCGTGGCAAGCGGCATGGACGACGCCTGTGATGCCTGTCGGCCCCTCGTAGGTGGTCGGCAGCAGGTTCAGCTCCTCGACGAGGCGATCATCGCTGGAGATGCCGCTGATCGCGACCGGGCGGCTGTGCGGAACGTCTGCGAGCAGCGCTCCCAGAGTGACGGTCAGTCCAGCCTGGAACTCGTCGGCCAGATCGGTGACGAGCTTGGAGAACGTGCGCCAGCGATGGTTGGGCTCCGGGCCCGAAAGGAGGATCAGGTCGCGCGGCGCGCCCGACACCTGTGCGGCGTACACCTCGACTGTGGGCCAACAGACCTCACGGGTCGAGCTCTCAGACACTTCGATCCGAGGACGGGTCTCCTGGAAGTCGTAGAACTCTTCGGGATCGATGTGCGCGATGCGGTGTGCACCGACCGCGGTACCGAAAAAGCGCAGGGCCGCGGAGGCTGCGTCGCCCGCGTCGTTCCACCCCGTAAAGGCGCAGACGACGGCTGGTGCCCGCAGGCTCTCCGGCCGACTCTCCCAGATCAGAGGCCCCATCTCCGCAGAGGGTAGCGGGGTCAGATTTCGGCCTGGACGGCACGTCTAGTGGCGCAAATCCACCCAACGGGTGGTGTTAGTGCGCCACTCGATCGGCGGTGCGCTCGGCCATCCCGGAGCGTGCGAGCTTGTAGGCCGTGAACAGCGCGAGCCCGGCGAACCCGACCCTGGCGAGCGTGTCGCTCACGTGGTTGACGATCACCACTCCGAGCAGCGCAGCGGGTATCGCGAGCGCGCCGAGGACCGCCGCGTCGGCGATCCGCACGTTGCCGTAACGACGCTGGTTGAGCGCCCCGATGATCGCCACCGGCACGATCGCCATCAGCGATGTGGCCTCCGCGTCGACAACGCTCATCCCGACAACGAGCGTGAGCGTCGGCACGAACAGCACGCCGCCGCCGACTCCGAAAAATCCGGCGACGATACCCGCCGCGAGTCCGAGCAGCGCGACCGTCATCCGAGCACCAGCATCAGCACTGCCGTAACGACCATCACGCCGGCGAAAACGAGCTTCAAAGTCGCCTGCGGCACCTTCTGCTGAAGCGTCGTACCGATCAGTACTCCTGCGACCGCCGGAATACCGATCAGCAGCGCCTTGTGTGCATCAACGTTGCCGTAGGACTCGTGGGTGAGCGCCGCAGCCGTCGCGATCAGCACGATCGCCGCCAGCGACGTGCCGGTTGCCTCGTGAGCGCCGTAAGCAAGCCACACGATGAGCAGCGGGACCATGACGGCTCCACCGCCGACGCCGAACAGGCCGGAGAACAGTCCCGCGGCCGAGCCGATCACCGCAAGCCGCACCAGGCGCGGGGCGCCTGTGAGCTGAGCGGGGTCGACAGTCGTCATGGCTGCGATCATAGGTGCCGTGCCCGCCGCGCCCACGATCGATGAGCTGCTCGCACCGCTGATCGCCGCACCATCACGATCGGCCGTATTGCTCGACGTGGATGGCACCCTCGCTCCGATCGTGCGGCAGGCCGACGACGCGCACGTGCCTCAGCTGACGCGAGAGCCGCTGAAGCTCATCGCGCGCGAGTACGGGCTCGTTGCATGCGTGAGCGGACGGCGCGCAGCAGTAGCCCGGCGGATCGTCTCGCTCGGCACGATGGCCTACGTCGGTAACCACGGCGCAGAGCTGCTACCGGCCGGCACAGCTGAACCCGTCGTCGTGCCCGAGGCGGCCCGTTACCGAGCACAGGTACAGAAGTTCGCGAAGGCCGTGTTGCAAGGAGAGCTCGCTCCGCGCGTGCGAATCCGCGGCGAGGACAAGTCGGCGATCTACGCGTTCCACTGGCGCGGCGCACCCGATGAGCAGGCCGCACTCGACGCCGCTCGCCAGATTGCGGCAGCCGCTGAGTCCGAGGGCCTCTGGGTGCACTGGGGACGCAAGGTGCTCGAGGTGCGTCCCCCGGTTCCGCTCACCAAGGGAACCGGCGTGAGCGACCTACTGGCGGGAGCGCCTGGGATCGACAACGCGATCTACGTCGGCGATGACCTGACGGACCTCGACGCGTTCGCCGCGCTGAGGGAGCTGCAAACCGGCGGATCGCTCACCCACGTGGCATGTGTCGGAGTGCGATCGGAAGAGACCCCCGTCGAGCTCGCCGAAGCTGCCGATCTGCTCGTCGACGGACCGCTCGGAGTACGTGCACTGCTGCAGGCGCTGGCGGGTAGCTGATGCGGTTCGTCGATCTCCTACGGGCAACGGTCATGTTCTGCGGAGCAGCGACGACGACGATGGTCGTAGTGACGGTGCTAGCCGCGGCATCTGAAGGAGGCGACCCCGTCGTGATGGCCGCAACCGTGTGGTGGACTGCGTGCCTACTCGTGGGGTTGCTGCTCAGCCGGCGCCGCGACACGAACCCTGCGATCGGCCGGCTGCTCGCCGACTCCAAAGCCGCCACGCAGATGCCGGAACTACGCGTCGCATCGACGCTGATCAACCGGCTGTGGCCGATCGTGGTCGTCGTGCTCGTGGCCGGTGCGGTGGCAACCCCGGTGGGCCCACAGGTCCCGGCTCTGGTCGGCGGAGTGACGATGATCTGGGCGCTCAGCTGGCGTCGCCAAGCTCAGGCTGTCACTGCGATCGAGGAGCGCGACGGCGTGACGTTCTTCGTGGTGCGCACGTCGCCGTTCCGGTCGATCAAGCTCGAGCGCATCCCCGGCTTCCGCCGCGAGCACATCGCGGGCCGCCAGCCGTCCTAGCTGACGGCGTTCGCCACTGCCGCGATCAGCGGCGCGAACAGAATCGCCGGCAGGTAGTTGCCGACTTTGATGTCGGCAAGGTCCAGCAGCTTCAGCGCGATCCCCATGATGAGAATGCCGCCCGCCGAGGTCATCGCGAGCAGCTCGTCGGACCCTTCGGTGAGCACAGAGGAAAGGCTGCCCGCCAGCAAAGTAAGCGACCCCTGGTAGGCGACGATCGCGATCACAGACAGCCCGACTCCCCAGCCGAGGCTCGCGGCAAGCGCGATCGAAGCGAAGCCGTCGAGCACGGCTTTGGTCAGCAGCGTGTCGGGGTCGTGAAGCAGGCCGTCCTCGAAAGAGCCGATGACGGCCATCGCGCCGACACAGAACAGCAGGCTCGCCGTGAAGAAGCCTTCGGCGACCGTTGCGTGATGACTGTCGGGACCGTCGGGCTCATGCCCCGAGGCGAACCGGCGCTGCAGCGTCTCGCCGAACGCCATCAAGCGGTCCTCTATCCGCATCAGCTCTCCAGCGATGCCGCCGAGAAGGACACCTCCGAGTACGTAAAGGGTGCTCGTGCCCTTCCAGTCGAGCGCCATCTCGATGCCGATCACGAGAGTGATCAAGCCCAGGCCCCGCAGCACCCTCTCCTGCACACCATCAGGCAGCCGGTGGCCGACGAGTACGCCGATCGTCGTGCCGGCGAGCACGGCGATCACATTCACGAGGGTGCCGAGTCCGGCCATCGGCTGACCATATCTGTGCGGCAGGGGCGGCCCAGTCCATACGATCAGTCCGTGTCCGCTCGCGCCCCCGACGTGCTGCTTGCCGGCCTCGGGTCAACGCTGGGACTGCGTGCCGCCGAGGACGAGCTCGCTGCTTCGCTGCAGCGCGCTGGCGCATCCGTGGCGCTCACAAGGCCGAGCGCTCCTGCGCACGTGCGCACGATGATGCTCACCGACCTGCGCTGGGCCGCTGCGGCGCGCGATGCCGCCGAAGCTGTCATCGAGTCGGGGGGAGCTCCCGGCGCGGTGATCTACAGCACCACCACGAGTGCGCTGCTTTGGCGCAGGCCCGGTGCGATCAGGTTCGACTCGCCGGCGGCCGCTACCCGCCCCGGCCGCCACGGGCTGTGGCAACGTCCGGTGGAGCGCAGGCGACTTGCCGAGTCGCCGCTGCTGATCCCTCAGACACAGGGTGCTCTGACCGAGGGCGGAAGGCTGACCGGCATCGACACGCCGCAGGTCGTTGTGCCGATCGCCGTGGAGCCCTCGGGAGAGGCTGGTGAGCGCGAGTTGGCTGCGGTCACCTATGCGGCCGACCCCCAGAAGAAGGGGCTCGACGTCGTGCTCGCTGCGTGGGAGCAGGCAGCGAGGCCAGGTGAACAGCTGGTGGTCGCCGGACTGAACGGCCCGCCGGACGGGCGCGAGCGTGAGGGTGTGACGTGGGCCGGTGCGCTGCCCGAGCCCGAGTTCCGCGCATTGCTTCGCCGAGCGCGCGTGTATGTGACTGCGCCTCGCCGAGAGGACTACGGGCTCACTCAGCTGCAGGCGCTCGCGGACGGCTGCCGGGTCGTGACGACACCTGCGCCCGGGCCATACGCGGCGCTCCCGCTGCTGGAGGCCGGACTCGGTTGGGTCGCACCCAGCGCCGGCCTGCGGGCAGCGCTCCGCGCCGCGATCGACGACGACAGCCCCGACTACGCGGCCAGCGCGCTGGCCGCGCTCGCTCCCTACCGCCGCGCCGCGATCGACGCCGTGGTCGCGGAGCAGCTGCTGCCCGCCCTGCTCGGTAGCTAAGACCGCGCGTGTTTTCGCAGCGGCGCGAACTCGTCCCACGGGAGCGTGTTCGCGATGTCCGCCGGACCCAGACCGGCACGGCGCGCGGTTGCAACGCCCCACACGGGGAGCAGGTTGAGGTTGTCGACGCTGTGCGCGTCGGTGTTGATCACGATCCGCACGTCAGCGTCCACCGCCTGCCGAGCGTGGATCTCGTTGAGGTCGCGGCGGTCGGGCGATGCGTTGATCTCGAGCATCGTCCCGTTGCCGCTCGCCGCCTCCACGATTCGGTCGATGTCGACCTCGTAAGGCTTTCTTGAACTGAGCCGCCTACCCGTCAAGTGGCCGATGCAGTCGACCCAGGGATGCTCGATCGCCGCGACGATGCGATCGGTCATCGAGTCCCGATCCATCCCCATGCTCGTGTGCACCGAAGCCATCACCCAATCGAGCTGCTCGAGCAGGTCGTCGTCGTAGTCGGGGCTGCCGTCCGGGAGGATGTTCGTCTCGGTCCCGATCAAAACCTCGAAGCCATCTAGCTGCTCGTTGATGTCGTGGATCCGCTCGATCTGACGGCGCAGCTGGTCAGGAGTTACGTGGTTGCCGAACCCGTGGGTGGCCGAGTGGTCTGTGATCGCGAGGTACTGAAGGCCACGCTCGATCGCACCCTTGATCATCTCTTCCACGGTGTTGCGGCCGTCCGAGGCGACCGTGTGGGAGTGCAGGTCTCCCTTGAGGTCGGAGACCTTCACGAGCGACGGGACCGTCCAGCCCGGCTCTAGCTCACCGCGGTCTTCGCGCAGCTCTGGCGGCACCCACGGAAGGCCGAGCAGCTCATACACGGCCTCCTCGGTCGGGCAGTGGTGCGTGACGCCTTCATTCTCGTCCTTGATGCCGTACTCGCTGACCCTCAGCCCCTTGCGCACCGCCTGCTCACGCAGATGGGCGTTGTGATCCTTCGAGCCGGTGAAGTGCTGGAGCAGGTTTCCGTAGCGGTCGGGCGTGACGACCCGCAGGTCGACCTGCGCCCCGTTGTGGGTGCGCGCCTTTGCTGCGTGCTCGCCAGGGCTGGAGGCGGTTGACTCATCGATGACCGACAGCGAACCGAGCGCAGCGGCGACCTTCGCGGGCTCGGGCGCGCTCGCGACGATGTCGAGATCCTTGACAGTCTCTGCGAGCCGCCGTATGCCACCGGCGGGTTCGACGTCAATGACGCCGACGTCGGCTTCGCGCAGCAGCTCACAGATCTCGTCGGCCAGCGCCACGGCACGACTCAGGAGCATGCGCTGCTCAGGCTTGTCGGCGACGCCTGCCTCAAACGCGTCGAGTACGCCCTGCTCGAACTTCGGGCCGAACCCCTTGACCACCTTGAGCTTGCCGTCCTGTGCGGCCTTGTGAAGGGCGTCCAGTGAGTCGATCCCGAGCTCATCGTGCAGCTTGCGGGCCTTCTTCGGGCCGAGCCCGGGTAGGCGCGTCATCTGAACGAGCCCCGCCGGATACTTCGCGCGCAGCTTCTCTGCCGCCGGGATCGTGCCCGTGTCGAGCAGAGCGACGAGCTTCTCCTCCAGCGTCTTGCCGACTCCGGCCAGCTCGGTGACCGTGCCCGCGCGGACCATGTCAGCCACCGCTCGCGGCGCCTCGCGGATCGCCTTGGCAGCGTTCCGGTAGGCGACAACGCGATGGATGATCGCGCCGTCGAGCTCGTACAGGTCGCCCAGCTCGTCAAGGGCGTCAGCGATCTCCGAGTTAGGCAGGCCAGCCATCGAAATCAGCCTACGCCAGCCGCACGGATAGCCTGCCCAGCGATGAGCGGCGCCGCCTGGCTGATTCTCCCCACATACAACGAGGCAGAGAACATCGAGGCGATCGTACGCGCGTCGATGTCTGTGCTCGAAGAGGCCGCGCCCGGCGAGTTCAGGATCTTGATCGTCGACGACGGATCGCCGGACGGCACGGGCCAGATCGGGGACCGGCTCTCCGAGGAGACCGGCGTCGTGGAAGTACTGCACCGGACCGAGCGTGAGGGCCTCGGCCCCGCGTACCTAGCCGGCTTTCGGCACGCCCTCGCAGCGGGTGCTGGATACGTGTTCGAGATGGACTCGGACTTCTCTCACGACCCGGCCGACCTCGCGCGCCTTTTGAAGGCCGTGCGCGACGACGGCGCCGACCTGGCTCTCGGGTCGCGCTACACCCGTGGCGGCTCAATCGAGGCCTGGGGCATGGGCCGGCGGTTCGTGAGCCGCGGCGGCAGCCTTTACGCGCAGATGGTGCTCGGGCTACGTGTGCGCGACCTGACCGGCGGCTTCAAGTGCTTCCGGGCAGACGTGCTCAAGACGATCGAGCTCGACACGATCCGCTCACGCGGGTACGCGTTCCAGGTGGAGCTGACCTCACGCGCAGTCGCCGCCGGATTCAAGGTCGTGGAGGTGCCGATCGTGTTCCGGGACCGCATTCGCGGCGAGTCAAAGATGTCCGCGAAGATCGCGATCGAGGCAATGATCCTCGTTCCCCAGCTGCGCGGAGCCTGGAAGCCACCCCAGTGACGTTCGCCTACCAGTGGTTCAGTGCCCCGCTGGGAGGCCGATCTTGAAGAGAGTGACCTCGGATCTCGTCCTAGCCCAAGGACTCAAACGCACGCGCGCCACGTTCCAGCTCTGGAACGAGGAGAACTGGCGCGTGCTGATCCCATGGTTCGCTGGTTCGGCAGCAGTCGCAGCCCTGCTGCTGTTCGGCGTGTGGGTGGTCGGCTCGACGGTCACTCCCGACACCGGCACGTTCGCGTATTTCGGCGTGCTGCCGGACGACATGTCGCACGTGCTGTTTCGCAACGGGCTAGTGCTGGCACTGCACGCGATGGCATGCGTCGCCGGGTTCATTGCGGGCTCGTCACTGCCACTGGAGGCTGAGCGGTACGGGCCGCGCTGGCGCGCCGTGCACGACCATGCCGGCCGCTTCGCGATGCTCTTCGTCTCGGCAGCCACACTCTTTTCTCTGACGACACAGGCGTACGTGATCGGGTCGGGCGCGGCGACCATGTCGGCCTACCTCGACACGAGCCCGGCCATGCTGCTGCTCTGCGTGCTGCCGCACGCGATACCCGAGCTCATCGCACTCTTCCTACCGCTCGCCGCATGGCTCCTGGCCAGCCGCAACGGCGACTGGGACCACCTGCTCGCAGCCACGTTCGTGACGGTTGCGATCGCCGTGCCGATGCTGATCATGGCGGCCTGGATCGAGGTCAACGTGAGCCCAGACATCGTGCGCCACTTCCTGATCGACTAGGCCGCCTCAGTAGGCGCTACCTTGGGCGTATGGCTGGAGCTATCACTGACGTAACAGACAGCAACTTCCAGGCTGAAGTGCTCGAGTCCGACAAGCCCGTGCTCGTCGACTTCTGGGCCCCCTGGTGCGGTCCGTGCCGCGCCGTAGCACCGGTGCTTGAAGAGATCGCTGGCGAGCGCGAGGACATTCGCATCGTCAAGCTCAACACCGACGAGAACCAGGTCACCGCGGGCAAGTACCAGGTGCTCTCGATCCCGACGATGATCGTCTTCAAGAACGGTGCCGAGGCCGCGCGGGTCATCGGCGCGAAGCCCAAGCGCAAGCTTGAGGCTGAGCTGCAGCCGGTTATCGGCTAGCTCTCGGCCCGCTTAAAGCTCTATTTGGTCTTGGTGACCGGGTAGCGCTTGTTCAGTTCGCGTGGGTCCATTGTTGATGGCTCTGTGCGGAACGGGATCGTGGCGCTTTGGAGGAGATCCTCGATTTGGTCGAGGTCCCAGAAGTTGTCGGCGTACGCGGTGGAGCGTGCTGGGCGTTCGCCTGCCGAGTTGAGCACGAGCCAGTAGGACTGCGGATCGCGGCGTCCGCTCTTGAGCGTGACGCGGACCGCCGAATCTCCGTTCGGCCGTGCGGCGACGGTCTCCCGCTTGTTGCCGGTGTTCAAGACGAGCGAGTCGCCTTCAGCGCTCAGCACGCTGTGCAGCATCTGCTGACGCCATAGCCAGATGCGCCCCGCGATGACCAGCACCGCGGCCACAAACACGATCCCGATCACGCCGCCAATGACGAGCGCGATCGGCAGGCTCGACAGCACGAAGATCAGCACGACGGTGCGGAGCGTCATGCCCCGTCCGAGCTTCACGCCGAACGGATCGCGCGGGCGAACCTCCACGCGCGCTACTCCGCGGGCGCTTCGGTCGAGCCTGCTGGGCGCTGGCCGAGGTCCTCGTCGAGCTTGATGAGCCCGAGGCCCTCGTCGCCGATCAGTTTGAGGCGGCCGATGATCTCTCCGACCGTGGCCTCCTCCTCGATCTGCTCGTCGATGAACCAGTTGAGCAGCGGACGAGAGTCGAGGTCGCCGGCGGCCTCAGCCTCGCGGTACAGCTCGCGGATCGACTCCGAAACCTTGCGCTCGTGTTCAAGCGCAGCCTCGAAGCAGGAGAGCACCGAGTCGATCCCGTTTGCTGGCTGGGCCGTGGCGCCGATCTTGGCGTGGTTGCCGCGGTCGGTGACGTGATCGATGAACTTGTTGGCGTGAACGATCTCCTCATCGGCCTGATGGCGCAGCCAAGCCGCCATGCCCGGAAGGTCGCGCGTAGCCATCTCGATCGCGAGCTGCCGGTAGGCGATCGATGACTCGAACTCGAGCGTGATCTGGCGGTTGAAGGAGGCTTCAAGTTCGGGGCTGAGCTTCATGCCTTCCACTCTATTCACCGTGATCGGTAGCCGGGCTTGTCTAATGGTCCATACTGGACTATCGTCACCCGCATGTTTTCTGTGCGTCGTCTAGTCCTCGCCCTCTCCGCACTGGTGCTGCTGCTGCCCGCAAGCGCCAATGCCGCCGTGACCAACCGGGCGATCACCATCACCGACCCGCAGGTTGGGAAGCTCACGTTCGACGCGCTCACGGCCGGTAACCCGGCCGACGCACAGCGCGGGCGGCTCGTAATCCTGCTGCACGGCTTCCCGCAGAACGCCGAGGCGTGGCGACCGATGCTCGAGCCGCTCGCTGCGGCTGGCTACTACGCGGTCGCACCTAACCAGCGCGGGTACTCGCCTCGTGCGCGCCCGGCCTCGGTCGGCGCATACGCGACGAGCAACATGGTGCGCGACACCCTCGCGATGGCGGACGCACTGGGCGCGCCGCGCTTTCATCTCGTCTCGCACGACTGGGGCGGCATCGTCGGCTGGCGCACCGCGGCAGCCGCACCGTCCAGAGTGCTGTCCAACACCGTGCTCTCAACGTCCCACCCTCGGGCGATCGCCGACGCGACGCTCGACTTCTCAACCGGGCAGTGGGCGCGCTTCCTCTACACCGGCCTGTTCGCCTCCGAGGGCTTCGACCAGTTCCTGCTTGCCTTCGACGGCTTCTTCATGGTGGAGACGCTCAAGGGGCAAGGACTGCCGGAAGCGAACGCACGCCGTTACTACCAGTACCTGAAGGACCCAGCTGCGATGCGCGCGGCACTCAACTGGTACAAGGCCAACCCGATTCCGCAGGACTGGGTCTTCTCCTTCGGCCCGACCACGGTGCCGACGACGTTCGTGTGGGGTCAGGACGAGTTCGCGTTCGGCCCAGAGTCGGCGCAGCTGACCGCCCGATACGTGGCCGCTCCTTACACCTTCAAGGTCGTGCCCGCCGTTGGGAACTGGGTACCTGAGAACGCCACGCAGATCGTCACCGACCTGATCCTCAAGCAGGTCAGAGCGACTTCGTAGGCCAGGCGCGCTCGATCGAGATCGCCAGCTGGGCGCCCTCGATCGTGGCGGTGATACCGCCAGCGCCGTCCGCGAACTCGATCGCCTCAGCGAGCACCTCACCGGCGATCATCGCCTGGTGAGCGCGCGCCGCGCCGAGGAGCTCGTCGTCTCCGCCCAGGCCCAGCGTGATCCGGTCGGTCACTTCGAGTCCCGCGTCTTTGCGCGCGTTCTGAACCGTGCGCACGATCTCGCGCGCGAGCCCTTCGAGGCGGAGCTCTTCGTCGATCGCCAGGTCGAGGGCGACTGCGTGCCCGGCCTCGCGCTCGACTTGGAAGCCTTCGAGCGGCTCAAGGCCGATGAGCACATCTTCGGCGGTGAGCTGGTGGTCGTGGCCGTCGACGCTGATGCCAACCGTGCCGCCGGCCCGGAGCGTGGCTGCGGTGCTGCCGGGGTCGAGCGCAGCGAAGGCTGCCGCGGCTACCGGCATCTTGTTGCCGAAGCGAGGACCGAGCGAGCGGTAGTTGGGCTTGAGTTCGTATGTACCGAGCTCGTCGGCCTCATCGACGAAGCGCAGCTGCTTGACGTTGAGCTCGTCACGCACGATCTCGGCGAGCCCCTCGATTGCGTTGCGCTCGGGGCCGGCCGCGACAACGACGGCCTCGCGAAGCGGACGGCGCAGACCGACCTTCGCGGTCGCACGGGCTCGAAGACCGAGGGTGACGGCCTCGCGCGCGGTTGCCATTGCAGCCTCGAGCGCTAGGTCGCGATCACCGGCCATCGGCCAGTCGGTGAGGTGCACCGACTCGTCGCTGCCGTCGAGGTTGTCGAAGATCTCGTCGGCGATGAAGGGACAGAACGGCGCAAGGAGCTGCGCTGTCGTAACAAGGCACACGCGCAGCGTTGCGAAGGCGTGCGGTTCTCCATCCCAGAACCGGCGCCGGTTGCGGCGCACGTACCAGTTGGAGAGATCGTCGACGAAGGTCGCGATCGAGCGTGCGCCGGTGGTCGCGTCGTAACCGTCGAGAGCTTCAGTGACCTCGACGACGGTCGCTGCCAGGCGGGATCGGACCCAACGGTCGAGCTGCAGGTCGGTCGGTGTCGGCTCGGGCAGCGGGTCCGCGGCCGGAGTGTCGACGTACAGCGCGTAAAAGCCGTAGGTGTTCCACAGCGTCTTGAGGAACAGGCGAACGCCCTCGCCGATCTGCTCGGTGGAGAAGCGGTAGCCGTCCCAGGGCTGCTTGGAGCTGAAGAAGTACCAGCGCAGCGCGTCGGCGCCGAACTCGTCGATCACGCTGAACGGCTCGACGATGTTGCCCTTGGACTTCGACATCTTCTGCCCGTCCTCGTCGAGGATCAGGCCGAGGCACATGACGTTGCGGTAAGGAGCACCTGCGGTGCTCCTTACCGTCGGGAGTTTCCCTTCGGAAAACATCCCATGCTCTGGCGAGTCATCACCGGAGGTCAGCAGAACGGACACACCGAGCAGCGAGTAGAACCAGCCGCGGGTCTGGTCGAGCGCTTCGCAGATGAAGTCGGCCGGCCAGCTCTCGGCGAACCGCTCCTCGTTCTCGAACGGCGCGTGGTGCTGGGCAAAGGGCATAGCACCGGAGTCGAACCACACGTCGATTACCTCGGGGACCCGGCGCAATTCCTTGCCGGTCTCCGCGTCGGTGATCACCACGTCGTCTACGTACGGGCGGTGCGGGTCGTCGAGCTTGACGCCCGAGAGTTCCTCGAGCTCAGCGAGCGAGCCGATGACCTTGACGACTTCCTTGTCCTCGCTGCGCCACACCGGCAGCGGGGTGCCCCAGTAGCGCTCGCGGCTGAGCGCCCAGTCCACGTTGTTCTCGAGCCAGCGTCCGAAGCGACCGTGCTTGATGTGCTCGGGATGCCAGGTAACCGTCTCGTTAGCCGCAAGCAGGTTGTCGCGCAGCGACTGCGTCGCGATGTACCACGAAGGCTTCGCGTAGTAGAGAAGCGCCGTCGAGCAGCGCCAGCAGTGCGGGTAGCTGTGCTCGTAGGGGACCGACTTCAGCAGCCGGTCTCGGGACTTCAAGTCTTCGACGAGGTCGGGGTCGCAGTCCTTGACTTGGCGGCCTGCGTAGCCCGTGATGCGCTCGTCGTAGGTGCCGTCGAGCCCGACAGGGTTGACCACGGTCATGCCGTACTGCTGGCCGAGCTTGTAGTCGTCCTCGCCGAAGGCGAGGGCGGTGTGCACGATGCCGGTGCCGTCGTCGGCGGTCACGAAGTCGCCGACGAGCACGGAGTTGCCGTGCTCGCCCCACTCGCTCGGATCGATGTACGGGAACGGCGGCTCGTAGCGCGAGCCTTCGATCTCTTTGCCCGAGAACGTGGAGAGCACGGTCGCGCCCTCGCCGAGCACACGCTCCACGAGCGCCTCTGCGAGCACGAACGGCCCCTGGCCCGAAGCGGACTCCGCGCGTGCGTACGTGAGGTCGGCGGCGACGGCGGCGCCCGCGTTGGAGATCAGCGTCCAGGGCGTCGTGGTCCACACGAGCAGCTCGTCGCCCTCGTGAACAGGGCCGACCGCCTTGGTGACTGGCAGCGTTACATAGGCCGAGAGGTCGGTGACGTCCTTGTAACCGAGCGACAGCTCGTGGCTCGACAGGGCGGTGCCGCAGCGCGGGCAGTACGGCACCACGCGATGGCCCTCGTAGAGCAGGCCCTTGTCGCTGATCTGCTTCAGCGACCACCACACCGACTCGACGTAGCTCGGGTCAAGCGTGCGGTAGGCGTCGTCGAGGTCAACCCAGAACGCGATGCGCTCGGTGAGCTTGTCCCAGTCCTCGAGGAATGTGAAGACCGACTCGCGGCACTTCTTGTTGAACTCCTCGATGCCGTACTCCTCGATGTCGTGCTTTGAGGAGAGGCCGAGCTGCTTCTCGACAGCGATCTCGACCGGTAGGCCGTGACAGTCCCAGCCGCCTTTGCGGCGCACGAGGTGGCCGCGCATCGTCTGAAAGCGGGGGAAAATGTCCTTGAACGCGCGGCTGAGTACGTGGTGCACGCCAGGCTTGCCGTTGGCGGTCGGCGGCCCTTCCCAGAACACCCACGG
>CAZLKZ010000024.1:10145-32599 GCA_964560235.1 uncultured Conexibacter sp. | reverse complement strand
CTTGTGCTCGCGAACGTCGGTCATCAGGCGCCTCAGAGGCTAGCCGTCGTTATCGCTGAGCGCCGCCAGCAGGCTCTGCCTGACTCGCGCGAGCAGCCCGGGGTCGTCTGACCCAAGCTCCTGGGCAACCGACGTCACCTTTGAGTCCGGCAGGCCGCAGGGCACGATCCAGCTGAACGGCTCGAGGTCGCAGTTGACGTTCAAAGACAGGCCGTGGCTCGTTACTCCGTGGGAGACGTGCAGGCCGATCGATCCGATCTTCCGGTCCTCGACCCACGCGCCCGTGAACTCGATGCCTTCGACAGACCGGCCGCGGGCGTCGATGCCTTCCGCGGCAAGGGCGTGCACCATCGCCTTCTCGAGCTTGCAGACGAAGTCCTTGACGTCTGTCACGCGGCAGATCGGGTAGAGCACGAGCTGCCCGGGGCCGTGGTAGGTGACCTTGCCTCCACGGTCCACGTCAACGATCTCGATCCCGCGCTCGGCGTACCACTGCTCACCGAACGGCAGCTCGCCCGGCTCCGAGCGCCTTCCGCGCGTGTAGACCGGCGGGTGCTCCAACGCGAGCACTGTGTCGTCGATCAGGTCGGCGATGCGCTGCGCGCGTAGCTCGAGCTGCTTTGCCAGTGCGTCTCGGTACGGCGTCAGGCCCAGGTCGACCGACTGCACGGCTGTCAGCGCACGTAGTAGCCGCAGGCGTTGGCGATTTGGTACATCCCGCTGCCGCCGAATACGTTCGCCCACACCGACGTGCACGCCCAGAAAGACGGTGCCCATGAGAGAGCCATTGGCTGGTTGCTCGTGCGGACGACTGCGTTCGCGAACGCTCCGACTCGCCTCGCGGTGCTGGTGGTGTAGATGTCGTTGAACCCTCTGAACCCGGTGGTCAGCCGGATCTCATACGTGGCTGGCTTCGAGCACGAGATTGCCGTCACGCCCGAGACGTTGCCCCAGTAGGGGTTCTCCATCGAGACGTATCCAGCGCAGTTGCCCCAGTTGGCGCCGATTGCATTCGGGTAAGTCGCGGCCGCTTGCGCCGACGAGACACACGCGATGACGGTTACCGTCGTGATCAGGAGCAGCTTCGCGATTGGACCCATTGCTAATGAGTACCACGAAGCGGTGCTTCGTGTCAGGTAAGGGCCCCAGCCAGCGCGTCGAGCACGGCGGCTGCGGTGAAGGGTGAGACCACGCGTGTGTCGCACGTAAGGGTCAGCGTCACGGTGCCGTCAGGGCGTCGCCCACCGATGCCGAGTGCGGCGGCGTGGGGTGGCGTGAGGACAGGAGCGAATGCCGTTACCCCTGTTGCCGAGAGGTCTGTGGCCGACGCGGTGGCGCCCGAGGTCTCCGGTGCGGTGAGGCTGCCGTCGGCAACCTTCGACGCCAGCTCTTCGCGCTCCGCGGCGATGTCGGCGGCAGTCTTGGTGTCGGCGTCGGCGATTGTCACCGCGGTGCTGCCGTCGCCATCGGGCAGCACTAGGCCGATGTTGACGCGCTCATAGCGTTCGAGCTGCGCATCGCGATACGCAGCGTTCACGCCGGCGTGTTGCCGCAGAGCACGCGCGAACGCGGCCACGATTTGGTCGCCGGGCAGCTCGCCGCTTACGGCTACGTCGCGGGTGTACACCGCGTCAGGCACCGTGGCGCGTGCCTCGGCCGCACGCCTGCCTTGGCGCTGCAGTGAGCGCTCGAGCTCGATCGTGGTGGCGGCTCCCTTGGCGGTCATCGCGGACGAGGTTATCCGGCTCGGGCCTTACGCCTTGGTGAGGGCGGCGCCGGCGCTATCAGCCGAAATCGGTCGGTTCCATCGTCGCCCACTCGCGCAGGAACTCGTCGGCGCTGAGCCGGTCGAGGTCGGCGATGATCGCCTCGCGCATCCTGCGCAACTGGGGGCGCGTGCAGTCCCAGAAGAGGACGACCTCAGCGCTCGTGTGGTCGAGGATCTCGATCGAACCCCTGGTCACGATCAGCTCGAAGCGGGCACGGGCGGACGAGGTCATTCGCGCTCTTCTCCGAGCTCGGCGTCGCCGACCAGGACTGTGCCGTCGGGCTGCCACACGGTTGGGGTCGTTGTCACACCGCGGCCCGCGGCCTCAGCTGAAGCCTCGTCGAGCATCCTCGCGACTGTCGGTCGCTCGAGCGCCTGCAGCACCGCGCGCGGGTGCATCTCGCAGGCGGCTGCAGCGATCAGGATCGTCTCGTCGCTGCCGAGGTCTGCGCCTCCCGCGTACGCCTGCCGCAGTGCGGCGAGGGCAAACGACACGGTGCGGCCGATCGACTTCGCGTACGTGGCCGCGAGCAGAGCGCGCTCCTGGTCAAACGCCGGCGGCCAACGCATCGGCTGCATCGCGCGCTCAGCCGCCGTCATCTCAACCCCGCGCTCGGCGATCTCCTGCTCCTCAGCACACCGAAACACCCACTCGCTCTGCTGCGGCCTGACAGGCACCCACTCACAAGGTCCATCAATCACCCGCAGCACCCGCTCAGCCGCCAAATACGACCCCGGGCTCTCAAACGAGAAATAGAAGTAGGGGTGAGCAGCGTTCATTGTCTACCGACGGCGCCTTGAGAGGGGTTTGCACAAAGCAGGTGGTGGCGACGCGAGCGAAGCTCCGGCGCGAGATGCGCAGTGCAAACCCCTCTCAACCGTGGATGAGCCAGCCGTCGGCCGCCCGCGCAGCCTCCAGCACAGCCTCAGAGAACGTCGGGTGCCCGTGCACGATCCGTGCGACCTCTGGGTATCCGCCTTCGAGCTCTTTGGCGTTGACGAGCTCTTGGATCAGCTCTGTGGCTTTGGCGCCGACGATGTGGCCGCCGAGCAGCTCGCCGTACTTCTTGTCGCCGATGATCTTGACGGTGCCTGAGTTGTCGCCGTAGACGGTGGGCGCACCGACGGCGCCGTAGGGCACCTTGCCGACGACGACGTCGTATCCGGCCTCTTTTGCCTGTGCTTCGGTGAGCCCGAACGATGCGACGTTGGGGCTGCAGAACGTTGCTCGCGGGATGTCGACGTACGAGATCGGGTGTGTCTTCATTCCGGCGGCGTCTTCGACTGCGATCACGCCTTCTTCTGAGGACTTGTGTGCGAGGGCGGGGCCGGGGACGAGGTCGCCGATCGCGTAGACCTTGTCGCGTGACGTGCGCATGGCGCCGTCGACCTTGATGAGTCCGCGCTCGTCGAGGTCGATGCCTGCAGCGTCGAGTCCGAGGCCCTCGATGTCGGGCGCGCGGCCCGCTGCGATCACGAGCCAGTCGGCTTCGGCCTGCTGGTCGCCGTAGCTGAACTTGACCTTGTCTCCGTCGCTGACAACGTTCTCCACGAAGGTCGAGGTGTGCACGTCGATGCCCTGCTTCTTGAAGCCGCGCGCGACGACTTTGGAGATGTCTGCGTCCTCTGACGGAACGACGCGGTCGAGCCCTTCGAAGAGCTTCACGTCGACTCCGAAGCGGGCGTACGCGGAGGCGATCTCAGAGCCTGAGGCCCCAGCTCCGGCGACTACGAGTGTCTGTGGCAGATCCTCAAGCTGCCAGGCCTCTTCGGTGCCGATCACTCGTCCGCCGAACTCGGTGCCGGGCAGCGGACGCTTCACGGAGCCGGTCGCGAGGACGATCGCCTTGTTGGCAGTGAGCGTGCGTCCGTTTACCTCGACGTTGCCGTCTGCGGTGAGCTTGCCTTCGCCCTGAATGACCTCGACCTTGTTCTTCTTGAGCAGCTGGCCGACACCGCCGGTGAGGGTGGAGATGACCTTCTTGCGGCGCTCGCCGATTGCCGCGAAGTCGATCGTGGGAGCACCGACCGTGATGCCGAGGTCGCCTGCGTGCTCGATCTCGGTGATGGCGTCGGCGCTGCGGAGCACGGCCTTGGCGGGGATGCAGGCCACGTTGAGGCAGCGGCCGCCGACGGTGTCATCACGCTCGATGACGGCGGTGCTCATGCCGAGCTGCGCGGCGCGCACGGCGGTCACGTATCCGCCCGGGCCGGAGCCGATGATGATGCAGTCGAACGAATCGCTCATGGGTCCAGCGTATCGGCACGCTGCACCAGGCTTGAACGGACGCAATCGCGCTTGAGTTCGCGGAGCGAACTCAAAATGCTAAGACGACCGAAGGTCGTCGTGCACCGGGGCTTGAATCCGTGCGAGCACGCGGATCAGCTTCCAGAACAGGGTGCCCGCGAGGGCAAGTACAACGGCGCTTGCGAACACCGCGCTGGCGTTGGCCGCGGTGAGTAGCCCGAGGAACGCGTAGAGCATCGTGACGATCAGCAGTGCCTCGAAGATCAGTACCGCGCCGGCAGCGCGCGACCAGATCCAGGCGGCGAGTCCGAGTAGCACAGCGGCGAGAGCGATCGATCGCCCGACGGGGTTTGATTCACCGGACGCCATCGGCACGTTGTCGGTCGGGATCATCAACAACAGGTTCGCGACGGCCAGCAGTACGAGTACCCCGGCAGCGATCTTGAGCGGGCCGGGCCGCTCGCCGGGCTCGAGTGGATGGATGTCGGCGCGGACCGCTGCGTTGCGCTCTTCGCTGGTGGGGCGCTTGGCCCTCGGCTGCTCGGTCACAGTGCTGCCTCGATTCGGGTCCGGAGAGCTCGCGCCGCCCGTTCGGGGTCGGGTGCCTCGGCGATCGCTCGCACCACAACGGCGCGGGATGCTCCCGCTGCGAGCGTGGCGTCGATGGTCTGCTCGTTGATGCCACCGATCGCGAACCACGGCGTGTCTGTCTCGAGCGCTGTCGCGTGGGCGATCAGCTCGTTGCCGACGGCGGCGCGGCCTGGCTTGGTCGGGGTCTCGTGCACGGGGCCGACGGCGAAGTAGTCAGCGTCCGCCGCGGCGGCCACCTGCTCGGGGTCATGGGTCGAGCGTCCAACGAACAGGCTCGGTCCGGCTGCCGAGCGCGCCTGAAGGAGGTCCATGTCGTCCTGTCCGACGTGCACACCGTCGGCGCCGACCTGCACCGCGAGGTCGGGCCGGTCGTTGAGCACGAACGGGACACCGTGCTCTGCACAGATTGCGCGGGCAGTCTCGGCGGCCGCGAGCACTTCGTCATCGCTGGCGCGCTTCATCCGCAGCTGAAAGATGTCGACCCCGCCTGCGATCGCACGCGGCAGCACCTCAGCGAGATCGCGCCCACCCGGGCGGTCGTCGCTGACGAAGTAGAGGCGAGCGTCGGACAACGTCACGCGCCGAGAGTAACCAGCGAGCTACGCGCTCGCGGGTTCGGTCACCGCGAGCAACCGGTGCCGGCGTGTGGTGTGGAGCTGCCCAGCGCAGCAACCCGTGGAGCGAAGCCGGAGGCGGAGCGACGTTGCCAGCGGGCAGCGCCACACCCCACACCGACCACGACGGCCTATTCCACGGTTACCGACTTCGCGAGGTTTCGCGGCTTGTCGATGTCGCGGCCGAGGATCTTCGAGCAGTGGTAGGCGAAGAGCTGGAGCGGCACGGTCATCAAGATCGAGTTGAGCTCGGGCTCGGTCTTGGGGACACGCATGATCGCGTCGGGGTTGAGGCTCTCGGGGAGCTCGGCATTCGTTACGACGATCACCGGACCGCCGCGCGCCTGGATCTGTTCGACGGTCGAGACGTTCTTCGACACGTGCTCGTCGTCGGGGATGATCACGACCGACGGCATCTCGGAGTCGATCAGTGCAAGCGGGCCGTGCTTGAGCTCCGATCCCGGGTATGCCTCCGCGTGGATGTAGGAGACCTCCTTGAGCTTCTGCGCACCTTCGCGGGCGGCCGGCCAGCCGCGTACGCGCCCGATGAAGAACATGTGGTCGGCACCCGAGAAGCGCTCGGCGATCTGCTTGATCTCGGCTTCCTGCTCGAGGATCTGCTCGATCTGCTCCGGGATCGCGGCGAGCGCCTCGACGAGCCTGCGGCCGTCGTTCGGCGACAGGTCGCGGATGCGGCCCAGCATCACGCCGAGCATCGCGAACGTCACCGTCATGTTCGTGAGCGCCTTGGTTGACGCGACGGAGATCTCGGGGCCTGCGTGGAGGAACACACCCTGTCCACACGCACGGCCGATCGCGGAGCCGACGACGTTCACGACGCCAATGACCTGTGCGCCCTTGCGCTTCAGCTCCTCGACAGCGAACAGCGTGTCGCTGGTCTCGCCCGACTGGCTGACGGCGACGTAAAGCGTCTCGGGATCGACGATCGGGTTGCGGTAGCGGAACTCGGATGCGGGCTGCGCGTCCGACGGGATGCGCGCGATCTCTTCGATCATCAGCGACCCGGCCTCGCCTGCGTAGTACGCGGAGCCGCAGCCGAGGAACGTGACGCGGCGCAGCGCGCGTAGCTCGCGCGGCTCGAAGTTGATGCCGCCGAGGCGCGCGGTTGACCAGCGCTCGTCGAGGCGGCCACCGAGGGCGCGGCGCACAGCAGCGGGCTGTGCGTGGATCTCCTGCGCCATGTAGTCCTCGTAGCCGTCGAGGTCCCAGTCGCCGGTGTCCTCTTCGATCTCGACCGGCTCGTTCTGCGTGGGAACGGCGGCGAGGGTGGACGTGCGGTAGCCGGAGGGCTCGATCACGGCGACTTCACCGTCTTCGAGGTAGACCATCTGCTGGGTGTGGTGCACGATCGCGCCGGCGTCCGAGGCGACGAACATCTCGCCGTCGCCGACACCGAGCAGCACCGGGGAGCCGTTGCGGGCAACAACCAGCTGGTCGGGGTTCTCGGCGTCCATCACGACGAGTCCGTAGGTGCCTTCGACGCGGCGCAGAACGATGCGCGTGGCGTCCTCAAGGGTGCGTCCGTCGACGGCGAGTTCCTCGGCGATGCGATGGGCCAGCACCTCGGTGTCGGTCTCGGTGACGAGCTCGATGCCGCGGGCGGCGAGGCCGGCACGGATCTGGTCCGCGTTCTCGATGATGCCGTTGTGCACGATCGCGATGCGGCCGCTCGTGTCGGTGTGCGGGTGGCAGTTCGTCTCGGTGACGGCGCCGTGGGTGGCCCAGCGGGTGTGGGCGATCCCGGTGCCGTTGCCTGCGCCGGCGGTCAGGTCGCGCGCGGTCGCCTCGGTCAGGTCACGGACTCGGCCGGCCACGCGCACACGCTTGGCCTTCTTGCGGGCAGGGATCGCCAGGCCTGCTGAGTCGTACCCGCGGTACTCGAGGCGGCGCAGCCCCTCCAGCAGCACTGGGGTCACATCACGGTTTCCGACGTATCCGATGATTCCGCACATCTCTGGGTTCCTAGCCGTAGACGATCCGGCGCAACTGACGTTCTGACAGCGGCCGCGCCGGGAAGCGCCGCTGGGTGACTTCTTCTGCCAGCACGGGCCAGATCCTGTCGTTGGTCTGACCTCGCGCGTGCAGTTCGCCGTGCCTGCGCGTCACGTACCCGTCGAGTGGTTCGGCGAGCTGATCGAGCACTTCGGCCACGATCCGCTCCGCTTGGCCCGCGTCGATCCCTGTCGTCTGGATGACGCGGTCGACCACGTCCGAGAGGGCGTTGGGGGCCGGCACGAGGGTCATATTACATAGATCGGCAGGTTTGGGGGACGATTCTGCCCGAAATCGGGCAGGATCGGCAGAGAGCCAGGGCTCGGCGGGTGTCTCTGGCTACGTAAGTGACCGCCAGGGTTCCTTTCGCAGCCAGACGCGCCCGCGGCTACGCTCGACAGATGCCCGGACGTCCGGACATCGCGGTCGTTGGGGGAGGAGTGATCGGTCTGTCGGTCGCGTGGCGCGCCGCGCAGGCTGGCATGGCCGTGAGGCTTCATGAGCGTGAACCGAAGGTCGGCCGTGGTGCCTCTGGTGCTGCAGCCGGGATGCTGGCTCCGGTCGCCGAGGCGGACGCGCAAGAGCCGGAGCTTCTGCAGCTCGGGCTCGACGGGGCGGAGCGATGGCCCGCATTCGCTGCCGAGCTGCGCGAGGCCAGCGGCATCGACGTTGGTTACAGAGAGAGCGGGACACTGCTCGTGGGTCGCGACGCCGACGAGCTCGCATGGGCCGAGCGGGAGCGCGATCTGCGCGAGCGGCTCGGACTGCGCGCTGAGCGCCTTGTCGGCTCGCAGGCGCGAGGGCTCGAGCCGGGCCTTACTCCGCGCCTGCGCGGTGCGGTCGAGCTGGCGAGTGACCACTCGGTGCAGCCGCGCGAGGTGCTCGCTGCGCTGGAGGCGGCCTGCGTCGCGGCCGGAGTCGAGTTGGTAACTGGCTCCGAGATAACCGACCTCGCGAGCGTCGACGCGGGCCGCGTCGTCAACGCGCGCGGCGCGTGGTCGGGTGATCCCGTGCGCCCCGTCAAGGGCCAGGCGCTCATGCTGCGTGACCCGAACGGGCCCGGCCTGATCGATCGCGTCCTGCGATGGGCGGTGCCAATCCCGGGCTACCTCGTGCCGCGCGGCGACGGCCGGTACTACCTCGGCGCGTCAGCGGAGGAACAGGGCTTCAACCCGGCACCAACCGTGCTTGCGGTGCACGACCTGCTGCGCGACGCTGGGGAGATCGTGCCGGGCGTGCTTGAGCTGGAGATCGAAGAGGTGGTCGTGAGCTTCCGTCCCGGCACGCCCGACAACCGCCCGCTGGTCGGACCTGATCCGCGGAACGATCGCATCGTCAACGCCACCGGCCACTACCGCGGCGGAGTGCTGATGGCGCCCGTGGCCGCGGAGCGAGTCGTCGAGATCCTCGCGCGTGACGGGGCGGTCGCGTGACATTGATCGTCAACGGCGAGCGCTCGCCGGTCGCCACGCCGATCACGGTCGCCGAGCTGCTCAGAGCGATCGATGCGCCCGAACGCGGCGTCGCGGTTGCGGTCGACGCCGAGGTGGTGCCGCGCAGCGAGTGGAGTTCCCGCACCCTCAGCGCGGGGCAGGCGGTAGAGGTGCTGACCGCCGTACAGGGCGGTTAGGTCAGTCTGAGATCGCGGAATCGATCGCGATGTCGACGGTCGGCTTCTGGTGGTACTGGAGCACATCCCGTTCGTAGTAGTCCCTGCCGGACGGGCTCGTAGTGATCTCGATCGTGGCGGGCATTCCGCCGATCGTCTTGGTGCCCGACCAGTAGCCGAGGCTGCCGGACTCGCTGTCCGGACCCTGCCTGGGCTCGTCGGACCGAACCGTCCAACCGGCTTGCTGTGCTGCCGCAACCGTGGCCTGCAGGTGGCCGCTCAGCTCGTCGGCGCTCGTCGTTTCGGGGAACTCGACTTGCTGGCGCGTATAGGCGTTGAGATCGGGCGCCTCATCACCGAACCCGAGGGTCAGGTTGTGGACCACCTGGTCCTGGTGCTCTCCCCGGTGCGTGGCCGCTGCGGCGGGCGGCGAATAGCTGGCCATCGGATCGGCTTCGAGCTTGCGGAGTGGGCTCTTGTCCACGGTCCAGTCCTTCAGAGCGACGTGGAGGACGAACCCGCCGCAGAGCAGCACGAGTGCGGTCGCACTCGCACCGTTGAGCCATCGGGCACCAGGCTGCGGGCCGGCAGTCTGACGAGCACGAAGGGCGTTGGCCAGGCCGACCGCTGCAGTGACCGGCCACAGCAGCAACGGAGCCGCGAGCACGACGCCAAACAGGTCGGTCACGGGGCTCGCATCTGCCACGGACAGCAGCGTTCCGATCGGCAGTAGCCAAAGGGACGAGATGACCAGAGTGATCACGAAGATCGCGAGGGCGTGGCCCGAGAACCACAGCCGGTTCTTGCGAACGAGCGCGCGGGCCTCCGCCAGCGGATCGAGTTCGTCGTCGCGTCCGGTAGCCACGAGTCCTCCAAGCAGGAGCAGCCGCCCGAATGCCCAGACCGTCAGCGGAATAGCCGCCAAGAACGCTAGGGCGTAGGACAGGATCCACCAGCCTTGGTCTCCGCCGTGCACGACGTCACCCCACGCCACCAGGTCGGCCCAGCCCCACAGGGCGAAGGGGATCGTAATCGCGGCGACGGTGAATCCGAGCAGCGGGACTGCATCTCGCAGCGAGCGTCCGAGGTGATCGAACATCGCCTCGTAGCCGGCTCGCTGTCCGGCCCGAGCGGCGCGGAAGACCGGGGCGCCGAGCGTGCACACGGTCGCGAACCCCACGGCGAGTGCGGATGTGACCGCGAGCCAGGACCCGAACGACTCATCGTCTGTCAGCACGCGCCCCAGTCCGAGCGCCTGGGCGAGTTCCCACAGCGCGTAGACGAGGACGGCAGCGACCGCGGCGGGCAGCAGCAGTACCTGCCATTCCCCTTGCAGGAGGTCGCCGGCGGTGCGAAACGCACCTTTACGCGCGCTGGCGCTGGGTGCCGGGGTTGGCGCGTGCCCCGGGGTGCCGGGCGGGGCGACCGAAGTCTCGTCCTGCTGCTCGGGCGGTGTGCTCCAGGCCATTATCTCAAATACGCTATGTCGCGCCCGGCGTTACACCCGGCCCTGCCAAACTGTCATTCGGCATGAGCGGCCCAACTCCCCTCACGATCGCCGGCAAGAGCTTCGGCTCGCGCCTGATCCTCGGCACCGGCGGCTTCCCGCGCTTGGAAACACTCGCCGACGCGATCCGCATCTCAAAGACCGAGATGGTGACCGTGGCGCTCCGGCGCATCGACCCGCAGCAACGCGGCAGCCTCGTCGACGTACTCGACGACTGCGGCGTCCGGCTCCTCCCGAACACCGCGGGGTGTTACACCGCGCGCGACGCTGTGCTCACCGCACAGCTCGCACGAGAAGCGTTCGAGACCGACTGGGTCAAGCTCGAAGTCATCGGCGACGAGCGCACGCTGCTGCCGGACGCGGTCGAGCTCGTCACTGCCGCCGAGCAGCTCGCGGCCGACGGATTCATCGTGCTGCCGTACACCACCGACGATCCGATCCTCGCCAAGCGCCTTGAGGACGCAGGCTGTGCTGCGGTGATGCCGCTCGGCTCGCCGATCGGTTCGGGGATGGGCATCAACAACGTCTACAACCTCAAGATCATCCGCGAGCAGACCGAGCTGCCGGTGATTCTCGACGCGGGTGTCGGCACCGCCAGCGACGCCGCACTGGCGATGGAACTCGGTTGCGACGCAGTGCTGTGCGCGAGCGCGATCTCGCGCGCCGAAGACCCTGTCGCGATGGCGCGGGCGATCGCCCAGGCTGTCGATGCAGGACACGCGGCGCGCCACGCGGGCCGCATCCCCGAGCGTCACTACGCGAGCGCCTCCACTCAGGAGGAAGGTGTCGCGGAGTTCGTGCACCCCTCTGACCCGGCGGCCCCGGTACCTGGCTGCTGAGATGCCCAGCGGTAGTGAGCTGATCGAAGGCTTCCAGCGTGCCATTACCGGTCGCGACCGCAGGCTCTTCGAGGAGGTGTGCGCGGTCGACGTCCATTACGAGGACCCGTTCACGAGCGTTCCCGTCAAAGGGATCGGGCTGCTCACCGAGCACATGGCCAAGCTCTGGGTCGCGGCTCCCGACGCGAAGGTTGAGCCCTCAGGCACGAGGCTCGACGGCGGGCGCTACATCTGTGCGCCGATCAGGCTGCACGGCACACACACCGGTGACGCCGGCGACCTTCCGTCGACCGACCGGCGGTTTGAAACCCATGCGCTCCTCTACTGCGAGCTCGACGCAGACCGCGAGCGGCTTTGGCGCATCCGGGCCTTCCTTGACGGTTACGACCTCGCAGTCCAGCTCGGAGTACTCCCCAGCCACGGTGGAGCTGGGGACAAGGCGATGATGATGCTGCGCGGCTTCGGTCTACGCATCAGAGACCGCTGAGGGCACGGGTGCGTTTAGGCTCCCGCCATGGACCAAGCACCGCCTCAGACTCCGCAGGGCTGGTACCCGGACCCGAGCGGTGCGCCGCAGCAGCGCTACTGGGACGGCACGCGGTGGACCGAATCGGTCGCAGCCGCTCCGCTGCAGTCTTCAGGTGAGAACTCAACGGGCTGGGCGGCGCTCGCCCACCTCTCCGCTCTCATCGCGTCGCTCGTTGGCCTGGCCTTCATCGGGCCACTGATCGTCTACCTCGTCAAGAAGGACGACCCGTTCGTGCGGCGGCACGCTGCCGAGGCACTCAACTTCAACCTGTCGGTGCTGATCTACGCGATCGTCGGCGGCATCGTCCTGTTCTTCTTGATCCTGGTGATCGTCGGCCTGTTCCTCATCCCGCTTGCGATCGCGGCGGGCATCGCCTGGCTCGTGCTCGTGATCATCGCGGGCGTCAAGGCAAGTCGCGGCGAGGAGTACCGCTACCCGCTCACGATTCGTTTCGTCGACTGATCCGTAGATCGATCGCGACCGGCGCGTGGTCAGAGAGCCCGCCGGGGCGCTCGAGTACCTCCACGCGCCCGGCAGCGGCCACGCCCGGGCCGAGCAGAAAGCGATCTACCTCGTGGCCTCCGGCGTCGTTGAAGCCAGCGACCTCAGGGTCGGGCACGTTGAGGTCCCCGGCGAGTAAGTGAGGCTCCCCGCCGGCCCAAGTCTGCACAGCACGGCCAGCACCGCGCAGGTCTGCGCGTGTGAGCGAGTGCGGCCGTACCTGAGCGTGCACGTTGGCGATCCACAGAGGTCCCTCGTCGAGCTCCAGGCGGACGGCGTGCACTCGCCTGCGCTCGGGCCGAATCCGCAGGCACCGCTGAGCATGTGCAGTGACCTGGCCTGCTGACGGGCGTACGAGGATTGCGTTGGCGCCGCCGCCGCTCGACTTGGCGATGTCTGGGCGGCGCTCGGCGAGCGCTCGTCGCAGGGTCAGCAATGAGTTGCGCGAGGTGAGCACGTGGCGTTCATCTGCACCGCATGCGCTCGCGAGCAGTGGCGGCCACCACGGCGGCACCTCTTGCAGTAGCGCCACGTCCCACTCCCATCCGCTGAGGGCGGCCACGAACTCGGTCGTCAGCGAGTAGCGCCGCTCGGGTACGGCGCGGCCATGGAAGAGATTCCACGTGAGGACTCGCATCTGGCCGTATCCTTGCGCGTTCGTCTCACCGGGACCTAACGATCATGCGCCACTTCCTCACAGGCAACGAGCTTTCACAGAGCGAACTCCTCGCGGTGATCGACCGCGCGGCCGCAATGAAGGCCGATCCCACGGGGACCGATCTGTTCGGTGGGCGCACCGTTGCGCTGATCTTCCAGAAGCCTTCGACCCGAACACGGATCTCGTTTGAGGTCGGCATCACCGAACTTGGTGGCAACGCCACGGTCCTGAGCCCGCGCGACCTGCAGCTCGGCCGCGGCGAGTCGATGCGCGACACCGCGCGAGTGCTCGGTCGCCACGTCGCTGCGGTTGGCGTGCGTACCCATGCCGACGCCGAGTTGGAGGAGCTTGCGTCTGAGGACCAGGTGCCGGTCTTCAACATGCTCACTGAGCTGTACCACCCGTGCCAGGTGCTGGCCGACCTGCTCACGCTGAAGGAAGCGTTCGGCGAGCTGCAAGGGCTCAAGCTCGCGTACGTCGGTGACGGCGACAACAACATGGCGCGCTCGCTGGTGCAGCTCGGAACAACCGCGGGCATTGAGGTCGTGATCGGCGCGCCCGACGGCTACCAGCTCGAGGGAGCTATGAACACGACCGACGTGCAGCAGGCCGTCGCGGGCGCCAACGCCGTCTATACCGACGTGTGGGTGTCGATGGGCGACGAAGAGACCGCGGACGTTCGCCGCGAGGTGCTCGCGCCGTACACGATCGACGACGCGCTGCTGGACGCCGCAGCACCTGGAGCGATCGCACTCCACTGCCTGCCAGCACACCCCGGCGAGGAGATTTCTGAAGAGGTGCTCTACGGCGATCGCCAGCGCATCTGGGACCAGGCGGAGAACCGCCGCCACGCACAGAAGGCGATGCTGGAATGGCTGATGTAACCCCCAACGAATCCGCTGACGGCACAGACAAACAGAGCCTGTCGCAGCAACCGCAGACTCTGATGCCCCGGCCCAACCGCGGCGACATCGTCGAGGTCACCGTCGACCGGCTCGCCCACGGCGGCAACGGCGTCGCGCGCACGTCAGACGGTTACGTCGTTTTCGTCGGCGGTGCGATCCCCGGTGACGTGGTCAAAGCCCGGATCGGCAAGCGCAAGCGGCACTACGCCGAGGCCAAGCTCGTTGACATCGTCACGCCCTCTGCCGACCGCATCGAACCGGTTGCTCATCACCCCGGGGCCGCATGGCAGGTGATGCCCTACGAGCTGCAGCTCAAGCACAAGGCCGAGCAGGTGCAGGACGCGCTCACCAGGATCGGCAAGCTCGACGGCTTTGACCTACGCGAGATCGTCGCCGCGGACGAGCAGTGGCGATACCGCAACAAGTTCGAGTTCTCCTTCGGCACCAACGAGGACGGCACGCTGGCGTGCGGCTTTCACGCCCCCGGCTCCTGGCACGAGATTGTCGACCTCGACGACTGCATGCTGCAGTCCGAGGCAGGCAACGCCGTGCGGCGCGCCGTGGTCGAGTGGGCAAAGTCGAAGGGCTACCGCGCCCACGACCGGCGCGACGGCACCGGCGAGCTTCGCCACCTCGTCATCCGCGAAGGCCGGCGCACCGGAGAGACACAGGTGCGGCTCGTGATCGCAGCGGGCAAGGAGGTCGACACGGCCTCGCTTGCGGAGACGATCGACGTCGACAGCCTCGTCCTCACCGAGATCGACTCGCTCGGCGAAACAACAGCCGGCGGCGACAGCGAGGTGATCTCAGGCAGCGCCAAGATCACCGAGGAGCTGTCGGGCATGCGCTTCCGGCTATCACCCGAAGCGTTCTTCCAGACCAACACCGAGATGGCCGAGAAGCTCTATGCCAAAGCGGCTGAGGCAGCCGCGCTCGAAGGTTGGGAGCGGCTCTACGACCTCTACTGCGGGATCGGCACGATCGGGCTGTCGCTTGCCTCGCGAGCCGGAGAGGTTTGGGGCCTTGAGATCGTCGAAGAGGCGATCGCCGATGCCATCGAAAACGCGCGCATCAACGAGATCTCCAACGCCCAGTTCTTCGCCGGCGACACGCGGCTCGCACTGCGCGAGCTGGTCGAGCAGGCAGGCCGGCCCGATGTCGCCATCGTCGATCCGCCCCGAGCCGGACTCTCACAGAAGGTCGTGCGGCGCATCATCGAGGCAGCACCGAAGCGCATCGTCTACGTGTCGTGCAACCCGACGACGCTGGCGCCGAACGCCGCACAACTCGTCGAAGCCGGCTACAAGATCGGCGCCGTCACGCCGGTCGACATGTTCCCCCAGACGCCCCACATCGAGTGTGTCGCCGTGTTCGACCGCTGACCAATACCCCGGCGTCGCCACCGAAAAGGGTGAAATTGGTTCGGTACCGGTCAAGTCACTGTCGTTACTAGCCGATACGAGCAGGGTCCCTTCCTGTGTCCTGCGTCACTCTCCGCATCCAGGTTCTGACCGCCGCGTCCGCGACCGCGTTCGCTGTGGCCTTCGCTACGCCGGCGGCCGCCGAGCAGCTCCTCGTGGTGGCCGCACCCGGCGCGAGCGCGGCTGAGCGGATCGAGGCGCGCAGCGCTGCCAACGTGCGATTCGCTGAGCGTCTCGCCCCGGGTATTGAGCTCGTGACGGTGGGGCAGGGGACGAGCGTGGGGCAGGCCATCGAGGACCTCGGCGATGAGCCCGCCGTGCGTGCGGTCGAGCGCAACCGCGGGATCTCGGCCACCGGCGTGATCGATCCACTCTTCAGCTTCCAGTGGGGGCTGCGCAACACCGGCAGCTTCGCCTCCTCGGACGGCAGCGTTGCCGGTGCCGACATCGACGTGACCGACGCGTGGGAGCTCTCGCGCGGCGCGGGCGCGCTGATCGCCGTCACTGACACAGGCATCGACACCGATCATCCCGATCTCGCACCTGCGATCGAGGGCGGTTGGGACTACCTGGACTGGGACGACGACCCTGAGGACCTAAACGGGCACGGCACCCACGTGGCCGGCGTGGCGGCTGCACGCGAGGGCAACGGAATCGGCGTGGCCGGTATCGCCCCTGCTGCTGGCCTGCTCGTACAGCGTGTCCTCGACAACGACGGTGACGGGGACACGGCATCTGAAGTACAAGCCTTCGACGACGCCGCCGACCAGGGCGCACGGGTCGTAAACGCTTCCTTCGGATCAGCGGAATACTCGGAGGCTGAGCGGCAGGCGATCGCCGGCAACCCCGACACGCTCTTCGTAACCGCATCCGGCAACAACGGCGTCGACGTCGATCGCTCCGCGCGGTACCCGTGCGCTCTCCAGCTCCCGAACCTGATCTGTGTCGGTGCGTCGACCGCGAGCGACAAGCGCGCGAGCTTCTCCAACTACGGGCGCACCACGGTCGACATCTTCGCTCCTGGCAAAGACATCGCGTCGACGTGGACCGGGGGCGGCTACGCGCTCGACTCCGGCACCTCGATGGCCGCACCCGCAGTCGCGGCGACCGCGGCTCTGATCGTCTCGCGCTACCCAGACCTCGGGCCGGCCGACATCAAGGCCGCGATCCTCACCGGTGCTGACACGCCGCCAGCGCTTGCCGGCCTTTCGGTGTCGGGCGGGCGGCTCGATGCACGAGGGGCGCTCGACAAGGCCGCATCGATCACGCCACAGGCTCGCCGTGCCAAAGTCGACCTGCCGCAGCCAGATCCGATCGAACCGCCGAAGTCTCCGGTCCAGGACGCGCAAGACCACCCGGCCCCGGTGCCGGCTCCGAAGCTTCTCTCGATCAAGCTGAAGGGCGCAGCAAAGACCAAGGGCAAAAGCGCCACGCTCACCTTCAAGCTCACCGGCGCGGCCAACGTGACCGTCGCTCTGCAGATGCGCCAGTGCAAAGGACGCAAGTGCAAGTGGGTGCAGCAGCGCAAGCTGACCTTGAAGGCGCGCGGCACCTCAGCGCAGCTCGCCCTCCGCAGCCGCACCCCCAAGGCGGGCACGTGGCGTGTTCAGGCCACTTTGGGGAGCGTCAAGCGAACGGTCAGCTTCAAGGTGGGGCGCGGCTGACCAGCGGCCTTCGGTTAGCGTGCTGGCGATGCGCGCAGTCACGATCGCCAACGAGCAGCTGACCATCTCAGAGCACCCAGATCCCGAGCCGGGCGCTGGCGAAGTGCTCATCAGGGTGCGGGCGGCCGGCATCAACGGCGCCGACATGCTGCAGCTGCGCGGGCGCTACCCAGCGCCTCCCGGTGCGCCGCAGGACATTCCAGGCCTCGAACTGGCCGGAGTGGTTGAGGCAGTCGGCGAAGGCGCAGCACGCTTTGCGGCCGGCGACCGGGTCATGGCAATCGTTGCCGGCGGCGGGCAGGCCGAGTTGGCTGTCGTGCACGAGCGGCAGTTGATGCGTGTCCCCGACTCGCTCGACTGGGACAAGGCAGGCGGGCTACCCGAGGTCGTCACAACCGCCCACGACGCGCTCATCACCCAGAGCGGATTGCGCGCGGGCGATCGCCTGCTCGTGCACGGGGCCTCGGGGGGAGTCGGCACCGCAGCCGTCCAGATCGGTCGCCTGGTCGGCGCACACGTGACTGCGATCACCCGCCACGAGGCGCACAAGGTGCGGCTGATCGAACTCGGCGCCAACGAGGTCGTGACGCCGTCGGAGTTCGTCGAGCGCGAGCCATACGACGTGATACTCGAGCTGATCGGTGCCCCCAACCTCCACGACAACATCAAGTCGCTGGCGATCGGAGGCCGGATCATGGTCATCGGCATCGCAGCTGGAGCGAAGGCCGAGCTCAACCTGGCGTTGCTTCTGGCCAAGCGCGGCCGCATCCTCGGCTCCACGTTGCGCGCCCGGCCCCTGGAGGAGAAGGCACTCACCGCACGCGCGGTGGAGCACTCCGTGTTGCCATCGGTCGCGAACGGATCGTTCGAGGTGCCGATCGCCGCGACGTTCCCACTCGATCGAGCCGACGAGGCTTACGAGCGCTTCCGCGAGGGCGGAAAGCTCGGCAAAGTCGTGCTCACGAGCGACGCCTAGTGTCGCGGCGAGGTATCGGACAGCGCGAGGAACGCGCCCAGTCCGATCATCATCACGCCGCCCGCCACGCCAAGCCCATCGAGGCGCTCGGGCTTACGCGCGAACCAGTGGCGCGCGCGTCCGGCAACGAGCGCCCACACACCGTCCGAGGCGCCGCCCATGACCGAGAAGACGAGGCCCAGCAGCAGCATCTGAGCCGTGACAGGCATGGCCCCATCGCGATCGACGAACTGCGGAAGGAATGAGGCGAAGAACACGAGCGTCTTCGGGTTCGTGGAGCCGACGACGAACCCCGCGAGCAGTGATCGGTGAACTCCGGTCGGCTGCACGGTCTCCTCACTGAGCAGCGCCACGCGCGCATCCGCCCGGCGCCTAATCGTCTGGGCACCCAGCCACACGATGTAGGCGGCACCGATCAGCCGCAGAGCATCGTGCGCGTGCTCGCTTGCGGCAACGATCGCGCCGAGGCCGAGCGCCACAACAGCTGACTGCACGAACAGCCCGATCGCATTTCCGGCGACCGACAGCATCGCCTCGCGCCGTCCTACCGACAGCGCTCGCCCGATGGTGAACAGCAGGCTCGGGCCCGGAACCTGGATCAGCAGGAACGAGGCCAGCAGAAAGGCAAGGAACTGATCGGTGCTCTGCACTCAGATCAGTATGGAGGGTGAGCCGCGTACCACTCGCCCGTCTGGCGGAACGCCGCCCAGAACGCGCGCTTGGCGACTTCGTCGTCGAGGGAGTCGTCGATCGAAGTCGTCACGAGCACGTCGCACGAGCCGGTGAGCTTGCGCAGCACACCTGGAGTCGCGTCGATCGGTTCGGCCATCGGTAGCGCGAGGTCGTTGATCGTCGTTACCGCGTCGTCGCCCATGACGACGAGCAGCTTGGGCTGCACGATCGCGAACTCTTCACGGAAGCGCGCGATGCACTCAGGATCGGCGAGCGCCGGATCACCACACGGGCACTTGCAGAGCAGGGTGCCGTAGACGGTGAGCGGGTCGATCTGCAGCCGCTTCAGCGCCTTCATCAGCGCGGTGCCGGCCTTGCCGTAGAAGGCGACGCCTTCTTCAACCTCAGCCGCAACCGGCGCGGTCTTGACGAGCATGATGTCGGCCTGGGGGTGGCCTGACCCGAGCACCGGCATGATGCCGCCGCGCGGGCACAGCTCGCAGTCCTGGATGTCGTGCGCGAGCAGGTTCAGCTCGCGGATCGCACGCTCCAGGTACTTCTCACGGATCTCATCATCGGTTGCCCTCATCGACAGCTCTGGTTTCGACGGCCTGCGACGAGCGTCCTTTTGCTGCAGCCAGCGTTGCGCCAGCGGTCTTGCAAAAGTTGGTTAGCGCGTCCGCTCTGCACGGCGCACTCGCCGCTCGCGCCGGGCCTTGCGCGCCGGAGCGGGCGTGGCTTTGGTCTCGAGGAACTTGAGTGCCTGCACGTAAAGCAGGGTGCCGGACTTGGTGCTGATCTCGGCGTGCCTCAGCGATTCGAGGAACTCTTCGGGTCCGTCGAAGTCGCGCATCCTGATCCGCACGCTGCCGAGGCCGGCGGCGACGTGGCTGTCTGAGCCTGCGCCGCGGACGAGCCGGTACTTGGCTGCGAAGCGCTCGGCCTCCTCGTTGAACCGGCCGATCGCGACGCGCGGGTTGTAGATCTCGATCGCGTCGATGTCCTCGATGATCGTGAGCAGGTGCTCGTAATCGGGCACTGCGTGCATGCGGTCGAACGGGTGCGGCACGTAAACGAGCCCGCCTTGCCGTTTGATCTCGTCGACGGTCTCCCGCAGCGTCATGCCGCGCGGGATCTTCTCGTTGATGAACAGGCCGATGACCTCGCCCTGGGACTCGGTCTTGACCTCTTCGGCGATGATGATCTTCACGCCGTACTCGGCTGCTTTGGCCGCAGCCTCGTGCGCGCCGGAGACCTCGTTGTGGTCGGTGATCGCGATCGCGCCTAGGCCCTGGTCACGCGCCGTCGCGAGTAGGTGCTCGACCGGCGTAGCGCAGTCGCCCGAATGGTCGGTGTGCATGTGCAGGTCAACGTCGATCAGCGGACGCTTCTGCAGCTTCTTCCACAGGGCCGGGTTACCCGTGGTGTCGTGGCGACGGCCGAGTACCTCGGCGTACGTCTGCTCGCATTGCTCGGCGACCTGCTCCCAGCTCGGCTGCTCACGCAGAGCGCCGCTCAGCTTCGCGCGCAGTGTGTCGTCCGTGACGAGCTTGGTGAGCTGTGCCGCGAGAGTTTCGGCATCGCTGACCGGGAAGCGCGGGGCGTCGGGGCCCGCCACATCGATGTGGATGGGCAGGTCGCTCACGACCGGGACTGCGCCGGTCGCGATCGCTTCGGCCAGCTGCGTGGGGCGGGGGAGATGTCCGGTCGAAGCGGCGATGACGATGTCGGCGCTCTGAGCCTCGGCCTTTGGCGTGGTGAACTCGATGCGATCGCGCAGCGAGGCCCTAAGTGGGGTGGTTGTGGACGGGCCGGTCTCCGAGACGATCTGTGCGCGCCACGGCACGTCCTCGGGCAGCTTGCGCAGCGCGCGCAGCACGATGCGCAGCGCGCCGCGCTCCTCGTTGTCGCGGAAGACGATCAGAGGGTCGCTTCCTGTCGCCGGAGCCGTTTCGCTCTTCCCGCCCGCCGAAGTGCCCGGCTCGGCGAGCGCGTACTCGGCCGGGAAGTAGCGGTTCATCAGTTCGGCTGTGGTCTCGGTGGTCGCTTGGCGAGCGTCGAGCCGCCCGAAGATCAACGCGACGAGCTTGCGCGCGAGCTGTGTGACGATCAGCCGCTCGGTTGGCGTGTGGAACGTGCCCACGTTCAGCACCCGCGAGTGCCGCAGCGCGACCGACGGCAGCGAGGGAGCGAACGGCTCGTGGACGTGGCAGATGTCGATGTCGTCGCGGCCGAGCAAGTCCTCGGCCGTGCGGCTCACATCGATCGGCATGGCGGCGCGTCGACCACGACGCTCACCGTTCGACGCCGGGGCGACAGCCTCGGCGATCGGGAGCACCGTTACCTCGCCCGGCTTGCCCAGCTCGGCGCCTGTTGTGATCAGCTTGCGCGCCGCACGAACTGCGCGTCCGTCGCGGGACGGGCAGACCACCAGCACGCGATGTCCGCGAGCTGCAAGCGACTCAGACAGCGAGCGGACGTAGGTGCTGACCTCAGTGTCGTCCTCCCAGGCGTGTGGGACGACCTGCGCGATGGTCAGCGGCTGCATGAACTCAACGCTAGCCGGAAGCAACGGGGGCGGCCATATGGCCGCCCCCGAGCTAAATCCGACTAGGCCTTGGCCTTGGCCGTGCGCTTGGCCGGGGCCTTCTTGGCCGCGGCGGGCTTCTTCGCGGCGGGTGCGGCCTTCTTGGCGGCAGAGCGGCGGGCGGCGGGCTTGGGCGACGCCTTCTTCTTGTACGTGTACTTCGTGATGAACTTCTCGGTGTTGTCGCGAGCGACGTCGTCCGGCACCTGGTTGTGCGGCGACTTCATGAGGTACGAGCTCGGTCCGTCGAGCTGACCACCGACACCGTTGTTCATCGCGAGCTTCGCGAGGCGGACGGCGTCGATCACGATGCCGGCCGAGTTCGGCGAGTCCCACACCTCGAGCTTGAGCTCGGCGTTCAGCGGCACGCCACCAAACGACTCGCCCTCGAGGCGGATGTGCGCCCACTTGCGGTCGGTGAGCCACGGTACGTAGTCCGAAGGACCGACGTGCACGTCCTCTTCCGGAAGCTCCACACCGGCGACCGAGGTCACGGCGTTGGTCTTCGAGATCTTCTTGGACTCAAGACGCTCGCGCTCGAGCATGTTGAAGAAGTCCATGTTGCCGCCGACGTTGAGCTGCGACGTGCGCTTGAGCACGACACCACGCTCGTGGAACAGGCGGGCCAGCACGCGGTGCGTGATGGTGGCGCCGACCTGCGACTTGATGTCGTCGCCGATGATCGGGAGACCGGCCTCACGGAAGCGCTTGTCCCAGTACTTCTCGCGAGCGATGAAGACGGGGATGCAGTTGACGAAGCCACAGCCGGCTTCGAGCACCTGCTCGACGTACCACTTGGTGGCCTGCTCGGAGCCGACCGGCAGGTAGGAGACGACGACGTCGGTCTTCGTGTCCTTGAGGATCTGGACGATGTCAGCGGTCTCGCCCGGAGCCTTCTTGATCTTCTGGGAGAGGTACTTGCCGATGCCGTCGTGCGTCATGCCGCGGTAGACGGGCGCGCCGATCGACTTCGGGACCTTGTTGGTGAACTTGATCGTGTCGTTCGGGTCGGCCCAGATTGCCTGGGCGAGGTCCTTGCCGACCTTCTTGGCATTCACGTCGAACGCGCACGTGAACTCGATGTCACGCGGGTGGTAGCCACCGAGGTCGTTGTGCATGAGACCGGGGATGGTCTCGTTGCGCTCGTCGTCTGCGTAGTGGTAGACGCCCTGGACGAGCGAGTTTGCGCAGTTGCCGACGCCGATGATGGCGACGCGCACCTTGTCGCGCTGGTAGCGCGCTTTACCGTTTGATCGGAGAGGGGTCACTTTGAAGTGGGCCTTTCTTGGGGTTCGGGCGTAACTAGCACCGTTGCGCCTGAATGGTTACAGCAAAATTGCTATATCGCAACT
>CAZLKZ010000024.1:0-10045 GCA_964560235.1 uncultured Conexibacter sp. | reverse complement strand
ACACATGCGGCGACCGCGACGTCGTTGCCCTGGCGTGAGAAGTACACCGCGACCATCGTGAGCACGATGCCCTCTTCGATGCGGTCGAGTGTTGAGTCGAGGAACGCGCCGAACGGACTGCCCTTGCCGGACATCCGCGAGTAGCGGCCGTCGAGCGTGTCGCAGATCGAGCCGACGATGAACGCGATGCCGCCGAGGATGAACATCTCGTAGCCCACGAGCACCGCGGCCACGATGCAGAGCACGAGGCCGGTGATCGAGATCGCGTTCGGCGTGAGGCGCGACTCGATCAGCTTGTTGCGGACTACTTCGCGGCGTTCTTCTGCGGTCATGCGGGGGCCGCGGGGGGACTGTTCACTCATAGGTTGGAAGGCTCCGGTGGAGGTCAGGCGCGAACCGGGCTGAACGCCCAGGCCTCGGGCCGGGAAAGGGCCAGCGCGCGCGCAACTCCGTAGCTGATCGCGGCGGTAGCTGCACCAAGTACCGCGTCGAGCACCCAATGGTTACCCGTCACGACCACGACCCAGAACATCAGGGCTGGGTACGCGGCCCAGAAGTAGCGCGCGGGGCGGCTCTTGACGAGCTGCGCCAAGACCAGCCCGAGCATGATCGCGTTGGCGCAGTGCATCGACGGCACGGCGGCGTACGGGTTGAAGAGCGCGTTGACCTTCACGTCTTGCTGGCTGATGCCCGTGTAGAGCGAGATCGTGTCGCTGAAGCCCCACTCGGGGAAGAAGCGCGGCGGTGCGGTCGGGTAGGCCATGTAGCCGACGAGGGCGATGATCATCGCCGTCATCATCATGTTGCGCACGAAGTAGTACCGCTCGTTGTGCACCACGTAGATGTAGACCAGGGCGCCGAAGCAGATCGTGGTCTGAGCGTTCATGTAGATCCAGGCGGCGGCGTCCATCGCTGGCTGGAAGCCAGAGGACCAGTCCTGAACGCGAGCTTCGAAGAACAGGCCCGTCGCCTGCTCGATGTTGATCAGCTCGCGAGCGTTCTGGAACGCGATGATCGCGCCGTCGGGGGTGTCCACCGCGCCGCGCGTGATCCGGTACGTGTAATACACGCCGAAGAACAGGAGCAGCTGCCGCAGCACGTCGAGTGCTCCGTTCGGCGCGAGCTTGTTACCCACGCGTCGGGCTGTTTCCACCACCTGCACGAACCTCGCATTCTAACGGAGCTGGCAGGTGGCGCTAGGGGCGCGGTCGTCGCCGTGCAGCCTCACGGCGAGCCGTGCGCGCAGCACGTAGGTGCCAGGGCGCGGCGCGCAGAACAGCATCCAGCCGCCGGTATCCGTCGGACGCTGATCGCCGACCTCGAAGTAGGGCGAGTAGGCGCTGCGCACAAGCACGTGGCCGGGCTCGGATACGCGAACGGTCAGCCGGTCAGGTTCGGCCCGTGTCATCAGGCCTCCGTCGACCAGCGGCAGCGTCGCGGTCACCTCGAACAGGCGCCAATGTTCGTCTCGCCAGACCTCTCGCAGGTAGCCGGGCTGCTCGCGGATCAGGTCGGCCTCGCGCGCGGCCGAGTAGTCGAGCGGGGCATCGGGCAGAGCGACGTATGAGATCGCGCCTTCGCGGAGCCAGTTGGCGTACTGCTCGTGCGTGAGCGAGTCCCCGTTGTAGAAGAGGGTGTTGCGCTTGCGGTCGAGCTGCCGCTCCCATCCGCGCGCGAGGAGCGTGTTCGGTGCGCGGTCGGTGAGCCGGAACGACTCCCAGTGGTTGTCGGTGAACGGCACCTCAACGCGGACGGGCGCGCCGCGCGAGAGGCGAGCGAGCTCTGCGCGCAGCGGCGCGTAATAGGTAGCCGTCGTAGACCTGTCCCTGCGCGACTGGTTCCAATCGTCGAACGCCGGATAGAGCTGCCCGTAGAGCAGGATCGGTGCGAGCCAGAGCAGTCGCTTGCGTTTGTGTGGCCACAGCCCGAGCACAGCGATCGAACCCGCGAGCAGCGTTGCCGGGCGAGTCGCGTTCCCGCCCATAGGGGTCGACAGCACGCCACTCACGAACACCAGCAGGCCGATCGCGAGCACCGCTCGCCGGAGGAGTACCTCGTAGACCGGCAGAGCGAGCCAGAGGATCAGCATCGCCCCGAGGGTGGGGAGCAGCGAGCTGATTACGAACGGGAAGCTCCCACCGGTAGGGAACGCGACGAGTAGAGCGCCCGCAGGTATGACCGCGCCCGCGATGACGGCGAGCGCAACAGCCCGACGGCGGGTTGCAGTCAGCCAGACAACCATCCCGAGCGCCAGCAGAGCGCCGGCGACCGGGCTGGCGAGGCCCGCGGCCGCGGCCACCAGCGGAGCGAGCGAACGCGCGGGGCGTGCCTGAGAGCCGGCGAGAGCCGCCGCAACCAGAGCGAAGGCCGCGCCGATCGCGAACGTGATCCGTCCCGTGACGAGCCCAGTCGCGAACATCCCGAGCGCGAACCAGCTCGACGCGATCGGAGCTGCAAGAGAATCGGGCTTGAACCGGTGCGCGATCCGCTCGAACGCCCACGTGCCCACGATCGCTGCTGCAGCGCCCGCAGCCTGTGGTCCGGCGATCGCCATCAGCGGCGGGGAGATCAGCGAGTACCCCGGCAGGTGGTGGCCCGAGTACCACTGCGGGTTGTAGATCGCGAACCCGTGCTCGCGGTACAGCTCGGTGCGAAACAGCTGCGCGGCGAGATCGGCCGTGTGCGGATCGATCCACAGGTACAGGGCCGCCAGCAGGACGGCCGTCAGGGTGCCGGCGAGCGAGCGCACCTCGCGGAGCCTACGGCGCAGGACGGGCGGCGGTACCGTCGGCGCGTGGCCGCCGAGCTGAAAACCGTCCCGCGGGCCGAGTGGCAGCCACCGACCCGCGAGCGCGTGGCACGCATCCGTGATCGCTTGCGTGAGCTGTACGGCGTCCCGGTGCAGCCGCCACACCGGGACCCGCTCGGCGAGCTCGTGCTCACTCTCCTCAGTCAGTCGACCAACGACCGCAACCGCGACGTCGCCTATCTGCGGCTCCGCGAGATGGTCGGAGACTGGGAGGCGGTACGCGCCGCCCCCGTTCCCGAGATCGAAGAGGCGATTCGCCCCGGAGGGATCTCGAAGGTCAAGTCACAGCGCATCCACGACATGCTCGACGCGATTGCTGCTGACAATCCGCGTGGTCGGGATCCTCTGGACCTCGAGTGGATGGAGCACGCTTCTGTGGAGGAGGGGCGGGAGTTCCTCTGCGCTCTTCCTGGTATCGGCCGAAAGACCGCGGCGTGTGTGCTGCTCTTCTCGTACGGACTGCGCGACATCCCGGTCGACACGCACGTGTCGAGGGTTGGCATGCGGTTGCGGCTACTGCGGCCCGGCGCCCCGTTCGAAGAGCTGCACGACGAGATGCTCGCGATCACCCCAGTAGGCGCAGAGCACGAGCTGCACATCAACATGCTGCGCCACGGGCGGCGTACCTGCCATGCTCGCAAGCCCGAGTGCGGTAGCTGCGCGCTACGGCGGATGTGTCCGAGTCGCGATCTCGGCTCCTAAGCGCCTCGACGGGAGAGGCTAAATCTGCTACTCTCTCACTTAGATCTTTTAGTCGGCCGTTGTGAACCTCTCGGCCGCACCTCCAACCAGGAGCCACACACTATGGGCAAGACAATTGGAATCGACCTCGGCACCACGAACTCGTGCATGGCCATCCTCGAAGGCGGCGAGCCAACCGTCATCGAAAACTCTGAAGGCGCGCGCACGACTCCCTCGGTCGTCGCGTTCACGAGCGGCGGCGAGCGGTTGGTCGGCACCGTGGCCAAGCGCCAGGCGGTAACCAACCCGCAGAACACCGTGTTCTCGGTCAAGCGCTTCATGGGCCGCAAAGAGGCCGAGGTGCGCGAGGAAGAGTCGATGGTTCCGTACAAGGTCGTGTCCGGCCCCAACGGCGACGCACGCATCGAAGCAGGCGACGGCACCTTCAGCCCGCCGGAGATCAGCGCGATGATCCTCGCCAAGCTCAAGGCGGACGCTGAGGCCTACCTCGGCGACACCGTCGACGGCGCTGTCATCACCGTCCCCGCGTACTTCAACGACGATCAGCGCCAGGCGACCAAGGACGCCGGCAAGGTCGCGGGCCTCGACGTCAAGCGCATCATCAACGAGCCGACTGCGGCCTCGCTGGCGTACGGACTCGACAAGGAGACCGACCAGACGATCCTCGTGTTCGACCTCGGTGGCGGCACCTTCGACGTCTCCGTCCTCGAGATCGCCGACGGTGTGTTCGAGGTCAAGTCGACCGCCGGTGACAACCACCTCGGCGGCGACAACTGGGACAAGGCGATCGTCGACTGGCTCGCAGGCGAGTTCAAGAAGGACCAGGCGATCGACCTCACCGCAGACCCGATGGCACTCCAGCGTCTTTACGAGGCTGCCGAGAAGGCCAAGATCGAGCTGTCGACCGCGCAGGAGTCGCAGATCAACCTGCCGTTCATCACGGCTGATGCGTCGGGCCCCAAGCACCTCGACGTTCGCCTCACGCGGGCCAAGTTCAACGAGCTGTCCGCAGACCTCATCGACCGCGTTGTCGCCCCTGTGCGCCAGGCACTCGATGACGCCAAGGCCAAGGGTGTCGACAGCGTCGATCAGGTGGTGCTCGTCGGCGGCATGACCCGCGTGCCCGCAGTGCAGGAGAAGGTCAAGGAGCTGACCGGGCAGGAGCCGCACCGCGGCGTCAACCCGGACGAGGTCGTCGCCGTCGGTGCCGCGATCCAGGCCGGCGTGCTCGGCGGCGACGTCAAGGACGTGCTGCTGCTCGACGTGACCCCGCTGACGCTCGGCATCGAGACCAAGGGCGGCGTCATGACCAAGCTCATCGAGCGCAACACCACGATCCCGACTCGCAAGAGCGAGGTGTTCTCGACCGCCGAGGACAACCAGCCGTCGGTCGAGATCCACGTGCTGCAGGGCGAGCGCGACATGGCCGCTTACAACAAGTCTCTCGGCAAGTTCCAGCTGACGGGCATCCCGCCGGCGCCGCGCGGCGTGCCGCAGATCGAGGTCGGCTTCGACATCGACGCCAATGGCATCGTCAACGTGACCGCCAAGGATCTCGGCACCGGCAAGGAGCAGAAGATCGAGATCAAGTCTGGCTCCGGGCTCTCCGACGACGAGATCAAGCAGATGGTCGGTGACGCCGAGGCGCACGCCGAGGAGGACAAGCGGCTACGCGAGCTCGCCGAGGCGCGCAACAACGCGGAGAACGCCGCGTACCAGGCCGAGCGTCAGCTCAAGGACCTCGCCGAACAGGTCGACGACGCCTCCAAGTCAGACATCGAGGAGAAGATCGCCGCGGTGCGCGCGGTGCTCGAGTCAGAGGATGCTGATGAGATCAACGGCAAGGCCGAGGAGCTGCAGCAGGCGTTCCACAAGGTCTCCGAGGCGATGTACGAGAAGGCTCAGGCCGAGGCCGCGGCAGCGGCGGAGGCTGGAGGCGCGCCGGACGGCGCGGAGTCCGCTGCGGCCGCGGGTGCCGATGACGACGTGGTCGATGCGACCGTTGTCGAGGACGACACCGACGAAAAGGCCTAGGCATGAGCGATCAAGAGCTCCCGCCCGAGGATGAAGCGCCCGAGGAGCTTCCACCCGAGGAAGCGTTGGCCGGTGACGCCGATGGAGCCGCCGACGCGGTCGCGGATGAGCCGTCGGTGCCGGCTGAGCCGGATTACCAGGACCTCTATCTGAGGGCCGCGGCAGAGACGGAGAACATCCGCAAGCGCGCGCGCCGTGACATCGATGCGGCGCACACGCGCGGTGTTGCGCGACTCGCACGCGAGCTCCTGCCGTCGCTCGACAACCTAGATCGCGCGATCGCGGCCGCCGAAAGTGAAGAGGAGAGCGCGGAGCATCACCTCACTCAGGGCATACGACTCGTGCAGCAGGAACTGCTCGCGGCGCTTACGCGTGTGGGTATCGAGGCGTTCAGTCCTGAGGGCGAGCAGTTCGACCCGCATCAGCACGAGGCCGTGGCCCAGGTCGCGGCCGACGGCGCCGAGACCGGCACGATCACTGGGGTCTTCCAGTCCGGCTACCGATACAAGGACGAGGTGCTGCGCGCAGCGAAGGTCACCGTGGCTCCATGACTCGCTGCGCTCGTCATCGAGCCACCCCGTGGAGAACTGAACGCTGAACCGCTATGGGCCGTGATCCTTACCTAACTCTCGGAGTCGACCGCAAGGCGTCGGCCGACGAGATCAAGAAGGCCTACCGCAAGCTCGCGCGCGAGCTGCACCCGGATCGCAACCCCGACGACAAGGCCGCCGAGGATCGTTTCAAGGAAGTACAGGCCGCCTACGACATCGTCGGAGACCCCGAGAAGCGTAAGCAGTTCGATCGCGGTGGGAACCCGTTCAGCGGCGGGGTGCCCGGGGCAGGGGGCGCGTTCAACGCCGACTTCGGATCGTTCTCGGACATCCTCTCCAACCTGTTCGACCGCGGAGACGGAGGCGGCGCTCCCGGCGGTGGCAGGCCTCAGGCAGGACCCGTGCCCGAGCGCGGCGAGGACCTCGAGAGTTCCATCCAGATCCCGTTCGATCAGGCGATCAGCGGCACCCAGGTGCAAATCTCCGTCCCCACGACGCAGACGTGCACGACCTGCCGCGGCACCGGGGCCAAGCCCGGCACGATGCCGAAGACCTGCCCGAAGTGTCACGGGCGAGGAATCGACTCGCAGGGGCAGGGACTCTTCTCGATCTCGCAGCCTTGCTCGCGCTGCCACGGACGCGGCACGGTGATCGAGCATCCCTGCAGCGCGTGCGCCGGCGAGGGCGTGCAGCGCACGGTCAAGCAGTACAAGGTCAACGTGCCCGCGGGCGTCAAGGAAGGCAGCCGTGTGCGGCTTGCGGGCAAGGGTGCGGTCGGCCGCAACGGTGGCCCGCCCGGCGACCTGTACGTCACCTGCCACGTCACGGACTCTCCGATCTTCACTCGCAAAGGCGACAACCTCGAGATCGAGGTGCCGCTCACGATCCCCGAGGCGATCCGCGGAGCCGACATCGAGGTGCCGACGCTCAACGGGCGCAAGAAGCTGCGCGTTGCGCCTGGCACCAAGCACGGCACGGTGCAGCGTCTGCGCGGCGAAGGCCCGCCCAAGCTTGGCGCCGGGTCCGCGCGCGGTGATCTCCACTACCGCTTCGTCATCGACGTGCCGGCGACGCTCAACGCCGAGCAGTCCGCCGCCGTCGAGCAGCTTTCCGACGTTCTTGACGCCGACCCGAGAGCGAGGTTGTTCACCTGATGCGAGCTAGGCGCACCACAGTCACAGTCTCATCCGATCGCGGCGTGTTCATGATCTCGGTTGCCGCCGAGCTCGCGGACATGCACCCGCAAACGCTGCGCATGTACGAGCAGCGCGGGTTGATCGAGCCCCAGCGGTCCCCGAAGGGCACGCGCCTCTACAGCCAGGACGACGTCGAGCGCCTACGCCGCATCCACCAGATGACGGGCGACCTGGGCCTCAACCTCGCGGGCGTCGAGCTCGTGCTCTCGCTCGAGCGGCAGCTCGCAGCGGCCCTGGAGCGTGCTGAAGCAGCCGAGCGGCGGCTAGCGGAGATCGAGTCGGGCGACGATTCGTCCAGCGGCAAGGCGCGAAGGCGCATTCCGGTCGAGCGCGACTAGTAGCGTTCCCGCCATCAACGAGGCAGCCAAAAAGATCGTCGCCGAACGGCGGCGCGACATGTTGATGGTCACGACCGTCGTCCTGTTCCCCGTCTTGTTGGCGCAGTTCGGGCTGACGCTGCTCGTGCTCAACGGAGCCGACAGCTCCGCGATCCTTTCGGCCGACGCCCGGCAGGTGTTAGTGCTGCTGCTCACCGTGTTGCTGCTCGCACTCGGCCTCGTGCTTGTGACCGCTACTTGCTCACGGCTGATCGACGTGGCTTCGGTCGAAGGTGAGCACGAGGAAGGCGAAGAGCGACCGGAGGTGACCGCCGACGACGCGCTCAAAGGCATTCGCTCCGGGCTGCGTGAGTTCCGGGCTGGCGACGGCCCGCTCGCACCCGCCGGTCGCTCGCTGATCGCGCTGCTGATCGGCTATGTGGTCGTTTACCTGGCCGGCCTGTGGCTCACCGGGAACGAGCTGACGATCGGCACTGCGTTCTTGATGATGTGTGGCCTGTTCGTCGTGGGGTCGCTGCTCTCCCCGGTTCCGGCGACGGCGCTGTGGCTGTCGCGCTCCGGATACGAGCCGCCGGTCGTCGAGTCTGAACCCGAGCCGGAGCTGAAGCCAGACCCGCAGCTCGAGGAGGCGTCGAAAGCGATCAAGGCCGGCGTGCCCGGATCGATCGCCCCTCCCGGAAGCGCTGCGGAGCCGAGTACGTCGATCGCGCCGCCTGGGTCCGTGCCGCCCGAACCGGAGCCGGCGCCCGAACCCGCACCGGCGATCACGCCCGCAACTCCGTTCGAACAGGCGCTGATGGCCGCTCCGGAGCCGGAGCCGGAGCCGGAGCCGGAGCCCGAGCCGGACTCCGTCGAGGACGACGCCTCGGACGGCCCGCGCGGCAGCGTTCCACCACCCGTCTAGTTCCTCGTCCGGCGTCGCCCCGCGACGGTACGGTTGGCCAATGGCCCTCGCCCCCGTTGGAACAACCCTGGACCAGACGGTTCAGATAACGCAACAGCGCTTCCGTGATCTGGCACTCGCTGTGCTCGTCGTAAGCGCGCCCGTGTACGTACTGAGCTTCGTACTGCTCGCGGCCGCCGACGACCGAAGGAACATCGGCATCAACCTGGTGATCAACGTGCTCGCATGGATCGCCTCGATGCTGTCGACCGCGGCGTGTTACGGAATCGTCGCCGGTCACCTCGACGGCAAGACGGTCGGGTGGAAGGAGTCGCTAGACGCCGCCGTCGACAACTTGGGCCAGATCGTGCTCGCTTCCGTCCTAACCGGCCTTGCAGTGTTGGCAGGACTCGTGGCTTGTGTGCTGCCCGGCATTTGGATCGCCGTGGCGCTTGTGTTCGTGATCCCGATTCTGCTCGTCGAGCGGCTTGACGCGACGGCCTCGATCAAGGGCTCTTGGAACCTTGTCAAGGACCGCTGGTGGGCGGTGTTCGGCCGGCTGGTCGTCGGCTTCCTCGCGGTGTTCGTGCTGAGCATCTTCATCGCGATCGTGATTGCGCTGCCGCTCGCGCTCATCTTCGGCAGCGACGGGGTAGGAGGAGCGTTGGGAACCGCCCTCGCCAGTTTGGCGTCGAGCGTGCTGGTCGGCCCGTTCTTCGCCTCTCTGATCGTGATCGTGTACTTCCAGCTGCGCGCCGACGGCCCGGCTGCCGCGACGCCCACGCCCGCGCCAGCGCCACCTGCACCGGTCGCGCCAACCGCGCCGACTACAGTACCTCCGGCTCCGCCAGCACCGCCAGCTCCGCCAGCTCCGCCTGCACCACCGGCGCCCGGCACGAGCGCGAGTACCGGCTCGCTGTGGTCAGCTGGCGACCCACTCGGCGGTCAAGAGCCGCAGGCGCCGCAACCGGCCCACACCGGCTGGGAGACGCCGCAGGCTCCGGAGCGCAAGGACGGCGACTCCACGCCGCCGCCTGCTTGACGGGGTCACCAGCTAGCGCTAGAATCTAAGTACTACCCACTTAGGTTTTAGGAGTCGAGCAAATGCAGGCAGACCGGTTCACGATCGCTTCACGACAGGCCCTTGAGGCCGCGATTTCGCGTGCCGCTGCCGCTAAGAACACTCAGGTAGAGCCAGAGCACCTGCTGGCAGCTCTGCTTTCGCAGGAGAACTCGATCGTCCCGGGTGTGCTTCGCAAACTCGGGGTGGCGCTCCCGCAGCTCCAGAGTGACGTTGACGCTGCGATCGACGCGCTGCCAACGCTCGCCAACGTCACGGAGCCCTCCACGTCTGGCGAGGTGGCCGGTGTGCTGCGCGCTGCCGAGATCGAGATGCGCGAGCTCGGCGACGAGTACATCTCGACAGAGCACCTCCTGCTCTCACTCGCGGGCTTTGGGGGCAAGGCAGGCGACATCCTCCGGTCGGCTGGGGCGTCCAAGGAGCAGGTGCGCGAGGCGATCGACAACTTGCC
>CAZLKZ010000023.1:30928-33124 GCA_964560235.1 uncultured Conexibacter sp. | reverse complement strand
GGCAACGACCTCCCCGCGCTCAACCCATCCGCGACCGCACGAGCCACCGCAGGCATTGCAGCTGCCAGCTGCTGCTGACGGCGTGACGCACTGAGCCGCCGGCCAGCCACGAGTGCCGAAGGTCCTGCGACGCCAACAGCGACAGCGAGAGCAGCACCAGCCGCGATCCACGCCGCGGCGACACCTGCCGCCGTCACAAGCGCCAGGTCACGGCGGCTGTCGTTATCGCTGCTCAGCAAGCGCGCTACCGGGCCGCCGCTCCCTCTGGCAACGCGCTCGAGCTCCGCGAGCCCCAGCCACGCACCCGCCACCCCACACGTGGCCGACAGCGCGGCCGCGGTACTCGCAAGCGTGATCACCGGGCCGGCGCCCGATAGACCGGGTAAGCGCGGGGCATGCCGGCCACGTCACGCACCTCAGCGATCTCATCGAGCACTCGCTTCCCGTCGCCCCTCCGCCGCAGATGCGCGATTAGCCCGATCGACTCAGAGATCTGCCGCTCTGCAGCCGACCCCGCCTCCCCTGCTGCGGCGCAGAGCACGCGCAGCCGGTCGAGTGCTCCCTGCGCGGACGAAGCGTGCACGGTCGACAGCGAGCCGTCGTGACCGGTGGTCATCGCCGCGATCATGTCGACGACCTCGGCCCCGCGCACCTCACCGACAATCAAACGATCGGGCCGCATCCGGAGCGCGTTTCGTACGAGGTCTCTGATCGTGACCGCACCTCGCCCCTCCACGTTCGCAGGGCGAGCTTCGAGCCGAACGACGTGTGGCAGCGAGAGAGACAGCTCGGCGGTGTCCTCGATCACGATGACCCTGTCGGTCGGCTCGGCGAGCGATGCGACCGCCGCGAGCGCGGTCGTCTTGCCAGAGCCGGTGCCGCCGCTCACCAGGATCGACGTGCGTGCGCGTACGGCGCGTGTGAGCAGCGCAGCGGCCTCGGGCTCCCAGCTGCCCGACTCGGCGAGCTCGGCGACCGACGGCCACCGCGTCCTGAACTTTCGGATTGTGAGGACCGGCCCGTCGACCGCCAGCGGTGGCAGCACGACGTTGACCCGAGACCCATCAGGGAGCCGCGCGTCGCAGTAGGGGCTGGACTCGTCGGCGCGCCGCCCCGCCTCGCCCAGGATGCGCTCGATCGCAGCGCGCAGATCGAGCTCGGACTCGAAGCTGACCGGCGACCGCTGCAGCAGACCGCCGCGCTCGACGTAGACCGGCCCCGTCCCAGTGACCGTGATCTCGTCGATCGAGTCGTCGGTCAGCAGATCGGCGAGCGGTCCGAGCCCTCCCCGCCTTACAGCGATGAGCCGCTCGAGTGCTGCTCTCCCGGCTTCATCGAGGAGTTCGGCGGCAGCAGGCGGCCCGGTCGACGCGACTGCCTCGCGGTGGATGCGCTCAGCTAGCTGGCCGAGACGCGGGTCGGGCTCCTCAGCATGTGTCGCCACACACTGAAGAGCCCGAGCGCTTCAAATTCTCTCCCCCGGCCTGTCCGCGAGCAGACAGCCGGCTATGGGCAGAGTGCTGGGTTCGGGCCGAGCAGACCGGTCTGACCGTTCCACTCAATGTTCGTTATCGGGTGCCCGGATGAGGCCAGGGCATTCTTCAATGCGACCACATCCGGGTCGAGACTGTCGAAGTCGAAGCTGAAGGGCCAGCGCACAGTCTCGTAGTCCTCACATGCGACCACCGTCGGCGGGTTGGAGTCGTCGCCGTCGAAGGGCGGGAAGGTCTTCTCTGCCGGCGGGTACTGCCCGGCAGGCAGACGCCAGCAGGTGCTCGCGTTCGGTCGCGGCAGACACGGATTGAACGGCTGAACGCGAACGTGCAGGTCGTTGCGCGTGTACTGCATCTCGAGGAAGTTGTTCCAGCCGTCGTTGTCCTGGTCGTCCAACTCGTCGGTCACTACGTCGCCGTCGGTATCGCGGTTGGTGGCGTCAACGTTCGAGAAGACACGCTTGTTGTAGGGAAGCTCGACATCGAACTCGGTGCCCGTACCGCGCTTGCGCCACTTGACCTTGTTCCACCACTCCTCCTGACCGGCCATGTTGAACTCGATCATGTTCGAGAGGCGGTCGCTGTCGAAGTCGCGCTCATCGTCGGTGAGCCAGCCGTCAGCGTTGAGGTCGAGGTACTCACGCCCGGTGACGCTCTCGTTGACGCTCTGCTGCTTGCCGTCGGAGTAGCTCATCGCCGGGTA
>CAZLKZ010000023.1:18879-30828 GCA_964560235.1 uncultured Conexibacter sp. | reverse complement strand
GTCCACGACTTGCTCAGCTTCGTGGTGAGGATGCGCAGGCGGATCAGGCGCGGCTTGGTCGGCGCGTCCTTGAACAGCGACTGCACCTTCTCGGTGACCGTGACGGTCAGCTTGGTGCTCGTGGCGGTCTGCGCCTTGAGGAACACGATCGGGCGCCCCGAGCGGTAGAACGCGACCTGCGTCTTGAGCGGACCCGGGCGGAAGTACTTGCCGCGGATCGTCAGCTTTTCACCGACCGACAGCGAGCGTGGTGACACGCTCGTGATCACCGGCAGCTTCGTGGTCTTCTTGGTGGCCGCGGACGCGACAGAAGATCCGATGCCGACAAGCACGGTCGAAAAGATTGCTACGAGCAGGAAACGAGAAAGTGTGCGCATGAGTCCTCAACCTCGGTATCGACGGACGGCCTACGGAGTTGAGCAGTAACCGTCGCCGCGTGGACGGCCTCTGGACAGCCTTCCTGGCGGTCCAAAGACAATCGGCGGCGGAGGTTAGTCACAACCGGGCGCACCGCGCAACCGATAACCGTCAGCCTGCAAGCCGCGGAACGACCCTCACCGAGTGCGCGTAGTCCTGCGCACGCGCCAAGCCCTCGATCTGCGATAGCCGCACCCGGAGTGACACCTCTACCCGTTGCGGATCGGTCTCCTGATCGCGCGGGAGCCCTCTGGCCCCCAGCACCTCGGCGCCGCGCAGCACCGTGCGGGCCCTGCCGCCCCCGGCGTCTTCTGTAACGACGACATCGACCGTGCTGCCAACGCGCACGAGCTCCGGCGAGGCGAGCGCGTTCAGTTGCGCCACGCTCTCTCCTGGCCTAAGCCCTGCCCCTGGCGCACTCGCGTCGTCGAGCAGCGCAGGCTGCACGTCGGCGCCGGCCTGAATCGCCCTCGACGCCGATAGCCCGGCAACCGCCGCGGGGCTGCTGTACCGCTCGGCAGGTGCGTAGCGCCTCGGGACGTGTCTTACAGCCAGATCCCGCTCGCGCAGCGCGGCCCCAGCCTTGATGTCTTGCGTCGCGACGACCACCGGCACAGGTGCGCCGAGCTGCTCGCGCAGCCGCTGCTCCTGGCGTGCGACGTCGGAGGCGGCAAGCCCTCCGAGCACAAGCGAACACGCGATCAGTGCAACCGGACGCCGCGCACCGCTCACACCAGGGTTCCTCCGAGCCGGGCGGCCGCGCTCGACGCCACCCGCAGCCCGTGTCCGCGGCCCTCGTCGCGCACGTCCACGCCAAGCCCGCGAGGGCTGGAGAAGCTGGCGACCTTCACAGGTCCATGACCGTGCTCGATCGCGTTCGCAACGAGGTTGGCGGTCAGCTGAACGAACGCGTCTGCGTCGGTCACTTGTGCCCCGTCTGCCCCGGTCACAACGTCGACAGACTTGCCGTGCGCTGCAGCGAGAGCGCGCCAGCCCGCCGTCTGAGCGCGCAGAAGCGCATCGGCGCCCGCGATACGCGGCTGCTCGCCACTGCCAGCTAGGGCAGATAGCGCTGGCCGCGCTCGCGCCGTTGCCGCCTCAAGTGCCGCGCCGAGCTCGGCCGGTTGGCCTCCGAGCCGGTCGAGCGCGCCGGCGATCAACGCGACCGTTGCGAGAGCGCCGCGAATCTCGTGAACGTGGGCCGCAACGTCACGCATACGCGCGCACCGCCGCGTCCGTCAGCCGGTAGCCGACGCCCCACACGTTCTCGACGAGGCCTTCACCGCCGGCCGCCGCGAGCTTTGCCCTGAGCCTGCAGGCGTGGCTGTCGAGCGTGCGGGTGCGCGTCTGCCCCGCGGCCCTGTAGCCCCATACGGCGCTGAGCAGGTCGCCCTTGCTGAAGACCCGCTCGGGTTCACTCGCGAGGGCGTGCAGCAGCACGAACTCCTTCTGCGTGAGCAGCACCGGCCTGTCACCGACCGTGACCTCCCAGCGCGCCGGATCGACGACCAGCCTGCCGACACGGATCCTGCCCTGTGCCGATGAGCGCTCCCTGCGCCGCAGCAGAGCTGCGAGCCTGCCCCTGAGCTCGCGGTAGGAGAACGGCTTTGCAACGAAGTCGTCGGCTCCGTGCTCGAACGCTCTGACACGGTCGCTCTCTGAGCAGCGACCGCTCAGCACCATCACTGGGAGATCAGGATCGACGCCGGCCCCCTCGGCACCGGCGCCGCGAACGGCGCGGAGCACGTCGAGCCCAGATCCGTCGGGCAGGCCTACATCGACGACCACCACGTCGGGAAACAGCGACGGCAGCCTGCGTACCGCCTCCCCGAGCGTGTCGCAATGAGTTACCGCGTAACCGTCGGCCTCGAGCTCGTGGCGGAGGATGCGCGCCATCGCCTCGTCGTCCTCGATCAGAAGAACCGCCGGGCTCGTTTCGCTGTTCATGCATAGAAGAGGCGTCGGAGCGCTCAAAGTCTCCCCCTACCTGTCCGCCCTCGGACAGAGAACGGTCGAGCGCCGAACGAATGGGCGCTTGCAGCGCTCGCGCCGACAGCAGGATCAGGCGACGATGAAGACGAACGTCACTTCGCCCCCTCGCACGTCGTGCGGACTCCATGCAAGATCCTTCGCACCGCTCGCGAGCGCAAAGGATTCAGGCCTAGGATGCCGACGACACGGGGAGCAGTGCCGACCGGACGTCGGCGAAGAGCTGCAGGGCCACCAAGGGCCCACCCAGGACTCCATTCTTCATGAACGACGCACACGCACGCAGGGGCAACTACGACAGTGGCGAGGACTTTGTCCTCGAGTACGGCGAGCTCCGATTCACCTTCAACGAGCGCGACTTCCGCGAGCGTTGTGAGCAGGCCGCTACCCGCCTCGGGTTCGTGCGTGGCCGTCTCGACGAGCAGGAGCTCGAGGACCTCGTCACCCTCGCCGTCAACGGTGAGATCGCCGACCCCTCCTCGCGCCTTGGCGACCACGTCAACGACTGCTGGCCCGACCTCGTAGGTCCGAGCGAGCGCTCGCTGGTGCACTGGCTGCGCCGCCTGGTCTTCCGCTCCGCTTGGCTCGATCAGCGCGTGCGCGAAGGCGAGCTGGACGTCGCGTTCGACGCCGACAGCTCAACCTTCGTTTACGTGCAGCCCGACCGCGACCGCGAGCCGGTCGAGCTCGCTCCCGAGCCGACTTGGTCGCGCGTGGCTTACGCCAGCGCGACCGCGTAAGCCCTTCCCCTAGCCGATCAGGTCAGCGCGGAAGGCCCGGCTGGCCTCAGCGTCGATCGCCGGGAACTCGCCCCTTGCCGCACGAGCTGCGTCGAGAGCGATGATCGCTGTCTCGCCGCCGATCGGAGCGGGAGCCGCGGCGACAACCGTTAGCGAGCCTGCTTCGGTGAGGTTGCGGGCTGCACCGAGCGCACGGCGGGTCGTGCCGCGCTCGAGTCCTTCGAGCGAGTCGATGATCACGACGACGTCCTGACCGCGAGCAGCGATGCGGCGACCGTTGTCGATCGCAGCCTCGATGACCTTGGCGCGCGAATCGGGAGCGGCGGGCAAGGCGGCAGCACCATGTGCCTCGAGCCCGGCCTCTGCCCACAGCGATGTCTCTTCAGGCCGGCTACCGGCAAGCACCAGCAGCGTCTCGACGCCGTCGGCGTCCTTCAGTGCGACTGCGAGCGCGCGGAGCAGCTCGCTCTTGCCTGTCAGCGGCGCACCGCAGACGGTGACGCGCGATCCGCGGCCGATCGCAATGCTGGTCACGCCGGACACAGGCAGCGCTGCCTTCGGCGGCTCGCACGGCATCGCGTCGTAAGGGGTACCGCCCGCGACCTCGTCAGCCGAACGGCCGTTGATCTGCTCGACGCGGGCGAGCGACGGGTGCTTCTCCGAGCGACGAGCCGGGCGTACCGGGCCGCTCACGGTGTCTCCGTCGACGAGCTCGCAGCGCCGCACTTGGGCAGCGGAGACGTACACGTCGTCGCCGCCATCACGCTTCAGCAGCGCCGAGCCGCCGGACTGCAGCTCGACGACGCCCTCGGCCGACTCCTGCACCTCGGGCTCGCGCTCTTGGCTGCGCTCACGCGGGGCGCGCTTGGGCTTGTCTGCCTTCGGCTCCTCTGCCTCGGGCTCTGAATCCTCATCGGTGCTTTCGTCGCGGTCGCGGCGTCGGCGGCGGCTGCGGCGGGGCTTCTTCTCCCCCTCGTCGTCGCTGCTTGCCTGCGCTGAACCTGAGTCGCCACCCTGGCGCTCGAGGATCGCGTCGATCAGTTCTGCTTTGCGCAGGCGGCGGTAGCCGTCGAGGCCGAGCTCTGATGCGAGGGTGTGGAGGTCTGCGAGCGGGCTAGCTTCGAGCGCGTCGCGAGTGAGTACGGACATGGCGATGGTCCTTTCGTGTTGTTTCGCCGGTGAGCTCCGGGCGCGTTGTTGTCAGCGCCCAGCAGCGTTCAGTTGGCCCAAGCCTAGCCTGTCGTCAGGCGCGCTTTGTCCATTTGAGGCGCTCGTCGTCCCGATCGACCGGCACGGGGTCCTTGCGTCCGGCAAGCACGTCTCTTGCTGCCAAGTAGTCCGCAGCGGCCGCCACGTCGTGCACTCGCGCAATCGCGGCTCCAGCATCTGCGGCGAATCCGAGCGACGCGAGGGTCAGGGCACCACGTGCCTGCGGCGGACGCGGCACGATCGCGGCCTGGAAGTACTTGCGCGAGATCGCTGCGAGCCAGGGAAAGTCGAGTTGCGAGAAGCGGTCGGCCGCTCGCAGCACCGCGATCGTCTCCTCGGGCGACTTTGTGAAGTCGGGACCCGGATCGACGATCAGCGACTCGGGCGACACTCCCAGCTCGATCGCTAGCGCCGCACGCTCTGCCAAGAATCCGAAGACGTCCTCGACGACGTCCTCGTATTCAGGGAAGTGCTCTTGCTTGGGCGCGCCGCGCGTGTGCATGATGACCAGCCCCGCGCCGGCCGCAGCCGTCACACGAGCCAGGTCGAGATCGAGCAGCCCGCTGACGTCGTTGATGAGGTGCGCGCCGGCCTCAAGCGCGGCCTCGGCGACTGCGGGCTTGTAGGTGTCTACGGAGACAACGGCGCCGGCTGCTGCGAGCTCGGAGACCACCGGTACCACCCGCGCGATCTCGTCCTGCACCGCGCTCTCAGGCGTGTAGGTCACGCCTGATTCGCCACCGACGTCGATGATCGAAGCGCCCTCTTCGACCAGCTGTAGCCCGCGGGCCACGCTCGACTCGGTCGTCGGTGGCGGGCCCGTGTCAGAGAACGAGTCGCTGCCTGTATTGACGATGCCCATCAGCAGCGGGGTGCCGCGGACCCACTCGAGCTGTGCGCCGCGTAGGCGCAGGCTCTGACCGGTCACGAACTCGCTGCAGGCGTGTAGTGCATGAAGAGATGATCGCCCGCGCGCTGGACTGAACGCAGTGACAGCGGGGCAGCCTCAGGCAAGCCTTCGACGATCGTCAGCCCGGAACCGACCGCATACGGCGCGAGCGTGAGCAGCACGCCGTCGACGACCCCGGCGGACATCAGGTGCGCGAGCAGGTGCGGGCCACCCTCGCAAACGATCAGCCCGTCACCGACGCGCGCGAGATCGGCCTTGAGAGCTGGCGGGTCGAGTTCGGTGTAGACCTTGACTTCGACCTCCGGCTCGGAGAGCAGCGGGATGTCCGGCGACAGATTGCCTGAGCGAACGATCGTGGCGACCGGTGGGTGCGGCGGCTGACCGCGCTCCAGCCTGCGCTCGCGCACGTCGGCATCGATCAGGTTGCCGTAACGCTCGATCTCCAGCGTGCGCGAACCGACCAGCAGCGCGTCGGCGCGCCCGCGCAGCTCGCGCATCAGCGCTCTGTCTGCCGGGTGACCGAGCCCACCAGAGCGGCCATCCACGGTCGCACGGCCGTCGATCGCCGCGACCATGATCGCCAGCAGCGTGGGCCCCACGCCGCTGTCTGCCAGCACACGGTCAACTGCCTCGATCGCTGACCGGCTTACGTCGGGCTCTAGAGCTGTCAGCTCAGCGTCGCCGCCCACCCTTCAGCCTCGACGCTTCGGGGGCTTCGGCAACTTGATCGTGCGAGTCACGGTCGTGCGGTTGCCTGCGTTGTCGGTGACGTTGGCCGTGATCGTGAACTCGCGCTTCTTGCCGATGTACTTCTTGGTCGCGCTGCGCGCCTTCACCGACGGCATGCCGTCGCCGAAGTTGATCGTCGTGACCTTGATGCCGGATGCACGACCAGACGGCGGCAGCACGTCAGCGGCGACCACCGTCGCGGTGACGGTGCGCTTCTTGCGTGCAAGCTCGATGACCGCGGTCGGGGCGGCCGAGTCGAGCTTGATCGGCCGGATGGGTGTAGAGGTCGTCTGCCCGTTTTGATCGATCGCGACGATCTTGAGGTTCTGTACGCCGTCGGCGACCCCCGCCGTCTCGGGGATCAGGTACTTGCGATCGCGGGTGCGGACGATCTCACGGCCACCGATCTGTACTGAGTACGTGACCCCTCCCCAAAGGTCGAGCGCTTCGGACCACGACACCGCTGACTTGCGCGGGTTGCGCCACGCCGAGCGCGTGTAGGTCGAAAAGGCGACCGGTGCGCGGTCGTACACGGCGTACACGAGTGCTCGCGAAGACCCGGTGCCCTGGATGAAGACGTTCATGAAGTCGCCGACCCGGTTCGCGGAAAGGTCAGAGCCGGCAGTAGTGTCGACCGGACCTAGCCCCGGGCTGCTGAGCAGCACCTCGGGTGCTGCGGTGGGCACGACACGCGTCGCCTGCTTGTCCTCGTAGAAGCGTGCGCGCGCTGTCGCGTCGGTGCCGTTGAACCAACCGACGACACGCTGGCTGGTCTCTGAGGTTGCGGCGAGCGGTCCTGTGACCGAGCCCGCGCCGAGCGCGACGCCTGGGTTGAACTTGTCGTCCTTGAGCACCGCGCCCGCAATGCTGCCGTCGTCTCGCGTAGTGGCTGCGGTGCCTTCTCCGCGACCGTTGAGGTCGATGTGTGAGCCGGTCGCGTTACCGGCACCCCAAGCGAGACCGTCGACGAGCACCGGGTCTTCGACCTTCGAGCCGCGCATCCGGCGGGCCATCACGCGGGTCTGGTCGCCGATCGCCTGCCGGAACACAACCTGGGCGAAGCTCGAATCGTCCTCGATCGACACCTCGGGCAGGTCTGCTGCCCCGCCGGGGCGGCCCTCCAGTGAGGCGACGCCGAGATCCACTGGCGCTGTGGACACGCTCGTCCGGTACAGCCTGCGCGCACCGACACGGCCCTCTTCGCCCCAGACGGCGACCGCGGTGCTGTCTGCGCCGATCGCAACGCGCGAGCGTCCGTTGCCCTCACCGGCGGTGGCGGCCTGGTTGAGGTCGAGCGCAGCGGCGATGCCAGCGAACTGGAAGGTGTTGCGCTCTAGCCGAGCAGCCCGCACGTCGCCCGACGACGCATAGGTGAGGAAACCCGCCCCATGGATCGAAAGGTCGAGCGACGGGGCCGAAGCGGGTGAACCGATCACCTGCGGCGAAGTCCACGTACCTGTCTTGGGGTTGTAAACGACGGCGAACAGCGTGCCCTCGCTGACGAACGCGGCTGCCATGCGCCCGCCATCGGCCGAGCTGACAACGACCTCGCTCGCGGGCGCGTCGATGCCTGTATCGATGCGGTTGCCGCCGTTGAAGGCGCCGTTCTGGAATCGCGAGACAAAGGCGTGGCTGACCCCCTGGTCGCGCCGCAGATAGCCCACGAGTCCCTGGCCGTCGCGCGCGATGTCCACGTCGCCCACGGAGAGGATGTCCGCGCTGGGGCCGTCGACCACGCGTGCCGGTATGAACCCGGCGGCAGCCCCTGCCGGGAGGGCGGCGCACGCAAGCGCGAGCGCCGCAAGAGAGCTGAACAGAGCCGTCTTACGTCGTGCCATCTACTCAGAACGGTACGGACCGAGGGCGACGTGCGTCGCAATCATTCGTGTGGCCAAGCGCACGACACAGTGTCAAACGGGCGGATAGCGTTCGCTGCCAATGCCTTCAGACACCGTCCTCGTCACCGGCTTTCCGGGTTTTCTCGCAGGCAGATTGCTGCCGCTGATCATCGATCAGGAGGCAGGTAGCCGGATCGTGGCGCTCGTCGAGCCGCGGATGATGGAGCGGGCACGTACGGTCGCACCAGATGGGCTCGAACTGCTCGCGGGCGACATCACAGACCCCAAGCTCGGCCTCGACGACGCAACTTACGACGAGCTCGCACAGCGCCTGCGGGCCGTAGTGCACCTTGCGGCCGTCTACGACCTGGCAGTCGGCGCGGACCTCGCCGAGCGGGTCAACGTGGCCGGCACCGCCCACGTGCTCGCACTCTGCGAGGCGGCTCCTGAGCTTGAGCGCCACCACTACATCTCGACCGCCTACGTCGCCGGCCTGAGGACCGGACGCGTGCTCGAGTCCGACCTTGCAGAGGGTCAGGCGCACAAGAACTTCTACGAGTCGACCAAGTTCGCTGCCGAGGTGCTGGTGCGCGAGACGCTCGACCGCATCCCGACAACCATCTACCGGCCCGCGATCGTCGTCGGCGATTCGCAGACCGGCGAGACGCAGAAGTTCGACGGCCCGTACTACCTGCTGCGAGCAATGCGCGCCAAGCTGCTCGGCTTCCGCCCACAGATGGGCCCGGGCGAGGCGCCGATGAACGTCGTGCCGGTCGACTTCGTGGTGAGCGCGATCCTCGCGGGCATGCGCGAGCCCTCAGCGGTCGGCAAGACGCTGCACCTGGTCGATCCTGCGCCAACCCCGTCGGCGGAGGTGCTGCGGCTGCTGATGGCCGAGTACGACGGTCGCAAACCGAACCTCACGCTCAACCCCGAGATGGCCACCAGGATGCTCGGGTCGAAGTTCGTGCGCCGGTGGTTCAACGGTGTGCCCGCAGAGAGCCTGCGCTACCTCAACCACCAGGTTGTCTTCGACGTCACCAACGCGACCCAGGTGCTGGGCAAGGCCGGACTGCGGTGCCCGCACCTGCCTGAGTACGTGCCCGCGCTAGTTGCGTTCTACAAGGCACACGAAGACGACCCGGCCTACCGGCCCGCCCACGAGGCGTAGCTAGGCAGCGATCAGCGTGGGCAGGACCATCGAGTCTGCCCCAGGGATCACCGCAGCAGCGTCACCGCCGAGCCACTGATCGACTAGAGCGGCGTACATCACACGGAAGTCGCTCGTGTGCAGCATGTTGCCGCCCGCGTCGAGCGTGTTGAGACCCGACCACTCGCCCACGAGCTGCCGGCGCACTTTGGTGCCGATCAAGAATGCGACTCCGGCAGCGCCATGGTCGGTGCCACTGCCGGAATCGCTGTTGCCGTTCTGCTCGACCCTGCGGCCGAACTCTGACCAGACCTGAATGACGACACGGTCCGCCAAACCGCGTGCCTCCAGGTCGGCCTGGAACGCGACAAGAGTGTCGACCGTGAGCTTGAGGTCGCGTGTGAACCCCGCAGCCTGGTCGGAGTGCGTGTCGTAGCCGCCAGCGGCCTCGATCGATACGCAGCGCAGCGGCATCCCGAGGCTCAGCATCTGCGCGACCGCGGCAAGGCGCGTCGGGAAACCATCGCTGGAGGTCGGGTAGGTGACACCGGATGACACGGTCGCGCCGACCAGCGAGGCCATCGACCGGCGTACGCCGTCGGTCTGCCGGGCAGCACGACGCGCTGTGCGCAGGTCGGGATCGTTGGTCGCCGGCAGGCCCAACTTGCCGAACGTTTCGTACATCACCGAGCTCACGGGGTCGCCGATGCCGTTGGCCCAGAAGTCGTAGGCGGTCGGGTTGTTGACCGAGGCGGTCGGCACGCGCTCTGCCGCTAGCGCCGGTGCGAGGTAGTTGCCGAGCGAGAGCCCCTGGAGCGGGTTGTCGTCGGTGCCCTCCTGATCGAGGAAGCGGCCGAGCCAGCCAACGTTTGCGTTGGCGTCGAGTGCGCCGACCTCCCAGTAGTGGCGGCTCGTGAAGTGCGATTGGTCGGGGTGGCTGTAGCCGATCGACGGGAACACCGCGACCTTGCCGGCCTCGTGCAGCGTCTTGAGGCCGAGCGCCGAGGGATGCCACTGCAGGCGCGGATCGTCTGCGAACACGTGCGAGTTGTTGACGACCAGCTTGAGGTTGGGCCGTTTTGCCTGGTAGATCGGGTCGGTGGTCGGCGCGAGGATCGACAGGGCGTCGGCGCCGCCAGGCAGGAACACGCTGACGAGCACGGTGTTGCTCGGTGCACCTGCTGCGTGCGCGATTCCCTCTTCAAACGCTCCGATACCGAGCTTGGAGGCCCCGTACACCGACATCGCCATCCCGCCGGCACGCAGCATGAACTGGCGGCGGTCGAGTCCGGTGCCCGCGGGGTTCGGCATGCCCGGCTCGATCGACGGCAGGCCCTCCCCCGCGATCGCGCTGACCATGTTCTCGCTCTTGCGGCGGGCGTTGGCGAAGTCGTTACAGCTCTTGCAGCTACTCATGGCGGTGGGCTCCGGTTAGCGGGTCTGGCAGTCGGGCGATGTGGCGATCAGCATGCGCAGCGCGTTCTGGCGCATCGCCCGATAGGGCGACCGCTGCCAGGTCGCAGTGATCTGCGCGCCGATCGACGCCGAGCAGTTGGAGAGCTCGGTACGTGTTGCCTCAGTGATCGACGGGTTGTCGAGAGTCTCAAGCGCACGCTGGAGAGCGAGGATGTTGGTCTCCTGCGGGTCGTAGTTGGACCCACCGGTCGGCCACGGGTCTACGTACTTGGGCGCGAGCACCTCTCGGGCAATGTGCCAGCGGCCACGCAGCGTGGAGCTGTCGAGCCAGCGCCGGTCGTTCCAGCCGGATACGTTCGGCGGCCAGTAGAGGCGCTGGCCCGCCATGTCGCACAGGTAGGCCCAGTTGTCTGTCTTGATCGCGCCGCCGGTCGCACGCAGCAGTCCGGCTGCGTAAACGACCGGGGGCAGCACCATGCGGGGTCCGTTGAGGCACTCGGGGTGCTGGAGGATCGCCTCCACCACAGGGCGGATCTGGCGCCCTGAGTTCACGTAGATGCCGCAAAGGCGCGCGAGGGTCTCGTCGTCCGGCGTGGAGGGGACGAAGTAGGACCAGAGCTTGGTGCAGAAGAAAGACGCGTGCAGCGGGTGCTCCACGCACAGGCGCACAACGTCCTGCCAGCCGTAGTCGCCGGTCTTGCCGAAGATCGTCTTGTTGCCGGTCGTGTGCCGGTTCGCGTCGTAGCGGAAGTTGCGCCAGTCGTAGGAGAAGACGTTGTCCCAGTCCGCGCGCCAGCCGGTCAGTGCCTTGGCGGCCTCTCGGATGTCGGTCTCGGTGTACGCACCGCGCTCTGCGCCGAGCGTGAACAGCTCCATGACCTCACGCGCGTAGTTCTCGTTCGGTGCCCACTTGGTGTTGCTGATCCCGTTGAGCCACACGAGCATGGCCGGGTCCTTCGTCATCTCCGTGAGGAGATCGTCGAAGGTGCCGAAGCACTTGTTGCGGATCGTCTGGATCTGGTTCTGGCCGTGGTAGGCACTGACGATGCCGCGAGAGGTCGCAAACCAGTCATGGAAGATGAGCGCCATGCGCTCGGTCAGCGGCTGGTCGCAGCGGACCATCCGGTCGAGCCACACGCAGTGGTCGTGGCCCCACATGTCGAGCGGGAACAGCGGCAGGCCGTTCTCCTGACGCGGTGCTGGGCCGGTGAGCGTGACGGTCGTCGGCCGGGTCAGCTCGCGGATCGCGTCGCCCACGTCCTTGCCGGTGAAGGCTGCCACCTGTCCCGGGCGCGGGCCGAAGCCGGCTCGCCAGAGCAGGCGCTCTGCCTGCGCCGCCGTGAGGTTGCCCTCGACGGTCTGCGTGACGCCGCCGCTGACGGGCGTCTCGGGATCGACCGGCGCCGGTGGGTTCGGGTCGATCGGCGTAGCGGGAGACGGCGGAAGGATCTCCGAGGGCGGCAGCACCGGTGTGGTGTCTGTAACCGTGAACTTCGGCAGCGGCGCCGCGACGATCGTCGCCTTCTTCTTGGCCGTTGTCTTCTTGGTCGT
>CAZLKZ010000023.1:13718-18779 GCA_964560235.1 uncultured Conexibacter sp. | reverse complement strand
CGCGCCGCCGGTACGCCGCGCGTTGTGTCCCATTGGCGTCACGAAGTGGCGCGAATCGGACACAGCGACCGGGCCCCGCCAGCTGCCGGGGCGCGGGCCGCGCTCAGGGTCGCCGCGAGGCGACCCTGACCTACAGAGCCTTCAGTTCCTCAGTGATCTCGGCGACGCTGCCCTTCGCGTCACCGAAGAGCATCGAGGTCTTCGGGTTCACGAACAACGGGTTGTCGATACCGGCGTAGCCAGCGTTCATCGAGCGCTTGAGCACGATGATCGAGCCCGAGTCGTCGACGTTGAGGATCGGCATGCCGTAGATCGGCGATGCGGAGTTCGTGCGTGCGTCGGGGTTGGTCACGTCGTTAGCGCCGATGACGATCGACACATCGGTGCGGCTGAACTCGCCGTTGATGTCGTCCATCTCCTTGAGCTGGTCGTACGGCACGTCGGCCTCGGCCAGCAGCACGTTCATGTGGCCTGGCATGCGCCCAGCCACAGGGTGGATCGCGTACTTGACCGCGACGCCCTTCTCCTCGAGCAGCTTTGCCATCTCGCGGACGGCGTGCTGGGCCTGGGAGACGGCCATGCCGTAACCGGGCACAACGACGACCTGGTTGGCGTAAGCCATCTGGATCGCCACGTCGGACGCAGAGGTTGCGCGCACGGTGCCGCCGGCGACACCGGCCGCTCCCCCGTCGCCTTCGCCGCCACCGCCACCGAACCCGCCGGCGATCACCGAGGCGATCGAGCGGTTCATCGCGACAGCCATCTGCTGGGTGAGGATCGTGCCGGACGCGCCGACGATCATGCCCGCGACGATCAGCGCGGTGTTGTCGAGCGCGATACCAGCGGCCGCAGCCGACAGGCCGGTGAACGCGTTCAGCAGCGAGATCACGACGGGCATGTCCGCGCCGCCGATCGGGAACACGAGCAGCAGGCCGAAGATGGCCGACAGCACGAGCAGGCCGTACATCAGCGTCTCGCTGGTCTCACCGGCGATGATCGCGATTGCGCAGGCGATCGCGCCGCCGAGCACAAGTGCGCTGACGGGCAGCTGCAGCACGCCGAGCGTGCGCGGCTTGCCGTCAACCAGCTCTTGGAGCTTGGCGAACGCCACGTTCGAGCCCCAGAAGGAGACCGAGCCGATGATCGCTGAGAAGACCGAGAACAGGGTCACGTAGGTGACGGTGTCGGCGAACCCGCCGGACTCGCGGAACTCAGCCCATGCGATCAGCGCGACCGCGCCGCCGCCGACGCCGTTGAACAGCGCGACCATCTGCGGCATCGCGGTCATCTTCACACTCATCGCCGATGGGACGCCGATGGCCGTGCCGACGACGACTCCGATGATGATCAGCCATACGTTCGAGAACGGATCGACGAGCAGGGTCGCGATGACCGCGATCGCCATACCGACAGCCGCGATGCGGTTGCCGCGAACGGCGGTCTTGGGGCCGGTCAGGCCCGAGAGGCCGTAGATGAACAGCGAGAACGCAACGATGTAGAGAACGGACTTGAAGTTCTCGTCAAACAGGAAGCTGGAGGCGATCATGCCTGCTCCTCCTTCTTCTCGCCCGGCTTTGTCTTGAACATGCCAAGCATGCGGTCGGTGACGAAGAAGCCACCGATGACGTTGATGGTTCCGAAGATCACCGCGATCAGCAGGATGATCTTGGTGCCGGTGCTGTCGCTCTGGCCTTCGGCAAGGAGCAGCAGGCCACCGAGCACGACGATGCCGTGGATGGCGTTGGTGCCGGACATCAGCGGCGTGTGCAGCGTGTTCGGCACCTTGGAGATGACGGCGTAGCCGACGAAGCCAGCGAGCACGAGGATCGACAGGTTGGTTACGAGCTGTGAGGTGCCGCCTTCGGCAGCGGCCAGGATGAGGCTCATGACTGGACTTCTCCGTTCTTGACTACGCAGGCGCCGGCGACGATCTCGTCCTCGAAGTCCGGGGCGAATGTGCCGGACTCGTCGTCGGCCATCAGCTCGATCAGCGCGAGCAGGTTGCGCGAGTACAGCGAGCTTGCGTGCTCGGGCATCGTCGCGGGCAGGTTGAGCGGGCTGACGATCGTGACGTTGTGCTTGACGACGGTGTGGCCGGGCTCGGTGAGCTCGCAGTTGCCGCCTGTCTCGCCAGCGAGGTCGACGATCACCGAGCCGGGCGCCATGCCCTGTACCGCTTCGGCGGTCACGAGCCGCGGCGCCGGGCGTCCCGGAACAAGTGCGGTGGTGATGACGATGTCGAAGCCCTTGGTCGCCTCGGTGAGCTGCCGCTGCTGCTCAGCGCGCTCCTCTTCGGTGAGCTCGCGGGCGTAGCCACCCTCGCCTGCTGCCTCGATGCCGAGGTCGAGCCAGGTCGCGCCGAGTGACTCGACCTGCTCAGCGGTCTCGGGGCGCACGTCGTAGCCGGTGGTGCGGGCACCGAGGCGCTTGGCAGTCGCAAGGGCCTGCAGGCCGGCGACACCGATGCCGAGCACGAGCACCTTCGCGGGCGGGATCGTGCCTGCGGCGGTCGTGAGCATCGGGAAGAAGCGGGTGGAGTGCTCTGCTGCGAGCAGCACGGCCTTGTAGCCGGAAACGTTGGACTGAGAGGACAGTCCGTCCATCGACTGGGCGCGCGAGATTCGCGGCACGGCCTCGATCGCGAACGCGGTGGCACCTGTGCCAGCGATCGCCTGCAGCCCTTCCGGGTTGCCACGCGGGTTGAGGAAGCCGATCAGCGTGCTTCCCGAGCTGAGCTTGGGCAGCTCGGCGTCGGTCGGCGGCGCGACCTTGACCACCACGTCGGCGCCCCAAGGGTCACCGATGGTGGCTCCGGCTTCGGTGAACAGCTCGTCAGGAACGAGCGCAGCTGCGCCGGCCCCTGACTCGACGATCACCTCATGGCCCTTACCGGTCAACCGCTTGACGGTGTCCGGGACGAGCGCAACGCGGCGCTCGTCGGGGATGACTTCTTTGACTACCCCGATCTTCATGCGGCGGCGGACGTTATAGGACGGTGAGGAACAGTCGTCATGTCGCTGTGATCAGGTGCACGCACGTGGGGTGCCCTTGAGGCCGCCGACCGGCAGCGTGCGGCCCGCGAGGGCGAGGACAGCGTCGTTTGTCGCGAGCAGCCGGCTACCGCCGTCGACGCGGCTGAACAGGAAGGAACCGTCGCCTGCCTGCAGCGAGCGCAGTGCTCGCGTGGCCCGCGGATCGCGGTAGCCCATGGCGAGCGAGGCGCGGATCGCAAGGGCGGTCGCGTTGGCTTGCGCGCGGCCTCCTTCCTCGGTGAAGCCGCCGCTGGCGGTCCGGCGGGCAAGCATCCAGCGGTAGGCGGAGCGGAGCGTGCCGTTGCCCGCGCTGACCCCAGCGGCGCGCAGGGCGATGATCGCTGTGGCGGTGCTCGACACGCTGTCGCTGCCTGAGTCGCGCGTCATGCGCAGGTTCCAGCCGCCGCTTCCTCGTGCCTTCATCAGTACGCGCACGGATGCCTGGGATGGACCTGCGCGGAGCACACGGGCCGCGAGCATCGCGAGCGACTGGTCGTACACGTTCCCCGAGTACCTGCCGCCCCGCCCCTTGCTGTTCATGCCTGCAAGCAGGTCCAGGCGTCCGGCACACCGAGGGTTGCCGACCTTTGACGCACGCAGCGCCAGGATGATCTTCGCGTAGGCCCCTGGCGTCCTCGCGTAGCGACGGGCGCCGCTTCGGAGGGCGGCGGCACGCGCTCGCGCGTCGGCGCCGCTAAGCCGCCCGCCCGCCCGCAGCGCGACGAGGGCATCCGCCGCAGCTCCGTCCGAGCTGCGTGGCGCGTGCGTGCGCAGCCACTCGGCGCCGCGGGCGGCGCCGCGGTCGACCGCTTGCGCGTTGCTGGCGAACAGCGCGCCGAGGGCGAGCATGAGGATCAGCGGGGTCAGCAGCTTCATGAGGTGGTCCTGGTCGGTTGGGGTGCGGGCGCTGTCCAGCTCACTTCGAGCCGGTCGCGGAAACGAAGGAGCATTCGAGCGAGCGCGGGCCCGAATGCGAGGAAGAAGACGACGTTGCCGGCCGCGTGCGCGATGTCGAACGGCAACGAGGAGAGTTGTACGGCCAGCAGCTGGGACCCCGTTGGGGGCTCGCTCAGGGCGATCAGGTGCGAGCCGTTCATGATCAGGCCAAAGAGGAGGCCGCACGCCGCAAGCAGTGCCGCAGTGGCAACGCGTGGCAGGCGCCCTCCGAGCAGCCGCGCCCAGCCGGCGCCGATCACGCCGACGAGGCCCCACGCGAACATCTGCCAAGGGGTCCACGGGCCCTGACCGAACACGAGGTTGGAGCTGAGGGCCGCGATCGCTCCGACCGCGAATCCGGGCGCGCCACCCAGCACGAAGCCAGCGAGGAACACGATGTCCGTCGTCGGCTTGACGCTCGGCAGCGGCGCGAACGCGATCCGGCCGAGCGCTGCGAGCGCCGCGAGGGTCGCGACCATCGCGAGCAGCTTCGGCGAAGGGCGGCTCTGCTCGTACCAGGCAAATCCGGCAGCGAGCACCGCGCTGAGCACGACTAGTGCGGCGAGCTGCCAGCTCATACGGGCGCGGCTCCTTCGCTTGCCGTCGCTTTCTCCAACGCCGGCCTGAGGAGCGCCGCTCCCTCATCGGGCAGCAGTGCGGCCCCGCCGGTGAGGCGTGCCACCTCGGTAGCGAAATACCAACCGCCTGCGAGCACGTCGTGCACTTCACCGTCGGCGATGACCGCACCATCGGCCAGCAGCACGACGCGGGTGCAGCACGTCGCCGCGAACTCCGGATCGTGTGTGGCAACCAGCACCGCGACGCCCTCGGCCGCCAGCGCTTCGATCTGCTTTGCGAGCACCGCCTTGTCGGCGCGATCCATCCCGCGCGTGGGCTCGTCGAGCGCGAGCACGGCGGGCCGCTCCGGTCCGTCGAGCACGATCGCCAAAGCGAGCCGCTGGCGCTGGCCTCCCGACAGCGTCGACGGGTGCCGATCCTCGAGCCCGGCGAGGCCGACCTCCGCGAGTGCTTTGCTTGAGGCCTCGTCGCCGACACGCTCGTGCAGGAGGTATGCGTTCGGGTCCTGGAGCAG
>CAZLKZ010000023.1:8826-13618 GCA_964560235.1 uncultured Conexibacter sp. | reverse complement strand
AGGCCTCGTCGCCGACACGCTCGTGCAGGAGGTATGCGTTCGGGTCCTGGAGCAGCAGCGCCACGCGCCCGGTGGCACTGATCTTGCCTCGCGTCGGCTGCTGCAGCGACGCGGCGTGACGCAGCAGCGTCGACTTGCCAGCGCCGTTGCGGCCCATGATTGCCACGCGCTCCCCGGCGCGCACGGTCAGGTCGAGCCCGCGCAGCGGGGTCGGTCCGTCGCGGAACTCGTGCCAGACCCGCTTGGCCACGAGCCGCTCTTCGCCACCCTGCGAGAGGGCCCGGCGGGGGCTCTCGCCTGTGGCCGCCAGTGAAGGCATCCGCGATCGGGCGTCCTTGACGCCGACCGGCGGCGCGCCTGCTCCCGCGGCGCGCCACATCGCGGCGACCGGGGTCTGCAGCGGCGGCGCATTCTCGCCCGCCCATTGGAGAAAAGCCTGGGGCGAGGCGTCGCACACGATCGCGCCGGCCTCCATCGCGATGACCCTGTCGGCGGCTGCCATGCAGCGCTCGAGCCGGTGCTCGGCGAGCAGCACTGTCGTGCCCCACTCCTCGTTGAGCCGACGCAGCAGCCAGATCAGCTCGTCACCGGCAACCGGATCGAGCTGGGAGGTCGGCTCGTCGAGGAGCAGCAACTCTGGACGCGGGCCGATCGCCGCGGCTAGCGCCACACGCTGCAGTTCGCCACCGGAGAGCTCAGAGGTCGAGCGATCGAGCAGGTGGGCGATGCCGAGCGCCAGCGCTACCTCCTCCACCCCGCGCGCGACCTCCGAAGGAGACAGCCCGGCGTTCTCGAGCGGGAAGGCGATCTCGCCCCGGACCGTGGTGAGGATCACCTGCGTCTCGGGGTCCTGGGTAAGGGTGCCGGCGTGCGCCGAGATCTCCGCGGGACCGTGCTCGCGAACGCTGAGCCCGGCCACCGTCACCTCGCCTCCGAACTCACCGCCGTAGTAGTGCGGTACGAGCCCTGCGGCCGTGCGCAGCAGCGTTGACTTGCCCGACGCCGACCCACCCGCCAGCACAACGAACTCCCCGGCCCCGATCGCCACGCTCACGCGGTCGAGCGCCGGCCGCGGTGCTCCCGGGTAGGTGTACGTGGCGTCCTCGAACTGAAGGAGGGTCATCGAACCACCCCTCGGCGAGCGAGAAACGGCACGAGCGCGAGCACGGCAAGCCCCGCGCCACCTACAAGCCCTTCTGTCGCCGACCCAGCGAATTGCGGGTAGGTCTCGAACGTCGCGAAGCCGGTGACCTGCGTCGCGACCGTGAACGCGAGCATCGCAACGGCCGAGGCTGCGAAGGCGATGTCCTGGCGCGACCAGGGCTTGCGCACTCCACGCCGCCGGCGCGCAGCCTCAGTGGAGAAGCCGCGCACCTCGAGCGTCGCCGCAACGTCGAGCGCACGGTCAAGGGCTCCCGCGGTCACAGCCTTGACCACGATCGCGCGCCCTCCACGGGGCGTCACCGCACGACACCTACGAGCCTCGTCAAGCCGCTTCGCGTCCGCGGCAAGCGTCGGCACGAGCCGAGTTGCCATCGTCGCGCCGAGCGCGCTGCGCAGAGAGACACGCCCGGCGAGCCTGAGCAGCTCGTCGGGGTTGACCGCAACCGCGAACAGCGCCGAGGGAATCACGAGCGCTACGAGCCGCAGGCCGAAGAGCGCCCCGTACGCGAGCGCCTCCAGCGTCACGTCGCCCTGCCCGAACGGCCCGAGGTCTCCGAGCCGGAACACCACTGTCAGGCCTTGCCTTGCGACGACCGCGTTGATCAGCGCGAACGCGATCGCCCACGGCACCATGAACGCGGCGACCAGCAGCACCTGCCTCCCCGCTCCCGCGAGCCGGCCGGCAACGAGGCCCGCCGCGATCCCCGCCATCAGCACGATCGGGCTCGTTGCGAGCAGCACAGCGAACATCAGCGCCACGCACCAGAGCGTGCCGACGGCGGCCCTGGTCGCGTGCAGCGGTGTGGCTCGCTGGCGGTACAGCATCGGCCTAGTTGGCTGGTTCGGGCAGCGAGACCGGCTTGCCGCCGACGATCGCTGCGGCGAAGCGTCCCGCCAGGGCGCCCTCGTCGAGCGCGGCGATCGCTGCCTTGACGCCAGCATCGTCGGTGCCGGTCACGACCCAGATCGGGTCCTTGCGGACCGTGCCGGACTGCACCTCTTCGATCCCGGGAGGGGCTGTCGCAGCGATCAGTCCGGTGCCCGGACCGAGCCTGCGGACCTCCTTACCACGCTCGTCGAGCGTTACAAGGGTGCGGCCGTTGTCGGTGAACCGTGCGAACACACCGCTCGCCTTCGGTCCCTTGCCGATCGGCGCAGAGAACGGGTCGCCGCCGACCTCGTCCCAGGTGCCCACGAGTACGCGCAGCGTCTGCTTGGTGAAGCTACGGCTGACAGCGCCGAGCGAGGCGAGCACGCCGAGGTCTGTGAACTGAGACTGGGCGTCCTTGCAGGTGGCCTCGTCGGTACCGCACTCGATCCGTACCGGATGCTTGCGTCCGTTGATACCGCTCAGGAACGGCTCGGGAAAGCTGCCAACCACGGCGGGGATCCGGTCGGTGGTCTCCCAGTTGTGGTTGTCCCACCAGACCCTGTCGCCGGCGTGGAGCTTGATCGACGCTGCTCCCTTGTCGGCGATGAAGCCGTTGACGTAGAACAGCCAGTCCACCGACTGCCCGTTGCGCTCGCCGCCAGCCACGCCCTCGATCTCCTGCACGAACGCGCCGCCGAAGCGGGTCTTGACCCCGTCGACGTTGCGCTGAAGCAGGCGCATCACCGTTTCCTCGCCGGAGGTCTTCAAATCGGTCTCGTCGGCGATGACGTTCTTGCCGAAGTCGCTCGTCACACGGAGCTGCACCCCGTCCGAAGACTCCCCGGCACCCACGCCGCAGCTGGCCGCGACGAACGCGGCCAGCAGGACGGCGAGGACTGAGAGGTGCTTAGCCAATCTGGAAAACATTTCGTGTCGATCCTCTTACGAGACTGCTCACGTTGCCTGACTTGTCTGTAACGCGCAGGTCGAGCACGTAGCGGCCCTTGCCAAGTGCGCCGGGCAGCAGGTAGGTCCAGGTCTCACGGTCGCCGACCTTGAACCACTTGCCTCGCTGCGCGCCGCACCGCTTGAGCTTCACGAAGCGCTCGGAGGCCCCGTCGTACGTGGAGCACGCTTTGCCGCTCTTGCGCGTGAGCCGCAGCTCGACCTTGGCGACACCGGACCCGTCGGTCTGCTTGACCGATCCGCTCAGGGTGCGGGGTGCCTTGCCCGGCTTGTAGCGCTTGCCGTTGACCGGCCCGCCGAGCTTCGGGAAGGGCGGTGTCTTGTCTGCAGTACCGCAGAGGCCGTCGTGGCCGTTGCTGATGCACTTCGCCCCGATCACGTCCGCGCCGCTGACGCTCGGATCGGGCGGGGTGACGCCCGGCGCGGCGGTCGTGCCGCAGTAGCCGTCGGCTCCGTCGGTGACGCAGACCTGCCGGCTGTCGCGCACGCCCGATACCGCGGTGGCCGCGACGGTCTTGACCCCGCGGGTGGAGAACGTGAGCTGTGCGCGGCCGTCAGCGCCGGTCGTAGCAACCAGATCGCCGCCGGTCACCGATGCGCCGCTCGTCGGCGTGAGCGTGCCGGAGCTGGCGTTGGTCTGCACTGTCGCGGTCACGGCCTGGCCGAGCGTCGCTACGGCCGGCACTGTGAGCTTCAGCGGCAGGTTCGGCGCGTTCAGGCACTCGTAGTTCGGCGGCCCGCTGCTCTCGCAGCGCTGCACGATCATCAGGATCTCGTCGCCCTGCTGCACGGGTACGTCGCACATCCCGAGTGAAGCCGACTTGCCGTTGATCCAGAACTCCCAGAAGTTCGCGTAGTCGGGCGGACCGGCCGGTGTCTCGCCCTTGATCGTGTCGACGCTGTAGCTGCTGAAGCTCGGGTAGTACGTGCCCGACCATCCGCCGGAGGTAGCTGCCCAAAGTGCCGCGCCTGCCGAACCGCCTGCGCAAGCGTTCGTACCGTCGGGCTTGACGGCTGAAGTCGGCACGGTCACTACCGCGCGGGGCACGAGCGTTGTCGTGGCGCCTTCGACACGCACTGTCACGTCGGCGGCGAGCGCCGTCGGTGCTGTCACTGCTGCAATCAGGACTCCTGCTGCGAGTCCAAGGACCTTGTTTCTCATTCCTGCCACCTCTTTCCGCGAAGGCGTGGGGTTAGCGGTCGAGGTGAGGTTTCCTGGCTTGTGCTCCCTCCCCGCGCCTTCCCGGACTGCTCCAGTGGCGTTGATGCGGGGTGGTTGTCTCGCTGAGCGAGACTTGCACTCACAGTGGCGGGTCCGCGCCGGCTTTGAACCGGACTTCCCTACGCCACGACCGTTCGATTGTCATGCCCGCCAGCGGCGTCACTGCTACCGACGAGGCGAGCAGAAGCTAGCGCGTATCCCGGTAGCCTGCGTTCTCGCGATGACCGTGAACCTCACCCGCATCTACACCAAGCTCGGCGACAGTGGTGAGACCCACCTCGGCGATATGAGCCGCGTGCCCAAGACGCACCCGCGCATCGAGGCGTACGGTGACGTAGACGAGCTGAACGCGCTGCTCGGCCTCGCGATCTCCGTGGGTGCTCTGACCGATCCGATTCGCGACGTCGTTGCCCGCGTACAGAACGAGCTCTTCGATGTCGGCGCCGACCTGGCGGTGCCACACGGCGGCGACCGCGAACGCCTCCGGGTCACCGAGGCCTACGTGACCGCGCTTGAGGCCGACTGCGACCGCTTCAACGCCGAGCTCGAGCCGCTGCGCTCGTTCGTGC
>CAZLKZ010000023.1:0-8726 GCA_964560235.1 uncultured Conexibacter sp. | reverse complement strand
GAGGCCGACTGCGACCGCTTCAACGCCGAGCTCGAGCCGCTGCGCTCGTTCGTGCTCCCGGGCGGCACCCCGGCCGCCGCCCATTTGCACGTGGCACGCACCGTGTGCCGCCGCGCGGAGCGCCGATCGATCCTCGTCGAGGACGGCAGCCCCGAGGTTGTGCGCTACCTCAACAGGCTCTCGGACCTGCTGTTCATCCTCAGCCGTACCGCCAACGTCGGCAGCGAGCCGCTTTGGCAGCCGGGCGCGACTCAGCCTGACTCTGGTTCGCCGTCAACCTGAGGCGACGGCGTCAGCACGGCGCCGCTGATCACGAGCCCAAAGCCGAGCATCCGGCCGGCGAGCGCGAGCCCGTTGTCGGGCAGCGGCTCGCCGAACACGATCGAGCCCGATGCGATCGTCAGCACGTTCGCGGCCGCTGTGGTCGCTGCGATGACCGCCACCGCAGGGCCGAGCTGCAGCGAGCGCGCACCGATGATGAACCCGACGAGCGAGAGCACGGCGATGATCACCGCCTCGGGCGTGAGGAGGATCAGCACGCCCTTGTCGTCGAGCAGCGAAGTGGCTGCTTTGATCGTGACGTCGCTCGCGCCCCACATGAGCCCGCAGCTGATGCCGAGGCCGAGCCCGGCCCAGCGCGGTCCGGCAACGACCGCCGCGCAGGCCAGCACGGCAAGCACCGTCGCGCCGCCCACGTAGAGCCAGAGCGTGCTTTCGGTGAACTCATCGTGCGCGTCCTCGGCTGTGCCGCTGAGCGTGAACACGAGCATCAGCAGGCCGATGGCGACCATGCCCACTCCGATCCACTCACGTTCCCCTACGTCGTGTCCGAAGAGTCGGTCAGCCAAGGGCGTGAGCAGGACGAGTCCGCCTGCGATCGTTGCCTGCACGAGGCTGATCGGTGCGAGCGCGAGCGCGGCGACGTGAAACACCCACGCCAGGACCGCGACGATGATGCCGATCGTCCACCAGCGGTTCTGAAACAGCGCCCAGGTGGACGCAACCGGATGGCGGAGCGAGACCGCGGGCGAGCCCTGCGCGCCTCGCTCCTTGTACAAGAAGCCGAGCAGCCCGACGATCGCGCAGACGAGCGCGAGCGCCAGGCCGAGTGCGACTGAGGCTGACAGCTAGCTGCCTGCCGCCACGCCAGCGGAGGCAGCGGCGATTGAGCCGACCGACTCGTTGAGCGTCGCGTCGAACTCCGCGTCGCTCTGCTTGGCCGACAGGCCTTCGGTGAGCGCACGGGAGAAGCTGGCGATGACGCCCGGGTTGCGGGAGAGCCGTGCGTTGGCCTCCTCGCGCGAGTAGCCGCCGGACAGGGCGACGACGCGCACGATTGCCGGGTGGTCGACGAGCGACTGGTAGAAGCCGTCTTCCTCGGGCAGCGTCAGTTTGAGCATCACCTGCTGGCCCTCGGGCAGCGCGTCGAGCTGGGCGGTGATGGCGTCGCGCAGCAGCGCTTCGGCCTCAGCCTTCTCGGGGCTGTTGATGTCGATCTCGGGCTCGATGATCGGCACGAGGCCAGCGGCCAGGATCTGCTTGCCGATCTCGAACTGCTGATCGACCACGGCGTCGACGCCTGCCTGGTTGGCGAGCTTGATGACCGAGCGCATCTTGGTGCCGAAGATGTTCTTCTCGCGAGCGCGTGCGAGCAGCTGGTCGAGGCCGCCGATCGGCTTCATGACCTGTGCGCCGTTCTCCTCGTCAGCGAGGCCCTTGTCGACCTTGAGGAACGGGACGACCTGCTTCTGCTGCCAGAGGTAGTCGCCGGTGTCGATGCCGTCGATCTGACGGTCCATCGTCTGCTCGAACAGGATCGCGCCGAGCACCCGGTCGCCGTTGAAGGACGGGCTGGTGATGATGCGGCTGCGCATCTGGTGGATCAGGTCGAACATCTGATCCTCGCCGTTGTACTCGTCCTCTTCGACTCCGTAGAGGCGCAGAGCCTTCGGCGTGGAGCCGCCGCTCTGGTCGAGGGCTGCGATGAATCCGCTGCCGTTGGCGATCTTTTCGAGCTGATCCTGATTCACGATCCGGTCCTTGTAGCTGTTGGCGTTACCCGCCCATCTTTGCACGTGTAGCTTTTCCTCCCCGATGTCGCCCGCTCAAGCAGCCTCCGCACCGCTCGACCTTTCGGAGTTTTCGCGTTCCGCCGACGGCTACCTCGTAGACCCCTCCGGTGCCCCTGATGTGGCGCTCACGCTCGGGCAGCAGGCGATGCAGTCGACGATCGTGCCGAGGATCTACGAGCGGCTCTGGCGGCCGGTGCTGTTCGGTGTGATGGCAGGCGGCAGGCTCGACCGGATCGATCCGCGCACGGTTGCCGCGTCGCTCGATCTCGGCCCGGCGGCGTGCGTCTTGGACGTGGCCTGTGGGCCTGGCAACACGACTCGGCCGATCGCCGACAGCCTCGGCGAGTCGGGCCGGGTGATCGGGTTCGACGCCTCCCCCGCGATGCTGCGGCAGGCAGTTTCTGACACCACAGACTCGCGGATCGACTACGTGCTGGGCGACGCCGCGGCGCTGCCGTTCGCCGACGACACGTTCGACGCAGTCACTTGCCTTGCTGCCCTGTACCTGATGGACGAGCCGTACAAGGTGATCGCCGAGCTGGTTCGCGTGCTGCGGCCGGGCGGCGCGGTGGCGCTAATGGCGAGCTGCAGGCGCGGGCCCGACGCGGTGCAGCCCCTGCTGACGCTCAACACGAAGGTGTCGGGGATCAAGATGTTCGACTCCGAGGAGCTGCGCGACAGGCTGGTGCTGCTCGGACTTACCGACGTACGCCGCGAGGTCCACGGCATGTTCCAGCTCGTCACCGCAACGCTCCCCGGAGGATCTAATGGCTGACCCGACCCGCCCCCTTCGGCGCCGCGCCCTGGCCGCGACCGACGCGATCGCCAAGCTCGGGCTGAGCAGGCCGATCGAGGCACCGCACCGCGCCGTGCGTGCACTGCTCGGCCGAGAGCGCGACCCGGACCTCTCCGGCAAGACCGTCGTAGTCACCGGGGCGTCATCGGGAATCGGGGAGGCGACTGCTCACCGTTTCGCGAAGGCCGGAGCACACGTGGTGATAGTCGCGCGCCGGCTCGAAGAGCTCGAGCGGGTTGCTGGCGCGATCGCAGCCGACGGTGGCAGCGCCACGCCGATCACCTGCGACCTCTCAGACTCGGCAGCAGTCGCAAAGCTCGGTGAGCAGATCGTCGCCGAACACGGCCCGATCGCAGTCGTGGTCAACAACGCCGGCCACTCGATCCGCCGCTCGGTGCTCGACTCGTTCGATCGCTTCCACGACTTCGAGCGCACGATGGCGATCAACTACTTCGGCCCCGTCGCGCTGTCGCTCGCCGTGCTTCCGTCGATGGTCGAGGCAGGCAGCGGGCGCATCGTCAACGTCTCGACGTGGGGCACGCGAGCCCCGTCGCCGCTGTTTGCCGCCTACACCGCGTCGAAGGCCGCGATCGATGCGTTCGGCCGCAACGCCAACCTCGACCTGACCGGCACCGGCGTGTCCGTCACTTCGGTGCACATTCCGCTCGTGCGTACCCCGATGATCGCTCCGGCTCAGGCCGAGTACCGCGGCGTGCCTTCTCTGAGCGCCGACGAGGCCGCGGGCCTCGTGTTCCGTGCTGCCGCAGGCAACTCGGGTCGTGTCGAACCGGCGTTTGTAACCGCAGTGGCGGTTGCGGACACCGTCGCCGGCCCTGCCCTTGAGAAGGCTATGAGCCGCGAGGGCAGCGCCTTCGCACCCAAGCGGGAGCGCTGAGGTGGCAGTCGCGGTCATCTCAGACGTGCACGGCAACCTGCCGGCACTCCAGGCCGTGCTCGCAGACATCGCCGCAGAGGGATTCGAGTCGATCGTGAGCGCCGGCGACCTCGCCTCCGGCCCGATGCCCGCCGAGTGCATCGAGCTGCTCGCCTCCTCGCACATCGACGTCGACTACGTGATGGGCAACACCGATCGCGGCGTAATCGCCGCGTTCGACACGCGCAAGGCGGGCATGGCCCCCGAGGACGACGCCCACCCGATCGACCAGTTCGCCGCGACACGCATCACCGAGATGCACCGGGACATGCTCGATGCGTTCCGCCCGACGGTCACCGTGGGCGGCGCGCTGGTGTGCCACGGCTCCCCTGCCTCGGACGAGTTCGTAGTGACGATGAAGAGCCCGCGCGAGCGCGTTGAGCGCGCCGCCCGTGAGGCGGCTGCGCCGGTGATCGTCGGCGGCCACGTGCACCACCAGTTCACGAGCCCGGCCGGCCCCGGACGCATTTGGGTCAACGCCGGGAGCGTCGGAATGCCTTACGAAGGTGCGCCAGGCGCCTACTGGCTGGCGCTCACAGAGAGCGGCCCTGAGCACCGCCGCACCTCGTACGACGTCGAAGCGGCGATCTCGGCGATCTCGGCGACCGGCTACCCGTCGCTCTCCGAGCTCGCGCGAATTCTGCGCGGTCAGATCAGCGCGGAAGACGCAGCAAGCGCATTCGAGCCGGCCTAGCCGCCTGTAGTCTGCGGCCCATGACCGGCCGTCGCGCTCTTGCCATCGCAGCCCTCGTTTCTGTGGCGGTACCCGCCGCAGCAGTTGGCGCAGTCAACCGAGAGAACGACAAGCGTCGCAAGCCGACGCAGGACGCCGGCTACTTCCTCGGCTACCCGTCGCCGACCTACTCGTGGCACGGCTGCACCAAGGTCGACACCGCCTACAACCCGATCCCCTACAGCGCCGATTCGCCTGTGCAGGGCAAGACGACGCAGAAGTACGTCCGGTTCACGGTGTTGCCGAGCGGCTACCCGCGGTTCAGCTGGAAGGTGAAGGCAGGCTGGCGCGTCTGTGGCGTGCAGGGCGCGTTCGTGCTGTCAAACAAGAGTGCGAGCGCCGACCTGCTGGCCGAGGCCGGCTACACGTCGAGCACGACGGCGGGCCAAACTGCCAAGAACGGAGTCGAGACCATCAAGGTCCCGATCCCGAAGGACTCGATTCGCGCGAGGGGCTTTGAGGAGTTCGAAGGCAAGACCTTCGACATCAAGTCCGTGCAGTCGATCTCCGTCTTTGTGAAAAAGAAGTAGCCGCTATGCTTCCCGCCCCCGGGCGGATGTGGCGGAATTGGTAGACGCGCAGGCTTCAGGTGCCTGTGTCTTTCGGGACGTGGAGGTTCGAGTCCTCTCATCCGCATCGGGTCGTCTGAGTCGCTTACGCTGAAGCGGTGAGCGACTCCACAGCAGTGCAGGACTCACCGGTAACGGTCCGGCGTATCCCGGACCCCGCTGAACCTGTGCCCGCCGTCGCGTGGCCGACCGTGACGCTGCTGCTGGCAACCGCCGTGTCGCTCGGCCTTTCAACTTGGATGGCGCTGGCCGGGCACTGGCCGCTCTGGGCGAGCGTGCTGCCCAACGCGATCGGCGCCTACCTGATGTTCACCGTCTCCCACGATGCGATGCACGGAGCGACGTCGAACAACCGCAGGCTCAACATGGTGATCGGCTGGATCGCGACACCGTTCTTCGCGCCGCCGGCGTCGTTCCCCGCTGTGCGGTTCATACACATGCAGCACCACCGCTTCACCAATCACGAGCAGGGCGTCGACCCCGACGCTTACACGATGAGCGGCCCCAAGTGGCAGCGACCGGTCCGCTGGACCACGGTCGACCTGCACTACATCTGGTTCTACCTGCACCACGCGCGCAAGCGTCCGCGACGTGAGCTCGTAGGACTGCTGGCCCAATGGGTGATCATCGCGGCGCTCTTCGCTTGGGCTATCGCCACAGGGCACGCCACCGAGCTACTGCTGCTCGTGCTCGTACCGCAACGGCTCGCGATCCTGTGGCTCGCGTTCGCCTTTGACTACCTGCCCCACCACGGACTGACTGCGAAACCCACCGACGACAGGTTCAAGACGACGCGCAACCGGGTCGGCTTTGAGCGCTTGCTCAGTCCGCTCCTGCTGTACCAGAACTACCACCTGGTCCACCACCTGCACCCCGTCGTGCCGTTCTACCGGTATCTGCGCGTATGGCGCAGGAACGAGCAGCAGTACCTCGATCACGACCCCGCGCTTTCGACCGCTGGTGGCAGGCCGATCACGCCCGACGAGTACCGCGAGCTACGCAGACTCGTCGAGCACGATGACCACTGAGCGCTACTTGAGGACGGTGTTGTAGCGCGCGTTGACAGACGATATGTCGGAATTCGTCGGGTAGAGCGGGTTGCAAGGACCTCCACCGATGTAAATCATGCTGCTGCGCAGTACCGAATTCGGCACGGCTGTTGCGCCGTCTGCGCACTTGGCTCCACTGTTGGAGTCGTCGTGACCGAGCCCCACCGCGTGGCCAATCTCATGCGAGATCGTTGCCTGCGCTACCGCGATCGGGTTCGGACGGGTCTGGATCTTGCCGGTATCGATAGTCACGATCATGCGTCCGTTGCAGGTCCCGTTCGGGTTGCTCGGAGGGGGTTGGGTGCTACCGAGCTGAGATCCGCCGAGAGCACCGGCACGGAGTTCGATCTGTGACGATCCAACCGCTCCTCCAGCAAACTCGAGGTTGGCCGCACGGTTCCAAGACGCAATCGCGTTCAGGATGAACCCGCCCCAGTTCGAAAGTGAAGGATTGGTGGAAATCGTTACCGCGTTGCCGTTCGGCCAGCGGCACGCGTAGGCCGGCGCTGCGGCGTCTGCACTTGCCGGAAGCGCGGCTGCCGCGACGACCGATACGAACCCAGTAGCAACAACCCGCCGGGCTTTCATTGATCCTGTCATCCCCATATCCCCTTGTTGTTTGACTGCTCTACGCGAACGCGCGCGCTCGACACTATGTCAAGTCACCCTGCAGATGCAAGGTCACTGGGAGAGATGGGCGTCCAGCGTGATCTCCGGTACGCCCGAGAGGGCTCGGCTCACCGGGCACCCTGCCTTTGCTGCCTCTGCGTGCTCGCTAAACGCCTGCTCGTCGATGCCGGGCACTGTGCCGACCACTTTCAGGGCGATGGCGGTGATCGTCGGTGCGCCGTCGATCATGCGGAGCGTCACCACGGCGTCGGTCTCGACGCTCTCGGGCTCATGGCCGGCCTCGACGAGCATTGCGGTGAGCGCCATCGAGTAGCACGAAGCGTGCGCGGCACCGATCAGCTGCTCGGGGTTAGCGCCCGGCCCGTCCTCGAACCGCGACTTGAACGAGTAGTCGCCGCTCAGCGAGTCACCAGCGCTGAATACGCCGCTTCCGGTCTTGATGTCGCCGCTCCACTTTGCGTTGGCCTTGGCCGGCATGCAGTGCTCCTCCAGATATGGCGGTGTTGGTCGTTCAGTCGTACCAGAACGACAGGGTGCTCAGCAGATCTACCCCGAGCCCTCCGGAAGAAACCCACTAGCCCAAAGCGCCCTTTTGAGGTAGATTGCCACGGAACTTACGAAGACCAGGGGGGTCTTACACATGGGGATTCCAAAGGCGGTACTTGCCTGCGTGCTCGGCACGCTCGCGATAGGGACGACGGGCTGCGGTTTCCCGGTCATCACCCTCAACAACGTCCGAGACGCAAATATGCCCCTGGCCGATCCGACGGCCATCGTCAAGGACGGGGTCACATACACGTATGGAACCCAGATACCGGCTTACGGCCTGAGGATCCCGGTCTCGGCAGGCGGATCGACGAGCGAGGCGCTCACCAAGTTCCCCGCCTGGGCGAATGGGGCGTTCGGCGGCTACCTGGCTGCACCCGACGTCGTGCAGATCGGTAACGAGTACCTCATGTACTTCACCGCCACACCGAGCAGCTCCAACACGCTGAACCGCAACAACTGCATCGGCATCGCGGTAAGCAACGGCGACATGCGGCGCTTCACTCCGCTCGACGGAGCGCTCCTGTGCGGCGAGGTCTGGGATCCGTACGTGACGGTGATGGATGGTCAGACGATCATGCTGTACTCGACCATGGAGGGCTCGAACAAGGTCATCAGGTCGGTTCGGCTCACAGGCGACGGACGCAACATCGCCAGTGGAGCCACCACGCTGCTCAACGGTGGGAGCGTGACGATCGAGAACCCAACCCTGATTTTCGAGGCTTCGACCGATCAGTTCGTACTGCTCTACTCGTCAGGCGACTGGGCGACGATCAACTACGAGACCCGTATGGCCTACTGCGGTAGGGCGCTGACCGCGTCCTGCAGCGTGCAAGGGCCTCGTGGATCGTTCCCGTTCAACAACATCCAACAGCTCGGAATGTGGGGTACCGGCGGTATGGACCTGTTCGACAGCGGCAGCGGCGTGAAGGCCGTCTTCCACTACTGGAAGTCAGGCGACGCATCGCGCCGGACGGGCATCGCCGACGTGGCTCTGACAACGCAGCAGAACCCGTAGGCGCTCCATTGCGATAGCGCTGACGCGCCCGGTGGATCGCGAGCCCAGCTCGCGACCCGCCGGGCGCTTTGCGTTTGCGCGTCTCCTCGGGACTGTTTCCGGGCGACGAGCCAATGATCTACTGGGACGGTGGTGCGACACGCGCCGCCAGCGTCGACTGTGCGGTGTGCGCTGGGAGCCCACCGGACCGGGACTCCCAGCGACGAGACTCGGGTCCCTGTTTTGCGAAGTCCGGCGAAACTCGCGCCGCATTCATGTCCCCACTGGTGTCCCCACAGCTTCCCCAAAACGACCGAATCCCCTTACAAAGTAAGAGGATTCGTAAGTACCGCCACGGGGATTCGAACCCCGGTTTCCGCCGTGAGAGGGCGGCGTCCTA
>CAZLKZ010000022.1:27955-33288 GCA_964560235.1 uncultured Conexibacter sp. | reverse complement strand
GCATCGATGCGGCCGTACCTGATCGCGGCGCTCGTTGACGGGCTGGACGGCGGGCTCGCGGGCGTACCGGTCGTTGTGGTCGCAGCCGACGACGCGCAGGCCCAGGAGCTCACTTCCGATCTCTCCCAATGGCTTGCTCCCCGCCAAGTGCGCCACTTCCCGGCCCGCGGCGTCACGTACGAGTCGCACCTCACACCTCCACCACACCTCGTCGGCATGCGGATCGCCGCGCTCGACGCGCTGCTAGCCGAGCGGGACGCCACCGCAGGCACCCGTGGGGCGGACGCGCCCGTAGTCGTCGTGTCGGCGCCCGCGCTGTCGGAGAAGGTGCCCGACCCGGCACTGCGGCCCAAATCGCTGCAGCTCGCGGTCGGTGACCTGGTCGATCTCGAAGAGCTCGCCGCAGACCTCGTGCAGGCCGGCTACGAACGCGTCGGCCAGGTCGACGACCGCGGCCAGTTCGCGGTGCGCGGCGGCATCCTCGACGTGTACCCGGCGACCGCCGACCACGCGGTGCGGGTCGACATGTTCGACATCGAGGTGGAGTCGCTGCGCCGGTTCTCCACTTTCACGCAGCAGTCCTTGGGAGAGGTGCAGCGCGTGGAGATCGCTCCAGCGCGGGAGATCGCACTCGAACACCTCGACGACGAACTGATCGAGCTGCTCGGCACGGGCGGCGAAGAGGGCACGCACGTTCCGGGCTCCGCGCTCACCCACCAATTTCATTCTCTGCTCGACCTTCTCCCTAGCGGCACCGCGCTGCTCGTCGCAGAGGAGGCCGAGATCGCACCAGCGCTGGCCGACCAGTGGCAGGACGTAACCGCAGCGTTCCACGACGACGCCGCGCACGACCTGTACCTCGCACCCGACGCCGTGCTTGCGCAGATCGGCGAGCGCGCGTTTGCGCAGCTGAGCGCGCTCCACTCGGACCAGCCGATCGAGCTCCGTGCGCAGGCAGCCGAGTTCGGCGCACGTTCGCTCACCGAGGCCGAGCCTCAGCTGGAGAAGCTGGCCCGCTCCGGCTACCGCACGGTCGTCACGTGGCGTCAACGCGGCAGCGGTGAGCGCACCGCCTACAACCTCGCCCGCGTCAAACCGAATTGGCTCGGCGAGTCGGGCACGGCAGCGCCCGCGCAGGACGAGGTGTGGTTCGCGGAGGCGACATTGCGCTACGGCTTCATCGCCGCCGGTCCCCGCATCGCGGTCGTACCTGAGCACAGGCTGCTCCACCGGCGCAGAAGCAACCGCGACAAGCAGCCGCGTCGCCGCGGCGTGCTGCGCAGCTTCACCGAGCTGCGCACCGGCGAGTACGTGGTGCACGAGGACCACGGTGTCGGGCGGTTTGCGGGGTTCGAGACCAAGACGGTTGCCAAGGTCACCCGCGACTACCTGCACCTCGAGTTCGACGGTGACGACAAGGTCTTCCTGCCGGTCGAGCAGCTCTCGAAGATCTCTCGCTATCTCGGCTCCTCCGGCGGAGAGCCCAAGCTCTCGAAGCTCGGCGGCAAGTCCTGGGAAACGCTCAAGGCACGTGCCCGGCACGCGGCCCAGGAGCTCGCGGGTGAACTGCTCAACCTCTACGCCGAGCGGCGCAAGCGTGTCGGCCACCAATTCCCCGACGACTCCGACTGGCTCTTGGAGTTCGAAGCCAAGTTCCCGCACACCGAGACAGCCGACCAGCGTGAGGCGATCGAGCACGTCAAGCGCGACATGGAGTCCGCGCAGCCGATGGACCGCCTGATCTGCGGCGACGTCGGTTATGGCAAGACCGAGGTCGCGCTGCGCGCTGCGTTCAAGTGCGCCGACGACGGCAAGCAGGTGCTCGTGCTGGCACCGACCACGATCCTCGCCCAGCAGCACTTCGGCAACTTCTCAGAGCGTCTGCGCGACTACCCGTTCACGATCGACCACGTATCCCGCTTCCGTACGCCCAAGGAGCAGCGCGACGTGGTGGCTGCGTTCAACGAGGGCAAGGTCGACATCCTGATCGGCACGCACCGGCTGCTCGGCCGCGACATGCGCGGCAAGGACATCGGGCTGATCATCGTCGACGAGGAGCAGCGGTTCGGCGTTGCGCAGAAGGAGCTGCTGCGCCAGCTGAAGCTGAAGGTCGACGTGATCGCGATGTCGGCCACACCGATCCCGCGCACGCTGCAGATGTCGCTCGCCGGCGTCCGTGACATCTCCGTCATCGAGACGCCGCCCGAGGGGCGCCGGCCGGTCAAGACGTACGTCGGTGAGTACGACGAGGAGCTGGTCAAGACCGCGATCATGCGCGAGCACGAGCGCGGCGGACAGGCGTTCTTCGTGCACAACCGCGTCGAGTCGATCGACGAGACCGCCGAGCGCCTGCGTGGGCTATGTCCGGGCGTGAGCTTCGAGGTCGCCCACGGGCAGCTCGACGAACAGGAACTCGAGAAGCGGATGCTCTCGTTCCTGCGCGGCGAGGCTGACGTGCTCGTCGCCACCTCGATCATCGAGTCCGGCATCGACATCCCGCAGGCCAACACGCTGATCGTCGAGCGCGCCGACATGTTCGGGCTCGCTCAGCTCTACCAAATCAGGGGTCGCGTGGGCCGCTCCAGTCAGCGCGCCTACTCGTACCTCTTGTACCCAGCCCAGGCCGCGCTGACCGAGGAAGCGATGAAGCGCCTCACCGCCCTCTCGGACCACACCGAACTGGGGGCAGGCTTCAAGGTCGCCATGCGTGACCTCGAGATCCGCGGCGCAGGCAACCTGCTCGGTGACGAGCAGTCAGGCCACGTGGCAGCTCTCGGCTTTGAGCTGTACCTGCAGATGCTCGACGAGGCCGTCGCGATCGCCGAGGGCGAAGGGGACGAGCAGCCCGAGCCGGTGCGCCTCGACGTTGCGGTTGACGCGTACATCCCGGCCGACTACATCGAGTACGAGCAGGCGAAGATCGAAGTGCACCGCCGGATCGCCGGGGCCTACGAGGTCTCCGACCTTGCTGCGCTGCGCACGGAGCTGGCCGACAGGTTCGGTGAACTGCCCGAGCCGCTCGAGAATCTGCTCGATCTGCAGCAGGCGCGTATCAAGCTCGGCCGTGCCGGAGCGCGCGCCGTGAGCTTCCGCGGCGAGCTGCTGTCGGTCACGCCGATCGACCTAACCGAAGACCAGGCGGCCGAGCTGCGCGAGCGTGCAGCAGGCGTCACGATCGAGCCGGGTCGCTCGCAGGTGAGCTTCCGTGTGCCCAAGGACGCTCCGGCCAGGTTCAAGGCTGTGATCGATGCGGCGGACGCATTGCTGGCCGTAACTGCGGGCGCACCGGCTGTGGCAGCCTGAGTCTCACGGTTCCCTGAACGAGAATTGACCTGGTATTGAGGTTGTTACTGCTAGCGTTCCGCCGGCGATGAAGACGACTGCCCGTGTTCTGGCGCTGATCGGCGCTGCCATGATTGTTGCTCTTGGACTTTCCGCCTGTGGCGGCATGTCCAAGGACGCCGTAGTTTCGGTCGGAGGCGACGAGATCAACAAGAGCGAGTTCGAGCACCTGCTGCCGATCGCCGCTAGCCAGTCACAGAGCGCCGGTGGCGCGTCTGCCGTCCCGGACCCGCCGGACTTCAAGAAGTGCGTCGCAGCGGCAAAGAAGGCGGCTCCTAAGCCGACCAAGGGCCAGCCCCGTCCGACCGACGCGACCTACCTGAGCCAGTGCAAGACGCAGTACAAGACCCTCACCGATCAGATCATGCAGTACCTGATCCGTGCCGCATGGATCCAGGGCGAGGCCGCAGACCGCGACATCAAGGTCTCCGACAAGGACGTCAAGAAGCAGTTCGACAAGGACCGCAAGCAGAGCTTCCCGACGGTCAAGGCCTACAACGAGTTCCTCAAGAGCTCGGGCTACACGACTGAGGACCTGCTCTACCAGGTCAAGTCGCGCCTCCTCTCGGAGAAGATCCAGAAGGAAGTCCTCAAGGGACAGGACAAGGCCTCTGACGCTGAGATCACGGCCTACTACAACAAGAACAAGAAGAACTTCTCTCAGCCCGCCACGCGCTCGATGCTGGTCGTCATGACTAAGACCAAGGCGCAGGCCGAGAAGGCCAAGGCGGAGCTCGTCGCAGGTGCCAAGTGGGGCACGGTCGCCAAGAAGTACTCGATCGACGTCACTTCCAAGGCCAACGGCGGCAAGCTCGAGAACGTGCCCGAGGGCCAGCAGGAGCCGACCCTCGACAAGGCCACCTTCAAGGCCAAGAAGAACGTCATCACCGGTCCGATCAAGACCCAGTTCGGCTACTACGTCTTCAAGGTCACCAAGACCACCAAGGCGACCCAGCAGGAGCTGAAGGAAGTCAAGGACACGGTCAAGCAGACCCTCATCTCCGAGAAGCAGCAGAAGGCGATGCAGAACTTCTCGAAGGAGTTCGAGAAGAAGTGGAAGGCGCGCACCGAGTGCGCCAAGGACTACGTCACCGAGCAGTGCAAGAACGCTCCGAAGACGAAGACCAACACCACCACGACAGTGCAACAGCCGGCCGAATAGCGGCGTTTCAGCTGCGCATCTGACGACGATGCTGCGGACGACCTACGGTCTTACCGCCGGACGAAGGCTTCGCCTTCGTCCAATAACCGGCGAAGCCGGGCACGCATCCCCGTCACCTGCTTTGCTGAATCGCCGCTATGAGTGAAGCAATCGACCGCCTCGACGAGCTGACTCGGCGCTTGCGCGTTGAGTGCCCGTGGGATCGCGAGCAGGACGAGCGCTCGATCGTGCCCCACACGCTCGAGGAGGCCTACGAGCTGGCCGACGCAGCCGGCCGAGGCGATGACGCCAAGCTGCTCGACGAGCTCGGCGACGTGCTCTTCCAGGTGCACTTCCTCAGCCTGCTGATGGAGGAGCGCGGGGCGGGGTCGCTCGATCAGGTCGCAGAGCATGTCCGCGAGAAGCTGATCAGCCGCCACCCGCACGTGTTCGGGGACGCCGAAGCCGGCACGGCAGCCGAGGTGCTCAAGACCTGGGACAAGGTCAAGCAGACCGAGGCAGGCCGCGAGCCCGGGATCTTCGGCGAAGTGCCCGAGAACCTTCCGTCGCTGCTCTACGCGCGCAAGGTGCAGCGCCGTGCCGCCACGAGCGGACTCGACATAGAGGGCGTGCCGTACGACACGCTCGCCGGGCAGGTCGCTGAGATCGAGTCTGCTGAGGACCAGTACGCAGCTCTTGGCGACGCACTGTTCGCCGCGGTCAACGTGGCCCGCAAACTCAAGGTCGACCCGGAACTCGCCCTGAGGGCCTCTGCCGATAGATTTCGTGAACGCGTTTCGAACGCCGAGCAGCTCGCTTCGGACGCCGGTGAGTCCTGGGAAGACATTCC
>CAZLKZ010000022.1:14719-27855 GCA_964560235.1 uncultured Conexibacter sp. | reverse complement strand
TTTCGAACGCCGAGCAGCTCGCTTCGGACGCCGGTGAGTCCTGGGAAGACATTCCCCTGGACCGCAAACTCAGTCACTACGCCCAAGCGGCGCTGCAGCAGGACTCCTAAGGCACAGCGGCCGTAGCGCAAAGCAGGTCGTGATGAGGCGAGCGAGTGGCGAGGGAGCGTGCTCGTGCACGTGACCGTTGCCGCGAGCGACGCGTCATCGCGAGATGCGAAGCGATACGGTCGCTGTGATGAGCAACATCGAGTCAGTTCACGCCCGTCAGATCCTCGATTCGCGCGGTAACCCGACCGTCGAGGTCGAGGTCACGCTTGCGTCCGGGGTTACCGGGCGTGCTGCGGTCCCCTCAGGGGCGTCGACCGGTGAGTTCGAAGCGACAGAACTTCGCGACGGCGGCAGCGACTACGGCGGCAAGGCCGTCACCACCGCAGTCGGCAACGTCAACGGCGAGATCGCCCAGACCGTCAGCGGCCGTGACTCGGATGACCAGGCCGGGCTCGACCAGGCGCTGATCGACCTCGACGGCACTCCCAACAAGTCGCGGCTTGGCGCAAACGCAATCCTCGGCGTGTCGCTTGCGAACGCACAGGCGGCTGCCGCCGACGCCAAGCTGCCGCTTTGGCGCTACCTCGGCGGCGACAGCGCACGCGTGCTGCCCGTGCCGATGATGAACGTGCTCAACGGCGGCGCTCACGCCGACAACTCGGTCGACTTCCAAGAGTTCATGGTCATGCCGGTCGGCGCGAGCTCGTTCAGCGAGTGCCTGCGCTGGGGCGCCGAGATCTACCACTCGCTCAAGAAGACGCTGCACGACCAGGGCCTCGGCACCGGCGGCGGAGACGAGGGCGGCTTCGCGCCGGACCTCTCCTCGAACGAGGCGGCGCTGCAGATGCTGATCGCAGCGATCGAGTCAGCTGGCTACACGCCCGGCGAGCAGGTCGCGATCGCACTCGATCCGGCCACGTCTGAGATCTTCGGTGGGGGCGAGTACGACCTCGAGCACGAAGGCCGCAAGCTCAGCTCCGCCGACATGGCCGCCTACTGGGCCGAGCTGTGCGGCCGCTACCCGATCGTCTCGATCGAGGACGGCATGGACGAAGAGGACTGGGACGGTTGGAAGGCCCTGACCGACGCTGTCGGCGACAAGGTGCAGCTGGTCGGCGACGACCTCTTCGTGACCAACGTCGAGCGGCTGCAGCGTGGCATCGACGCAGGCGTCGGCAACTCGATCCTGATCAAGGTCAACCAGATCGGCACGCTCACCGAGACGCTCGCAGCGATCGATCTGGCGCGCTCAAACGGGTACACGGCCGTGATGAGCCACCGCTCAGGCGAGACCGAGGACGTCACGATCGCCGACCTCGCGGTGGCAACCGGCTGCGGCCAGATCAAGACCGGCGCGCCTTCGCGCTCGGATCGCGTGGCCAAGTACAACCAGCTCCTGCGCATCGAAGAGCAGCTCGGCTCGAACGCCGAGTTCCCCGGCAGGTCCATTTTCCAGCGCTAGTCGTCCGACGCAGGTGTGAGTCTGCCGCGCGGTGGCGCTCTTGCACCGGGAGGAGTCGACGCACGCGGGGAGAACCGTCCCCTTGATGGCCCCTGCCCGTTCCACCGCAGCCAACGGAGGCACGCAACTGCGTCGCCGCCCGGCACACGCATCGGCGCGTCCGAGCGCAGCCACCCAGCTCCGTGTGAACTGGGACCGCTTTGGACGGCTCGTGATCCTCGCGGTGTGTGTGGTGATGGTCTACCTGTACGCAGGCCCGCTCTACGGCCTCTACGAGTCCTGGGGCGAGTCCAAGCAGCGCGAGCAGCAGCTGCAGCAGCTAGAGCAGCGCAACAAGCAGCTCAAGATGCGCCGCGAATCACTGTCTGACCCCGCGACGCTCGAGCAGGAAGCTCGCCGCCTCGGCAAGGTCCGTCCGGGTGAGCGCCCGTACGTGATCGACGGGCTGCCGAAGAACTAGATCTGCCGGCCGCCGGCGTAGTCGGTCGCTGCCCTCAGGTACCGGGCGAACGCCGCATCAGCTGTCGTGCGGGGGTCCCACGCTGCAGGCGCGCCCGGTGCGAGCTTGTAGGCGATGTCGCTGCACCAGGCGGTGCCCTGCTCGTACAGCGCCACTAGCTCTGCGACCTTGAACGGCCCGCCGAGCCTGCGGCGCAGCTCGGCCACGATCTCGTCGACGACCAGGTCGACAGCGCGCTGCTGCTCGGCGGGAGCACTCTGGGCGCGGAGCTGACCTGCCTGCCACTGCTGGATGGTCAGCTCCAGTGCCACCTAGGCCCTGCTATTCAGCAGCTGCTTCGCCAGCGCGGCGAATGACGATCTGGTCAGCCTCGACCGAGACGACAACGTCGCGGTTGCCAGCCCAGTACTCGGCGTAGACCGGGTCGTCGGCGACGGCGGGATCGAGCCACAGTCCGTAGCCCTCCTCGCCGTGGTCGAACGTGCCCTCAAGCGGCCCGGAGCCGTTCGAGCGACGCGAGCGGCCTCGGCCTCCGCGGCGCCCACGGCGGCGCGGGCGCTTGGGCTCGTCGTCGCCGTCTTCATCGGAAGGCTCGTCCTCGCCCGCTTCAGCGCGCGCGGCAGCAGCTGCGGCCTCTTCGGCGGCCTTCGCGGCCTCCTCTTCGGCGCGGATCGCCTCTTCCTTCTCGAGTTCGGCAGCGATCAATGCGTCGTCTTCTGCGCGGAGGTCGAGATCGTCGCTGGCAGCCGCGGGGGCGTCACCTGGGGCGAGGTCGTTCTCCTGCTTGAAGGTCGTGATCTGCTGCACGGTCACCTCGAGCTGGTGGGCGATCCAAGCGTCGGTGCGGCCCTGCTGGACCCACGTGCGGATCTGGTTTAGCTGTGGTTTGAGTGAACGTCGTGCCATAAGAGAGACACAGGAGATTAGTGAAGCCTGCGCGCAGGTTGCTTCCGTACTCCGGTGCTGAGAGGATCGGCTGAACCCCGACCTGGCAACAGGAGTTACCAGTCATGCTCGTACTCACACGGAAGTCGAACCAGAGCGTCATGATCGGCGACGACATCGAAGTGACCGTGCTCGCCGTCATGGGCGACAAGGTGCGCCTCGGGATCGAAGCCCCGCGGGAGGTTCCTGTGTTCCGCGACGAGGTCTACGCGGAGATGCACAGCGGAGAGGCTGAAGGTGGCCGGCCCGAAGACATCCGCGCCGAGGTAGACGAAGCCCTCGGAAAGCTCCAAAGCTGAGCAAAGAGGCAGTGGCCCCACGAAATTTCCCTCGGAAATTTCGTGAAGGCGAAATCGCCGTAGGCGATTTGCGCCCGGCGGGCGGGCTATCCCATTACAAGCAGCAACAGCTGAAACATCAGCACGGTCACGAGCACGGCCGTCGCGACCAGCACCATCACGAGTACCCAGAAGCGAAAGTGCCCGGCACGGTGGGTGCGGTCCAGCTCGCGCTTGCGGCTGCGAAGCTCGACGTCCCGCTTGACTGCTTCTGCCTGGCCCTCTTGGGCCTCGGTCTGCTCGATGAACGCCCGCTCGAGTTGAGACAGGCTCTGACGCATCTTCATGCTTCAGATCAGGCTACCGGGAGCCGAGTCCGCTGGTCAGGTGGCGCAGGCGCGCCACAGTCCGCGCCCGGCCTCGCGTGCCTCCCGCTGGGCCTTGCGGAACCGCGACGCGTAACGCACGTTCGGCGGAATCGTGAGCGTCGTCGCGTATCCGCGGCGCAGCAGCGTTTCGTTGACCATCGTGCCGTCAGCTAGGCGCACGTAGGCGAGCAGGCGGTCGTACCTGTCGCGGCGCTCGACATCGAACTGCAGCGTCACCTTGCGCCCGTCGACCAACCGCTTGTTCTCCTCGCTCGCGGCCTTGCCGAAGCACTCGACCGGCGAGTTCGGTTTGACTGTCTCCGGGGTGTCCATGCCGATGTAGCGCACCTTCTCCGTGCGCCCGTCGAGCCGGACAGCGATCGTGTCGCCGTCAACGACCCGCGTAACGCGCACCTGTGGCTGCGACCCGCTGGGAGTCGTTGTCGCAGTGAGCTGCTCGCAGCCGATGATGGCTACCAAGATCGCGAGGACCGCGAGGCTGACCGAGGAGCGGCGCATCGGTAAGAGACTAAGAACGCGCGGGACGGCACGCACCTGCAGTTGCACCGTTGCTGCGGCACGCGCCGGTAGTCTGCCGTGCACCCATGGAGCACAACTTCAGCGGGCCGAGCTACACGATCGGCATCGAAGAGGAGCTCATGATCGTCGACGGCGAGACGTACGAGCTCGTCAACGCAATCGAGGATCTGCTCAACGACGCCCCCGAGGGCGACATCAAGCCCGAGCTCATGGAGTCCGTGCTGGAGATCGCCACCTCGCCATGCGCTGACATCGCCGCCGCCGACAAGGAGCTGCGCGGCCTGCGCGACAGCGTGTGTGCGCTCGCTGCCCGCCACGGGCTCACGCTCGGCTCGGCGGGTACGCACCCGTTTGCACTGTGGGAAGAGCAGCGCATCGCGGCCCGCGCCCGCTACCGCGAGCTCGTGTCGGCTCTGCGGTTCGTGGCTCGGCAGGAGCTGATCTTCGGGCTGCACGTGCACGTCGGTGTCGACGACCCCGACAAGGCGATCCACATCTCAGACGGCATCAGGGTGCATCTGCCGGTGCTGCTGGCGCTGAGCGCCAACTCCCCGTTCTGGCGCGGCGACCTGACAGGCATGGCCTCGTCGCGGATGCCGGTGTTCCGCCAGTTCCCGCGCGTCGGCATCCCGCCGAGCTACGGCGACTGGGAGAGCTACGAGCGCGAGATCGAGTTCATGGTGCAGAGCGGCGTGATCGGCGATTACACCTACCTCTGGTACGACGTGCGCCCGCATCCAAAGCTCGGCACAGTCGAGATCCGCGCGTGCGATGCGCAGACCAGGGTGGAGCACACGATCGGGCTCGCCGCCCTGATCCAGGCGATGGTCAAGGAGCTGGCCGAGCACTTCGACGAGGGCAAGCAGCTCTCGGCCTACCCGTGGCAGATGCTCGATGAGAACCGGTGGCTCGCCGCCCGGCACGGACTCGACGGTGAGCTAGTCGACCTGCCATCCAGCGACCGCGTATCGACACGCACGCTCGCATACCGGTTGCTGGACCGGCTGCGCGAGCACGCCGAAGACCTTGGCAGCGTCGACGCGCTCGAAGGCGTGCGCGACATCCTTGCCGGCGGTAACGGAGCGCACCGCCAGCGTGTTGTCTACGAGGCAAACCACGACATCCGCGAGGTGACTGCCGCGCTCGTCGAGGCGACCGCGGGCAGCAGCGAGAGCTAATGCCAGACGGTCCGCAGCTCTTCGTGGTGTGTCGCTCGTGTGGCTCGGAGGTGAGCCCGTACGTCACTGAGTGCCCGTACTGCGGCACGCGGCTGCGCAAGCGCGCTCCGAAGCTCGACGGAGGCGCTCCACCCAAACAACGCCAGCGCCCGCGCCTGTCACCGCTTAGGCCCGGGGAGATGCCCGGTGTTAGTTACGGACCGACCGGCCGGCCTTACGCGACGATCGTGCTCGTCGCGCTGTCGATCCTGGGGTACCTGATCTATTCGGTCGTCGTTGAGCCGGTGTGGCAGCCAGCGGACCTCTACCAGCGTCTCGCGTACGCGCCGTTCGTCTACCTCAACAGCTGGTACCAGCTCGCCGTGCTCCTGCCGCTTGGCCTGTTCGGTTGGCTCGTGGAGTCGCGGCACGGTCCGCTGACAGTCATCGGGCTTTTTGTCCTGTTTGGGTTCGGCGGCTCGGCGCTGGCCGTTGTCGCGGGCGACGAAAGCCTCTTCCTCGGCGCCCCGGGTGCAGCTGCGGCGCTGCTCACCGTGTGGGTGCTGCCCGACCTCATGCGCCTGCGCGCAGGCCGCGATTACGACGGCGACCTGCTCGGCGTGGCTGTGAGTGCGGTGGTGCTCGCCCTGATGCCGGTTGCTACAGCCGAAGCAAGCGCAGTCGCGACCGCGGCCGGGTTCGTCGGGGGACTCTTGGTCGGGTTGCCGCTCGCCCGTAGCGCTGTCGCCCGCTAGTGTCGCGAGCGGTGAACGACCGACGCTTCAGTGCCGAAGAGGTCGACAGCGCGATCGCCGCGCTGTCGGAAGACCCTGACCGCTTCGAGCACGCACAGCAGATCGTCACGCACGCCGCGCCGAGTCTGCATCTGCTGCTCGGGCAGGCCATGAGCCAAGGCGGTTGGCACGAGGCCAGCGAGCAGCAGGCAGGGCAGATCGCCGGGCTCGAAGGCGACGAGGATCGCGCGCTCGCGATCAGGTCGCTGGCTGCCGAAGAGGCGAGGCTCGGCATGCTGGTCGGCGTCGCAATTGGATTTGAGCTGAGCCGTGAACTTCACGGAGACGGGAGCTAGAGATGGAGATTCGTTACCTCGGACATTCTGCGTTCGCGATCGAAGTCGACGGGAAGGTCGCGCTCGTAGATCCGTTCCTCACCGGCAATCCAAAGGCCGCGGCCACAGCTGATGAGCTCAGCGCCGATGCGATCCTGCTGACGCACGGTCACGGCGACCACCTCGGCGACACCGTCGCGATCGCCAAGCGCACCGGCGCCACCGTTGTCGCGATCGTCGAGCTTGCCAACGAGATCGGCGCCGAAGGCGTCGAGGATGTGCGGGACCCCAACATCGGAGGCACGGTTGACCTCGGCTGGCTGCAGGTGCGGCTCACCCCGGCCTGGCACACGTCGACGACCCCAGCCGGCACCGTCAACACCCCAGCAGGTCTCGTGATCGAGGCGGGCGGCAAGCGGATCTACCACCTCGGCGACACCGCGCTCTTCTCAGACTTGGCGCTGCCCGGCAGGCGCGCGCCGATCGACCTCGCGATCGTCCCGATCGGCGGGCACTACACGATGGACCGCCACGACGCGGTCGTTGCATGCGAGCTCGTCGGAGCACCACGAGTCATTCCGTGTCACTACGACACGTTCCCGCCGATCGAAACTGACTCGGCTGCGTTCAAGGCAGACGTAGAGGCTGCCGGGATCGCGTCGGTTGACGTGCTCGCTCCTGGGGAGGTGCTTGCGCTCTGAAGGCCTCGCGCGCACTTGTCGCGGCGCTTGCCGTGATCTCGCTCGGGCTCGCTGCGTGCGGCCAGGACGACGTCGACACGCAGGCAGCGGCAGGCACCACTGAGCCGTCAACAGCGACCGAGACGACCCCGGTCGAGACGACGACTACCGCAACCACTCCGTCTACTACGAGCACCACGACCGGCACTCCGCCCAACACGGGCGGCACCCCCGCCGGCGAGCCCGACAGTTCCACCGGCGGCGCCTCCGCGCAGCCGGACGAGGGCGGAGACGAGGCCGGCAACAGCGTGCCTGTGGCGGTCAACATCACCGGCAACGGAACGGTCTCGCCTGCTTCTGTGACCGTGCCGTCGTTCTTCAACGTCGTGCTGACCGTGCGCTCGGTGCAGAACCCCGCGGTGGTCACAGTCGAGCGCGACGGCAAGCCGGACCTCAAGTTCACCGTCGAGGCCGGCGACCTGACCCGCAAGACCGTCGGGTCGTTGGCGCCCGGCAACTACGACATCAAGGTGCAAGGTGGCGGCACCACAACGATTCGTAGCGTCTCCGGCGGCGCGGCAGGCCCCTAGACTGGCCGGTCGGATGGCTACCTCCTCGGTTGTCAAAGACGGGTACGGCCCGACGCTGCCCGACCTTGTCGCGCGGCTCCCGCGCGGGCTGCAGTGGCTCGCCAAGGCGGCAGGCATCGCGCTGCTGCTGCTCGCACTCAGCTGGGTGCTTTTCGGGCGCGACGTCGGTGTCGAACGCGTGATCGTCAAAGAGCCTGTCGCGTTCAACCTCGGCTACCGCGCGCCGTTCCAAAAGATCGAACCGCGCGGCGACGAGATCCTGCGGCTCGAAGGCGGCGGCCAGGAGTTCGTGATCACGCCCCTATCGCTGCCCAAGTACGACGGGTACGCAGCCGGGTTCCTCCCGTACTACTCGACCAGGCTCGCAGCGCAGATGGAGCGCGACCGGCCCGGGCTCACAGTGCGCGGCGAAGGCCGGGTGAGCATCAACAAGTTCGGCGGGTACGAGCTGCAGTACGACGTGCGCGAGGCAGACGGCACCAAGCGATACGGGCGCCGGCTGCTCCTGCTGCCCGACGACTTCGCACGCGAGGGCGTGCAGCTGTGGCTTGAGGCCGACGCCAGCGCTGCAGTGGTCAACCCAGAGAGCCCGGGCCGCACAGGGCCGCTGAAGACCGCGCTGCGGTCATTCCGGTTTGGCACCGAAGTGCCATGAGCGACCCGGCCTCAGCCGAGATCACGTTCGACGACTTCATGGCCGTCGACGTGCGCGTCGGCCGCATCTTGGAAGTGCACGAGTTCCCGGAGGCGCGTAAGCCCGCGTGGAAACTGACGATCGACTTCGGCGACGAGATCGGCATCAAGCGCTCATCGGCTCAGATCACCAACTACAGCCGTGAAGAGCTAGAGGGACGGCTGGTGCTTGCCGTTGTGAATTTCCCAGATCGGCAGATCGGGCCGTTCATGTCGCAGGTGCTGACGCTCGGCACCTACCGCGGCGATGAGGTGCTGCTGGTGAACCCTGAGCCCGGCGCGCAGCCGGGTGACAGGCTCGGCTAAACGCCCGGCTGGGGCGCGACCGGGGTCACCGGCGTCGTCACCGGAGGCGTGACCGGCTCGACGGGTACCGGGGGTGTTGCAGGCTCGACGGGCTCGGGGGAGGCAGGGACAGGATCGAGCTGAGTTGCCGGGGCAACCGGGACCGGCGGTGTCGTCACGGTCGGGTCGACCGGTGCGGGCTGGTTGCCGCCGCGGTTCGGAGCCTTGCTTGGATCTACAGGGGTTGCGGGGTCGGTGGGGAGGCTCACCGAGTTGAAGTCCTCCTCGATCGGCTGACCGGTACCGGTGCCCGTTGCGGTCGGGGCGCCGACCGTTGCGGCTGAGATCTGGGTGGCGACCGGTGCTGCGGGTGCCGCAGCAGGATCGATGGCCTTGGGCTCGGGCGCCTTCTTCTCGGCGGCCGGATCCTTGGTCGCAGTAGCTGCCGAGGCGGTGGTCTCCGGACGCTTGTCCTCGGTTGCCGTGACGGCGGTGACCGGCACGACCTGGTTGACCGCGGTGGAAGTGCGGGCCGGCGTGGCAGCCTGCTCACGAGCGTCGGTGCGCTTTGCGACCTGCTGCACCTCGATCGCACTGCCGGTGACGATCGCGGCTGTCGCGATGCCGGCGGCGGCCTTCGTGGTCAGCACCGTGCCGCAGACGGACATGAATCCGCTCGAACCTGCGGTCGAGGCAGCGCAGGCAGTTGCTCCGGCACCGGCTGTCGCGCCCGCACCAGCGCCGGTGGCGGCGTGGCCGAGGCCGAGCAGCTTCTGGATCAGCAGAAGCGGTGCGAGCCCGAACAGCGCGGCAAAGCTCTTGTTGTTCTTCTTGAGCAGCGCCTGGAACTCGCTGCAGCGGTGGCAGTCCTTGGCGTGCTTGCGCACAGGCGGGCTCAGCTTGGCGAGGCCCTCCGCCCAGGCGCCGAGGTCCTCACGGACCTCCTCGCAGCTGAGCCGGCGAGACTGGGCCGAATCGGCGAGGCCGATGCGTGCACGCACGAGTAGCGACTTGACCGCCGGGACGGTCGTGTCCATCGCTTCGGCGATCTGCTCGTAGGTCATCGTCTCGACCTCGCGCAGCAGCAGGGCGGTGCGCTGCTGCTCTGCGAGTCCATCGACGTCACGCAGCAGCTCGCGGAACTCCTCGCGCTCGTGCACGCGGTCAGCGGTGCTTGCGCCGAAGTCGGCCAGGTGCACGTCCATCGAGTCGCAGCCGATCGCCGTCTGCTTGCGCATGTGGTTCAGCGAGCGGTTGCGTGCGATTCGGTAGAGCCACGGGCGTACGTTCAGCTCGCGGTCGTCGGCGACCATCGCGTTGTAGGCAGCTGCGAATACCTCCTGCAGCACGTCTTCGGCGTCCTCCTTGGACCGCAGCATGTTGCGGCAGAAGGCATGAAGGCGGGCCTCGTAGCGGGCGACCAACGTCTCGTAGGCGGCCTGATTGCCCTTCCGCGTCAGGGCGACGAGCCGGTCGTCGCCGGCCAGCTTGAGTAGCGCCGACGGCCCGCGCGGGGCGGCGATACTTCCGTTGGTGACTGACTCGGTTAGCGCCATGGCTGGACCCACACCGACACCGGTGCGCACAAGGTGAACACACCCAGCGCGACGGAGTTGCGGTTTGGTGACTCAGATAATGGCGCGGATCACTACCTGTGTGTCGCAGTTCTCACTGCTTTGCGAGACTTAGCGAGCCCGGATGGTGGAACTGGTCAGACACGGTCGGCTTAAACCCGACTGCCTGAAAGGGTGTGCGGGTTCGAGTCCCGCTCCGGGCACTGCGGTATTTCCTGATCCGGTGAACTACCGGATCAGGAAATACCGTCGCACGAAGAGCGGAGCTCTTCGTGCACCAGCAGGTCTTCCGCAACAGCAGTTGTCACACGATGGCCGCGCTGCGGACTGCAGCGGGGGCGAGGGCGTCGAGGATGCCCTCCGCGAGGCTTGAGTCGCCGGCGATCTCGAGCTCGGTGCGCGATGCGTCCGGGCCGAGGGCCTCGATCCACGCCCGCTCAGGGCCTGAGACGGTCGCATCGGCTGAACCTGCTGCCTCTTCGGCGACCGTGATCTCACCGTCGTCGATCGTAAGCGTGTAGTGCTTGGCCTCCTCGGCCGTCACAACCACTGCCTCCACCGTGCCGCCGAGCGAGTCAGGCATCGCGAGTCCAGGGGCAGCGCGCAGGATCGCGCCGATGTCGATCGCCTCGTCGGCGTTCGGGCCCGACCATGCCCAGCGTGCTCCCCAGCGGGTGAGGGCGCCGATCACGGGCACGAGATCGCGTGCGCGCTCGGTCAGCTCGTAGTCGACGCGCGGCGGCACCTCGCGGTAGCGCTGGCGAGTCAGCAGTCCGTCGGCAACCATGCGGTTGAGGCGCGAGCGCAGCTGCTCGGTTGAGATTCCCGGAAGAACGCGCTGCAGCTCCACGAACCGGCGCGGGCCGGACACCAGGTCACGTACGATCAGCAGCGTCCACTTGTCGCCGACTAGATCGAGTGCTCGGGCATCGGGTGCCCACTGGTTGTAAGGGTGGCGCTTGGGTGGTGGTGCAGAGGGAATGTTGCTCAACTCCAGAGAGCCGGACGGGACGATCGCGATGTTACTCCGGTAACCGGGGGAAAGTCCACTTTGCGGTACCCACTTTTCGCAAATTTCTAGTAATCGGGAGTTGCGCGGGTTTGCCGTACCGCGCGAGAGCCCTGAGCCGCCTACGATGCCGCTCATGAGCGGAGAGACCGAGCAGTTCCACGGCGGGCGCCTGATCGCACGCCGCCTGAAGGCACACGGCGTCACGAAGCTGTTCACCCTTTCGGGTGGCCACATCTTCTCGATCTACGACGGCTGTCGTGAAGAGGGGATCGACATCGTCGACGTGCGCCACGAGCAGACTGCCGCATTCGCCGCTGAGGGCTGGGCGAAGGCGACCCGTCAGCCCGGCGTCGCGGCGCTTACGGCCGGCCCGGGTGTGACCAACGGCATGAGCGCGCTCGGCTCGGCGCAGATGTCCAACTCTCCGATCCTCGTACTCGGAGGCCGCGCGCCCGCGATGCGTTGGGGCTCGGGCTCGCTCCAGGAGATCGACCACATCCCGTTTGTCGCGCCGCTGACCAAGCAGGCCAAGACCGCCGAGAGTCCTGACGCGATCCCGGGCCTGATCGACGAGTCGCTCTCCGTTGCGATGCAGCCGCATTCCGGCCCGGTCTTTGCCGACTTCCCGATGGACATCGTCTTCAGCCCCGGCAACGACACCGGGCTCGAAGGCGCCCTCCACGACCCGCGCACCGAGCCGGTCGCCGATGGTGTGGAAGCTGCCAAGGCGCTGCTCGACTCGGCTGAGCGTCCGGCGATCATGGCCGGCACCAACCTGTACTGGGGCCACGGCGAGGACGCGCTGCGCGAGCTCGCCGAGCGTCGCGGCATCCCGGTCTGCCTCAACGGCCAGGCGCGCGGCTGCCTGCCCGCAGACCACGAGCTGTTCTTCTCCCGCGCCCGCAGCGCAGCCCTCAAGGGCGCCGACGTTGTGCTCGTCATCGGCGTGCCGATGGACTTCCGCCTCGGTTTCGGCGGCTCGATCGGCGAAGACGCCAAGATCATCTACGTCGACCGGGCTCGCCCCGAGCGCCCGCACCCGCGCGAGGTCGCCCACGAGCTGTACGGCGGCATCGATGCGACGCTGCGCGCCCTAGTTGGCGATGGCAAGACGTCATCTGACTGGGTGCCTTCTCTGCGCACTGCAGAGGACGAGGCGCGCGCCGGCGAAGAGGCAGAGTCCACCGACGACCGCTCACCGCTACACCCGATGCGCCTCTACCGGGAGCTTGCTCAGGTGCTCGACAAGGACGCGATCGTGATCGGTGACGGCGGCGACTTCGTCTCCTTCGCAGGCAAGGTCATCGACACCTACCAGCCCGGATGCTGGATGGACCCGGGGCCGTTCGGCTGCCTCGGTACCGGTGTCGGTTACGCCATCGCAGCCAAGCTCGCGCACCCCGACCGCCAGGTCGTGATCCTGCACGGTGACGGCGCGTTCGGCTTTGCCGGCATCGAGTACGACACGCTTGTACGGCACGGCATCAACGTGGTCGGCGTGATGGGCAACAACGGCATCTGGGCACTTGAGAAGCACCCGATGGAGTTCCTCTACGGCTACTCGGTCGCCGCTGACCTGCAGCCCGAGCTGCGCTACGACGAGATGGTCGGCGCGCTCGGAGCCGAAGGCGAGCTGGTGCGCAAGCCCGACGAGCTCAAGCCCGCGCTCGAGAAGGCGTTCAGCGCAGGAAAGCCCACGCTGGTCAACGTGCTGACCGATCCGGCCGTGGTTTACCCGCGCAAGGCAAACCTCGCATGAGGCTCGCTAGCAGGCGGCGCCGGATCGCCACGCGGACGCGCGCCAATGCAACCAGCATTGGCTTTGCGACCGCGCGACGCCCGGCATCCACCTGCGTCGCTCGCTAAGTTTGCGCGGCTAGCTCGATGACCGCGCCGTGGCGCAGGTCGTGCTCGCACACCTCGAACGCGCTCGCGCCTAGTACGTGCAGCGCTTCGAGGTGGATCGAGATGC
>CAZLKZ010000022.1:0-14619 GCA_964560235.1 uncultured Conexibacter sp. | reverse complement strand
ACCTCGAACGCGCTCGCGCCTAGTACGTGCAGCGCTTCGAGGTGGATCGAGATGCCTGCGACTATCGCGGGCGCGCGGGCTGGGTGAAGGCCCTGTACGTGCTCGAGCTCGGTCCGCGACATCGCGACGACTCGCTGCAGTAGCTCCTCGCACTGCTCGGCCGAAACGAGCGCTCCATGAGGGTGCTCGTTGCCGAGCATCGTCGCGCAGGAGACCGGCGTGCCGCCGACAGACAGAGTGGCCTGTGTGGTGCGGCCGCCTGCAAGTTCGGTGAGCCGCTCGCGGATGTCTGCGCGCATCGCTGCGATCTGATCGGGAGTCGGCGGGTCGTCGTGCAGGAACCGCTCGGTGTGGCGGACCACGCCGACCTGAGAGGACGTGTGTGACGTGAGCCGGTCGCCGTCACCGAAAGCGAGCTCGGTCGATCCGCCGCCGATGTCGAGCACCGCGGCCGCACCGGGCGGACGGTCGAAGGTCGCGCCGACGTAAACGAGGCGCGCCTCTTCGTCTCCGCTGATGAGCCGTGCGTCGACGCCGAGCAGCTGAGAGATCGTGTGTGCCAGCTCGGGGCCGTTCGCGGCATCGCGGGCGGCGCTTGTGAGCAGTGCGACGCCCTTGTCGACCTTGCACTCCTCCATCAGCCCCTTGTAGGCGCTGAGTACGTTGGTGACGCGGCCCAGCGCAGCCTCACCGATTACTCCGGTTGCGTCGACGTTCTCGCCCATCCGGGTCACGATCGATCGAGAAGTCACCTCACGGGTGATCCTGCCGTCTGCCACATCGCACACGAGCAGGCGTGTCGAGTTGGAGCCGAGGTCTATTGCCGCCAGACGCGCCATGCGGCTCACGAAACTACCGCTGTCTCAGGCCAAATTGCTGGGGACGGGCTCGCCCGCAAGCGCCGCGAGAATGTTGTCGACGCAAATGTCTGCCATCCGCGCGCGCGTGTGCTTGCCCGCGGAGCCGATGTGCGGGAGCACGATCAGGTTGGGGGCTTGAAGGAGGGGGTCGGCCGGGAGGAGCGGCTCTGGGTCGGTTACGTCGAGTGCGGCGCCGCCCAGGGTCCCGTCGATCAGGGCGGCTCGCAGAGCAACCTGATCGACCAGTTGGCCGCGCGCGGTGTTCACGAGGATCGCTCCAGGCTTGACCGCCGACAGCAGCTCGGCGTCGATCACATGGCGAGTTTGGTCTGTCAGAGGCGCGTGCAGTGAGATGAAGTCGGCGTTGGTGACCGCCGTGGTCAGGTCGTCCTCCCGACCGACCGTGACGACACGCATTCCGAACGCTTCGGCACGCCGCGCGACGGCCCGGGCGATCCGCCCGCGGCCGCCGTAGAGCACGAGGGTGCTGCCGTTGAGGTCGGCGCCCAGGAAGCCTGCGGGCTCCCAGGTGCGCCAGTCGCCGGCGTACACCGACGCCTCGGCCTCGGGTAGTCGTCGTGCCGCCGCGAGCAGGAGTGCCATGGTCAGGTCGGCAGTTGCGTCGGTGAGGACGTCTGGTGTGTTCGTCACCACGACACCGCGCTCACGGCAGGCGTCGAGGTCGATGTTGTCGTAGCCGACCGCGTAGTTGGCCACGACCTTGAGCTCGGGCAGGGAACCGATTAGCGGCGCGTCGATGCGGTCAGACAGCATCGTGAGCAGGGCTTCGCAGCCTGCCGCTCGCGTCCTGAGCTCATCGGCGCCCGGCGGCAGCCGGTCCGGCCACACGTCGACCTCGTGCCCCGCGGCGACCAGGCGATCGAGTGCCGACCCCGGGAGCGCGCGGGTTACGAGGACTCTCGCCAACTGCCGGCCTAGTCCGCGTAAGGCGCGTAGCGGTGGTGCAGCATCAGGTCGTTGCCGTCTGGGTCTGTGAACAGAGCCATGTGGCAGACGCCGGTGTCCAGCGTGTCTCCAAAGAACTCCACGCCCGCCTGCTCGAGCCGAGTGCGAGCTGCGTGCACATCGTCGACGCGTAGGGCGAGGTGGCCGTTCTTGGATGGTGCGAACGGCATCCCCACGGACTCCGGCTCCCAGATCGCGACGCAGGTCTCGCCGATCCAGAACTCGTTCTGGCTGTTGGCGTCATGCCGCAGAGCGAGGGTTTCGCCGTAGAACGCGCGCGCTCGCGCCACGTCCTGCGTGGGGATTGAGAGGAAGTCGAGTCCGGTGATCATTGCGAGCAGCTCTTTCGCGGGAGGGTGTTGCCGAGCGGGAGGCACAGCTTGGTGACTGTGGGCTTACCCGACTTGCTGAGCTGTATGCGCGCCACAAGGCCGTCGCGTGCGGGGGCCGTGACTGTCAGCTGCCAGGTGCGCCCGCGCTTGAGCGTGCGCTTGCTGCTGGGAAGCCAACTGGCGAGGTCGACCGTCGAGCCCTTGACCTTGCGTGACTTGCCGGCGAACGACACGGTGGCGCCGTTCGGAAGCTTGCTTACGCGCAGCGACTTGATCTTCGCCCCGCTCCAAACCGGACGTACGACAGCTGTGTTCGGCTTGCCGAGCTCGTGCAGGCCCCAAGGCGGGTTGGCGTTGACGATGCGGCCGTCCTTGCAGGTGGCCTTGAAGCTCGCGAACTTTGTGCCCGGGGCGCTGGCCTTAACGGTGTACACCCCGGCCGGAACGCCGGTCCAGATGACACCGCCATCCTTCGAGGACAGCTGCTGTGCCGGGTCGGGCAGCACCTTCTCGTTGAAGTAGGTGGGGGCTGCCAGCTTGGGTGACGTTGTGGCGGTGGCTCCGGCGATGCCGTGCGCGCCGTATCCCGTGAAGTCGTCGAAGCTCACATCGGTGCCGCGCACGTTGCGGGTGCTGAACGTGGAGACGATCACGCACTTCTGGGGGTGGTTGTTGGCGTCGACCGGTACCTGGAGCAGCGCAGCGAGGGCGAGCGCGATCGGCTCGCTCGGCATCTGGAAGTTCACATGCTCGAGGTCCTCGCCGTCGAGCTTGAAAGTCTGCAGGTAGATCGTGCGGTAGCCGTCCTTGACGATGTACGGAGTGACCGTCTTCTTGTCGGGCACCGCGAGGTCGTAGGTGCCGTCGGCTTTGACCGTCGTGCCGGCCGACGGGAGCTCAGCGACCTTGATCTTCGCTCCGCCCAGCTTGACCGTCACGTTGTTGAACTCGTAGGCGGTGCCGGTGATGTGGATCTTCTTCGCGGCGGCCTGCGCCGTGGCCGGGAGGAGGCCGGCGGTGAGGGCTGCTGTTAGGACGACTATGCGGCTTGCGTTCATGACCGGGGCAGCATACGCCCGCCGGCGGCCACCGGCGGCGGTTGGGTCAGGCCCGGCGAGTGAGCATCAGGTGGGTGACGCCCGACGGTGAAGGAGTTGCCTCGATCGCGTAGCGATCCTCCAGCGCTTCGAGCCCGTCCCACAGGCGCACGCCGCGGCCAAGCACGATCGGCACCTGCACGATGTGGGCCACGTCGATGAGCCCTGCGGCGAGGAAGTCGCGCACGATCGTCGGGCCGCCGCCGATGCGGACGTCCCGCTCGCCCGCTGCCTCTCGTGCTTGGGCGAGAGCCTCCTCCGGGGTTGCGTCGATGAAGTGGAAGGTCGTCCCGCCCTCCTTCTCGATCGAGGGACGCGGGTGGTGAGTGAGTACGAAGACGGGCGTGTGGAACGGCGGGTTGTCTCCCCACCAGCCCTGCCACTCGTCGTGTGCACCGAGGTCGGTCCACGGCCCCTGCTGCCAACCGAACTTCCGCCGCCCCATGATCTCTGCCCCGACGCCCTCGTCGTAGCGCTTGGCGAAATCGTTGTCGATGCCGGTGCTGCCCGATTGGCCGTCACCCGTCATCTCGCTCCAGAAGCGGGTCGCGAACATCCACTGGTGAAGGCGCTGTCCCGCGTGGCCGAACGGCGCGTCTTCCGTTTGAGGCTCCCCGGTCCCGAAGCCGTCGAGGGAGATCGAGAAGTTGTGGACGAGCACTTTGGGCATGCAGCCAGTTGTAGCTACATCGGGCTTGCAACGCGACTTCCACGCATTCCGTCCGGCCCCGAACCGGTGCTACCATTGATCGTCCGCCGCGGGGTGGAGCAGTCTGGTAGCTCGTCGGGCTCATAACCCGAAGGTCGCGGGTTCGAATCCCGCCCCCGCTACTACGAGAAAGGCCCGCAAATGCGGGCCTTTTTTCGTTCTCCGTTTGCGTCCCAAGAGTTCGTGACGGGCGCTCGCTACCACTGCTCGCTACCAAACTGTGCAGGCGTGATGCGTTGGTCGTTAGCCGTCCTTACGCAATACGGCTCCCAGAGGGGGTGAAAGCCGACTCCGCGGCCGATAGTATGTTCCAGCTATTGATCTGTTCCGTTGCCAACGGAACAGAGAGGAAATGGAACGAATGTCGACATCAACCACCCCTCCGACCGAGCGCCAGCTCGTCGAGTTGCTCCGCGAGAGCATCGGGGCGACGCTGCCTGAGGGCTGGCAGAGTCGGGTTGACGAGAGCGCGCGATCGTCGGTGGATGCAGTGCTTGAGTTGACCTCTCCGGACGGCCGCACCGCACAGTTGCTGGTCGAGGTTAAGAGCAAGATTGACGCACGTGACGTTCCAGTGCTCGCAGAACGTTTGCGTTCGGAGAGCCCCGACAGCCCGGCAGACACACTGGCGGTAGCTCGATATCTCTCGCCTCGCGCGCGCGAGTTACTCGCTAGCGCTGGGGTGTCCTATCTGGACGCGACCGGGAACCTTCGCCTAGTGACCGCCGATCCGGCAGTTTTCGTCCTGCGCGAGGGAGGCGACCGTGATCCGTGGCGGCAGCCGGATCGTCCGACGAGTTCTCTGCGCGGGCGGCCGGCGGCGCGGATCGTGCGCACACTCGTAGATCTCCGTCCGCCGTGGAAGACGCGTGGGCTTGCCGAGGCGGCGGGGACGTCGCTGGGGTCGACGTCACGGACCGTTGATTTCCTGACCCGCGAGGCGCTGATCGAGCGCGGTGGCTCGGGCTCGATCGTCGACGTCGACTGGCGGGCTTTGCTTGAGCGCTGGTCGCAGGACTACGACCTCGTCAAGCGTCGCCGTGTGATGGGGTTGATCGCTCCGCGTGGCGCCTCGTCGATCGAGGACACGCTCCGCGGATTGAAACAGACCTATGCGATCACCGGCTCGCTGGCTGCGGCTCGTTGGGCACCGTACGCGGATGCGCGGCTCGGCATCGTCTACACGACTTCCGCCGAGGAGCTGCGAGTGGCTGCCGACCTGCGGGAGGCTCCCGGCTCGCCGAACGTGTTGTTGATCGAGCCGGATGACGACCTGGTCTTCGAGCGCACCGTCCAGGAGAATGGTGTTCGTCTGGCCGCTCCGTCGCAGGTTGCGGTCGATCTGCTCGTAGGCTCGGGGCGCAATCCGGAGGAGGGGCTCGCGCTGATGCGGTGGATGGAGGCGAACGAAGCACGGTGGCGTCGGTGACATACGAGCCGGTCACAGTTGCGGCACGGCGTGCGCTGCTTGACGCGCTCGACGCCCTAGGGGCCCATCGAGATGGGCTAGTTCTGGTCGGCGCCCAGGCGATCTACCTCTACACCGGTGATGCGGACGTCGCGGTCGCCACCGTCACGAAGGACAGCGATGTCGCCGTGATTCCTGCATTGATCGCAGACGCGCCGACGCTCGAAGATGCGATGCAGACGGGTGGCTTTAGGCATGATCCAGTGCTCCACCAACCCGGCGTGTGGGTGGCATCAGTCGGCGATGACTCCCCGGTCGAGCTGCTCGTGCCTGATGCGCTGCATGAGGGTGGTGGCCGGCGTGGAGCACGGATCCCGCCGCACTCCAAGCACTCAGCGCGCACCGTTGTAGGTCTTGAGGCGGCGGCCGTCAGTCACCGGCCGATGACACTCGTGTCGCTCGAGCCCGATATCGATGACCGTGAGACCGAGGTGCTCGTGGCGAGTCCGGCCGCGCTCGTGGTGGCCAAGAGCTACAAGCTCGGTGAACGAGCCGCGGACAATCGCGGCCGACTCATCGACAAGGACGCGCACGACCTCTACCGGCTTCTGCGAGCGACATCGCAGCAGGAGACGGCAGACGAACTCGCTCGCCTGCTCGCAGATGATGTTTCAGCAAACGTGACTGCTCAGGCGCTCGCATGGCTTGCCGAACTCACGGCTACACCCGGCTCGCTCGTGCCTCATATGGCCGGACGCGTCGAGCAGTTGCTCGGCTCGCCCGAAGAGGTCGCACAGTCGACCTGGGCTCTGGTCCAAGACCTAGTCGATCGGCTGCCCGCCGATTGGCGCACTCGGCCGATTTGAGATCGCTAGCTCGGGGCCAACATCCGCGGAGCTGACGCGTCCCGGCAATCTGAACGAGGGCCTGTCAACGGGTTCGGTCGCCTATCGCCCGTGAACGGTCACGCGGGCGGTTCGGCTGACTCCGGTTTCGTAGGGGTAGCTGCCGTCGCGGAATACGCGGGCGCGGATGCGGTAGGTGTAGGTGCCTTTGGTGCGTTCGAAGCGCAGTGTGCTGCTCCAGCGCCCGTCGCGGCCGGTCGTGACAACTTGGGGGAAGCTGCGCCAGCGGCCGCCGTCGTAGGCCTGGAGTTCGAGGACTTTGCCGTCCTTCGGTATCGGTCCGCGGGTCAGGCGTCCGCTGAACCGGATCGCTTGGCCGAGTTGTGCGTTCTGGCGGCTGGCGCGGATCGTTGTGCGTGCCGGGGTGCGTACGGACTGGTTGGCGTTGGCGGGCCTGATTGTGTCGGTTCCGGTGTAGGTGAAACGGATCGTTCTGGTCGGCCCGGTGGGGACGCGGTAGGTGAACCGGCCTTTCTTGTCGGTGCGGATCGTGCGCGTCATCTTCCAGTTCTTGGCGATCCTTGAGCGCTGGCCTATCGCGATCCTTGCGGTCGCGAGCGGCTTGCCATCCTCGTCGAGCACACGTCCGCGGACGATTCGGCTGCCGGGGGCGCTCGTGATGGTGATGCGGCTGGCGGCTCTGAGGGGCAGCGTGATTGCGGCCGGACTGCTCGACCGGCTGTTGCCGACGTTGTCGGTCGCGGTTGCTCGCAGTTGGTACTGACCGTCCGTTAGCGCGAGGTCGTCGAGCTGGGCGGTCAGCTGTGTGCCTTTGTCGTTCAGCGTGGTGTCGAGCTGTCGCCAGCTGCCGCCGTGTGACCGCAGCTCGATGAGTCCGGAGTTGATCCCGGAGCCTTGGTCGCTGACCGTGGCGGTTACGAGCCGCGGGTTGCTCGGGTCGCTGGGGTCGATCTGAACGGTGTCGGGCCCGCTTCGGTCTATTCGGATGACGGCCTGCCGGGTGCGGCTGTGGTTGCCGGCTTGGTCGATCGTCTCCCAGGTCAGGGTGTGGCGGCCGTCGTCTGTGATCGTCAGCTGCGTCTTGTCACCTGGCACGGTCTGCGCCGGTTCGTCGTTGAGCTGCCACTGGATCGCCGCCAGACCGGATTTCTCGTCTGCGCCGGTCAGCTTGATCGTCTGAGGCTGGTCCTGCCAGACGCCTGGGTCAGGCAGGCTCGTGGCGTCGACGGTTGGTGCGGTGCGGTCGACGCGCAAACCGCGGCTTGCGACCGGTCCCGCTTTGCCCGAGCCGCTGATAGCTGTGAGGCTTTGGCTCGTGCGCCGACCGAGCCAGGACCAGGCACCGGCTGACGGTTCGGTTCACCTCCGTTCGAGCGCGACTGAAGTGGCAGGAGGCCCGCTCGGAACGGCTGGACGCGGGCGATACATCACTTACCGACCCGGACCTGCCAGGAGCGTCCTCGGTCGCCGGACTGTTGGACGGTTCCGTCTTCGAGTGCCACGTATAGCGTGCGGCCATGGGCGAGGAACGCTGCGGGCTGACCGTCGATCTGGCCAACCGGTTGGAAGCTGCGGCCGCCGTCTCGTGACAGGCTCACCGTGCCGGTGCCGCCAACGAGGTAGAGCGCGTCGCTGGTAGGCCAAGCCAACAGGCCGGTGTGGCTGCGGTTACGGGTTCGCCAGCTGCCACCGCCGTCTTGGCTGATGGTGATGCCCATCTCTGTGGCGGCAAGCAGGCCATCCGGCTGCTCAGGCGGGATGGCGAGGTCGTGCACGGCCGCGGGCGGCTTGTGGGACGCCCAGGTTTTGCCGCCGTCCTTGCTGGCGAATAGGCGTCCGGTCGTCGAGTCGTAACCGTAGACGTGGTCACCGCTGGCCCGGAGGGCATGAAAGTCAGCCTGCCCTCTGAGTGAGACAGATCGCCAGCTTTGCCCTCGGTCGGTGCTTTCGATCAGGCCAAGATGCGACGGGCCGCCCTCGTCGAGGGACGGATGGCCTGAAGCTAGGAAGCGCTTCGGCCCGGCGACTGTGAACCCCATGAAGTCACTCGTGCGCTTGCCTACTCGCTCGATATCGGGCTCGTTTTCGTCCATCGAGCGATACAGACCCGTGTGGGTCGCGATGAGCAGGCTGCCGTCCACGGTGTCGATGCCGAGTCCGTGGATGTGCTGAAAGGCCACCGCTTGCTCCTGCACGAGGTTCGGCGATGTTGATCCGCCAGATTCGTTGGAGCTGCCGCAGGCGGCGAATACGATCGCCACGATTCCGACTGCCGTGACGGAGCCTGCGCGGGCGGCGGCCCGCCAAGTTTTACTGATCTGCATGATGGTGCTCGTTTCGTTCGGCGTTGGTGAGTTCGAGCGCGTGTTGGGACGCGCGGCCCAGTGGGTCGCGTCTGACGAGACGCCCAAACTCAGAGCCGAAAGACCTGCAACGCAGGTGGACCCGCGCGTGCCAAAACCGTCGAGGCCAGCCGCAAGAACGGCTGCTCAGCGACGGTAGGCGCAGAGAGCCGCCACAGCGGTCGGATGGCGAGCGCCGCGATGACGATTGCCATTCCGACCGCAGCAACCGCCGACTCGGCGACTGCGAGGCACATCATCACGCCGTCGCCCATGTGGTCGCCGGCCATCATGCCGTGGGCGGCCAAGACCGCACCCGCGAGCGCGAGGATCGCCGCAAAGACGACCAGCCGACGCCGTTGCCGACGCAGCGCGCAGTTGAGCGCCATGAACACGCCCACAGCGTAGGACCTGGCGGATTGGGCAGCTGTCCGCCAGCCGTTGCTTCGACGGACGGCCGCGCTCGATCGAAGGGGGCCGTTGATCGCAAACCCGTGATAGCGAACTGAAAGATGTCATCGCGTCCGATGGCTGTACATCTGAACGGCTGTTCAGCTATGCTCTCTTGCATGGGTCACGGTGGAGCGCAGCGCACCCCCGACCGGCTGGATGCCGACTTCGCTGTCGTTATCGCCGAGACGATGCAGGCTCTGGCGACGCCGAGCCGGGTGCTCATCCTCGGCCGACTGAGCGCCGGTGCGTGCTCGGTCAACGAGCTGTCGGAAGCCGTAGGAATGGAGCCGTCGGCGGTCTCGCATCAGCTGCGGCTGCTGCGTCACCTCGGGCTCGTGATCGGCAGCCGCGATGGGCGCCGCGTGGTCTACGACCTCTATGACGATCACGTCGGCGAGCTCCTAGAACAGGCGATCTCGCATGTCGAGCACCTGCGCGCCGGCGTTGCACGGATCGTCGCCGGCCGCACGCTGGCCAAGGCCTGACCGTGCCGGCCATGCACGGCCACGACGACCACACGCACGGCCACGACCACACGCACGGGCTAGTCGACGAGTCGATCAAGCGCTCTCGCGACGGCGTTCGGGCGGTCATGATTGCGTTGGCCGTCCTTGCCGTCACCGCGGTCGCCCAGATGCTGATCTTCGCGCTCTCGGGCTAGGTGGCGCTGCTTGCCGACCTGATCCACAACTTCGGTGACGCGCTGACGGCCGTGCCGCTGGGAATTGCTTTTCTCCTGCGTTCCGAGCGGGCCGAACGAGTCGCCGGTCTGTTCGTGGTCGCCGCCATTTTCGTCAGCGCGTGCGTCGCGGCTGTGGAAGCGGTGCTGCGGCTCATCCACCAAACGCCTCCGACGCATCTCGCCACGCTGGCAGCCGCCGGTGCGATCGGCTACCTGGGCAACCTCCTGGCGGCAAAAATCCGTACCCGCGCCGGTGAGCGCCTCGACAGCCCGGCGCTGATCGCCGATGGCCATCACGCCCGCGCCGACGCGTACGTATCACTCGCGGTCATCGGCTCTGCGGCCGTCGTCGCAATCGGACTTCCGGTCGCCGACCCGATCATCGGCCTGGCCATCACCGCAGTCATCCTGCGCATCACCTGGCAATCCTGGCAGACGGTTCGCGGATCCGCCCGTCAGTGACCTCGAGACTATGGCGGGCGCATTCCCGGCGAGCGGGTTGCAACGCACGTGCAAACATGCGTGCGTCCATTAGAATATTCGCTATGGGTGTTGACGCGGCTCGCGTGCAAGTTCTCTACTTCGACGGCTGCCCCAACCACGAGGCCCTGTTGCCCAAGCTGTACCGGCTCGTGCGAGCGGCCGGCGTCGGCGAGGGCATCGAGCTGGTGCGCATCGAGGACGATGATGCCGCTCAGCGCGAGCGCTTCCTGGGGTCGCCGACGGTCCGGATCGACGGGCAGGACGTCGATCCGGGCGCTGGGGCTCGCGGCGACTACGGGCTGAAGTGTCGGCTGTACGCGACCCCCGAGGGCTTGCGTGGCACACCGCCCGACGAATGGATTGTCGCCGCGCTGCGCCGTGTCGCCGAAGGCGAAGCCTGACCGAGCACGTTCGGTCTCTCGAGCGCGGCGATGACTGGCAAACGTCCGTACGTATCCGCCGACCATGAGCACGCCGGTCATGGCCACGGTGAGACCGACGCTGGTCACGGTAAGCACGCCGGGCACAGCGTTGAGATGTTCCGGCGGCGGTTCTGGTGGAGTCTGCTGCTGACTATCCCGATCGTCCTCACCAGTCACATGGTGATGGACTGGTTCGGCTACGAACTGGACTTCCCCGGCATCAAGCTGATCGGCCCAGTACTCGGCACCGTGCTCTTCGTGTGGGGTGGCGAGCCGTTCCTGAAAGGTGGTGTGCGCGAGGCCAAGGAGCGCGCGCCGGGGATGATGTTGCTGATCGCGATGGCGATCACGGTCGCGTACGCGGCATCGATGGCAACCTCGCTCGGCGCGTTCGACCTCGATTTCTGGTGGGAGTTGGCAGCGCTGGTCACGATCATGCTCGCCGGGCACTGGCAGGAGATGAAAGCCCTCGGGCAGGCCCAGGACGCGCTGTCTGCACTCGCGGCCTTGCTCCCGGACGAGGCCGAACGACTGTCAGAGGACGGCACGCCGCAGACGATCCCGGCCGCTGAGCTAGAGCCAGGTGATCTCGTGCTCGTACGCTCCGGCGCCCGTATCCCGGCCGACGGCGAGATCACCGAGGGCGGCGCCGAGCTGGATGAGTCGATGATCACCGGCGAGTCGCGGCCTGTGGCCAAGGCGGCGGGCGACACGGTCGTTGCCGGTACCATCTCGACGGACTCGTCGCTGCGCGTGCGCGTGACCGCGATCGGCGACGACACGACGCTTGCCGGTATCGGGCGTCTCGTGGCCGAGGCGCAGGACTCCCAGTCGCGCTCGCAGGTGCTCGCCGATCGCGCTGCGGCGCTGCTCTTCTACGTGGCGATGGCGGCAGCGTTGATCACCGCGGTCGTCTGGACGGCGATGGGCAACGGCGACGAAGCCGTCGTGCGCGTCATCACGGTGCTCGTGATCTCCTGCCCGCACGCTCTGGGCCTGGCAATCCCGCTGACCACGGCGATTTCGAGTTCGCAGGCGGCACGTAACGGGATATTGGTCAAGGACCGCCTCGCACTCGAGCGCAGCCGCAAGCTCGACGCGGTGCTGTTCGACAAGACAGGCACGCTCACCAAGGGGCAGCACGTGGTCATCGGTGTCTCGCCTGCGGCCGGATTGACCGACGGCGAGCTCCTGCGGATTGCCGGCGCCGTGGAGGCCGAGAGCGAGCACCCGCTCGCTCGAGCCATCCTGACCGCCGCCCGCGATCACGACGGCATTGCCCAAGCGACCGACTTCCGTTCGTTGCCCGGCCGTGGCGTGCAAGCCACGATCGACAGCAAGACCTACACGGTCGGCGGCCCGGCGATGCTGCGCGCGGCCGGTGCGAGCGTCCCGAACTCGATCGCTGCGGCAGTCGATGCTTGGAAGCAGCGCGGCTCCTCGGTGCTCTACCTCGCGCGCGACGCCGAGATCCTCGGTGCGGTCGCTGTAGAAGACGAAGTCCGTCCCGAGGCGCGCCAGGCGGTCGCCGACCTGCACGTCGCCGGACGCACCGTCGTGATGATCACGGGGGATGCCCAGCAGGTCGCCGACGCCGTCGCCGCCGATCTCGGGGTCGATGAGGTGTTCGCCGAAGTACTGCCAGAGGACAAGGCCGCGAAGGTCGCCGAACTCCAGGCCCGCGGCCTGCGCGTGGCGATGGTCGGGGACGGCGTCAACGATGCACCCGCGCTTGCGCGAGCTGACGTCGGTATCGCGATCGGCGCGGGCACCGATGTCGCGATCGAGTCCGCCGGGCTGATCCTCACGAGCGACGATCCGCGCGGCGTCACCTCGATCATGAAGCTGTCGACTGCGGTCTACCGGAAGTCGGTGCAGAACCTCGTGTGGGCCGCCGGTTACAACATCCTCGCCATTCCGATAGCCGCTGGTGCCCTCAACTGGGCCGGCGTCTCGATGCCACCGGCGATCGCCGCCGTACTGATGAGCGTCTCCACGATCGTCGTCGCGCTCAACGCCCAACTGCTTCGCCGCGTCGATCTCCGACCGTCGTCGGGGTAGAGCTTGTCGCGGCGGTTCAGGGCAACACCCCGATGTCGTCGCTCCGAGAGATAGGCATGTCCCTGACTCCGGAGATTCCCGAGGCGCCCATTCGCCTCACTCGTGCGGATCTAATGACAGCAGACGAAGTAGCTGTCCTGCTAGCTGTGCCGGTCTCGACGGTGCACGATTGGGCGAGACGCGGGTTGATTCCCTCCCGCAAGCTCGGACGCCACCGACGGTTCCTACGTTCAGAGATCGAGATCTGGGTTAGGCGCGAGATCGCCGTCTGAGGTTCAGGGCACCAACAAGGCTTCGAAGGCGTGTGGGTGGCGGTGTCGATACAGCCGTTCATGCTGCGGCCGGCGCCGGTACTCCGATTTCAGACGGCTCAAACGCCTTGCCGAATTTCTCGGCGGCCTCGTGAGCTGGGCGCGCGTGCAGGTATCGCTCTGTGGTCGTGATCTGCGCATGTCCCATTGCCGACTTCACCGATACGAGATCGACCCCGCCCGCTACGAGTAGCGAGCCATAGGAGTGTCGTAGGTCGTGGAACCGCAGGGGTCGTAGTCCGGCGCGGTTCCGTGCGGCGACGTACCTGCGCCTTAGTGCCGATCCGTCGAGGTGTTGGCCGTCACGGGTGCGAAACACGTAGCCGCCACGGGTAGTGAACGTGTGTCCTGCCGGGTCGACTGCTTGTTCGCGACGGTCGAGGACTCGAAGCGCTTGTGGCGGGATCGGAACTGTCCGTGCCTGCCGTGACTTAGTGCCGGTGATCTGGCCGTCGCTGATTGCGCTCTGCACGATGAGTTTTGACCCCGCGAGGTCGACGTCTCGCCAAGTCAGAGCGATCAGCTCGCCGCGCCGCAGTCCGCAGTAGGCGGCGATTCGCACGATGTCGGCATCCTGCTCGTCCTCCCATTGCCGCCACGCCTTCTCGTCGTCGCCGACCTCCTGTGCAGTGCGATGGACTCCGCGCTCTAGCGCTCGGGCGAGTGCTTCGATTTCCTCCACGCTGTAGTAGTCGAGGGCGGGGCGTTGTGGCAGGGTCCGGCGGACGGCGTGCGCGACCGGGTTGGAGGGCAGGCCGAATGTCGACGGCTTACGGCCGTAGTTGAAGACGGCCGAGATGATCTCCCGATAGCCGTTGACGGTTCGAGGAGTTGGCTTGATGGAGCCCTCGCCGGCGGCGATCGAGGCGAGAAGTGCATCGACGTCGGCTGTCGTGATGCTTTCTGCCGTCTTGTCGCCGAGAGCAGCCATCACATGACCGACAGCGCGACCTTTGCCCCTGCGGTGAGGGGTGCCTGGTTCGGCGAGTCGCGAGCGGTGGCTCCGCAGGGTTGATGGCTTGGCCTTGTCGGTTTGATCTAGGTGGTCAAGATAGGCGTGGGCGACCTTGCGGAACGTGACTCGCTGCCGTTCGCGCTCGAGCTCATCTTGAGCTTTGGCCTCGTCGGTGCCCTCTTGCTCAACTTGTTCGACCAACGCGTTCGCTGCGACGGTCGCGGCTCGGTGATCGAGAGCCCCGTCGCGCGGGCGACCTGGGCGTTTGACCCACTCGCCGCTTCGGTCGCGGTCGAGCCACGCTGCGCCGACCCGCCGCATGGTCTGTTTGCCGGTACGGGGGGATAGCCACTTGGCGTCGTAGAACGGCACGCCAGCCCTGTTCGTGCGGACGATCAGGTGAACGGTGGGAACGGATATCGGGCGGTCAGATACGGCGGGCATTTTGGTTCTTCTCGTGGTCCACGCTTGGGGTAGTTTCGCGACCGTAGCACGCTCGCTACCAGCTCGCTACCACTACCTCGCTCGCTACCAATCTCGCTACCAAACAGACCAGAAACGCTTGCTGAATAAGGGATCGAGCCGTCTATAGATCCTTGAATCTAAGCCAACCAGAGGGAGTGCCGTGGGCTCATAACCCGAAGGTCGCGGGTTCGAATCCCGCCCCCGCTA
>CAZLKZ010000021.1:22569-34009 GCA_964560235.1 uncultured Conexibacter sp. | reverse complement strand
GCGAACGCGCCGCCTCCGAGCTCGGTTGCCTCTGTCGGCCGCAGCTGCCTCGTGCCAGGTTCAGCGCCTGAGTCACCGAGCTGGGGATCGACGTAGAGCACGTCGAGCGTTGTGCCCGTCGCGTCGTCGATCGTTGCGAGTCCGATGGCCGACGCCGGGCCTGTCACCTGTGCGGGGGCTGTCATGGCGGCCTAGGTTAGTCGCCGGCCGCGGAGAGGCGACTCATGAGCTCCGGCGACAAATCGGCGCCGAATACCGGCTCCGCCCAGCCCGTAAGGGTGAAGAGGAGACTCTCGTCGACGTCGACAACCAGCTCGCCACCGTCGAGCTCCACCGTCACCGGGGAGTCGCCACCGCGCAGTACGTGCGCTATGGCAGCCCCGGAAGCGCCCGTGCCTGAGGCGCTTGTCTCCCCCACACCGCGCTCGAAGATCCGGGCGCGGATGCGGTCGGGCGCGAGCACCGAGTAGAACGACGCGTTCGTCCGGTTCGGGAACGCCGCGTGATGCTCGATCGCGGGACCGACCGCCTGCAGGTCGAGCTCGGCGAGCTCAGCCTCGGTCGCGACTAGAAACGAAGCCTGGGGGTTCCCTACCTGCACGTGCTGGAAAGCGCGCTGATGGCCATCGAAGTCCAGCGTTGAGCGGCCGTCGTCTGGGCCGTCCGGGAAGTCTGCAGATGTCAGGTGCGCGCGCCCCATCGACATGGTGCACGAGCGCTCGTCGAGGACTCGCGCCCGGATCTCACCTGCACGGGTGAGGATCGAGAACTCGTCGGTCTTGACCTGGCCGCTGCGCCGCAGGTACATGATCGCCTCACGAGCGCCGTTGCCGGACAGCTCGGCCTCACTGCCATCCGGGTTGTGAATCGCGAGCTCGGCGGCAAAGCCGGGCTGGTCAGACGGAGAGATCAGCAGCACGCCGTCCGCCCCGACGCCGAAGTGGCTATCGCACAACAGCCTCACGCGCCCGGGGGTCAGAGGCCACGGGAGGTGGGCCTGATCGACGATCAGGTAGTCGTTCCCGAGGGCCTGCCACTTCTCAACGCGCATCCGCGACGAGGCTAACGGGTGGTGCTGCCGTGATCGATGTGCGCCGCAACCTGCTCCGCACTCAGGCCGGTTACGTCGATCAGCTCAACGCCTGCGAGCTTCCTCATCCAGGTGAGCTGGCGCTTTGCGTACTGGCGTGTGCGCAGCTTCATCGTGTCGATGTCTCCGGCGAGCAGCTCTTCGAACCCGAGCGCCTTGCGCGCGGTCTCCGATGCTCCGGCAGCGGCGGCGCGAGCAACCTCATCCGCGGCGCCCGCCGCGACCATGGCTTCGACTCTGCGATCGATCTGCTCGTAGATCCACTCGCGCTCTGCTGTCAGGCCGATGAGGCGGGTCGGCCTGCGCGTGTCCTCCGTCCAGAGCTGGCTGCGACTGCCACGGCTGATGCGCTGTCCCTGCTCGGCTAGTTCGGCCGCGCGTACAACCCGCTTCTTGTCCGCCGGTTCGATGTCGGCAACGCTCGGGTCGAACTCGGTCAACCGCTCGATCATCGCTTGCCCGCCGCGTGCGTCGTACTCGGCCTCGAGCTTCTCGCGCAGCCCGTCCGGGGGCGGCGCGCCGAGTTCCAGCTCGCACAGCGCTGCGCGTAGGTAAAGGCCTGTACCGCCAACCACGATCGGGCGGCGCCCGCCAGCTATCAGTGCATCGATCTCACGGTGAGCCATCGCCGCGTACTGGCCGGCAGAGAACGTCCTGTCGATCTCGATCATCGAGATCAGTCGCGTTTCCAGCGCGGCCTGCTCTGCCACGCTTGTGGCGCCGGAAATCGTTTCAAGCCCGCGGTAGACCTGTATCGCGTCGGCTGACACGGCGACGGGCTGCTCGCCTCGCTCGCGCAGCCGCTCGGCCAGCGCGATTGCGACGGCTGTCTTCCCGATTGCGGTCGGGCCGAAGAGCGCGAGCACCTCCATCGGCTTCAGGATGGCACCATGTCGGCCATGGAGATCTCAGGCACCCGCATCCTTTTGACCGGCGCTACCGGTGGCATCGGCCACGCGATCGCGCGGCGGCTCGGTGCGGCTGGCGCTGACCTCGTGCTTACCGGCCGCCGTGTAGAGGTCCTAGAGCCGCTCGCCAGTGAGCTGGATGCACAGGTCATAGCGGGCGATCTCAGCAATCGCGACGCTGTCGACGCCCTGGTGGATGCGGCCGGCCAGATCGATGTGCTGATCGCGAACGCAGCACTACCCGCGTCAGGGGCGCTGCTCGACTACGAGGTTGAGCAGATCGACCGCGCGCTTGACGTCAACCTGCGCGCCCCGATCATGCTGGCCCGTTCACTGGCCCCAGCGATGGTCGACCGCGGCAGCGGGCATCTCGTCTTCATCTCATCGCTCTCGGGTAAGACCGGTCAGGCTGGATCGTCGCTCTACAGCGCAACGAAGTTCGGACTCCGCGGCTTCGCTCAGGGGCTACGCGGCGACCTTGCACCCGCCGGTGTTGGCGTGTCGACTGTGTTCCCCGGATTTATCCGTGACGCCGGGATGTTCCACAACTCGGGTACCGCGCTCCCCAAGGGTGTTGGCACGAGCACGCCGGAGCAGGTGGCACACGGTGTTGAGAAAGCAATCACCAAGAACCGCGCCGAGGTCACAGTGGCTCCAGTCACCATGAAGGCATCGGCTGGGTTCGGCTCACTCTTCCCTGATCTGGCGCTGCGCACCGCCAAGCTTGCGGGCGGCGACAAGGTCGGCGCTGAGCTGGCCGAAGGCCAGAAGCACCTGCGCTAGCGAGCGGAGGCGAGCGACAACAGAGGCAGCTCGCCAGTGAGGGTCTGGGAGCTCGCTCCCGTGATGGTCACGGGCACGATCTCGCCCGGCTGCGCGACACCGTCGAAGTTCACGACCTTGTTGTGCGGAGTACGTCCTCGCACGCGTGATGCGTCCGTCCTAGAGGTGCCCTCAACGAGCACGTCGAGGGTCTGACCGACGAAACGCTGCGCGCGCTCGCGTGCGCGCTGCTGCACGAGCTCAACGAGCCGAGCGATGCGCTCGCTCGCCACATCCGGATCCACGAACCGGTCGGTGAACTCCGCTGCTTCGGTGTCGCGGCGGGGCGAGTAGATGAAAGTGAACGCGCCGTCGAAGCCAACCTCATCGCAGACGTCGTAGGTCTCTTGGAAGTCCGCGTCTGTCTCCCCGGGGAAGCCGACGATGATGTCGGTGGTGATCGCGATATCAGGGCAGTACTCGCGGATCAGACGTACGCGGTCCATGAACCGCTCGCGGTTGTACGTCCGCCGCATCGCCTTGAGGATCGTGCTGGAGCCGGATTGGAGCGGCAGGTGCAGGTGTGGACACACGCTCGACAGCTCGGCGTGTGCCTGCATTACGTCGTCCTTGAAGTCCTGAGGGTGCGGGCTGGTGTAACGGATCCGGTCGAGGCCTTCGATCGGATCAAGCGCGTAGAGCAGCTCAGCGAACGACGCCTTCTGCTCGCCGGGCATGTCTCGCCCGTAGGCGTTGACGTTCTGCCCCAGCAGGGTGACCTCACGTACGCCGTCGGCTACCAGGCCCTGGACCTCCGCCACGACCTCCTCGAGCGGCCGGGATACCTGCCGGCCGCGAGTCGAGGGCACGATGCAGTACGAACACGCCATGTTGCAGCCCACGGAGATCTGCACCCACCCCGCGTGAGCACGCTGACGCTTGGCCGGGAGATGGCCGGTGAAGCCCTCGAACTCGAAGAAGCCCTGAGCGGTGATCGCGTCGGTGGTCAGGAACTCGGCGAGCTTGTGGACCTGGCCTGGCCCGAACGCGACGTCAACGAACGGAAAATCTCTGAAGACCTGATCCTTGACCGACTGGGCCCAGCAGCCGCCGACGCCGATCACTACCCCGGGACGCTTGCGCTTCTGGGCAGCGGCAGCGCGAAGATGGGAGACGAACCTGTTGTCGGCCTTCTCGCGGATCGAGCACGTGTTGAAGAGGATCAAGTCGGCCTCGGCTGACTCCCCTGCCTCCGAGTAGCCGAGAGCGTCGAGCATGCCCTTCATGCGCTCGGAATCGTGCTCGTTCATCTGACACCCGAAGGTCGTCAGGTGGTACCGCTTCATCACGGAAGGAAGCCTAGCCCGCGCGGACCGCGCCGCGGCTACCGAGCGCTCAGAGCGCGGATTGCGTCGTGGGCCGTGTCCACCGAGTAGCCCTTGCGCACTAGAACTCCTAGGGCACGGTCGCGGTCCTTGGCCGTCTCGGGCACGACCGGGAAGCGACGCCGGAGCAGCGCGACAGCGGTGTCGAGCTCAGACGGGGCGTCACCTCGATCTGCAAGCGCAGCTTGGATCTCGCCACGGTCGACCCCGAGCTCGCGGAGCCTGCGGTCGATGCGGTCGTCGCCCCACGAATCAAGATTGCGACGATCTTCCGCAAACCGCTGCGCGTACCGAGCATCGTCGAGGTATCCGAGCTGCGTCAGCTCGTCGATCGCTGCCTGGGCGGTGGACTCATCGACCTCGGCCTTCTCAAGACGCGACCGCACTTCGGACACCGTGCGGTCGCGCTTGGAAATGAAGCGATATGCGCGCTGCAGCGCGTCATCAAGACGCTGAGCCTCGCGCAGATCGGTCATGGCGTTGCTTAAGCCGGAGCGGGCTCGTCAGCCGTACGAGTCACGGTGATCTCGCCGGTCTCGGGATCTACGCCCTCGGGAATCTCGTCAAGCTCGAGCTCAGGTAGCTCGCCCCCGCGATCGACCCCGAGCGCGGCGTAGATCTTGTTCTCGATCTCGTCACGCATGTCGGTGTGCTCGTCGAGAAACGCTTTGGCGTTGTTTCGCCCCTGCCCAAGGCGCTCTCCGTTGTAAGAGAAGAACGAGCCCGACTTCTGAACGATGTCGTTCTCGATCCCGAGGTCGAGGATGCACCCGGAAGTTGAGATGCCCTTGCCGAATTCGATGTCGAACTCAGCCTGTCGGAACGGAGCAGCGACCTTGTTCTTGACGACCTTGACACGCACACGGTTGGCGACCGCCTCGGTGCCGTCCTTGATCGTCTCGATGCGGCGAATGTCGAGGCGCTGCGAGCTGTAGAACTTCAGCGCGCGACCGCCGGGCTGGGTCTCCGGCGAGCCGAACATGACGCCAACCTTCTCGCGGATCTGGTTCGTGAAGAGGCACAGCGTCTGCGTGCGGTTGAGGTTGCCGGCGAGCTTGCGCATCGCCTGGCTCATCATGCGGGCCTGCAGACCGACGGTCTGATCGCCCATCTGTCCCTCGAGCTCAGCACGCGGCGTGAGCGCTGCAACCGAGTCGACAGCGACCATGTCAACGGCGCCGGAACGCACGAGCATGTCGGCGATCTCCAGGGCCTGCTCGCCGTAATCCGGCTGGGAGACGAGCAGCTCGTCGATGTTTACGCCGATCTGTTGTGCGTACAGCGGGTCCATCGCGTGCTCTGCATCGATGAACGCGCAGGTGCCGCCCTGGGCCTGGCACTGAGCCAGTACGTGGTAGACGAGCGTGGTCTTGCCTGAGGACTCCGGTCCGTAGACCTCGACGATGCGGCCCTTCGGGAGGCCGCCGATGCCGAGGGCGAGGTCCAGCGACAGCGCACCTGTCGGAACTGCCGAAACTTTTACTTGGGCACCTTCGTCACCCATGCGCATGATCGCGCCGCCGCCAAACTGGCGCTCGATCTGCGACAGAGCGCCCTTGAGCGCCTCCTGACGTGCCTTTTCTGCCTTCTCTTCACTTGATGCGGCCATGCGCGCGGTCCTCTTTCTCACCTGTTGGAGTACGCCGAGTCTGCGGGTCAGACCGGACGGAATCGAACATATGTGCCCCCCTCAGGGTGCAGAGCACCAGTACGCGCAGAAACCGCCCGCAAACGGCGTCAATCGTGCTCGCCGAGCAGCAGCCGGCGCACCAGATGCATCGCGATCGTCGTGGAGCGGTCGCGGACATCGGCACGGGAGCCGGGGATTTGCACCTTGCGCGTGAGCCGCTTGCCGTCGCTCTGACTCACCGACAGGCACACGGTCCCGACAGGCTTGTCGTCGGTCCCGCCGGTCGGCCCGGCGATGCCGGTAATTCCCACGCCCACGTCGGTCTTGACCGCTACGCGAGCACCATCGGCGAGGGCTTCCGCCACTTCTGTGGAGACCGCGCCGTGCGCCTCGATGAGGGCCGCCTCGACGCCCGCCAGGGACGATTTGACGTCGTTGGCGTAGACGATCACACCGCCACGCACCCTCCGGCTGGACCCCGACTTCTCGGTCAGCCTGGCCGCCAGCAGCCCCGCGGTGCAGGATTCGGCTGTGGCGATCGTCCAGCCGCGCTCGTCAAGCAGGTCCGTGACGATCTCATCGATCAGTTTGAAGTCGTCTGAGAAGAGAGTGTCCTCATGCCTGGCCTTCACGAACTCGATCCAGGCGTCATGCAGCTCGTCCTGGCCGGGGACCGACCGTGTCACGACCTCGACCTCTCCCCTTCTCAGGCAGGTTGTGATCTCCAGCGAGTCGATATCGATCCCAGAGTCGCGGGCCTGCCGCAGGGTCTCTGCAATCTCGGACTCAGGGATGCCGAACATCCGCAGCATCGACCACCGGTAGTCGATGGCATCGCCCAGCACCTGCCGCATCAGGGCGGTCTCAAGCGCGGCGGGCCACATGGCCTGAAGTTCGCGAGGCGGGCCTGGGAGCACGAGCACCGGTGGACCATCTGGCGCGCCTTCGGGAGCGGGCACCACGAGCCCGGGCGCCGTCCCGACCGGTTCGAGCACGGTCGCCCCATCGGGCACCAGCGCCTGTTTGCGGTTGGAGTGGCGGATCGCCTCGGGGTCAAGATCGGGCCAGCGCTTCATGAGCGGCTCGAGGATCTTCCAAATACGGCCCTCCAGCGCCTCATCCAGAGCCATCGGGCGCTGCTGGAAGCGCGATACCACCTCGGCGGTCAGGTCGTCCTCAGTAGGTCCGAGGCCGCCTGTCGTGCAGATCAGGCCGGCTCCCTGATCGCGCTGCCATTCCAGTGCGGCGAGCAGGTCCTCAGGCCGATCCCCGACGACCGTGATCCAAGCGACCTCGAGCCCGATCCCCTGCAGCTGCTCAGACAGCCACGGCCCATTCCGGTCTGTGGTCCGTGCGGTGAGGACCTCAGTGCCCGTAACGACGATTCCAGCCCGGATGCCCATGGACTGAACCTACCCAGGCTGGCAGGAAGGAGACCTGTCGATCCCGATCCGGCGCACCGACTTGGGCGACACCCGCCATGCCTGCGGACTACCGGTCCCCACACGGCGCACCTTGCCGTTCACGACAAGCACTGCATCGCCGTTGCCGAGCCTGACCCGGAAAGCCTCGCTACGGAGCGTCGCTGTGCGGTCTCCCTTGTCGAGGGTCTTGCCGTCGACGACGAGCTTGCCGGTGGCGTCCTGGATACACACAACCACCGTGTCTCGGGCCCGCACCTGGAGCCGGACACGGCTCGGGGTCGATCCAGTCTGTTGTCCGGCTGAGGTGGCGGGCCGGTCGGTAGCAGTTGTCGTTGCGGACGAGCCCGACTTTTTCTCGTCCCGGCCGCTACCGAGCCACCACAGCGCCCCGATCAGCACGACCACCAAGCCGGCAAGAACCGCTCCTCGTGGAGGCCTGTACCCGCCACCGCCGTTCGACGCCCTCCGCGGCGGGCTGATCGGCATCAGGTCTTGATCAGAGGGCCGCTCATGTCGCAGCCGGTACTGCTCGACCATCATCCGGCCATCAAGGCCAAGCGCGTCCGCGTACGTCCTCAGGAACGACCGTACGTAGGTCGGCCCAGGCAGCTGGGCCCAGTCCTCCTGTTCAAGAGCGCGCAGGTACTTAGCGCGAATCTTGGTAGCGGTCTCGATCTCAGCGATGTCGAGACCGGCCCGCATTCGGGCCTGCTGGAGGGTGGAGCCGATTTCACCCATGGGTGGCACGCAGTCTAGGCGCGCACCCGGTCATCGGTCCGCGGGCGATGCGATGACGGTTGGATCCTCGTACGGATCTTCGCCCGAAGCGTCCGGTGCGTCGCCGTAGGGGGCGGCTGCAGCCGCAACCGGCTCCGGCGCCGCCGGAATGTCGCCGCGCTCAGTCAGGTTCGCGATGATCCGCGGCAGGTCGCTTTCTGTCACCAGCACCTGCCTGGGCTTGCTGCCCTCGTAGCCGGAGATCACGCCACGACGCTCGAGCATGTCCATCATGCGGCCGGCGCGCGTGTAACCCAAGCGCATGCGCCTCTGCAGCATGGACGTGGACGCCGTGCCCATCTCGACCACCAGACGGATCGCATCCTCGAGCAGCGGATCCTCGTCGGGGTCCATCCCGGCGCCTTCCTCCGCCCCACTGGTGGTTGCCTCGGTCTCGACCTCTTCGAGCAGGTCCTGGCGCAGCTCCGGCTCACCCTGGCGTGCCCAGAAGCCGGTGATCTCCGCGATCTGCGGCTCGTCGATGTATGCGCCCTGGATGCGCTGCAGCTTCGATGAGCCAACAGGAGCGAACAGCATGTCGCCCATGCCGAGAAGAGATTCTGCACCGTTCTGGTCGAGGATCACGCGCGAATCGGTCTGCGACGACACCGCGAACGCAATCCTGGACGGCACGTTGGCCTTGATCATGCCCGTGATGACATCCACGCGCGGCGACTGAGTCGCCAGCACAAGGTGCATGCCGACCGCGCGGGCCTTCTGCGCGATCCGGATGATTGAGTCCTCGACGTCACCGGGCGCGACCATCATCAGGTCGGCCAGCTCGTCAATCACGCACAGGATGTAAGGCAGCGGCTCCTCACCCTCTGCCTCGCGCACCTGGTTGAGCTCCTTGAGCGATCGAGTGCGTTTCATCGCCATGATCCCGTAGCGCCACTCCATCTCGCGAACGAGGTTCTGGAGCGCGTTGGCAGCCTGCCGCGGCTTGGTGATCACCGGGGTGAGGAGGTGGGGGACGTCCTCGTAGTGGTTGAGCTCAACCTGCTTGGGGTCGACGAGGACGAGACGCACCTCGTCGGGAGTGGCGTTGAGCAGGATCGAGGAGAGCATCGCGTTGATGCAGCCCGACTTACCGGCGCCGGTGGTGCCGGCGACGAGCATGTGGGGCATCTTCGCGAGGTCGACACCGATCGCCTTGCCTGAAACGTCCTTGCCGAGCCACACCGTGAGCGGCGAGCCGTCGTCTCCGCGCCTGCGGCGGAACACGTCGCCGAGATGCACGGTGCGGCGAGTCTGGTTGGGGACCTCGATGCCGACTGCGGTCTTGCCCGGGATCGGGGCGAGGATCCGAATCTCGTGCGCGGCGAGAGCGTAGGCAAGGTCGTCTTTGAGCTGTGCGACCCGGCTCATCTTCACGCCGGGTGCGAGGCGCAGCTCGTACCGAGTGATGTGAGGTCCGGCGACCGCGCCGATCACCTTCGCGTCGATCTTGAAGTGCTGCAGCGCCTCTACAAGCTGGGTGCTGATCTGGTCCGAAGAGCTCGTATCGGGCTTGAGCTCGTCCCCACTCGATTGCGTGAGCATCGTTGCATCGGGCAGCACGTACTCGATGTCGCGATCGTTCGCGGCGATGGTTTCTAGCGGTGGCAGCTCGAGCTGTCCGTCGGGCTCTTCCAGCTGCTCGATGTCGTCGGCTTCTACCGGCTCGTCTGCGAGTTCGGGCTCTGCGAGTATGTCCGTCTCAGGTACCACGTCGTCAACCGGCACCTCGACGGGGACAGGCCCCGACGCTTCGAGATGCGTGGCGTGCACGACAACGTCGTCTGAGTCGTCGGGCTCGGGCACGACGACCTTGCGCCGCTTGGGCGCGGGAGCTGGCTCTGGAGCAGGGGTCTGCCGCAGCACCCGTGTGCCCTCTACTACGGACTGGCCCGTCGCTCGCAGCACGCCCGCGACCGTGGCGCCTGTCAGCAGCAGGAGGCCGCCGATGAGCATGAAGATTGCGATCACATGGGCACCGAGATGACCGGCGACCGCGCGTGCGGCGACGAACTCTGCCTCACCGAAGGCTCCCCCGCGCTCACGCATGAGGTCTGTCTGCCAGCTGGGACTGTGCGGACCGGCGGCGCCGAGGCCGAACGTACCTGCGGCGAACATCAGCGCCAGGGCGCCGAAGAGCAAGAGGCCCCCGCTGCGGATCGGCTTGACCGCTGGGAGCATCGGGCGAGCTATAAGCAGTGCGCCGATCGCTACGAGGACGATCGGTGCGATGTGCCGAAGTTGACCGAAGCCCAGAGCCAGTCCGTCAACGACGGTCGATGCGACAGCCCCATCGCTCTCGGACAGGTAGAGCGGGAGCGCCAGCAGCACCCCTAGCCCGATCAGTACTAGGCCGATCTGATCGAACGAGCGCTGCGTAAGGACGGGCATCCGCGGGACCCAGGAAGCCGAGGAACGGCGCGCACGGGTGCCTGTGCGCGACCGTGCGGTGGTCGTTCCCCGCTTGGAGGCAGAGCGCGCAGGTTGCTTGCGGGCGGGCTTGGACTTCGCCGGAGTCTTCTTCCGGCTGGCGGCAGGCTTACGTTGTTGAGGCATGGGTCCTATGCGGACGTTCGACGCGGCCCGCCTAGCCCCTGCCCCGGTTCTTGAGCCCACGTAAATGCGAGCAGACTAGGTTTGATCTGGATATGAGCGATTTCGAACGCGACGCACGGGTCCTGATCGTCGAGGACGACGAGGAAATCGCGCAGGTCTTGCAGCGATCACTCCGTATGGAGGGCTACGAGACGCGCATCGCGAGCGACGGCGAGCAGGCGCTCGATATGGCGGCCGACTACATCCCGGACCTCGTTGTCCTCGACCTCGGGCTGCCAAAGCTCGATGGCATGGAGGTCGCTCGGCGCATCCGTAAGTCAGGCGACGTACCGATCCTGATGCTCACCGCACGCGACGCGATCGAGTCACGCGTCGACGGCCTCGACGCCGGCGCCGACGATTACCTCGTCAAGCCTTTCGAACGGCAGGAACTACTCGCGCGCATCCGGGCTCTGCTGCGGCGACGCCCGCCGCGCGGCGCCGCGTCGCTCGTAGTCGCCGACCTGTCTCTGAACCCAGCCACACATGAGGTTTTCCGCGGTGACCGGGCCCTGGAGCTCACCCAGCGGGAGTTCGAGCTGCTCGAGTACCTGATGCGCAACGAGCGCATCGTCGTAGCTCGCCAGCGTCTACTTGAAGACGTGTGGGGCTACGACCCGTTCGCCACGACCAACACCATCGAGGTCTTCGTCTCGAATCTCCGCCGCAAGCTCGAGTCCGGCGGCGAGCCGAGGCTGCTGCACACGATTCGCGGCGCGGGGTACGTGCTGCGCCCATGAGGCACCCGCGTCGCGCACTCTCCAGGATTCCGCTGCGCTGGCGCCTCTCGCTGCTCTCCGGCGGTCTGACGTTCCTCGTGCTGTGCGTCTTCGCGGTGATGATCGGGCAGGTCACCGCCAACCGAATTCGCA
>CAZLKZ010000021.1:13197-22469 GCA_964560235.1 uncultured Conexibacter sp. | reverse complement strand
CTCGATTCGATGCTTCAGCGCCTTGAGATGGAACGCGCAGAGCGCGAGATGCTCCTTGAAAGGCAGCGAGAGTTCGTAGCCGACGCGAGCCACGAGCTGCGCACACCGCTTACGAGCGTGCTGGCGAACCTCGAACTGCTGGAAGACGTGCTCCAGGGCGAGCCGCGCGAGGCCGCCAACTCTGCACTGCGCTCAACACAGAGGATGCGGCGGCTCGTGAGCGACCTGCTGATCCTTGCCCGCGCTGACTCAAATCTGCAGCCCACGGACAGACCCGTCGACATCTCCCAGGTGGCGCTCGACGTCGCTGCCGAGATGGAGCCTGTGCTGGCCGACCACCTGCTCCGTGTCAGCACAGAGCCTGTCTTGATCGACGGCGTTCGCGATCAGCTGCACCGCATGATCCTCAACCTGGTTGCAAATGCCGTAGAGCACACTCCCGCCGGCACAGAGATCGAAGTTCGCACCGACTTCGGGGACGACACCGCGATCCTGACTGTGTCTGACAACGGCCCCGGCATTCCCCCGGAGCTCGTGGATCGGATCTTCGACCGCTTCACCCGTGGCAGTGGTGATCGCGGAGGGTCAACCGGCCTGGGATTGCCGATCGTTCAGGCCATTGCGCGTGCGCACGGCGGCGAAGTAGTAGTTGCGTCAGAACCGGGACGCGGCACGGCGTTCACCGTCACCCTCCCCCAGTCCGCGGGCCAGCGGCTTCACACCGAGCCGAGCCAGCAGAGCCAGGACGGTCCCCCCGCTGGGCGAGGTTTGCTGCGGCGCTACACCTCGACAACGACCGGCAGCACCATCGGGCGCCGCTTCAACCGGTCGTAGACGAACTTCGCCAGATCGTCGTGCAGGTTCGACTCGACTAGGTCGAGCGCTCCAGAGTCGTGCTCACGCGCTGAGCTCTTGAGCGACTCGGTCGCGGCGGCGCGAAGCTCGTCGAGCAGCCCGGCGTCGTCGGTCGGGTACGGCACGCCGCGGAAGATGATCTCGGGGTCAGCTACAGGGCTGCCGTCCTGCTCGGAGATCGTCGCCACGACAACGAAGATTCCGTCGGCGCTGAGCATCCGCCGGTCGCGAAGCGCCACGTCGGCCGGGTCGCCGATGTCGGCGCCGTCCACGTAGAACATCCCCGCCCGCTCAGGCTTGCCAAACCGGGCGCCTGAGTCGTCGATCTCAAGCGGCAGGCCGTTCTCGCCCATGAAGATGTTCTCCGGCGCGATACCGACAGCTTCGGCAAGTTCGGCGTGCAAGCGAATCCGCTTGTGATCGCCATGGAACGGCATCACGTACTTGGGCCGCGTCAGGTTGAGCATCAGCTTCAGCTCCTCCTGGTAGCCGTGCCCAGAGGCATGGATCGCAGCGTCCGTGGGTGTCAGGACCGTGCACCCGATGTGGTAGAGCCGATCGATCGTGTCGTTGACGGCCCTCTCGTTGCCAGGGATCGGCGTCGCCGCGAACATGATCGTGTCGCCATCGTGCAGCTGCACCTGAGCGTGGTCCTTGTAGGCCATGCGCCGGAGAGCGCTGAGCGGCTCCCCCTGGCTGCCGGTCGAGACGATCACCAGCTTGTGGTCGGGAAAGTCTTGGGCCTCACGCGGCTGGATGAGCACCCCGTCGGGTACATCGATGTGGCCTAGCATCTTGCCGATGTTGATGTTCTTGCGCATCGACCGGCCGAGCAGCAGCACCTTGCGGTTGTGCTCTACAGCGGCATCCACGACCTGCTGCACGCGGTGAATGTTCGACGCAAAGCAGGTGACGATGATGCGCCCCGAGCATTGACCGAACAGCTTCTCGAGGTTCGGCCCTGCGACTGATTCGCTCGGCGAGTACCCAGGCCGGTCAGCGTTCGTGGAATCGCCACACAGGAGCAAGATGCCTTCACTGCCCAGCTCCGCGAGCCTGCTCATATCAGCCGGCTTGCCGTCGACCGGGGTCTGGTCGAACTTGTAATCGCCGGTGATGAGCGTGGTGCCGAGATCGCAGGTGATCGCTACGGCCATCATGTCCGGGATCGAGTGCGTGAGGTGCACCAGCTCGACGTCGAACGGGCCGAGCTCGAGATGCTCTCCCGGCGAAACGTCGGTCAGCGTCGCTTCCTTGAGGCGGTGCTCGTCAAGCTTGCTGCGGCCCATCGCCATCGTGAGCGGCCCGCCATAGACCGGAATGTCCTGGCCGAGCTCGCGAAGCACCCAAGGCAGCGCCCCGAGGTGGTCCTCGTGGCCGTGCGTGATGATGATGGCCTCGATGTCCTCAGCGCGGTCCCTCAGGTAGCTGAAGTCGGGTAGAACGAGGTCGACGCCGACCTGCTCGGCGGTCGGGAACCGCACGCCCGTATCGACTACGAGGATCGAGCCGTCGTATTCGACGACCGTCATGTTCTTGCCGATCTCGCCCAGACCGCCCAGCGGTAGGACGCGGAGGCTCGCTGCTTTGCTCATCAAGCTGTGGCGAGTAGGCCGCGGGTTTCGAGCATCGCCTGGATCGGCGACTGTTCGTCCGGATCTAGTTCGACGTACGGGAGTCTCACCGCCGAACCGGTGATGCCCATCAGCGACAGGGCCGCCTTCGTGCATACCGCGGCCGGGGCCACGCTGAGCGCATCGAACACGGGGACCAGTTCCCTGTGCATCTCGGCGAGTCGCGACGGATCGTCGCGCTGCTCAACCATCTGGCGCATTTCCGGGCCGACGACATGGCTCGCAACCAGAATGCCTCCTGCTCCGCCCATTCCGAGGACCTTCGCGAACACGTCGTCGTTGCCGGCGTAGAGGTCCAAGCCGTCGATCAGCGCCAGGTTGTCGTTGTTGGCCTGTTTTACGCCCTCGACGTGATCGAGCTGTGCCAGCTCGGCGAGCAGCTCATTGGACATGTCTGAGCCGGTGCGCTGAGGGATGTTGTAGAGCACGATCGGCCTGTCGGCGGCAGCGGAGACCTCGCGGTAGTGCGCGACGATGCCGGCTGGTGACGGCCGGTTGTAATACGGGTTTACAGACAGCAAACCGTCTGCCCCAAGCTCGCAGGCCCGTGCTGTCAGAAAGGCGGCGTGACGTGTGTCGTTCGACCCCACGCCGGCAATGACCGACATCCCTTCGGGGCTTTCGGCGACAGCGAGCTCGATGACGCGCAGGTGCTCGTCGTCCGCGAGCGTAGAGGCCTCCCCCGTGGTGCCGCACACGACGATGCCGTCCGATCCGTTGCGCGCGAGATGCTCGATCAGCGCGACAAACGCCTGCTCATCGACCTTTCCGCCGTCGTCGAACGGCGTGACGATTGCGGTAATTACAGATCCGAGAGCGGGCACGGCGTCAGTGTACGACCGTCACCCAGCGAGCGGGTCGCCGCTGGTCATACCGCCGTTACCCGACGGGGGCGCTTTGGGGGCCGACGGAGTCGGCTGTGACACCGGTGCTGCAGGCTCAACGTCAGAGGCCTGCGGTGACTCTGTCGGGACCGATCTTCCGTGCTCGTCGTACTCGACGGTTGAGCCCGCCTCAGAAGGTGCCTGACCGGCCGCAGAGTTGATCTGACCCTGCACTTCGTCGAGCTTCTGCTGCGCCTGGTCAGCCAGCGCTTTGGCACGCTCCTTGAGCGTTCCGTCTTTGGCCTCTTTTTGAACCTGTTCGGCCATCTGCTTGGCCTTGTCCATGAAACCCATACGGGCACATTACCCCGGCCGCCCGGAGTCGTCAGCGATCGGTGAAGCGTCGCGGCACTCGGGGAGCCGCCGGCCCGCCCTCTGTCTCCCAGAGAGTGATCACAAGGAGTTCATCTCCGGTGCGCCGGCAGATGTAGACGAGCGAGCGATCGTTCAAATCAGTGACGTAGCTGGTGCCGCGCTTGGCCTTGACGCCGTCGGGGGCCTCGTCGGACAGGCGCCCGGCCTGTACGGCTTCACCGACACGGCGCGCGACCTCTAGCTTGGCATCGAGCGTGCCGCGAATCCGTTGCCGGTATCGATCGACCGCGTGGTCGGTGACCGCAACCAGCATCAGAGAGTCCGATCGAGCCGTGTTGCCGGCGCGATCGAGCACCGCTCGGGGCGGTCGGCCTGCGTTCCAGCCTCCCGCCATCCCCTTGCCTCGTAGAACGCACGGGCGTGGAGGTTTTCGTCGAACACCCAGAGGTGCAGCCTTGCGTGCCCTTCGGCTTTCAGTTCGTCGAGCAGATGCGCGTGGAGCTGCGTACCGACGCCCGCCCCCTGCGCGGGTGGATCGACGTGAAAGGCAGACAACTCGGGATCGTCGGACGACAGCTCGGTGACCAGCGCGACCGCTGCCACCTGGCCGTCCAAATCGAAGACCCAGCCCCTGCTGTCAGTGGAGGTGAGGTGCGCCTCGTGCTCTTCAGCGGTCGGCTGCTGGTCAGGCGCGATCGTGTCCAAATAGGTGCGGGCCCAGGAACGTGCAAGCAGCGCGGACGCCGCGGCAAGATCGGCGGGCTCGAGTGCCCTGACCATCAGCCCTCAGGCCAGAGCAGCCGGTCGAGGCCTACGAGTAGCGGCACCTGCTGTTCAGAGATCCGCCTCACCGCGAGCAGCACACCGGGCACGAACGACGTGCGATCGGTCGAGTCGTGGCGGATCGTGAGCGTCTGGCCCTGGTCACCGAGGAGCACCTCCTGATGGGCGACGAGACCGGGAAGCCTGACCGAGTGAATCGGCACTTCCCCCGCCATCAGTTCGGCTGTGTGCTTAGCGGTCCCCGAGGGAGCGTCGAGCTTGGTGTCGTGGTGCAGCTCAATGATCTCCGCCGCCGCCATGAGCCGCGAAGCCTCGGCCGCAAACCTCATCATCAACACCGCACCGATCGCGAAATTCGGCGCGAAAAACGCCTTACCCGGGCCAGCCTGCTCGAGCGGCGCGAGGTCAAAACCTGTCGTACCGAACACACAGTGCACCCCGGCGTTCATGCAGGCGAGCACGTTCTGCTGGCCGACATCCGGCCGCGTGAAATCAACGACGACGTCGCAGTCGCCGAGAATCGACTCGAGCGGCACGCCCAGCGCGGGGTCTGCACGGCCTGTCAGCTCCAGGTCGGCTGCCCCCTCAACGCCTTCACAGATTGCTTGGCCGACCTTGCCGGCCGCGCCTGAGACTCCAACTCGGATCATGTGCGCTCCAGTATCGGTGCTGCGGCGGCTCGAATGGCCTCTCCCTCTGGTCCAACGGCTGCCGCGGCGAGCTGCGGCGCGGCGAACGTCGTGCGCGCCAGATCGAGCAGCTCGTCTGTCGTGACCGCATCTAGCCGCTCGACTACGTCATCGAGCGACAGGAGCGGCAGGCCAGCCAGCAGTGCGCCACCCAAGCGGTTCATCCGCGCGGAGGTGGACTCCATCGCCAGCGCGGTCCGTCCCTTGACGTTCTCCCGGGCTCGATCCAGCTCTGCTGCTGTGACGCCACCGTCGCGAAGTTCGGCGAGCTCGTCGCCTATCACTTGGCAGGTGACCGCAAGGTTGTCGGGCCGAGTCCCGACGTAGACGCCCACTTGCCCGGTGTGGTCGAGGAAGCTCGTGAAAGAGAACACCGAGTAGGCCAGAGCTCTCTTCTCGCGGACCTCCTGGAAGAGGCGTGACGAGCTTGTACCACCGACGATGCAGTCGAGCACGCGCAGGGCAAAGCGGCGCTCATCAGACAGCGGGAGTCCTTCGCCAGTGATCACGAGGTGCGTCTGCTCAGTCGGCTTCTCCAGCACGGAGACTCCGGAGGTACACACCGCCTCTCCGACCGACAGCCGCTTGCGATCGGGCAGCGGTCCGCCCTCCTCCCCGGCTGCCTCGATCGCACGCTGGACGTGAGCCACCAGTGCGTCGTGCTGGATCGCTCCAGCTCCAGCTACGACTATCCGCCCCTGCCGGTAGTGCCTGCGATGGAAGTCGCGCAGCACTGCCGGGTCCGCAGTCGACACCGAATGACGCGTGCCAATCACCGGGCGGCCCAGTGGGCCGCCAGCGAACAGGGCCTCAGCAGCTAGATCAAAGACCTGCTCTTGCGGGTCGTCCTCGTACATCGAAAGCTCTTCGAGCACGATCTCGCGCTCTTGCTCTACCGACCGGTCGTCAACGCGGGGCTGCCACACCATCTCGGCGAGCACCGGGAACGCCTCGTCAACGTGGTCGTCGAGGACGCGAGTGAAGACCGAGGTCGACTCCTTGGAGGTTCCGGCGTTGAGCTCGGCGCCCATCGAGTCGAACAGCTGATCGATCTCCTCCGACTCGTAGGAGTCGGTACCGCGGAACAGCAAGTGCTCGAGCAGGTGCGAGTAGCCGCCCTCGTCCTCCGACTCGAACGCAGAACCTGCGTCGATGAAGAACCCGAGCGCGACCGACCGCACCTGCTCGAGTTGCTCGCTGACGACTGTTACGCCGTCAGCGAGCTCAGTTACCTGCTCGATGATTAGTCCCGGTCGGTCTTGTGACGCGGACGGCCGGAGCCGCGCGGGCGATCGCCGCCACGGTCGCGGTCGCGGTCGCGATCACGTCCACCGCCGCCGCGCGGGCCGCGGTCACGACCGCCGCCTCCACCGCCGCCACCGTTGCCGCCGGCCCCGATCGCAGCGAGTTCCTCTGCGCTCTTGCCTGCGATCTCGGGGTCGGACGCAAGGCGCAGGCCGATGCGGCCGCGCTCGCGGTCGACCTCGACCACGAGGACGTCGAGCTCATCGCCCTTGTTGAGCACATCCTCAACGGTCTCGGTGCGGGTACCCGGCGAGACGTTGGAGATGTGCAGCAGGCCATCGGTGCCCTTGGCGAGCTCGATGAACGCGCCGAACGTTGTCGTCTTGACGACCTTGCCCTTGAACGCGTCGCCTACTTCGACTTCCTTAGTCATCGAGCGGATGCGCTCTGCGAGCGCCTCGCCCTGCTCACCGTTGGAGCAATACACGAGCACCTGACCGTCGTCGTTGACGTCGATCTGTGCCTCGAACTCCTCGGAGAGGCCGCGGATCGTCTCGCCGCCCTTGCCGATCAGCAGGCCGATCTTGGACGGGTCGATCTGCACGGTGATGATGCGCGGCGCGTACGGCGACAGCGACTCACGCGGACCGTCGAGTGCGGTCTTCATCTGGCCGAGGATGTCCAGGCGGGCCGTCTTGGCCTGCTCGAGCGCGTCCTTCAGGATCTCCAGCGTAACGCCGGTGATCTTGATGTCCATCTGAAGGGCCGTGATGCCCTCAGCGGTACCGGCAACCTTGAAGTCCATGTCGCCGAGGTGATCCTCGACGCCAGCGATGTCGGTCAGCACGACGTAGTCGTCGCCTTCCTTGATCAGACCCATGGCGATGCCGGCGACCGGCGCCTTGATCGGCACACCCGCGTCCATGAGCGACAGCGAGCTGCCGCAGACCGATGCCATCGACGACGAGCCGTTGGACTCGAAGATGTCGGAAACGACACGCAGCGTGTACGGGAAGTCCTCGACCGACGGGATGACCGGGACGAGAGCACGCTCTGCGAGGGCGCCGTGGCCGATGTCGCGGCGCTTGGGGCCACGCATGAAGCCTGCTTCACCGACCGAGAAGGGCGGGAAGTTGTAGTGGTGCCAGTAGTACTTCTTGGTCTCGAGGCCGAGAGTGTCGAGGCGCATCTCCTCCTTCAGCGTGCCGAGTGCGGCAACGCTGAAAGCCTGGGTCTGGCCACGCGTGAACAGAGCCGAGCCGTGCGTGCGCGGAGCGACGCTGGTCTCGATCGTGATCTTGCGGATCTCCTGCGTGCCACGGCCGTCCGGACGCTTCTTCTGGACGGCGATGCGCTCGCGGATCGTCTTCTTCTCGAGCTTGTTGAAGATCGCGTTGGCAGCGAACTTCTTCTCGCCGTAGTCGGCTGCGCTGTCGTCACCGGCGAACTGGGCGATGACCTCGTCCTTGACGGCCTGTGTGGCGTCCTGGCGAGCCTGCTTGTCCTCGACGGAAGTTGCCTCGTCGATCTTCTGGCCGAACGCCGACTCGATCTGCGCGAGCAGACCCTCGTCGACCGACGGTGCCTCGATCTGCAGCTTGTCCTTGCCGGCCTTGGCGGCCAGGTCGACCTGTGCCTGGACGAGCTTCTTGATCGCGTCATGTGCGATGTCGAGCGCGTCGAGGATCTCGGCCTCGGGGATGAAGTTGGCGCCGGCCTCAACCATCAGGATCGCTTCGGCGGAGCCGGCGACGATGAGGTCAAGGTCGGAGTTCTCGAGGAGGTCCTCCTCGTTGGGGTTCACGACGAAGTTGCCGTCGATCTTGCCGATGCGGACTGCGCCGACGAGGTCAGCGAGCGGCACCTCGGTGAGTGCAAGCGCAGCAGATGCGCCATTCATCGCAAGGATGTCGTACGGGTGAACGTGGTCGATCGAGAGCGGGATCGAAACGATCTGCGTCTCGTAGTGCCAGCCCTTCGGGAAGAGCGGGCGGATCGGACGGTCGATCATGCGCGCGGTCAGCGTGGCCTTCTCGCCGCTGCGACCTTCGCGCTTGAAGAACGAGCCGGGGATCTTGCCCGCGGCGTACATGCGCTCCTCGACATCAACAGTCAGGGGCAGGAAGTCGACGTCGCGAAGGTTGCCGACTGTGGCGGTGTTGAGAACCATCGTGTCGCCTTGGCGCACAACGACGGCTCCGGAGGCCTGCTTGGCCATCCGGCCGGTCTCGAAGCTGATCTCCGATCCGGCGATTTCGACGGTGACGGTTGTCACTGCGTCTGTAGACATATGTGTGTCTCCTATGTTGGGCCGGCGCGTCGGACTCGGCGGGCCCCAATCTTTCGTCTCTGATCCGAACGTTTAGTCGCTGGACATCCTAGCCGCACCGGGCCCCTTGCAAAGCAAACGCGCCGCCTCGGCGCGCTGACTAGGCGCCGAGCCCCTCCAACAGAAGCTCAAGCGACGGCAGATGGCCGGGAGACTCTGCGAGGTGGCTGAACTGCACCTTCTGGTCGGGTCCAACGATGATGATCGCCCGGTTCGTCATCCCGGCCGGCTCGAAGTACGCGCCCAACGCCTTCGACACCGCGCCCTTGGGCTCGAAGTCGGACAGCTGCGGAATGTCAACACCGAGCTGCTCCTTGAAGGCCTCCTGGGAGTAACCGGCGTCGGTCGACACGCCATAGATCTTCGTGGCGCCGGCAGCCTGTAGCTGGTCCCAAGCCTTGTCGTAGATCTGCAGCTGGTCAGTACACACGCCACTGAACGCGAACGGGTAGAAGACCAGAATGGTCGTCTCGCCTTTTAGGTCTTCGCGCGTGAAAGGGCCCTCATAGCCCTGGAGCGTGAACTCGGGGAAATCAGT
>CAZLKZ010000021.1:0-13097 GCA_964560235.1 uncultured Conexibacter sp. | reverse complement strand
GTCGCTTAGCGGCGAAGTCCGAGCTCAGCGATGAGGGCGCGGTAGCCCTCGAGGTCCTTCTTGGCCATGTAGTCCAGAAGGCGGCGGCGCTGGCCGACGAGCATCAGCAGGCCACGACGCGAAGCGTGGTCCTTCTTGTGCTCACGCAGGTGCTCGGTCAGATCCGCGATACGTGCAGAGAGCAGCGCGATCTGGACACGGGTGTTGCCGGTGTCCTGTGCGTTCTCGCCGAACTTGGCGATGATCTCCTGCTTGCGGTCTGCTGTCAGCGTTGTCATGCGGCGAGGAAGGGTAGCAACTGCTACCGCGCGGCCTCTACGTCGGCGCCCATCTGCTCGACCAGCGCGTCAACGCTCTCGAACCGGCGCTCCCCCCGCAAGCGGCGCTCGAACTCGATCCGGATCGTCTGCCCGTACAGATCGCCGGCCCAATCGATCAGGTATGCCTCGATCAGCTCGCCGCGGCCGGTATCGAACTGGGGCCGCACGCCGACGTTGACCGCTGCACGGACCGACTCGGCCCCATCACCGAGCACGACGGTGCACGCGTACACACCGTGCGCGGGTAACGCCAGAGCCGGGTCGGGCACCAGGTTGGCGGTCGGGAACCCCAGCTCACGACCGCGCTTGTCGCCGTGCACGACCTCGCCGTCGATCCGCAGCGGCCGCCCGAGCAGCTCTGAGGCGTACTCGACCGCCCCGCCTGCGATCAGCCCGCGGATATGACTGGAGCTGACGATCTCCCCGTCAACCTCAAGCAGCGGAACGATGCGGGCTTCGAATCGACCGTCCGCAGAGAGCATCTCGATATCTCCCCGCGCCTTCCGGCCGAAGCGGAAGTTCTCGCCCACTGAGACCTGGGTTGCCCGCAGCTTGTCGACAATGACCTGGTCGACGAACTCTTCTGCTGTCTGCGCCGCGAACCTTGCGTCGAACGCAATCACCACGAGCTCTTCTACACCGAGCTCCTCAAGCAGTTCGGCCTTCTGCCCGAGCGACGTGATCAGCTTTGGCTCGGTGCCCGGAGCCACTACCGCCTGAGGATGCGGCTCGAAGGTGAGCACGGTGTCCGCGCCTGCGATCACCTCGCGGTGACCCCGGTGCACGCCGTCGAATGTTCCGATCGCCAGCTTGCGCTCGCGAGGTCCGGCATCTGAGAGGTAAGTGAGCCTCACTACCTGAAGCCTACGGACGAGACGAGGTGGCCGTCAGATACCTGTACGAGCGCCACCGGCTGACCCTCCGGGTCGACGCATACGAACTCCGTGTCCTGGGGTGCGTCCGCAGGCGCTTCGGGGCGCTGGCCGTGACCGATGCTGTCAGCGAGAGCCGAATCGCACTCGACGACCGGGAGCAGCTGGCACAGCACGTCTACGAGGTCGAGCGGGTGCGGGCCAGCAGCTCCCACCTCGAACGGGCCGATCGAAGTGCGCCGCAGCTCCCGGCAATACGCGTCCCCCAGGTCCGCGATCAGTGACCGCACGTACGTGCCCGACGAGCACGCGATCACGAACTCGGCGACGTCACCGCGCCGGGTCGTCTGCTCGAAGCGAGTGACTTCCACCTCGCGCGGCTCCAGCTCGACGTCATGACCGGCGCGGGCGAGCTGGTAGGCGCGCCGCCCACCCACCTTGATCGCGCTGTAAGCAGGCGGGCGCTGCATCAGCCGCCCGGTCGGCAGGTCGGGCGGATCGGGAGGGACATTGCCTGTGGCTGTAACGGTGCCGTCCCGGTCGCCTGTGTCGGACACGTGACCAAGATGCGCGACGACCTCATACGTCTTGGCCTGCCCCATGAGCAGGCGCTGGACCCTGGTGGCGCGCCCCACCAGCACGATCAGCAGTCCCGAAGCAAACGGATCCAGCGTTCCCGCGTGCCCCACCTTGCGCCCCTTGGGCACCCGTGAGCGGACCGCGGCAACGATGTCGTGCGAGGTCGGTCCGCTGGGCTTGTCGACGAGCAAAACGCCGTCAGCAAGGCCGTCAGGCCACGCGACCACCGTGTCGCGCCAGTCGCTCACGAAGCGATAGCGGCGAGCTGCAGCTCTATCTGCTCGCTGAGGAACCGCAGCAGGTCGGCTCCTGCGAGCTCAGTCGAGAACCCTGCCGCCCTGCGATGCCCACCACCGCCGCCTGCGCGCGCGATGGCAGAGACGTCCACCTCGCCGTCGGTCGACCGCAGGGAAACCTTCTGCTGCTGCACCCCCTCCGCCCCGGGCCGGTCTAGCGTACGTCCGAACGCAGCGACCTTGACACCCTTGAGCGAGCGCAAGTGATCGATGATGCCCTCCGCATCGCTGTCAGCTGCACCGACGGCCTCGAAGTCCTCTCGACCGAGATGCACGATCGCGAGTGCACCGTTGCAGTGCAGCTCGAGCGCCGCGAGCCCGCGCCCCAGGAGCTCGAGTTTCGCCATCGAAACGCCCTCGTAGAGCTTCCTGTAGACCCCATGAGCATCGACACCAGCAGCGATCAGATCCGCCGCCATACGGTGGGCCTGTGGCGTCGTGTTGTCGTACATGAAGCGCCCGGTGTCGGTGACGAGGCCGACGTAAAGCGGTGTGCCGATGGCCTCATCGACCGCAACGCCCAGGTCGGCTGCCAGCTCCCACACCATCTCGGCCGTACAAGCGGCTTGCGGGGCTACGTGGTTGACGTCACCAAATCGTGTGTTGTCGTGGTGGTGGTCGATGTTCAGGACGACGCCGTGCTCGATACCCGTCAGATCGACCGGGTTGCGTTCCACGTTGCCGCAGTCGAGGTAGATCACGGCGCGCCCCGCGAGGTCGGCGGGCGGCGTCGTAACAGCCTCTGAGACATCAAGGAACGCGTATTCAGGCGCTAGCGGTAGGTCGGCGGCGTCGATGACCATCACCGAGTCCTTGCCGAGCGCACTGAGCACGCGATTCATCCCGAGCAGCGACCCGAGGGCATCGCCATCCGGCCGTTCATGAGTGACCAGGCAGAACCGGTCGTTGGACCGGATCTGCTCCGCGGCGGCGTGTCGTCCTGACTCAGTCATCCCCGTCGACCTCCGATGAAAGCAGACCTTCGAGCCGGGCAGCCGTATCGGCTGTCTCGTCGAGCACGAACTCGAGGGTCGGGGTGCGCTTGAGGCGCAGCTCCGCATTGATTCGGCCCTGGAGCAGCCCGGCCGCGGACGAGAGCGCGGCAATCGAGTTTGCGCGCTCCTCGTCTGTACCGAGCACGCTCACGAACACCTTTGCGTGTCGCAGGTCTGGACTGGTGCTCACCTCTGTGAAAGTCACAAACCCGAGCCTTGGATCGGCGATCCCGGTGACCGCCTCTGCGATCACCTCGCGCACCGCTTCATCGACCCGCCGCATGCGGCCACCGGCACTCATGGTTTTGTTGCTCCGAAGGAGCCGAGCCGGCTAGAGCGGCTGCAGCTCCCGCTCGATCTGCTTGGTCTCGTAGACCTCCAGGACGTCTCCTTCGCGAACGTCCTGGTTGTTCTGCAGCACGATGCCGCACTCGTAACCGGCAGCGACCTCACGCGCGTCGTCGTTGAACCGACGAAGCGTGGCGATGACGGTGTCGGCGACGACGGTGCCGTCGCGCACGATGCGTGCGTGAGCGCCGCGGCGCACGACGCCGTCGGTGACGTACGAACCGGCGATCGTGCCGAGCTTGGAGGCCTTGAACGTCTGGCGCACTTCGACTGTGCCCAGCGCGCTCTCGACCTCTTCGGGAGCGAGCAGTCCGGACATCGCGGCGCGCAGATCGTCGAGCGCCTGGTAGATGACCGAGTAGGTCCTGATCGTCACACCCTCACGGTCGGCGATCTCCTGGGCGGCGCCGACTGGGCGCACGTTGAAGCCCATGATCACGGCACCGGAGGCCGATGCGAGCATCACGTCAGACTCGGTGATCGCACCGACACCACGCGAGATGATGTCGACGAAGACCTCGTCCTGAGGCAGGCGTGCGATCTCGTCGTCGAGCGCTTCAACCGAGCCGGCGACGTCGGCCTTGATGATCAGCTGAAGCTCGGGGATTTCGGCCTCGCGGGCCTCGGCGAAGACGTCCTGGAAGGACTTCTTGCGGCCGGCGCGGCGCGCGATGGCTTCGGACTTGACGCGCGTGTCGCGCTCCTGAGCCTGGCGCCGTGCTTCGCGGTCGTTTTCGACCACGCGCACCTGCTCACCGGCCCCAGGGACGCCGGAGAAGCCGAGTACCTCGACCGGATCGCCTGGCAGAGCCTCTTCGAGCCGCTCGCCGCGATAGTCGATCATCGCCCTCACGCGGCCGGACTCAGAGCCGGCGACCAAGGAGTCGCCGACGCGCAGCGTTCCGCGCTGCACGAGCACGCTGACAACCGGGCCGCGGCCCGGGTCAAGACGGGATTCGATTACCACGCCCGAAGCCTCAGCATCGGGGTTGGCCTCAAGCTCTTCGAGCTCGGCGACGACAAGCAGCGTGTCGAGCAGGTCGTCGAGGCCCGTACCCGCCTTCGCGGAGACGTCGACAAACTCGGTTTCGCCGCCCCAGTCGGAAGGCTGCAGCCCGCGCTCGGTCATCTGTGTGCGGACGCGCGTCGGGTCCGCACCTTCCTTGTCGACCTTGTTGACCGCAACCACGATCGGCACGTCTGCTGCGCGCGCGTGGTCGATCGCCTCGTCGGTCTGCGGGCGCGGGCCGTCGTCGGCGGCGACAACGATCACCGCGATGTCCGTGACGCGCGCACCGCGAGCACGCATGGCGGTGAACGCCTGGTGGCCAGGCGTGTCGAGGAACGTGATCAGTTCTTCGTTGTGCTCGACCTGGTAGGCGCCGATGTGCTGGGTGATCCCGCCGGCCTCACCCTCGGTGACGTTGGCCTTGCGGATGGCGTCGAGCAGCGAGGTCTTGCCGTGGTCGACGTGGCCCATGATCGTGATGACCGGCGGGCGCTCGACGAGATCATCGTCGTCGTCTTCGAACACCACGTCTTCGTCGGCTTCCTCGCCGACGTGAACGATCTTGATCTTCTTCTCGAACTCCTCGGCGAGGACCTCGATGTGATCGTCAGAGAGCGTCTTGGTGAGCGTGGCTAGCTCGCCCATGCTCATCAGCTTCTTGATCACCTCGGGCACCGGAATGCCGAGGTACTCGGCGACTTCCTTGACGGTCGAGCCGGAGTTGATCCGGATCGTGTCGGTGCGCGTCATCTGGTCCTCGACCAGATGCTGCGGCACGTCCTCGATGATGGTGCGGCGGCGTCGGCGACGACGGCGCGGCGGACGGTTGTGCGGCGGACCGCCTGGGCCACCAGGGCCGCCAGGGCCTCCGCCCGGTCCACGACGTGCAGCCTGCGAGTCGATGACTACGCGGCGCTTGCCGCCTGGGCCGGTCTCGATCCGGCCGCGTCCGCGCCCGGCAGCGCCGGGACGAGACTGAGTTTCATCGCGCTTGGGGCGCTTGGGCTCTTCGGGGACCGAGATGATCTTCGGGCCCATGCCAGCGGCAGGTGCCTCGGTATGCGGCTCGGGCTTTGCTTCCGGAGCCTTCTCGTCCTTGGCCGGAGCCTTCTCGTCCTTAGCCGGAGTCTCGACGGACGGGGCCTCAGCAGCAGGTGTCTCGACCTTCGGCGTCTCGGGCTCGACCGCCGGCTCGGGCGCTTCTGCGGCTGCAGGAGTACGGGTGCCGGGAGTTCCGCGCCCTGCCGCCCTGCGGGGATCGATTGGCAGGTCGTCGAGTACGGGGCGTTTGGGCACCGGCGCTACGGGGCGCGGCGGCTCCTGATTGCGTGGCGCGCCCGTTGCGCGGGTTCGCGCGGGCTGCGTGTTCGGATTCTGTGGGCGTACCGGTGCGCGGCGGCCGGCTTCACTTGGGCGTACGGGTGCTCCTCGCCCGGCCGGCGGACGGACCGGCGCGCCGCGACCCTCTGGCGGGCGTACGGGTGCACCGCGCCCCTCGGGGGGCTTGACGGGTGCTCCACGGCCTGCAGGCGGGGCCTTCTTTGCCGGTGCAGCGGCAGCTGCTGGCTCCGCGGCCTTTGCGGCGGGCTTTCCACCTCCACCAAGAGCGGCGAGTGCGTCTGCCTCCTCAACGGATGAGGCTGCGGCCTTGACGTCGAGTCCGGCTGCTTGCAGGCGCTCGAGCACCTCCTTGGAGGCAAGGCCCTGCTCTTTGGCGATTTCGTGGATGCGCTTCTTAGCCATTCAGTTCCTCTGAGTCTACGAAGTCCGCCCCGACGTGAACGTTCCCGCGCAGTGCGCGATTGAACGCCCGCCGGTCAACTGCGAGCCTCGCACAGTCGGCACTACATACATACGCACCTCGGCCAGAGCCTCGTTCCGGACCGTCGATGCGTATCTCGCCGCCCGGTGCGGTGACCCGGATCAGCTGCGATTGCTCCGTGCGCCGGCGACAGCCGACGCACGTGCGAATCGGTGCTCCTATTGCTCTGGTTCCTCGGCCGGGGCTTCTTCGGACGGCTCGTCGGCTGAGTCTTCCTCGCCGGCTGCCTCTTCCTCTACGGGAGCATCTTCGGCCACCTCGGCCTCAGCGTCTTGGATCGCGGGCTCCTCGGCGATGACCTCGCCGTCGGCCTCTTCGCCGCCTTCGACGTCGTCGGCCTCGTCAGCGTCGTCGGCTTCGAGTTCCTCTACGACCTCCGTCGGCTCCTCGAACTGCTCCTCGGCCCTGGTGACGATGTCGACGACGTCGTCCCAGGTCTTGTCCGGATCAGACAGGTCTGCGATCTCGGCCTCAGACAGTGGGTCGAGCACAGCAACGTAAGAGGTCGTGAAGCGCGAGAGAGCCTGGTGCTTGGGCAGACCACAGAACGGAGAGCCCGGCAGCGCCTCGTTCGGGCAGCGGCGCCCGCGCTGGCTGATCGCCTGGCAGCGACCGCCGAGCTCCTGCTGCTCCTCTTCGGCCTGCTCGCCGGCGCCCTGCGCGAAATCGGTCTCGGACTTGATGTCGATGCGCCAACCGGTCAAACGCGCGGCAAGGCGAGCGTTCTGACCCTCGCGACCGATCGCCAGCGACAGCTGGTCGTCCGGAACGATGACGGTGGCCTGACGTGACTCGTCGTCCACGAGCACCTCACGGACGCGGGCCGGCGAAAGTGCCTTGGCGACGAAACGAGCGGGTTCGTCGTTGTAAGGGATGATGTCGATCTTCTCACCGCGCAGCTCAGAGACGACCATGCGCACGCGTGAACCACGGGGGCCGACGCAAGCGCCCACCGGATCTACGCCGTCGGCGTAAGAGACCACGGCGATCTTGGAGCGGTAGCCCGGCTCGCGGGCGACGTTTGCGACCTCGACGAGGCCGTCAGCGATCTCCGGAACTTCGAGCTCGAAGAGCTTCTTGATCAGCTCGCCGTCGCGACGGCTGACGATGATCGACGGGCCCTTGGCCTGCGGCGAGACTTCCTTGATCACGGCGCGCACGCGGCTGCCGTGGTCGTAGCGCTCGCCGTCGACCTGCTCGGACTTCGGCAGGAGCGCTTCGACGCGCTCCCGGAGCTGCACGAGCGTGTAACGCGAGTCGGTCTGCTGAACGATGCCGGTCACAAGCTCGCCGACACGGTCCTTGTACTCCTCGAACATGATGTCGCGCTCGGCCTCGCGGATGCGCTGGAGCATCACCTGCTTGGCGGTCTGGGCGGCAATGCGGCCGAAGTCTTCGGGCGTGTCGTCGATCTCTTCGATCTGGTCGCGGTACTGCTCGAGCTTGGCGGGGTCGATCTCCGGGTCCTCAGGCTCGACGCGATCGCCGGTCTCGGGATCGATGTACGCCTCTTCTTCGATCGTCTCCGAGAGGAGCTCGGCCTCGAGCTCCTTGGGGATGCGGAAGCGGTAGACGAGGAAATCGCCGCTCTCGTGGTCGATCTCGACACGTGCGTAGCGGGCTGCTCCGGGCAGCTTCTTGTACGCCGACAGCAGTGCGTCGGCGAGCGCGTCCATGAGCTTTTCGGGCGCGATGTTCTTCTCGCGCGCCAGCGCTGTCATTGCTTCGAGCATCTCGCGGGACATCAGACTCTCCTGGGGTTACGACTCGACGAGGTTTGAACGACGAATTGAGGTGTACGGGATCGTCACTACGCCTTCGTCGGTGGCGATCGTGACGTCCGTATCCCCCGCACCGACGAGTTCGCCGGTGAACGACTTGCGACCTTCATGTGCCTCGATGGTCTTGATGCGTGCGCTGCGACCGAGGAAGCGCTGAAAATGCGCCGGGCGAACGAGCGGACGCTCGGTGCCAGGCGACGAAATCGTCAGCGCGTGCTTCTCGTTGACCTCGGGCAGTGCGTGGGTAACGCGCTCGCAGATGTCGAGCGTTACCCCTTCCGGATGGTCGATGTACACCTCGACCGTGTCACCGCGCAGCTCGACCGTAAGCACCTCGACATCAGGCTCGCGCTCGGCGAGTTGCTGTTCGATTTGGTCCTGTAGGGCTGTTTGCTGCATGGCCTAAAAAACAAAAGAAGCGGGCCTCTGCCCGCTTCCCGTACTGCTCCGTGCGCCTTGGCGTACGGCCGGAAGTTGTGGCTCAGAGCCTAGCAGCGTGCCCGAAACGCAAACAACCTCTACTCGTTGTCGATGCGCCGCACGCTCTCGGCGAGATAGTGCTGGTAGTCCTCGCGGTCGGGCGCCAAGCGCACCGCCTGAGTCAGCGGGGCCTGCGCCTCCCGGTGTCGTCCCAACTGCTGCAGGGAGCGGCCACGACAGAACAGCGCGTAGTGGTTCGTCGGATCGTGCTCGGCAATGGCACGAAACTCGACCTCGGCCTCGCTGAAGCGCTGTGTTGAGAACAGTGCGCGGCCGTACGCTTCGCGCACAGAGTCTTTGTCGGGCTCGCGCCTGTGCACCTCCGCCAGCTGGACTAGAGCGGCGTGATGATCGCCCCGCTCGAGCAGTTCAGAACCTCTCCGAAACATCTCGTAGGTGTCCTGCTCATCCACCCAAGCCAGTGTACGAGCAGCGATCAGTCGAGCAGTGCCGCGGCCTGCTCGAGAATCGCTCGGGCCACCGTGTCTTTGGAAGCCTTCGGCACCGCATGCTCTGAGTTCTCGCCGACGATTGTCACGGCGTTGTGGGTGCTGTCGAAGCCGATCGTCTCGTCGGAGACGTCGTTGTGCACGACGAGGTCGACCTGCTTGCGCGCACGCTTGCCGCGGGCATGCTCGAGGCCGGCGGGGCCGTGTTCGGCGGCGAATCCGACGAGTACTTGCCCGGGCGTACGCATCTGTGCGAGCGCCATGAGCGTGTCTTCCGTCGGCTCAAGCTCGACGGTGAGCCCGTCGAGTCCGGCCTTCTTCTGCTTGCCCGCGATCTGCTGTGCAGGACGGAAGTCCGCGACGGCGGCGGCCATCAGCAGCAGATCAGTGTCGGGGAATTGCTGCAGAGCGGCTGCGTGAAGTTGGGCGGCAGTCTCGACGTCGATGTAGCTGACGGCACCGGCTCTCGGCAGAGCCACGTTGGCGCTGATCACCGTCACGTCAGCACCTAGTGCTGCCGCAGCCTCGGCCAGAGCAAACCCCATCCGGCCGCTCGACCGGTTGCCGACGTAGCGGACCGCGTCGATCGGCTCGCGGGTGCCTCCCGCCGTGACAAGCACTCTGCGGCCCGCCAACGGCCCCGGCGTTTGGGTGATGACATCGTCCGTGGGCGGCGCGCCGGCCGCATGAAGAGCGGCGGCCAGCACGTCCGCCGGCTCCGCGAGGCGGCCGACCCCGTACTCGCCCTTCGTGGCAAGTTCGCCAGTTTCGGGCGGCACGACTGCGACGCCCCGATCGCTCAGGGTGGCCAGGTTCGCAATGGTCGCCGGGTGCTCCCACATGTGGTTGTTCATCGCGGGGGCGACGACCACTGGGCACTGAGCCGCCAGAGCAGCGCTCGTGAGCAGGTTGTCGGCGAGGCCGTGCGCCAGCTTGGCCAGCGTGTTAGCGGTGGCCGGCGCGATCAGGTAGACGTCGGCGTTGCGGACCAGCTCGAGGTGTGAGGCCGGGTCGTGCTCGGGCGGCTGCTGGTCGGGGAAGGCGCCCTTCGCCGGATCGCGCTCAAACTCGGAGGTCAGGACGGGAGCCCCGGTCAGGGCAGCGAACGACGCAGCCCCCACGAAGCGCTGGGATGCCGGGGTCTGGATCACCCGCACGGAGTGGCCGGCCTTGGTGGCCAGGCGCACGATCTCAAGGGCCTTGTAGGCCGCGATGCCACCACTTACGCCTAGCAGCAGGCGCGCCATGGGTCTTCCCTACCGGTACTGGTACTTCAGCTTGCCGTTCGCGACTTCTTCAAGCGCGATCGTCAGGTAGTTGGAGCTGCGGCTATCGACCATCGGAGGCGGGTACTCGTCGAACGTGCCCTCACCGAGGTTGTGGTAGTACGAGTTGATCTGCCGAGCGCGCTTGGCAGCGACGATCACCGACGCGTAGTCGGAGTCGACGTGGTCCAGGAGCTGGTCGATTCGCGGGTTGATCACGCGGCCAGTGTACCGGCCACGATCTCTTCGAGCTGTCCAGCCGCTGAAGCGAGGTCGTCATTGACAACCTGGTGCTGAAATTCGTCGGCAGCTGCCAGCTCGTCAACCGCGACCTGCAGCCGGCGTTCTACCTCGGCCGGATCGTCAGTGCCGCGACCGACAAGGCGGTCACGGAGTGCCGATTCGGAGGGCGGCAGGATGAAGATCTGCACAGCCTCGGGCATGCGCTCGCGAATCTGGCGCGCCCCCTGAAGTTCGATCTCGAGCACGACAGGCCGCCCCGCCTTCGTGTGGCCTTCTAGCTCGCTGCGCAGGGTGCCGTACTTGCGGCCTGAGTATTCGGCCCACTCGACGAAGCCATCGTCGGCCACTCGTCGGTCGAACTCGTCGTCATCGAGAAACCAGTAGTGCGACCCGTTCTCTTCACCCGGACGCGGGCTGCGGGTCGTAGCGGAGACGCTCAGCGCGAGATCCGGGATGCGTTCGCGCAGGAGCCTGATCAACGTCCCCTTGCCGACCCCGGAAGGGCCGGTGATCACGAACACCATGCCGCCGACTTTACGGCTGCTAGCGGCGCAGAAGAGAAACGAGCTCGGCGCGCTGCCGCTCGGAGAGCCCACCGATGGTCTTCGACGGGGAGATACGGCAGCTCTGAAGCACGCGGTGCGCCTTCACGCGGCCGTACTTCGGCACGGCAAGCAGCATGTCGACGACCTTGGCGGTCTCGAGGTAGTCAGGCGGGTCCTGAAGCAGCGAATGAATCGTCGTGCGGCCTGCCTTGAGGTCCTTCTTGAGCGCGGCGCGCTGCGACCGGATGACGTTCGCCTTCTGGAGCGCATCCATCCGCTGATTGAGCGTCCTCTCGGGCGCGACAGCGGATTTGGCGTTCGAGTTGGAGAGCGTCGTCATGGCGGTGGCCGATACTACACAGCCGAACGAAGAGTGGACGTGAACTGGCCGAAAACGCCTAGACCTCAATCTAAGCTTGAGGCTTCTTCAGGGTGGTTCACTGTTTTGGGCGCCCGTCGAGCGGAGCTTTCGAGGTCCCGCAGCACCCGCATGGGCCACGTAGGCCCCCCGTAGATGAACCCGCTGTAGACCTGCGTAAATGCCGCTCCTAGCGACAATCTGGTCGCGACCTCAGCTGCATCGGAGATGCCGCCTGCAGAAACGAGCGCCAACTCGCCTCCAGAGAGCTCACGCAGCCGCCTGAGCACGTCGCGAGAGCGCGTGGTCAATGGTCGTCCGGAGACTCCCCCATCTCCAACAGCATCCAGCTGCTCAGGCGAGGTCGCCAGCCCCTCGCGAGAGACCGTAGTATTGGTTGCGATCAGTCCAGCGAGTCCGTGCGCGGACGCGACCTCGACAATTTCGGCGAGCTGCGACTCGTCGACGTCGGGCGCGATTTTCACGAGCAGGGGTGTTGCCTCCCGCCCTACGGACGACATGCCCTCGCGGGTCGCTTCGATCAGCGGTACGAGCGCCTCCCCCGCCTGGAGCTCGCGCAGCCCTGGCGTGTTTGGAGAGCTCACGTTGATGACCACGTAGTCGGCGAACGGGGCGAGCCTTTCGGCGGCAAAGCGGTAATCCGCGTCCGCTTCGTGCAGCTCGGTGTCTTTGTTCTTGCCGATGTTGGCGCCGACTACGGCGTGTCGGTGGCGCCCAGACTCGCGCCAGGCGGCGAGCCGCTCGGCCACAACCTCCGCCCCATCGTTGTTGAATCCCATGCGGTTGACGAGCGCCTCGTCCGCAGGGAGCCGGAACAGGCGCGGCTTGGGATTACCTGGCTGTGGCCGCGCGGTCACGGTGCCGATCTCAACGGCGGCGAGACCGAGCCCGAAGAGGCCGTCCAGGTGCTCGGCGTTCTTGTCAAAGCCGGCCGCAAGCGCGACCGGCGACGGAAGCGTCAGACCGAACGCCTTGACAGCCAGCTCCGGTCGAGACTTCGGGCGTAGCAACGGGGCCACCAGATCGAGGCTGCGAGTTCCGATGGCGTGAGCGCGCTCGGCGTCGACGCGCGAGAGTCCCTGCTTGAAGAACTGCGACCAGATCAGGGCTAGGCCCCCAGCCCCGCTGGCTCAGCGTTCATCTCGGCGTGCAGAGCCTGGATTGCGAACACTTCAGGCTCACCCTGGCTCGCGGAGACGATCGCTCGGGCCGCCGACACCCCCGCGCTCAGCGTGGTCAGCACCGGGATTCCGCGCGACACCGCTTCTCGGCGGATCTCCCAGCCATCAGCGCGAGCGCCGGACCCAGTCGGGGTGTTGACGACGAGCGTGACGTCGCCCGACTGCATTGCATCGATGACGTGAGGCGAGCCCTCGGCGATCTTGTTGATCTCCTTGACCGGCACGCCCATCCGCCTGATCGCCGAGGCAGTGCCCGAGGTGGCGAGGATGTCGAAGCCCTGATCGACGAGCTGCTGTGCGATCGCCACGGCGGCCGGCTTGTCGGAATCGGTCACGGTGATGAACACCGTGCCGCCCGTGGGCAACCGTGAGCCCGCCGCTGCTTGCGCTTTTGCGAAGGCTGTCGGGAAGTCACGTGCGACACCCATCACCTCGCCGGTCGAGCGCATCTCGGGGCCGAGACGTGCATCGAAGCCGTCGAAGCGATCGAACGGCATGACCGCCTCCTTGACCGACACGTGGCCGATGTGGCG
>CAZLKZ010000020.1:22909-34062 GCA_964560235.1 uncultured Conexibacter sp. | reverse complement strand
GAGCACTGCCTGCTCACCGAACAGGTCAGTCTCGGTCTCTTCCTTGAAGGTGGTCTCGAATACGCCGCCGCGTGTGCAGCCGATGCCCTTGGCGTATGCCAGCGCGAGCGCCTTGGCGTTACCGGTCGCGTCCTGATGGATGGCGATCAGGCCGGGGACGCCTGAGCCCTCGGTGTACTGACGGCGCACGAGGTGGCCGGGGCCCTTCGGTGCTGCGAGAGCGACGTCAACGCCAGCGGGCGGGTCGACCTCGCCGTAGAGGACCGAGAAGCCGTGGCCGAACAGGAGCAGGTTGCCTTCGGCGATGCCGTCACGGACGTCGGCCTCGTAGATCTCGCGGTGCTTCTCGTCCGGGACGAGCAGCATCACGATGTCGCCGCGCGAAGCGGCTTCGGCGACGGGCAGGACCTCGAGGCCGGCTTCCTTGGCCTGGGCTACGGAAGAGGAGTCTTCGCGGAGGCCGACAACCACGTTTACGCCAGAGTCCTTGAGGTTCTGGGCGTGAGCGTGGCCCTGGGAGCCAAAGCCGATGATCGCGACGGTCTTGCCGTCGAGAAGTGAGAGGTCTGCGTCGTTGTCGTAGTACATACGGCGCGGGAGTGTAGAGAACGCCCGGTGACGCGGATTAGTGGAAGCCGACTCGGGCGAGTGGTTCGATCAGCTCACGCTCTTCGTAAGAGAGGTGCGAGAGCAATGCGTCGCTCATTGCGTCCACGGCGCGGCGGACCTCACCGAACTGCGCGGGGTCCTCGATGAACCTCACGAGCGCAGCGTCGATCCGGTCCAGTGAAGCCGCGATGACTTCGTGCTCGGCAAACAGACAGTCGATGACCGGGCTGAGCTCCGGCGCGCGGGCCTGGAGGTGGGGAAACACACTCGCGTCCTCGAGAGAGTGGTGGCCTGTCAACGCGCGGCAGTACTGCAGACAGAAGGTGCCGACTGTCCACGAGTTCTGACGGATCGTCATCTTCGCGAGGTGCCCGCGGGCAGCATCGGGGTCTAGGCCGCCGCGCTCCAGCTGATCGATTACGTCCCGCAGCTGCACGAGCTCACTGCGTAGCGCGTCGTGCACATCGATGAGGTGCTGGCCTTGTGCCTCCTGCGCTGGCGTGTACTCCTGCGCCGGGTCGGGTGAAGGCCCCGTCGGCCGAGCACCTTCATCCAGAAGGTCTTCAGAGCTGTAGCGCTCGGTGGGCGGGGCGGTCGGAACCGGTTTGAATGCGGCCACGCCGAGAGCCTAGGCCTCTGCAAGAGCGCACAACACGCGCCCGGGCATGCTGATCTGGCCGTCTGGGCCAGCGAACTCCGACCAGCGAGCCTCGATGGCGTCACGGAGCTTGTAGTGCTCGGCTGGCGAGGCGTCGGTCAGTACTCGTTTGAAGCTGACCGCCGACATTCCGACGATGGTGTCCCACGCGGCGTCGAGCGATGGTTCCTGAAACGTGATCTCGACCGATTCGACGATCGGCTCGACGAAACCAGCTCCGGCAAGGAGCTCTCTTAGCTGGCCAGGCGCGCTGAGTGAGAACGGCCCGGGCACGCTGGGGTCAGGCTCTTGGGTGAGGCCGGCCTTCACCGGCTCCTCCCGCACGATCTTGAACCAGGGGTTGTCGTCCAGCTGATCCCAGACGGACAGCACGAGGCGGCCGCCTGGCTTGAGCACGCGGCGAGCCTCGTGGAAGGCGGCCTCAGGGTCTACGCACAACATGTAGCCGAACCGGCACGCGATCCCGTCGAGGGATGCGGCGTCGGCATCGATCCACTCGAGGTCCATCGGCTTGTGGGTGAGGAGTTCGTCTGGAATTCCGAGGTCGGACGCACGGCGCTCGGCGATCTCCACCATCGCTTCCGCCCCGTCCGTGCAGATCACGGAGCCATCGGGCGCGACCTTGCCTGCGAGGGTTAGGGAGATGTCACCCCGCCCGGCCGCGAGCTCGAGCAGCCGCTGTCCGGATGCTGGGTCGAGTTTCTCGATGAGCCAGTCGGAGATCGGCGCGGTGGCTGCGTAGAACGAGTCTCCCCCGGTGTCCCACGCGGGCGCACTGCTCTCCCAGGCGGCTCGCTGCGCGGCGCGGATCTCGTCTGGATCGAGGCTCGTCATGTGCTTTTGATCCTATGGCGCATGAGCTTGCCGCTCGCGGTCCTTGGCAGAGGCTCTGTGCGGACCTCGATGCTCTTCGGCCGCTCGTATGGCGCGAGCGCGTCGGCACAGTGGCTTTGCACGTTCTCGGCGTCGATCGCGGCACCATCGCGAGGCACCACGATCGCACCGACACGCTCGCCCCACTCAGGATCTGGCTCGCCGAACACCGCGGCCTCAGCGATGGCGGGATGCCGCTCGAGCACGGCTTCAACACGCTCGGGGCTGACGTTTTCCCCGCCGCTGATGACGAGGCTGCTCTTGCGGCCGGTGATTGTCAACAGCCCATCTCGAAACTCGCCGACGTCACCGGTGTGCAGCAGCCCGTCACCGCTTCGTGCCTGCGGCGCGACTGTCGGCCCTCCTACCAGGACCTCACCGTCATCAGCAAGTGAGATCGGCGAACAGAAGAGCGGTCTGCCCGCGGTGGCGGCCTGTGAGCAGGACTCCGTGAGCCCGTAGGTCGGCACAACGGGGATGTCTGCTGCTCGCGCCTCCTGGAGAAGCGCTGGCGGGATCGGTGCGCCGCCGAGCAGTGCAAACCGAAGCGAAGGCGGCCGCTCTAGCCCAGCGTCAACGAGCCGCCTGAGCGTGGTTGGGACCAGCGAGATCGCCGTCGGGCCCGCGGGGTCGCGAAGCGTCGACAGAACTCGATCGGTGTCCCAGGCAGGCATGACAAGAGCCTCAGTGCCGTAGATGACGCTGCGCATGAGGATCGACAGGCCACCAACGTGAGTGAGCGGCATCGCGCTGAGCCAACGCTCCGTCGGCGGCGCGCCAAGCGCTACTGCCGAACCGAGCGCGCTCCAGAGGAAGTTGCCGTAGGTCAGGGCAACCTCCTTCGGGCTGCCGGAGCTGCCCGAAGTTCGAACGATCGCGGCTACGGCATCGAGGTCGTGCGTGGTCCGCTGGCTAGGAGCCGCGCCGTCCTTGTCGCCGGGCGCAAAGTGTGCGATCAGGTGATCTACCGCAGGCCAGTCCCGCTCGGGACTCCGAAGGTCGATCGGGACAGCGATCGCCCCGGCGAGCATGCAGGCGTGCAATGCGACTGCGAACGGTACGCCTGGCGGAAGGTCAATCCCAACCCGCGTTCCGGGCCCCAGCACGCTTGCCAGGGTGGTCGCACGGCTCAGCAGCTCCGCGTAGCTGAGCTCGCCGACTGCCAGTTGATTGGGGGTCGACCGTGCCGCGCGCGATAGCCAGGACTCAACGTGCACCGCCGTGAACGTAGCCTGTGGGGTCTATGAGCGTCAGCTGGACCGCCAAGGGCGGCGATTACACCGACATTCGCTACGAGGTCTCGTCGAATCCGGCGGGCATCGCCAAGATCACGATCGACAGGCCCGAGGTGCGTAATGCCTTCAGGCCGCAGACGCTGATCGAGGTTTCGCAGGCACTGCAGCTCGCCCGGGAGGACGCCGAGGTCGGCGTGATCGTGCTGGCCGGAGAGGGTCCGCACGCGTTCTGCTCAGGCGGAGATCAGAACGTACGTGGCGACACGGGCTACATGATCGAGCCCGGCAAAGAGGGAGCGGTCGGAAGCTTCCATGTCACCGACCTGCAGGTGGCGCTCCGCCGGTGCCCAAAGCCTGTTGTTGCGATGGTCGCCGGATTTGCGATCGGCGGCGGCCATGTGCTGCACCTCTGCTGCGACCTGACGATTGCGGCAGACAACGCTCGCTTCGGCCAGACCGGCCCGAGAGTCGGATCGTGGGACGGCGGCTTTGGAGCCTCGCTTCTGCGCGACCTCGTCGGCACCAAGAAGGCCAAAGAGATCTGGCTGCTCTGCCGCCAATACGACGCGCAGCAAGCACTCGAGATGGGTCTCGTCAACGCCGTGGTGCCGCTCGAGGATCTAGAGGCCGAGACCGTGAGCTGGTGCGAGGAGATGCTCGCCCTCTCCCCCTTCGCGCTCCGCCTCGTCAAGTCGAGCTTCCACGCTCATGAGGACGGCTACGCAGGCATTCAACAGCTCGCTCACGACGCGAACCTGCTCTTTTACGGGTCGCCTGAAGCCAAAGAGGGCCGTGAGGCCTACAAGGAGAAGCGCCAGCCGGACTTCTCCGCATTTCCGAGGAGGTCGTAGTGGGTTCGGTGCGCATTTGGCTGATGGCAGCGCGCCCGCGCACGCTGCCCGCGGGTATCGCGCCGGTGCTTGTCGGCACGGCGCTCGCGGCGGCCGACGGGGACTTCGCGCTGCTCACGTTCCTGGCCGCGCTGCTAGGCGCGATCTTCATCCAGATCGGCGCGAACCTCTCCAACGACTACTCGGATGCTCGCCGCGGCGCAGACACAGAGGACCGCCTCGGGCCAGTGCGCGTGACCGCGGGCGGTCTGGTGCCGCCCAAGACCGTGCTGATCGCGACGTACGTGACGTTCGCGCTGGCCGTGCTGTGTGGCGTCTACCTGATCTACGTCGCCGGCTGGGGCATCCTGGCGATCGGCGCCGCCTCGATCCTCGCGGGTGTCCTCTACACCGGTGGCCCGCGGCCGTACGGCTACGACGGCCTTGGCGACCTGTTCGTGTTTCTCTTCTTCGGCGTCGTCGCGGTCGCCGGCTCGTACTTCGTGCAGACCGAGACGATCACGTGGGTGGCCCTCGCATTCGCGGTGCCGGTTGGGCTACTCGCGGCCGCGATCTTGGCGGTCAACAACATCCGCGACGCGGCCACCGACGCACGAGTCGGAAAGCGCACTCTTGCGGTGCGGCTCGGGCGCGACCGGATGCGGAGCATTTATGCGGCCGAGCTCGGTGCTGCACACGTGATCCCGCCGGTCGTTTGGCTCGCGGGCGGGGCTTCTGCGTGGACGCTGCTCGTGCTCGCTTCGGTGCCGATGGCAGCGGGTCTTGTCACAACTGTGCGCGAGCACGACGACGGCCCGACCCTGAATGGCGCTCTCGCCCGGACGGGCCTCCTGCAGCTGGTGTTCTGCCTGCTGCTCAGCGCAGCGCTGCTGCTAGGCCGCTGAGATGGCAACGAAGCTCACGAGCCAGCGGGTGGTCCGTGAGCTTCGCGAGCCTCTCCAGACCTCATACGGCGAGCTTGCAGAGCGCACCACCGTCACCGTCACGCTCGAAGGCGACGACGGCGTTGTGGGCGTCGGCGAGGCGGCGCCACTTGAGGCGTACGACGGTGTGCCGCTCTCCGCCGTCGAGGACGCCCTCGACGCGTACGCGCGGGTGATCGCACCGCTCGACGAAGGCGCTGAGATACTCGCGGCGTGCCAGGACGTGGCCTACGTCCCCCATGCGCTCGCTGCGGTGGACATCGCACTGTGGGACCGGGCGGGCAAGCGCGAGGGCAAGCGTGTGGCCGACATGCTGGCCGATGGCCCGCTGGAGTCCGTATCCGTGAACGCCACGATCGGCGCGCTTGGTGCCGAAGCCGCTGAGCGCGCCTCCGCTGAGGCGCTGGCGGCCGGATTTCCGTGCGTGAAGGTGAAAGTCGGCACTCCAGGAGACGCCGAGCGACTGCGCGCGGTGCGAGCAGGTGCCGGACCCGGCATGTCCATCCGGGTAGACGCAAACGGGGCTTGGACGGTGAGCGAAGCCGCGGAACTGCTGCCCGCGCTTGACGAAGCCGCCGGAAGCCTGGAACTGATCGAGGAGCCGGTGCACGGCGCTGCTGAGTTCGCGGAGCTGATGGCCCTTCTGCCAGACCTGCGGTTCGCCTCCGACGAGAGCGGGATCGAAGCGGCACCGACGGCTTGCCTCAAGATCGGGCGCGCCGGCGGCATCAGCGCTGTGTGTGCTCATGCAGCATTTGTGCAAGCCCGCGGCGGAGACGTCTACCTGGCATCGGCGTTCGACGGGCCTGTCGGGATCGCCGCGGCAGTTCACGTAGCTGCTGCGCTGCAGACAACGATTCCAAGCGGCCTCGCGACGCTCGGGGCCTTCACCGAATGCGAAGCGCACCCGTTCGCTCCCGACGCCGGCGCGATTCGTTTGCCAGCGAGCAGCGGGCTCGGGCTCAGCTGACCGCGATTGCCGCAGCCACCGCAGCCGGCGCTTCCCGGGGCAGGCCATGTCCCGCACCCGGCACTACGACCACCTGAGCGCCTAGGTAGCGGCTGGCGAACGTCCGGTAGCGCTCGTCGCGCTCGCCCACCACAACGGTGAGAGGGATCTCGAGCGCGCCGATCGCATCCCACATAGGCGTCATGCGGCCCGGACTCAATGCACCCAGCGCTGCGGCCAAGTCCGCTGGGTCGTTGCGCATCAGGTCCTCGCGCCACGAGCTGAGTGCGGTAGGCGGTGTGTCTTCGAAGATCGCCTGCTGCTGCCATCGGTCAGCGAAGGCATCAGGCTGCATCTGCTCTACCTCGGCCGCGAGCTCATCATCTCTCGCAGCACGCTCAGCCGCATCGTCCACCCCGGCGGTCGTCGACACGAGCACCAGCCGGGAGACGCGCTGTGGGGCCGCCAGTGCAACGTGCTGAGCCACTCTGCCGCCGAGCGAGTAGCCGCAGAGCACGAAGGGCTCGGCAGGCGCGTCGGCCAGCACGGATTCGATGCACGCCTGCCACGTGATCGGGCGCAGCGCACCGCGCTCACCATGGCCGGGAAGGTCGGGCGTGATGACCGGTCGGTAGCGTTCCGGCGGCAGGTGTTCGAGGACGCCATCCCAACTGCGATGGGTGCCCCCGAATCCGTGCAGAAGTACAAGCGGCTCAGTCATCCTCCAGACATTCTTCCGTGAGCGACCACACGAACGACACCTACGCCCTGCTGCGCGCTCTCGTCGACGAGTTCGTGCGGGGTGAGATCGCCGGGGTGTGTACGTCACCAGGGTCTCGCTCGACGCCTCTGGTTGTCTGCCTGACCGAGACCGGAGAAGTCGAGTGCCACAGCCACATCGATGAGCGGTCAGCCGGCTTCTTCGCGATTGGGCTCGCCCGCGCGACCGGTCGTCCGGCGGTGATCGCGTGCACGTCCGGGACCGCTGCCGCGAACTACCTGCCAGCGATCATCGAAGCCCGAGAGGCCCGGCTCCCGCTGATCGTGCTCACCGCCGACCGGCCACCAGAGCTGCGCGAAGTCGGCGCCGGCCAGACGATCGATCAGGTCAAGCTCTACGGAGACGCGGTGCACTGGTATCAAGAGATCGACACGGTCGATGCTTCGCCCGAGCGCCTGCGATGGATTCGCCAGCTCGCCTGCCGCGCGATTGCGGAATCGGAAGCCGGGCCGGTGCACCTGAACGTTCAGCTGCGCGAGCCGCTCGTCGAGCGTGAGCAGGCACCCGACCTAGACCTGCAAGGCCGGCTGGGCGGTGCTCCCTTCACGATCTCCAAGACTGCCGCTGCTGACACGAGCGCCCTGGCGCTCTGGCTAGCCGACAAGGACCGCGGCGTCATCGTGGCAGGAGAACACCGCGACTTCGACAGCGCCGCACTCGGCGAGGCCCTCGGCTGGCCTGTGCTCGCTGGCCCGCTCTCCGGCGCTCGGCACGGAGACTCGGCCATCGCCCACTACGACCTGACGCTGCGCTCACCGGCTCCGGCGCCCGGGGCCGTGCTGCGCGTAGGCGAGCTGCCGGCATCGAAGGCGCTCCGCCAATGGCTGTCGAGCCTCGACTGCCCGCAGGCGATGGTGGTCAGCCACGATCAGTGGCCGGATCCGGCCGGCGACTGCGAAGCGCGGTTCCAAGGCCGCGAGCCCGCCGGTCTCCCGCGGGCCGCTCCAGCAGGCTGGCTCGAGTCCTGGCGCACCGAGGACGCGCGGATCGCCGAGCTGATCGCGACCGAGCTCGGCGATGAGCTCAGCGAGCCCAATGTGGCCCGGGTTGCCTCGCAGGTCGAAGGCACGCTGCTCGTCGCCGCGTCCATGCCGATCCGGGACGTCGAGACGTTTGGCGGCCCGACGAAGACGAGAATCGTGTCCAACCGCGGCGCGAACGGGATCGACGGCACGATCGCCACCGCGTTTGGTCTCGCCGCCGGCGGAGATCGAACCACGCTGCTGATCGGAGACGTAGCGTTTGCACACGACGTCGGCAGCTTGATTTCCGGATCACGGCTCAACATCCCGCTGACGATCGTGTTGGTTGATAACGGTGGCGGCGGGATATTCGACTTCCTCCCTGTTTCAGGGATCGGGGACGCGTACGAAGAACACGTCGCGACCCCTCCCCAGCTCGACGTCGAACACGTCGCGCGTGGCTTCTGTGCGGCGTACGACGAGATCACGTCGCTCACATCGCTTATCGCAGCGCTCTCGTCTGCGCCTGACGGAACTCGAATCCTGCACGTGCGAACCGATCGCGCCAGCAACCTCGCCCTGCACCGCCGTATCGCCGAAGCGGCCAGCTCCTAGAGCGACAGGACGGGTAGCAGAGCCCCGAGCTTCAGCTCGGTCTCCGCCAGCTCGGAGGCAGGATCGGACGCTCCAACCACTCCGACACCCGCGTAACACCGGGCGAGGGACCCACGCACGACCGCACTGCGCAGCCCGACGACGAACTCGCCGTCCTCGGATGAGTCGGTCCAGCCGATCGGACCGGCGTACCAGCCGCGGTCGAGACCCTCTAGTGCAGGAATCGCTGGCAGCGCCGCGTCTGCTGGCTCGCCTCCGACAGCCGGAGTCGGATGGAGCCGGCCCGCCAGTTCGATGGCGCTGATCGGCTGGGTCAGCTGTGCGCGCACCGGGGTCGCGAGGTGCTGGATGTTCGCGATCTGCGCGACCTCAGGCTCGTCGCCGGCGGCTACCCAGACCGCCACGGGCGAGAGCGCCCGCTTGATGCGCCGCACGACGAGCTCGTGCTCCTCGCGGTCCTTGCTCGACCGCATCAGCTGCTCTGCGAGGTGGGCGTCGACTGCGGGGTCAGCTGATCGCCGGGCAGACCCTGCGAGCGCGAGAGTCGCGGCTCTCATGCCTTCACGCCTGACCAAGAGCTCCGGGGTCGCTGCGATGAAAGTCGCATCGCCACGACCGACGGCGACCAAATGACAGTCGCCGAACCCCTCACGCAGTACGCCGAATATCGCTTCGGGCACGATCGGTGCGGGAGCCGACACGTCCACCGCACGGGCCAGCACGATCTTCTCGAAGTCCCCTCGCGCGATGCGCTCTGTGGCCCGGTGCACCGCGTCGAGGTAGTGCTCTGGCGGCGCTACTCCCGAGACCTTTGGCTCCGATGCGTAGGTCGGCAACTCAGGTATGCGTGCGTCGAGCGCGAGGCTCGCGACTCGTTCCACCAGGCGCTGCAGCGTTGCCTGGGGGTCGACTCCGGGCTCGACAAGCAACGAAGCAGTCAGCCTTACGTCGGCGCCCCTGCGTGCGATCGCGACTTCTGGGACGACGAGCGATGCGGCCGAGAACCCCTGCCACTCGCGAGCGTTGCCTCCGTCAGGGGCGAACGCGAATCCGCCGATCGCGATCGGCCCGGAGCCGGCGACTGCTCCGTCCAACGCATCTCCGTAACTGCGGGAGAGCAGCTCCCTCCAAGCGCGTGCGACCGTTTCAAACCGGCGCTCGCCGGTGGCAGCAAGTTCAACTGCGCTGCCGATACCGGCCACAACCGCGCCGTCACGAGCTGGCTGTTCGAGCACCGCCCACGGCTCGTGCTCGGTACGTGCCGCCGTAAGCACGGCGACTGGGTCGAGCGGCCGGTCGACCGGCACCGTGACGGACACGATCGCTGACCGGCGCGAGCGAGCGGCCCGGCGTACACGACGCTCGAGCCGCTCTATCGCGTCCGCAGGGAGCGCGAACCGACCAGCTGAGTCGGTCGCGTGTCCCTGGGTCATCTGAGTGCCTCTTAGGTCTCTTGCCTGCCGCGTGCGATGGCGATCTCGCCGGTGCGCATCATTTCGACGAGGCCGAACGGGCGCAGCTGCGCCTCGAGTGCCTCGATCTTCTCAACCGAGCCGGTGAGCTCGATGATCAGCGACTTGCGCGTTACGTCCACGACCTTGCCGCGGAAGATCTCGCAGAGCTGCAGCACCTCGGCACGCTGAGCGCCGTCGACGGCAACCTTGAACAGCGCCAGCTGGCGGGCAACCGTGTCGGCGGGCTCGAGATCGCGGATCTTCAGGACGTTGATCAGTTTGTGGAGCTGCTTGGTGACCTGATCGATCGGATGGATGGCGCCGTCGACAGTGAGCGTCAGGCGTGAATAGTCCGGGTCGTCGGTCGGCCCGACCGTGAGCGTGTCGATGTTGAAGCCGCGGCGAGCGAACAGGCCAGCGATGCGCGTAAGCACACCCGGCTTGTTCTCCACGAGAATCGACAGCACGTGCTTGCGGCCCGTGCGATAGACCTCGTTGGCCTCGAGCTCTTCGAGGCTCAGCAGCTCTGCCTTGGTTCCGGGATCGCCCATCATGATCCTCACCCCACCATGTCGCGAGCGGCGGCGCCGGGCGCGATCATCGGGTACACGTTCTCTTCGCGGGTCACGCGGATGTCGACCACGACGGGGCCGTCGATGGCCAGCGCTTCCTTGAGACCGTCGACCAGCTTGTCCTTCTCGGTGATCCTCATGCCGGTCATGCCGTAGGCCTCCGCGAGCTTCACGAAATCGGGCACCTGACCCATGTCGACGTGCGAGTAGCGGTTGTCCCAGAACAGCTCCTGCCACTGGCGCACCATGCCGAGGTAGCCGTTGTTGACAATGAACACCTTGACCGGGATCCCGTTCTCGGTGAGCGTCGCAAGCTCCTGGATGTTCATCTGCACCGAGCCGTCACCGGTGACGCAGACGACGGGCATCTCGGGCTTGCCGATCGAGGCCCCCATCGCAGCGGGCAACCCGAATCCCATGGTGCCGAGCCCGCCGGAGTTGATCCAGCGGCGCGGAGCCGGGAAGTCGTAGTACTGCGCGGTCCACATCTGGTGCTGACCGACATCGGACGTAACGATCGCTTGGCCTTCGGTTGCCTCGTAGATCGCCTTGATCGCGCGCTGAGGCTTGATCTCCTGATCGGTCGAGTCCTCGAACTGCAGCGGGTAGCGCTGCTGCCAGTCCTTGATCCGCGACCACCAGGCGTCGAGCCGCGAGCGGTCGGCGTCCTG
>CAZLKZ010000020.1:14562-22809 GCA_964560235.1 uncultured Conexibacter sp. | reverse complement strand
GATCTGCTTGGCGTTGCCGTCGGTGGTCGGCTGGTAGCCGGGCAGGTGCACCTTGGTGACCGGCTCGTAGTTGATCTCGGCGCGCGAGAGGTCGGTCGGGATGTCGACCACCACTGGGCCCGGGCGGCCGCTGCGGGCGACGTGGAAAGCCTCGTGGAGCACCTGCGGGATCTCGAGCGGGCTGCGGATCATCCACGAGTGCTTGACGGCGGGCATGGTGATGCCGAGCGTGTCCGCCTCCTGGAAGCCATCTGTGCCGAGCAGATCGGTGCGGACCTGACCGGTGATGAACACCACAGGCACCGAGTCCATCATCGCGTCCATGATCGGCGTGACGAGGTTGGTCGCCCCCGGGCCACTCGTGCCCAGAGCGACACCGACCTTGCCGGTCGCCTTCGCGTAACCGGTAGCCGCATGGCCACCGCCTGCCTCGTGCCTGACAAGGATGTGGCGAATGCCCGCGTCCACGAACGCGTCGTAGGTCGGGAGATTCGCGCCACCGGGGTAACCGAATACGACCTCGACACCCTCCGCCTTAAGGCACTCCATCACGGCATCAACTGCTCGCATTGCGCTCGTCCTCCTTCCCTGTCAAAAGTCGATTACAAGTAGACGTAAGCCCGCCATCGGCGGGCAGCGCAGGCTTCAGTCTACCTGCGCAGCAGGGGTTTTCCGACAAGGTTTGTTAGGCGTCCAGGTAGATCTCGGTTCCGCACTTCATGCAGACCGAGTCGTGCACCTTGCACGGAGCACCGCAGCCCGGGCACGCGATGTCCGGCACGTCGGTCTCATAGCGATAGAGCAGCGCGGCGGCCAGCCCGATGAACGGCACCAGTCCGCTGATGAGGAACCAAATCCAGAACGAGCTGCCCTTGATCCGCCCGGTGATGCCGCCCGCGAGCGCGAAACCCATGCAGATCGAGATGTACGCGCCGCCCGTCATGACTACAGCCCTAGCTGCTGGCGCACCAGTTTGGTGACCTCGCCGCCGTCTGCGCGCCCCTTGGTCTCCTTCATGACGTAGCCGACGATCACACCGATCGGCTTCATGTCACCGGTGCGCAGCTTGTCTGCCACGTCGGGGTTGGCTGCGAGCGCGGCCTCAACGATCGGCGCAAGAGTGTCCTCTCCCCCTACTGCTCCGAGCCCCTGCGCTTCGACGATCGCTGCGGGATCGCCGCCGTTGGCTACAAGCTCGTCGAGCACCTTGCGGCCCGCTGCCCCGGTGACCTTGCCGTCGCTGATCATCGCGACCAGCGCCGCGAGCGCTCCCGGAGCGACCTGGGAACCAGCCGGATCCTCGTCGGCCTCCAAGCGAGCGACCAGCTCGTTCGTGGTCCAGTTGGCTAGCGCGACCGGATCGACCGCCTCGCTCGACGCGAGAGCAGCCTCGTAGTAGTCGCCCAACTCGGTGCGGAAGCCGAGGAGTCGTGCGGCGTCAGCTGACAGTCCCGCCCCCGCGAACCGCTCAGCCCGGGCGCTCGGTAGCTCCGGCAGCGCGGCTCGCGCACGCAAGAGCATTTCCTCGGTGATTGTCACCGGGGTGAGGTCAGGCTCAGGGAAATAGCGGTAGTCGTGCGCCTCCTCCTTGGAGCGCAGCGACGTGATCGATTCTGTGCGCGGATCGAAGTGCAGGGTCTCCTGCTCGACCCGGCCACCAGCGCGCACGATCGCTTCCTGACGGGCCGCCTCGGCACGGATGCCGCGCTCGATGAACCTGAAGGAGTTCATGTTCTTGAGCTCGGTCTTCGTGCCGAATTCGGTGCTACCAACCGGCCGGATCGAGATGTTCGCGTCACACCGCAGCGAGCCCTCTTCCATGTTGACGTCGCTCACACCGAGCGCGCGAAGCGTGGAACGCAGCAGGCGCAGCCACTCAGCAGCCGCCGTTGCGTCACGGAGGTCGGGCTCGGTGACGATCTCGGCCAGCGGAGTACCTGCGCGGTTGAAGTCGACCACCGACTCCGACGATGCGTGCAACCGCCCCGAGGTGCCGGCGTGAACGAGCTTTGCCGCGTCGTTTTCGAGGTGTACGCGGTTCATGCGCACGTCCCCTAGCTGTCCGCCTGAGCAGAGCGGTTCGTCGAACTGACTGATCTGGTAGCCCGCGGGGCTATCGGGATAGAAGTAGTTCTTGCGGTGAAAGACGCTGCGCGGCGCAAGCTCTGAGCCGAGTGCCATGCCGATCATGAGCCCGAAATGGATGGCTTCTGCGTTGGGAACGGGCAGCGCGCCAGGCAGCGCGAGGCAAACCGGGCACGTGCGCGTGTTCGGCGGCTCGCCGAACCCGAGTGCGCACGAGCAGAACATCTTGGTCTTGGTCGCTAGCTGGACGTGGATCTCCAGGCCGATGACCGTTTCGAACTGGACGTCTGTACTCATGCCTCCACCGCCTTTCGCGCGACCGAACCATCGAATCCGAGCGCGCCCTCCAAGGCGTGTGCGGCATCGAGGATCGCGTTCTCGCTGAAGGCCGGTCCGGCCAACTGCAGGCCTACCGGCAGGCCGTCTGAGAGCCCGGAAGGCAGCGAGATCGCAGGCACACCGGCCAGCGAGTACGGCACCGTGAAGATGTCAGCGAGGTACATCGAAAGCGGATCGGCGGTGCGTTCGCCGAGCGGGAACGCGACCGACGGGCTGGTAGGCGATGCGATCAGGTCGACCTTGCCGAACGCACTCTTGAAGTCGTCGACGACCCTGGTGCGCACCTTCTGTGCAGTGCCGTAGTAGGCGTCGTAGTAGCCGGAACTGAGCACGTACGTGCCGAGCATGATCCGGCGCTTGACCTCTGCTCCGAACCCGTCGTGGCGCGTGCGTGTGTAGAGGTCGGTGAGCGTTGCTGCATCTTCGGCGCGGAGGCCGTATCGCACACCGTCGAAGCGCGCGAGGTTCGCCGAGGCCTCAGCCGGAGCGATCACGTAGTACGCGCTGAGAGCATGTGAGGCATGCGGTAGCTCGATCCGCTCGATCGTGGCGCCAAGCCCTCGGGCCGTATCCAGCGCGGCCTCGAAGGAGGCCAACACGCCGGGTTCGATCCCGTCTCCGTAGACGTCCTCGGGCACTCCGATCTTGACCCCGTCGAGCCGCTCGGCCGTCGGCATCTCGACATCACCGGGATATGCGAGTGAAGTGGCGTCGCGGTCGTCGTGACCGACCATGTGCGCGTAAAGGAGCGCGGTGTCAGCAACGTCGCGTGCGATTGGCCCGGCCTGGTCCAGAGAGCTTGCAAACGCGACCATGCCGTAGCGGCTGACCGAGCCGTAGGTGGGCTTGAGGCCCACAACGCCGCAAAGTGATGCCGGCTGGCGGACTGAGCCGCCGGTGTCAGTGCCGAGCGCCCACAGGGCGCTGCCTGCGGCCACTGCCGCGGCGCTCCCGCCTGACGAGCCTCCAGGGACCCTGGTTTCGTCCCACGGGTTTTTTACCGGTCCGAAGGCTGAATTCTCGTTCGACGAGCCCATCGCGAACTCGTCCTGGTTGGTCTTTCCAAGCACCGTCGCGCCTGATGCCTGCAGGCGGTCGACCACGGTCGCCGTGTAGGGCGGCAGGTAGCCCTCGAGGATGCGCGAGCCTGACTGAGTGGGCTGTCCTTCGACGCAGAACAGGTCCTTGACGGCCAGCGGAAGGCCAGCGAGAGGCAGCTCGCCGGCGTTGTCTGCCGCGCTCGGCACTGTGTCCGGCACGTAGACGTACGAACCGAGCGCATCGGCGCTGGCGGCCCGGTGGTACGCATCCACCAGCTCCTGCGGATCGAGCTGACCGGAGGCGACCGCCGCCGCTGATTCGCGGGCCGAGAGCGAGAGCAGGTCGGTCATGACGCCTGCGGGCTCGGGACGAGGAAGCCGTCGTCAGATACCACTGGTGCCTGCTCGAAGATCACCTCGCGCTGCAGCGAGTCGTGGATCTCGTCCGCCCGCAGGGCGTTGCCGGGATCGACGATCCGAGCCGTGGGCTCCACGCCGTCGAGGTCAAGTGCGGAGATCGCCTCAATGTGTCCGAGGACTGAGGAGAGTTCCGAGGCCATCGCGTCGACCTCATCTGGCTCGAGCTTGAGCCGCGCGAGGGTCGCGACGTGTTCCACCTGGGCGCGATCGATCATCGCTGGGGCAGTCTACGTGCCGACCGAGCGTCGCTCAGTCGGAACTAGGAGGCGACGCGGGGATCGGACGCGGCTCTGGCGGCGTGTAGCGCGACTCTGGCGCGTCAGTGCGCTCGTCCCGAAGCGAGAGCAGGGCCGCGGTCGGGATCACCGTCGCCGCAAAGTAGGCAACGTAGCCGGCGGCCGTGAGGGTCGCTTCGCTGCCAAGGCCAGCGTCGAGGGCGGGCTCGAAAAGCAGACGGAGGGTGAACACCACCCACACGAGCGACCCGATCACCCAGGTCAGCACACCGAGCGCGACCGGTAGCGATGGCGACTTGCGCAGCAGCGTGGTCGCGGCAAGCGAGAGTCCCAGCACGGACACAGCGACCAGAAGGATCGAAATCCACACACCCATCGCCCCGAAACCAGAGATACTTGCGACGCCGTCGACGGCCGGTGGGACGTCGTACCAACGCAGGAACAGCGAGCCGAGCAGCAGCGCCGAAGCTACGAATACGACTACCTCAGGGACGCGCGGCCGGTTCATGCGACCGCCCCCTTCTCTGTGCGCGCGATCGCCGCTTGGAGCGTGTTGCTGAGGAGCATCGCGATGGTCGTAGGTCCGACTCCCCCAGGCACCGGAGTGATTGCGCCCGCGACCTCGGACACTTCGTCGAAGTCGACATCGCCATGTAGGCCCTCTGCCCCGCGGTTGATCCCGACGTCGATCACCGTTGCACCGGGAGCCACCCAATCGCGCTTGACCATGCGGTCGCGGCCGACGGCAACGATCAGCACGTCAGCTGTGCGGCATACCGCGGCGAGGTCGCGCGTACGCGAGTGCGCCACCGTCACCGTCGCATCGGCGGCGAGCAGCAGCTGAGCCATCGGCTTGCCGAAGAGGTTGGAACGGCCCACCACCACCGCGTTCGCTCCGCTGACCTCGACGCCGGTCTCGCGCAGGAGCTCCATCACGCCGGAGGGTGTGCACGGCCGTAGCCCGGGCTCGCCGAGCGCAAGCCGGCCAGCGCTCACCTCGGTGAGGCCGTCTACGTCTTTGTCGGGATCGATCAAGCCTGTCAGGGCAACGCCGTCCAGCCCGTCTGGCACCGGCAGCTGGCAGAGAATCCCGTCGACCTCCGGGTTGTCGTTCAGCTCTTCGATCACGGCAGCGACCTGATCCTGTGTGGAGTCGGCCGGCAGTACGTGCCCGAATGCCGCAATCCCTGCCTCTGCACAGGCCTTGTGCTTGTTGGCGACGTAGATCTCGCTCGCGGGATCGCTACCGACGAGCACGGTTGCGAGCCCCGGGACTCGGCCGTTGCGCTCGCGGAACTCGGCGACTCCATCGGCCACCCGGGCTCGAGTTGCCGCCGCGATCTGCTTGCCGTCGATCAGTCTTGCCGTCACGGGATGCAACTTACCGGCGAGCGGTCACAGCCGCTCTAGCGGCGCGTATGCGGCCATGAGCTTGCGCTCACCTGAGCCAGAGAAGTTGACGTTGACGACCCCGCCCGGCTCCACGGCTGTCACGACGCCTTCGCCAAACGCTGCGTGCCGTACCCGGTCACCGGCAGCGAGCGCGCCAAGCTCGCCGGCTTGCGCCGGCTCGGCGTCGGCCTGCATCTGTGCCCAGGATGCGAGCGCGCGGGGCCTCGTCGCGGAGCCTCCCATTGCGCCCTGAGCAAGCAGCCCAGGTGCGGTCTGCCGGTCGGTGACATCGTCGGGGATCTCCCCGAGGAACCTGCTCGGCATGCCGTACGACGTAGAGCCAAAGATGCTGCGCCGCTGCGCGTGCGTGAGTGTGAGTGTGCGCATCGCCCGCGTCATCCCGACGTAGCAAAGCCTGCGCTCCTCTTCGACGTCTCCCTGCTCGATCGATCGCGAGTGCGGGAAGAGCTGTTCCTCGCAGCCGATGATGAACACGTGGGGGTACTCCAGGCCCTTTGCGTTGTGCAGCGTCATCAGCGTGACGAGCCCAGCGTCGTCCTTACGCCCATCGCTGTCGGATTGCAGCGCCGTCTGCTGCAAGAAGCGATCGAGCGCTGTGGTGTCGGCATCGCCCGCGCTGAATCGTTGGTCGACGGCATCGAACTCGCGGGCCACGCCGACGAGCTCATCGAGGTTCTCTAGTCGGCCTTGGGCTTCGATCGACCGCTCGGCCTCGAGCGCGTCGCGGTAGCCGACCTCATCGAGCAGCGAGTCGAGCAGGTCGCCGACAGGCACTCGCTCAGTGGCCCTCTCACGCAGAGTGGCTAGCGAAGCCGTGAAGCGGCCGAGAGCAGTGACGGCCGCCTTGCCGAGGCCCGGAATCGATTCGGGCTCAATCGCGACATCGAGCACGGGCTCGCCTATCGCTTCTGCGTGCGCGAGGATCCGCCCAACGGAGGTTTGTCCTAGCCCCCGCTTCGGCGAGTTGACGACACGCGAGAACGAGACGACGTCGGCGGGGTTCGTGAGGAGCGTCAGGTACGCCATCGCGTCTTTGATCTCTGCTCGCTCGTAGAACTTCGTGCCGCCGATCACTTGGTAGGGAACGTCGCTGCGGACGAGCACGTCCTCAAGTACTCGTGATTGAGCGTTGGTCCGGTAGAAGCATGCGATGTCGGCGCGCGAGGTGCCCTCGTCAACCATCCGCTCGATCTCGCCGAGGACAAACCGTGCCTCTGCGTGCTCGTCGGTCAGCTCGCGGACGACAACCGGGGTGCCCTCGCCGACGTCGGTCCACAGCTCCTTGTGCAGCTGACCGCGGTTGTGGCCGATCACGCCGTTGGACGCGGTCAGGATCGACTGGGTCGAGCGATAGTTGCGCTCAAGCTTGATCACCTTCACAGGCGCCCCGTCGACCGCAAAGTCATCCTGGAAGTCCAGGATGTTGCGGATGTCGGCGCCGCGGAACCCGTAGATCGACTGTGCGTCGTCGCCGACCACGCACAGGTTCCGATGCTCGCCTGCGATCAGCTGGAGCAGCCGGTACTGAGCGTGGTTGGTGTCTTGGTACTCGTCGACGAGGACATGTCTGAACGTGGCCCTGTAGCGGGCGAGCACCTCGGGGAACAGCTCAAGCACGTTCACGGTCCGCATCAGCAGATCGTCGAAGTCCATCGCGTTCATCCGCATCAGCTCGGACTCGTAGAGCGCGTAGGCCTCGGCGACCGTGCGCTCAAACCAGTCGCCCTGGGCGTCGGAGAAGTCACCCGCTGACTGGAGCTTGTTCTTCGCCTCTGAAATCCGTCCCGCTACGGCGCCGGGCGTGAACCGCTTGGGGTCCGCCCCAACGGCGTCCAGGCAGCGCTTGACCAGCCGGCGGCTGTCGGCTGCGTCGTAGATCGTGAACTGACGCGTGTAGCCGAGGCGTGGGGCCTCGGCGCGCAGGATGCGGGCGCAGGCGGCGTGGAACGTCATCACCCACATCGATCGTGCGGAGTGACCCAACAGGCGCTCGGCACGCTCACGCATCTCGCCCGCAGCCTTGTTGGTGAACGTGATCGCGAGGATCTCGCCGGCACGCGCCTGGTCGCTGTGGACCAGATAGGCGATGCGGTGTGTCAGGACGCGGGTCTTGCCCGATCCGGCGCCGGCCAGCACAAGCAGCGGGCCCTCACCGTGCAGCACCGCGGCGCGTTGCTCGTCGTTGAGGCCCTCGAGGAGGTCGATGGCGCGTCCAGCGCCCACGGTCTCTGCGGCCACCCCTTCAGGATAGGAGCGGCCGCGGTCGTCGCCTGCTTCTACCGGACGATCCTGAACTTCGCTGTTGAGACCTTGGACTTGTTGCCTGCCGCGTCCTTCGCAGTCACCTCAACCCGGTAGCTGCCGGTCTTGAGCGCCTTCTTGCCGATCCGGCCCGTGAATGCGACCGTGTTCTGCCCGGCCGGGAGGTTCTTGCGGGTCAGCGTCTTTCCGGCCGCCGTCCAGAGCGAACACTTCTTCTTCGATCGGTTGGCCTTTGTCTGCTTCTTGCAGGTCTTGCCGACCTTCCGGCCGGTAGAGGGCTTGGTGATCTTTATCGACGCGGTCGCGGTCTCTGAGAGGACGAACTTGATCTTCGTGCCTGTCGTTGCGGCGGCGATCGGGGTAGCGGCGTTGCCGACCCGGAACACGTTCGGTTGCACACGCGGCTGGGCAATCCCGGGGACGGTGGTGTCCGTGCCGCCGCCACCGCCGCC
>CAZLKZ010000020.1:0-14462 GCA_964560235.1 uncultured Conexibacter sp. | reverse complement strand
GTCGGGATCGCCTCGCAGCCGAACGTAAGGTTCGACGGGTTCTGCAGAGTGCTACCGAACGTCTGCAGCTGGGCAGCGGCCGCCGACGGGAGCGCGAGCACTCCGAGCAAAAGACTTACGGTCAGGAGCGAGCGGCGCATGGCCGCATCGTACGCCTATTCCGGTGCGAAGAACGCAGCGGATGCGTAGCGCTCGCCCGAGTCAGGGAGCATGCAGACGATGTTCTTGCCCTGAGATTCTGGCCGCGCGGCAACCTGCAGCGCGGCCCAGAGTGCGGCGCCGCCCGACATTCCGGTGAGTACGCCCTGTTGCGCGGCAACGTCGTGCGCAGTGTCGATCGCGGCCTCGTCGCTGCACTGGAGGATCTCGCTGAGCAGAGACTTGTCGAGCACCTTTGGAACAAAGCCGGCACCGATGCCCTGGATGCGATGGAGGCCCGGGCGCCCGCCGCTGATGACGGGAGACCCTGCGGGCTCAACCGCCACGATCTCCACATCTGGGTTTGAGGCGCGGAGCGCCCTGGCAGTGCCGGTGATCGTGCCTCCGGTCCCGACGCCCGCGACGAACACATCCACGGCACCGTCAAGCGCTTCCAGGATCTCAGGCCCGGTTGTGCGCTCGTGCATGGCCGGGTTGGCGGGATTCTCGAACTGACCTGGCATCCAGTGATCTGGCTGGGCGACGGCCTGCTGCGCAGCTTGTACCGCCTCGTCCATGCCGCCCATCGACTCGACGATGTCGACCTCGGCACCGTAGAGCCGGAGAAGCACCTCACGCTCGCGTGACATGCCCTGCGGCAAGAAGACCTTCAGCTTGTAGCCCTTGGCGGCACATACGAAAGCCAGCCCGATGCCGGTGTTGCCGGACGTCGCCTCGACGATGGTCGTCTTCCCAGGAGCGATGTCGCCGGATGTCTCGGCTGCCTCGATCATCGCGAGCGCGATGCGGTCTTTGACAGATCCGCCGGGGTTGAACTGCTCGAGCTTGGCGTAGAGCTGCACGCCTTCCGGCTCAAGCCTGCTCAGCCGCAGGAGCGGTGTACCGCCAATCAGCGACGCGACATCGTTGGAAATTGCGGGCATTGGGACGCTGCGAGCCTAGCGATTCGTCCATTTGGCTTGCGGACGTGTGTCCAAAGCGGCAAAGTTGTTTGTGGCAATCAGCACCACCTGTCGATCAGTGCTCCATATGGCTCCCTCACCATCAGCACAGCTTGAGTTGACCCGGCGCTACGCGCGAGAGCTTCGCCGCCTGCAGGCAGAGGCCGCTCGAGGCGCGCTCGGCCGCAGCGAGCTCACGATCCGCAAAGCGCGCGAGCTTGCACAGGGCGTGGTGCCGCCACTTCCAGGACGCGGGCCATCGGGCGAGGAGCAGGACTCCGAGTCCGAAGTGACGCCCGGCGTCGGGACCGCTTAGGCCTCTAGATGTAGTACATCGACACGCCGGCGTCGCGCTGCTCGTCCGCTACGAGCTCCGCGATCGTTGTGCCTTCGAGCACCGTCCGTGTGGCGGCGACCGCCTCGGCGAATACGCCGTCCGCGTCGGCCCCAAGCGGTCCGTCGAGCAGCTCGACAACTTCGAGCACCGTCAGCTCCGCTGGGTCCTTCGCGAACCTGTAGCCGCCCTTGACCCCACGCTGGCTTTGCAGCACACCGGCGCGCCGAAGCACGCCGAACAGCTGCTCGAGGAACTGGACCGGAATATCGCGCTTGCGAGCCAGCTCAGCGATCGACACCGGGTCCCCACCCCCGTGCAGCCCAAGCTCCACGAGCGCCTTTACGGCGTACGGACTCTTGGACGTAATCGACAGCACACCCCGATGCTATCTCCCGCTTCGGCTGCGTGAGGCCGTGCTCGGGACCGAGCAGGGCGTGTGGGGCACGCCGCCCGCCGCGGCACTCCGCATCCCGACGGGATGGAGGGATGCGGCCGCGCAGGGCGGTGTGCCCCACACGCCCAACCACCGCTCCCAGAGCCCGAATTACAGCCAGCCGCGCTCGGTGGCCATCAACACAGCCTGAGCGCGATCCACGGCGCCGAGCTTGCCGTAGATGTTGTGGAGGTGCGTGCGCACCGTGGAAGTTGAGAGCGTGAGCTCCAGAGCGATCTGCTTGTAGACCTTGCCCTCGGCGAGGCGCTTGAGGACCTCAAGCTCGCGTGCAGACAGCGGGCACGGGTCGACGTGGCGCGAACGACCGCCCTGGGCGGCGTACGGCAGGTCGTACATGACGCTGCGCAGCTCTGCCGGGCCCATGCCGATCTGGCGGGCACAGCGAAGCAGCTCGGTCGGAGAGACGGGGCTCCCCTGCGAGTAGTGCGCGAGCATGTCCGCAAGGCGGACGAATGCGGTCTCACCGTCACCGTCTTCAGCGTGGTGACGCTCGATGACGGCAGCGATCGCCTTGGGCAGACCCCACCGACGTGCGAGGACGCCACCGACCAGCGCGTGGTCGACGCCGAGCTCGCGACGCTCGCGATGGATGCGCTCTTCCGGCGTACGGGCGTTGAGGTGCACCTGGCCCGGGTAGCCCGGGTATGCGTGCATCAGCACCAGCTTGCCGATGTCGTGCAGCAGCGAGGTGACCATCAGGCGATCACGGTTCTCGTAGCCGGTCTCGGTTGCGAGACGGTCGGCTGCGCGCTGCGTGGCGATGCCGTGCAGGCGGAAGCGCTCGGGCGCTGCGTCCCAGACGGACGTGCGCTCGAAGAAGTCGAAAGTGCGGGTGCGGGTGGCCAGCGCGTGAACGGCGTCGGGCGAGAGCAGCTCGACGGCCTGTACGACGGACTCGACGCGGCCCTGGTTCTTGCCCTCGATCTGGTTGCCCAGCCTGAGGACCGCGATGACGAGTGCGACGTCGGATTCGACGGCTGCGACTACCTCGCCGGTAGATACGCGCTCCTGGCCAACGACGGCCAGAAGGCGGTTGCGAGACTCGGCTAGAGCCGGGAACGCTTCCAGCGCTTCGAACGCGGCTGTAAGCCGGCGTCCATGACCTTCGTTGTGACGTCGTTGGACGTCAGCGTTCGGGCCGCTGGGGTTGTCGGGGTCCGGCGAGAGAGCTTCGGCAGGCGTCATGGCGGTGTCGTCGATCCGTGGGTCGGTCCAGGTGCTTCCTGCACCCGTCTGCCCGGTTATCGGCGCGCGACCGCCTGAATTGAACGTTCGGCCAGTGAGATTCCGGATCAGGCCAGCGCCGCACGGATGCGAGCAAGCGACTGATCGCGCCCGAGCACCGCGAGGGACTCGAAAACCCCCGGAGAAATGGTTGTTCCGCTGATCGCCACTCGGATCGGCTGAAACACGTCTTTCGGCTTCGCTCCGGACTGTTCCGCTTGGTCGCGGAGTGCGGCATCGATCGATTCTGTGGTCCAGTCGGTTAGCGCCTCTAGCCGGCTCAGCGTCTCGGCGAGGTGGCCCTTGTGGTCGTCACCGAGGAACTTCGCGCGAGCCTTCTCGTCCTCGATCGGCCCGTCGAAGAAGAAGCCGGCCAGTGGCCAGAACTCAGCGAGGGTCGCGAACTTCTCCTGGGAGATCTCAACGGCGTCGCGTAGACCGGTGCGGCCAGTGAAGCTCTCCACGCGCTCGGTCAGCTCATCTACGCCCATTGCCCGGATGTACTGGCCGTTGATCCAGCGCAGTTTCTTCTCGTCGAACTGCGCGGGGTTCTTCTGGACGCGCCCGATGTCGAACTGAGCGATCAGCTCGTCGGTGCTGAGGAGCGTCTGGTCATCAGCAGCGCCCCATCCGAGTAGAGCGATGTAGTTGCGGATTGCTTCTGGCAGGTAGCCCGCGTCGCGTAGTTCCTGGACCGAGGCGGCACCGTGCCGCTTGGACAGCTTTTTGCCGTCCGGGCCATGCAGCAGCGGCAGGTGTGCATACCTGGGGGGCTCAGCGCCGAGCGCCTCGTACACGAGCAGCTGCTTAGGCGTGTTGGAGATGTGATCCTCCCCTCGGACCACATGGGTGATGCCCGAGTCGATGTCGTCAACGGCGACCGCGAAGTTGTAGAGGACGGTGCCGTCCGCGCGCGCGATCACAGGATCGTCGAGGTGCACGTGCTGGAAGGTTGTCTCGCCGCGGATCAGGTCGTCAAAGCTCGTCGCGCCTTCGTCCGGCACGCGCAAGCGCACCGCGCCCTCCCCCGTGTCGGTGCCGCGGAAGCCTCGGTCCTGTCCGTGCTCTGCCTTGTAGGCCTTGACGTCATCGGCGTTTGCGGTCGAGCGGTACGCCTTCCCGGCATCGATGAGCTGCTGCAGCGCCTCGGAATGGCGTTCCGCGCGTCCGGCCTGTGAGATCGGCCCCTCATCCCAATCGAGCTCCAGCCAGCGCAGCGCGTCGAGGATCTGATCGACGTTCTCCTCGGTAGAGCGCTCGCGATCGGTGTCCTCGATCCGCAGCACCAGGGCGGCACCGTCGCTGCCCCGGGCCATCAGCCAGTTGTAGAGCGCTGTGCGTGCGCCTCCGATGTGGAGGGCACCGGTAGGTGAGGGAGCGAAGCGAAGGCGCATTGGTCGCGATGCTAGTGACGGTTGCGCGGTTGTCGCCGTTACCCACGAACGGAGGTAAGCGCAAAGTCGTGTCACATCTTGCGCGCACGAAACGATAAGTAGATATGGAACCGCTCGAGCAGCAGGCTGACTATGTCCTGCTCCACGGTGCGCGTGATGGCGATGGTCAAGCTTTCCGCGCCTTCTACGAGCGCTACTCCAAGTCTGTTGCCGCGTACTTGGGTCGGCGCGGCGCGGACAGTGAACTGGCGGTTGACCTGATGGCGGAAACGTTCGCAGCAGTGCTGGTAACTCTCAAGTCAAATGACCCTATCCCGCCTCAGCCAGCAGCTTGGCTCTTCAGCGTGGCCCAGAACAAGCTGGTCGATGCGCTTCGACGGCACAAGGTGGAGGACTCAGCCCGCCGACGTCTCCAGATGCAAACGCTTGTTATCGAGCCCTCCGACCAAGCCCTTCTTGAGGCTCTGCTGACGGATGAGAGCGTTGATCAAATCCTCTCGGAGCTTCCCCCGGACCAGCGCCAGCTCGTGTACGACCGGGTCGTCAACGACAAGACCTACGGCCAACTCGCCAATACGGTAGGTACCTCCGAGCTCGTCGTTCGGAAGCGCATCAGCCGAGCACTGGCGACGCTACGTAGTCGGACGGAGTCGACAAGTGCCTGACGTTTTCGAACAACTGGCCCAGCAACTGGCCAAGGCGACGGGATCGCCGACGACGGCACGCCGTCGGTTCAACATCAGATCCGTCGTTCTTATAGCCGCGGGTACTGTGGGCCTCGCTGGTACCGCAGCCGCAGCCCTGCACTGGGCTCCAGAATTAGGTGATTCGCCACAGCATGCGCCCGCGCAGAGCGAGTCTCCGGTCCCCGCTACACAACAAGCTGCGCTTGGCGTGCTCAGACGAGAGCAAACAGCCCAAGACCGAGGAGCCGATGTCGAACGCCAGCTCCGGTTCCTGTCTCGGACGGAGAGCCGCGGGATCCGAATGGGCGCAATCCGGCGCCTCGCAAGCAGCCATCTGCCCGGGCGAGCGGTGGTCTTGATCCCACACGAATCGTTCGGTGAAGAAGAGACCGCACGCGGTGATTTGCTCCGAGACCCACTGTGTGTGAGCTTTCCTGCGCAACAGAGCCGGCGCCTGGATAGCTCGGCCTTCTCGTGCTGGTCGCTAGCCCAGATTCTCAAAAAGGACGCGGTGGCCGTGGGGGTCGGATCAAACCGAGCCTTCCTCTTCGGCCTCGTACCGGACGGCGTCGAGAGCGTGACGGTGATGCTGCGCGACGGCTCGGTGGCCCGAGGGCGGGCCGCGAACAACTTCTTCTCCATCGAGAGCGGTTTCCGACAGCTGAGTAGCACCGATGTGCGCAACTCGCTGACGTGGACCGACAGCGCTGGAGACGAGATCAAACCTTGAAAACGAACGAAGGAGCAATCGTGTCTAGATACCCGAACCGAAGTCCGCTGCGCATGAGGGTCAGCCTAGCCCTAATTGGGGCGATTTCAGCGATTGGCTGGGTGTCCTCCGCAGCACCCGCTCTTGCTGGTGTGGAGCATTACTGCGAGAACGCCAACTTGCCGGCGTGGAGTGCTTGCGCACATGGAAACGCCCATGGCTACATGGTGCTGTACACCGACATTCAGACCAACCATTCCGGATGTGCTGGTGTCGGCTCTGGATTCGGCGGCCCTGGCCCCATCTCCAGCTTCACCCCGACCGGCTGTACCACTGGCGCAGGAACAGCCGGCGGCTCTATCTACCCGAACTACATGGCACACGGCGCTGTGGGCAATTACAACAGCGCCACATCTGACTGGATCTACGAAGCGCACATCAGCTGGTAAGGAGACGTGAACATGCTGACCATCAAACAACTAGCTGGCGGAGCCGCTCTTGTGATCGGGTGCGCTCTAGGCGCGTTCCTGACGAGCCTCGGTTTCGAAGGTGCCAAGGCAGACCCCGCGGCCGCAGCCTCTCAACAGAACCAACCAACCGCCATTGCGCATCTCGCGCAAGCCAACCCTGATCTACGAGCGGACAAGGCCGTGATTGAACTCAACGACACTGGCGGCGAGATCTACCGAACCGATGGAGCTAACGACACCATCTGCCTTATCGAGCTTCCCAACCATGATTCCGAGAACCCCGCGATAGTGGAGTCCAGGTTCGTCTGCGGCAGGTCGTCAGACGCAGCCGAACAGGGTGTGATTGGGGGTGTTCCGGGCCACTGGTTTGGGATCGCGACAGATCCTTCAACACCAGTCTCGACGCACATGTCGGACGGGACTGAGCGGCAGGTCGAACGGAATACCACCGGCGTCTTTCGAGTACCGACCGGTGCGGTCAGCGTGACAGTCGGCCAGCACACGCATCAGCTCCCGACGAGCCGTTAGACAGTACGCGGTGCTAGGTGGGCCGGGACACCCCGGTCCACCTACGTCATTCATACGAGTGCGCTAGAACGGTCACCAATGCTTATCGGTGCACATGTATCTCCCGCCGGTGGTCCGGCTCGGGCTGTAGAACGCGGCGCGGCGCTCGGCGCCGAGGCGATCCAGATCTTCAACCAGAGTCCGCGGATGTGGAAGCCGTACTCGTACTCCGAGGAGCAGGTGGCCGAGTACCACGAGGTGCTGGAAGGCAGCGGCGTGCAGGCCCTGATGATCCATGCGGTCTATCTGCTCAACGCGGGTTCAGATGACCCTGAGATCCGCGAGAAGACGCTGGCGTCGCTGACGACGTCATTGCGGGTCGGCGACGACCTGGGCGCGGTGTGTGTTGTGCTCCACCCCGGATCGGCAAAGACCGGGCCCGTCGAGCCCGCGATCGCACGCGCAGGCGAGCTGATCAAAGAGGCGCTCGCCGAATCCGGCAGCTGCCCTTTGCATCTGGAAAACACGGCCGGTGCAGGTGGAACGCTGGGCCGATCGTTCGCCGAGCTGGCCTCATTGATCGATGCGTGCGGCGGCGACCCACGCGTCGGCATGTGCCTGGACTCATGCCACCTCTACGCGTCCGGCTACGACATCCGCACGATCGATGGCCTGACCGAGACTCTGGACGAGTGTGAGCGCGACGTCGGCCTCGAGCGGCTCGGTTCGTTGCATCTCAACGATTCACAGGTCGGTCTCGGGTCCAACCGCGACCGTCACGCGGATATCGGCGAGGGCGAACTCGGTGAGGATGGCTGCGCCGCTTTCCTTTCTGAGCCGCGCTTCGACGGGCTGGCGTGCGTCCTGGAGACCCCGGGTCCTGACCGCACCGGCCCGACGGCCGAGCAGATCACCCACTGCCGCGAGCTGCAGGCGCGCGGCGCGAAGGCCCGCGGCTAGGCCGAGGCCGGGGCACACCGCCGCCGTGTCCAGTCAGCGCCAGCCCCTGGCGCTAGCGGGACACGGCAGCCCGGACACGTCGCGGTACTCCTCGCCGTGTCCAGTCAACGCCAACCCCTGGCGCCAGCGGGACACGGCGGCCCGGGCGCGCCGCCGCGCTCTGCGCCGCCGTGTCACCTGAGCGACGCATTTCGTCGCTCGCGTGACACAGCGAGAAGAGGCCAACCGGTCTCCGCGTCGTTGCCCGGGGTTCTCCCCCGCCACAAACGCCGCGGCACCGCCCACGCCGTCCGCGGCCACCGACGCTCGCGGCACCGCAAACACCGCCCACGGCCACCGACTCAGAGAAACCGCTAGGCCGAGGCCGGCTCGACCGCTGCCGCCGGTGCTGCGACTGCGGCCGGGCCGAGAATCCGGGCCAGCTCGGCGCGGAGCGACGGCGTCGAGGTCACCTTGAACTCCGGCCCGAGGCGCAGGGTGCGCTCACCGCCGGAAGTCCGCACCTCAAGTACGACCTCGGACTCGCCACTGTGGTTGCTGAAGACATATTTGAGCTCGTCGATAATGCCGGCGGGCACCTGCTGAGCGTCGATTGTGAGCGTGAACGGAGTCGGTCCGGTGGGACGGGCGGCGGCCGCCTCGCGAGCGGCAATCACCTCGGCCTCAGGTGGGTCGAAGGTGTCGCACGTCTGGACCTTCACGGTCACGCCACGGTCGTCGTTGGCTAGACGGCCACGGATCAGAACGATCTCGTCGACCTTCGCGACGTGCTCGTACTCCTCGAGCGTGTTGCCGAAGAAGATCAGCTCGACCTGGCCTTCTAGGTCGTCGATCGTGGCGAACATCATCGTCGCGCCCGCGCGTGTCTTGATCTTGCGTGCCTGGGTGATGATGCCGCCGACCGTGACCCAACTGCCGTCAGAGACCTGCGGGAGGTCGCCGAGCGGGTGGTCGACCTTCTCAGCAAGTGCTTCGCGCACCTCCTTGAGCGGGTGCATCGACAGGAAGAGGCCGATCGACTCCTTCTCGGCGGCGAGTAGCTCGTTCTTGTCGAACTCCTCCTCGGGCACGGGCGGATAGGACGTGCCGAACCCGCTACCGGCTGCTACCGGCCCCGGCGCAGGCTCGACCAGATCGAAGATCGAGCCCTGGCCGATCTCTGCGTCCTGCTGGGCCTTCTGACCTGCCGACTGCGCCTGTTCGAGCACCGACAGCATGCCTTTACGACTGTCACCGGTCGATCCAAACGCGCCACACTTGATCAGCGCCTCGATCGAGCGCTTGTTGACCGCACGCGGGTCGACGCGCTCGCAGAACTCCCAAAGCGACGTGAACTCGCCGTCTTCCCGGGCGGCCTTGATCGCCTCGACCGCCGAGTACCCGACACCCTTGACCGCATCAAGGCCGAACCGGATGTTGCCCTCGGTCACTACGAACGCGTGGTCGGAGAGGTTGACGTCAGGCGGCAGGATCTCGATGCCCATCTCCTCGCACCGTGCGACGAAGAAAGGCACCTTGTCCTTGGTGTCCATGACCGAGCTGATCAGCGCGGCCATGTACTCGGCCGGATAATTCGCCTTCAGCCAGGCGGTTCGGTAGGAGATGAGGGCGTAGCAAGCGGCATGCGACTTGTTGAAGGAGTAGTCGGCGGACTTCTCGTTGGTCGCCCAGAGCCAGTCGATGACGCCGGGTGACACGCCGTTCTTAGTGCAGCCCTCGCGGAACAGCGGCTCCAGCTTGGCCATTGCCTCGCGGTTCTTCTTACCGATCGCCTTGCGGAGGTCGTCGGCCTGAGCTCCGGTGAAGCTGGCGAGATCCTTGGAGATCTGCATCGCCTGCTCCTGGTACAGGATCACGCCGTAGGTCGGGCCGATGATCGGCTCCAGGCGCTCGTCCTGCATTTGCACGCTGGCGGGGTTGCGCTTACCCCGTGCGTACGCGGGGATTTGATCCATCGCGCCCGGGCGATACAGCGACACGAGAGCAACGAGGTCGTCGAACTCCGTCGGGCGCACCTTCTTCAGCGCCTCACGCATGCCCTCTGACTCGAACTGGAACACGCCGACCGAATCGCCGCGCGCCAGCATCTCGTAGGTGGGCTCGTCGTCCATCGGCAGCGTCGCCATGTCCGGGCGGTTACCCGTGGAGCGCTCGATGATGTCCAGCGCGTCCTCGATCACGTCGAGGTTGCGCAAGCCGAGGAAGTCCATCTTGAGCAGGCCGAGCTGCTCGACCGGCTTCATCGAGAACTGCGTGACCTGCTTGTAGACCCTGTTTCCGTCTGCGTCCTTCTCGGTGGCTGCCGCTAGCTGGAGGGGCACCACGTCCGTGAGCGGCATGCCGGCGATCACGACAGCGGCCGCGTGGATCGAGTTGTTGCGGACGATGCCTTCCAGGCCGCGGGCGACGTCGACGATCTGCCGCGCGTCCTGCTCGGTGTCGTATGCCTGCCGCAGCTCTTGGCCCTCAGCCAGGCACATCTCGAACGACGGTGCTCGCCCCTGCTCGGGATCCGGGATCAGCTTGGCGAGGCGATCGCCCGTGCTTGCAGGATGCCCGAGGACGCGGGCGGCATCGCGCGTGGCGGCTCGCGGGAACATGCGCCCGAACGTGATGATCTGCGCGACCGATTCGCGTCCGTACCGCTCGACCACGTACTGCATCACGCGCTCGCGGCCGCGCACCGAGAAGTCGATGTCGATATCCGGCATCGACACTCGCTCAGGGTTGAGGAAGCGCTCGAACAGCAGGTCGTGCTCGAGCGGATCGAGGTCGGTGATGCGAAGCGTGTAGGCGATGATCGAACCGGCGGCAGACCCGCGACCCGGCCCAACGGAGATGCCGTTGTCCTTGGCCCAACGGACGAAGTCCCACACGATCAGGAAGTAGGCGTTGAAGCCCATCTGGTCGATGACACCCAGCTCGTACTCCGCGCGCTCGACGGCCGCAGCTGGGATCGGGTCGCCATAGCGGGCACGAAGCCCCTCGAAGACCTGCTCACGGAGATAAGCGCGCTCGTCCTGGCCATCAGGCAGGAACCGCGGGATCAGCTGCCCACCGAGCTCGAGATCGACCTTGCAGCGGTCTGCGATCTCGACGGTCGAGCGCAGCGCCTCGGGCCACTCGGCGAAGGCGCGTGCCATCTCCTCGTTGTCTCGCAGATAGAACTCGTTGGTGTCGAAGGTGAAGGCCGGGGCTGCGAGCGTCGATTTGGTCTGAACGCAGAGCAGCGCAGCGTGGTGATCGAAGTCCTCGCGCCGCAGGTAATGGACGTCGCCGGTGCCGGTCAGCGTGCCGCCGAACTCCTGCGCGATCTTGACGATGCCCTGGTTGGCGATCTCTTGTTTGTTGACGCCGTTCTTTTGGACCTCGAAGTAGACGTTCTCCGCGCCGAAGACGTTGCGCATTTCGTCGGCGTGAGCGCGGGCCGCGTCCTCGCGGCCGTCGAGGAGGTGCTGACAGAAGCGGGACTGCAGGCAGCCGGTTAGCGCGATGATGCCCGAGGAGTTCTGCTCGAGCTGCAGCATGTCGAGCGTCGGGAACTTGCCGCGGTGGAGTCCCTCGAGGAACCCGAGCGACGAGAGCTTGATCAGGTTGCGATAGCCCTCGTTGTTCGCCGCCAGCAGCGTGAGGTGGTTGCGGACGGTCTTGGCATCGAGCGCGTTGTGGTCCTCGACCAGGTAGACCTCGCAGCCGATGATCGGGTTGATCCCCTGGTCGCGACACGCCAGATAGTGCTCGACCGCGCCGTTCATGACGCCGTGATCGGTGAGTCCGAGCGCCGGCTGATCCTGGTCGGCGGCTCGCTTGGCAAGCGCCTTGATGTTGGCCGCACCGTCGAGCAGCGAGTACTCGGAGTGGACGTGAAGGTGGACGGACGGCGAACTCACAGCTCGATCCGAGGATAGGTCGCGGGCCGGACGCCGCCCGGGGCAAGAGCCTGCACTTTGCGCGGTTCTTATTGGGCTGCGCTGGGGATGCGATCCAGCCAGCCGAGGAACGCCGCGACGACTGCCAGTTCGCCCGTCACGGAGATGTCCCGCTGCCCCGCGAGAGCAGCCGCGAGCAGTTCGGGAGCGACCGTGATGGTCGCGTCCGCGGCTGTAACACCGGCCGTCGTCACCTGTGGCTCCTCGCCGGTCCTGCACACCACGCGGAGCACCTCGTCGCCCGCGATCACGTCGATCAAGGCGTCTCGGTCCACGAACGCGGGCTCGACCGCAAGAGCAGCGATCTCGAGCACGTCGCGCGGTGCCATCGGACGTAGCAACAGGGCTAGCTCTGCCAGCTGCACAGGCTCCCGTCGTGCCGCGAGCAGACTGCGCAGCGCTCGGTTTGAGCGGACCTTTGCACCTCGCAGGCGGCGCGTGCCGCCTCCAGCTACGAGCGGCACGACGGCGTCGAGAGGTCCCTCGATCCGTCCGTCTGATGGTCCGTCGCCCGCTGGTCCTGCCGCGGCACCTTGGGGCATCACCGAGACGCGGTAGGAGCCGCCATCACGGATGGCGAGCTCATAAGTGATCGGGCGAGGAGCACGCCCTGCCTGGGCAGCTACGAGCGCCACGAGAAGTCGCTCGGCGCGCTCCGGTTCGCGCTCCGAGAGACGAACGAGCCCATCGCGCAGCCACGGTCCGGCCGCGGACACGGTTCCGCGAGCAGCGAGTGTGAGCGGCGTCCGGGCCTCTTCGTTGCCGCGCGCGCGCAGTCGGGCCGCTGCTGCCTCGAAGTCCTGTGCCTCGGCGAGAGGGCGCCCGGGTTCTTCGGGCAGCATCCCCTGGCCGCTCAGCTCGGCAAGAGCGTCGCGCAGCTCAGCGACCGCGTCCGCGGGCGGACGTGAGGGTCCGGCAGGAGCAGAGTCCTCAAGCGCGAGCTCCTGTCGCGCAGCACGCACCTCCTGCTCGGCGCGCTCGCGGGCCAGACGGTCACCGGCCGCGACCATGTCGGCCGCGGCACTGGCTGCGGCAGCTCCCTCACCGGGCTCGGCGGTAAGGGCGTCGGTCAAAGAGGCCAACGCGGCGCGAAGGTGGCGCTCGGTTTCCTCGCGGCGGCGCAGCTCGGCCTGGAGCCAAGATGCCTGCATGCGTGCGCGGCGCGAAGCGACCCGCTCTGCACTCAGCTCAGCCTGCATCGCTCGAAGCTCGCTGCGGAGCGCCGAAACGATCTCTCGTGCGGCGACGAGCTCGTCCTTGATCTTGTGGGCTGCACCTACGCGGGAGCGCAACTCTCCGATCGCCTGCTCAAGCGAGCGCAGATCGGGCTGGTCGTCCGTGCTGCGACGTTGGAAGCGGCGCCTATCCTCGGCGCGCAGCTCTCCGCCTTCGATTGCAGCCAAGCCCTCGGCTATGCCGTCAGTCTGTCTCGCGCGACCACTCATCCCGCAGCGCAAGCTAGGCCAGCGCCCGGACGTACAGGAGCGCTAAACGGTGGCGGGCTTGCGGTGCTCGCGAGACACCGCTACTGATGCGATCACGAGCCCGATGGCGACCCCACTGCCGAGTGCTGCGACACCTGCTGCGCGCCGCTTGCTCGGCAGCTTGCGCTTCGCGTAGATCACTAGCGCTCGGTGGGTTAGATACCCAAGCGTTCGGTAGTAGGCGCCTTGCAGGTCGGACACGTTGCGAGCGTAGCTCAGTCGAGCAGCGACTTCAGCCGGCTCAACGCCTCTTGCAGCTCGTCCGCCTCGATCGTCAGAGCTGGCAGCAGCCGCAGCGTCGACGGGCCGGTCGCGTTCAGCACGAGCCTGTGCTCGTGCAGCGCTCTGCGCACGATCTCGAAGGCATCGATACCTAGCTCGGGCCGCAGCTCCAACCCGATCATGTATCCGCGTCCTCGGACCTCCGAGATGGCGGGGTGCTCGGAGAACTCGGCGATCAGCGCTGCGCCGTTGGCATCCACCGCTCGCAGCAGTTCGGGGTCGGACACGATGTCCATTACCGCGAGCCCGGCAGCGCACTGCACCGGTCCACCGGCAAACGTCGAGCCGTGGTCGCCGGGCTCAAAGCCCTCTGCGAAGCGCTCGCCGGTTACGAGCGCTCCGATGGGCAGTCCCCCGCCGAGAGCCTTGGCAACGGTCATTAGGTCCGGGACGACGTCGTAGTGCTCGTATGCCCAGAGTGAGCCGGTGCGTCCAAGGCCGACCTGAACCTCGTCGAAGATCAATGCAGCCCCGGTCTGGTCGCACACTTCGCGCGCAGCCTTGAGCGTCTCAGCACCGAGAGGCCAGACACCGCTCTCACCCTGGATCGGCTCGAGGATCAGCGCAGCCGTGCCTTCGTCTACTGCAGCAGCAATCGCGTCGGGCGTGGGCGCAACGGCTTCGAACCCGGGAACGAGCGGCGCGAACGGCGCCTGCTTTGACTCCTGAGGCGTTGCACTCAGCGAGCCGTATGTGCGGCCGTGGAAGCCGCGGTGCACCGACACGATCTTGCCGCCTTGGCGAGCCTTGCGCGCCATCTTGATCGCGGCCTCGTTGGCCTCGGTGCCCGAGTTCGCGTAGTGCACCGCTCCACCGAGCGAGGACTCGGCGAGCCGGGCCGCGAGCTTCTCGCCGGGATCGCTGTGAAAGAGGTTGCCGACGTGGATCAGCTCCGCCGACTGCTTGCGGATCGCCTCAACCACCGC
>CAZLKZ010000019.1:19450-35131 GCA_964560235.1 uncultured Conexibacter sp. | reverse complement strand
GCGAGCACCTCGTCGATCAGCAGCACATCGGCATCGACCTGGATCATCACGCTGAAGGCCAGCCTGACCAGCATGCCCGACGAGTAGTTCTTGAGCTTGAGGTCGACGAAGTTCTCGAGCTCCGCGAACTCGAGGATGGCGTCGGTGCGCGCCTTCGCCTCGCGCTGGGTTAGCCCGAGCATCGTGGCGTTGATGAGGATGTTGTCCCGCGCGGGCAGGTCCATGTTGAACCCGACGCCCAGCTCGATGAACGTCGAAACCCGGCCTGCCACGGCAATGCGCCCGGAGTCTGCGGCGTAGATCCCGGCCAGGCATTTGAGCAACGTTGACTTGCCGGATCCGTTACGACCAACGATGCCGAAGAACTCGCCCTGCCGCACATCGAACGACACTCCGCGGAGCGCCTCAAAGCGCTCGATCTCTGGCCGCCGGAACGGGTGGATGACACGCTCCTTGAGCGTGTGCACCTGCTCGTGCGGCAGGCGGAACGTCTTACTCAGATCGGCGACCTCGATAGCCACCGGGGTGTCGTCGTGCGACGGCAAGGCTGGAACGCTAGTGGACAGCCACCGCGGTGAGGCGGACTGCACCGGACCGGGCCGTAAGGCTTAGCGTCGTGGGACCGTGGACCGGAATCGATACGCGACGGGTCCCTGTGATCTCAAAGGTCACGCGAGAGCCGACCGACACGCGCGCGTCGCCCTGGGGTGCAGCGAATGTCAGCCGGGCCGTGTGCTTTCCGATCCCTGGCCAAATTCGCAGGCGCGCTGGGCCAGCCGCCGGAACTTCGTCGCCCGCCCCGAGCCCAGTCGTCATGACTGAGAGTTTCGGCGCGGCTGGGAGCTCCACGAGCGCAAGCTGCGCGAAGTCTGGACTCGTAGCGACCGTACGTACCCCCGAAAGCTGCACGTAAGGGCTGTCCTTGTATCGGACCAGCTGCTCTCCGGCCTGGAGACCAGGCACTCGTCCAGTAGAGGGATCAGCCTCGACCACTCGAAGTGGCAGCGCGTTGAACGGGTCTGCGTCACCTGCCGGAGTCGCTCCCGCCACGGTGACACGCTGACGAATCGAGTCATTCCAGAACGGCCCGAGTTGCTGCATCACCCTGACTGCTGCTGGATCACTGCGGGATTCAGACAGCAGCCAGCCGACCCCCGCGCGAGCCGAGGCGTCGACCCAGCCGAGGCGACCGAAATCGCCGCCAGTCCGCTTACCTGCACCGGCCGCCGCATCGCCCACGGTCACGAGTAACGGGTAGGCCGTGAACGCCAGCTGCAGCGCGACCGCCGGGACCAACAGCAGGTCCTGCTTGACGTTCGGAGCAAATCGCAAAACCCCCCAGAGTCCCCCTGTAAGCACGAGTGCCGCAAGCCCAATCGCGTCTCGCGAGCTGTCGGTCAAGGCTCCGATGCCGCTCTGCGTGAGTGTTCCGAGCGAAGACAAGACCGGAGCAAGGAATGCCGTCTCGGCATCAACAACGCGCGGGCTACCAAGTGTCGCGGCACACAGCACCAGCACGATGGCAGCGGGGACGATCGAACGTGCGGAAAGCCTTCCGCGACGAGTAGCAGCGAGCGCCGCGGGCCACACGAAGACAAACAAATACATGAAGTACCGCTCCTCGGACCGATCACCCCAGTAACCACGCTGGGCGAGTGTCGTGAAGGCCACGAGAGCCCCGCCAATGGCGAGGGTCGCGGTCGCGTAGTCGCGTTCCGGTCCGGGCCTGCCCAACGCCGATCCGTACCACGCAGCCGCTATCACGGGGGCGACAACGCCGAGCCCGAAGCCGAGTGCTGTGATCTCAACGAAGTACATCGGACCAAGGTCACGGAACAAGAAGCTCACTCGCTGCGACTCAAGGTATGTCCCGAAGAACGCGTCGGGACTCCACGGGGTGTGACCAGTGACGAACAGCAGAGCTACAGGCACTACAGACACACACCCGACGGCGGTCAGCGGGAAGCCCCTGACGAGAGTCGAACTGATCGATGTTGCTCGTACGTTGAGAGGTGCACCCCGAGGCCCTGAGTGCTGCGCGCAATACATCGCAATCATCACGATGTAGCCGCCGATGATCCCGACCATCTGAACGCGCGCGACAACCGCAACAGCCAGGAAGCCGAGCACGATCAGGTCGCGCCACCAGGACGGCGTATGTAAAGCGCGCATTGCCGCCCATGTGAACCAGACGAGAGAGACGAGTGCAAGCGGCTCGGTGAAGAGCGTGGTGCTGATGACCGCCCACGGGGCCACAACGCTGAGCGACACGGCGACGACCGCACGCCAAGGGGGCAGAAAGCCCCTGACGATCAGCCAGAGCGGGATCGCCACCGAGACCCAGATGGCCGAATTGAGAACCTTGGCCATCCGGACTGCCGTATCAGCATCGAAGGCGGCGAAAAGAGGCGCCATCAGTAGCGCCCACAGGCGACTTGTCGCACGTGCGGTGGGGTCGTTGAACAGCGCCGACGGTAGACCTCCGGCGTAGTGAACGGCGCTCGCGTTGTAGAGCGTCTCGTCTAGCGCAAAGTACGTGACTGAAGTCCCGACCAAGGCAAGGACAGCGCCAAAGGCCATCACGATCGCCGCCAAAGTCAGTTGCGGCGCGATGCCGCTGCTAGTGCGCTCACTCACCGCGGCCTCGCGCGCGTGGCGCTAGTGATCCCTTCGCAGCCCGAGGATCGAGATCAGGAACGATGCAAAGAAGACCTGGAGCCCGACGATGATGCACGTCGCGGCGAGCACGGCCAGCTTCTCCTCCGACAACGGTCCCCCATCACTAGCGATCCAGCGGCCGATGATCACGCCCGAGGCCACTACACCGACCAGTGCGAGTGCACCGCCGAGCGCCAATCCATGCTCGAGCCGGAATCGGGCCCGCATGCGGTCAAACCACGGGTCGCGCTCACCCATGAAGTACGTCCCGTACGCGTGCGCGCACAGTCCGAGCGCCACGACTTGGATGCCGACGATCACGAGCAGCGACCCGGCGATCGTGGTGTGCAGCTGCCATTCGCGCCCGAACACGTCGAGCTGGAGAACGGAGATCAGCAGCACCAGCGCGCCAACCACCGTGAGCACGAGACCCGGGATCATGAAGAGGTGCGTCGGCGAGTGGACGAGCAGGAACCGCAGGTGCCGCCAGCCGTCGCGGACGCGCGACAGCTTGGTCTCGCCACCACGCGGGTGGTAGTTGATCGGGAACTCGCGGATGTCGAGGTGCTCCTTCGACGCACGAATCACCATCTCCGACGCGAACTCCATGCCGGTGGTGCGTAGGTCGAGCGTCGGCAGGATGTCCCGGCGCAGGCCGCGCATGCCGCAATGTGCATCCCGGATCCCGGTCTTGAAAAAGAGGTTGAGCGTGCCGCTAAGCAGGGGGTTGCCGATGTAGCGGTTGAGCCAGTGCATCGCCCCCGGCTCGATGTTGTCCATCCGGTCACCCATCACGAGCTGGGCTCCGTCGTCGAGCAGCGCGACGAAGCGCGGGATCTCGTCGAAGTCGTACGTGAGGTCAGCGTCGCCCATCACGATGTACTTGCCCTTGGCGGCCGCGAAGCCGGCCAGGTAGGCGGACCCGTAACCGCGCCGCGGCTCGTGAACCACTCGTGCGCCTGCCGCGGTTGCGAGCTCCGCCGAGCGGTCCTCGGATGCGTTGTCGGCGACGACCACTTCCCCCGAGATGCCCTCACGTGCCATGACCTCGAGGGCCTGCGTCACCACCTGGGTGATGTTCTCCTCCTCGTTGAGGCAGGGAATCACGACCGAGACGAGCAACTCGTCGGTCGTCGCGGCATCCGCGGGCAGAGCAGGACTATCTGTAGTGGAGGGCATACGGGGTTCAGGGCACGAACGGGCTGCGAGGCAGGAAGTTCCGTGCAGCAGCTGAGAATAGCGACGAGGCCCCGCGCCGCGACGCGTGCAACGCTTCTCCCCCGTGAGGATCTGCCTGGTTTACGACTGCCTCTTCCCGTGGACCGTCGGCGGCGCCGAGCGGTGGATGCGCAACCTCGGCGAGGCACTGGCCGCAGAAGGCCACGAGGTCACCTTCTTGACCCGTAAGCAGTGGCCGGATGACGATCCGCCTCAGATCCCCGGGGTGCGTGTGATCGCGGTGTCACGCGAGGAGCCGCTCTACGGCCCTGACGGCAACCGCACGATCGGCGAGCCGCTGCGATTCGGTTACGGCGTGCTCAAGCATCTGCGCCGTCACGGCCGTGATTACGAGGTGGTGCACACAGCCTCGTTCCCCTACTTCTCATTGCTAGCCGCAGGTGCTGCGCGCAAGCGCGGCGGCTACCGGATCGTCGTCGACTGGCACGAGGTCTGGAGCGACGAGTACTGGACCACTTACCTGGGCGGGCTCAAGGGCAAGGTGGCGCAGATCATCCAGCGGCGCTGCGTCCGGATCCCTCAGGACGCGTTCTGCTTCTCGCAGCTGACCGCCACGCGCCTGCGTGAGCTCGGTCTAGCAAGCGACCCCACCGTGCTGCGCGGTGAGTACGCGGGGCCGCTCGAACCGGCATCGCTACGTGACGCCGAGCCACTAGCCGTGTACGCGGGTCGCATGATCCCCGAGAAGCAGGCGCCGGCGGTCGTGGGCGCGGTGCAGCACGCGCAGCGCTCGGTGCCGGAGCTGACGGCGACGATCTTCGGCGACGGACCCCAGCTGCCGGATGTGCGCGCGGCGATCGGCACCGACACCACGATCGAGGCTCCAGGTTTTGTCGATGGCGAACGCGTCGAGAACACCCTGGCCCGCGCCTGCTGCCTGGTGCTGCCTTCGATTCGTGAGGGCTATGGCGCGATCGTTGTGGAGGCTGCCGCGGTCGGTGTGCCGTCGGTGCTCGTGGCGGCGCCCGACAACGCGGCGGTCGAGCACATCGAGCATGGCGTCAACGGTTACGTCGTGCCTGACGCATCCCCCGAGGCACTGGGCGACGCGATCGCACTGTGCTGGGAGCGGCGCGCCGAGCTGAGGGAATCCACGGCCAAATGGTTTGCCGAAAACGCTCAAGAACTAAGCATCAACGACTCGCTCGCTCGCGTTACGGCTACCTACGCACCGAGCGCGCGGGCGTAGCTCGCGGCGGTCAGTCGCGCGGTCTCGCCCCAGGAGAACTTGGCAACCTGCTCGTGCCCGAGTCCTACAAGACGCTCGCGCTCTGCTGCGTCCGAGAGCAGGCGCGCGATCGCGTCGCGCAGCTGATCGGTGGATTCGGGGTCGACGGTCAGTGCAGCCCCTCCGACGACCTCGGCCAGCGAACCGCGGTCGGTCGTAACGACCGGCACCCCGCGGGCCATTGCTTCGAGCGGCGGGAATCCGAACCCCTCGTACAGCGATGGGAACGCGAACACGTCGGCGATCGCGTATAGGCCTGCGCGGTCCTCGTCGCTGATCCAGCCCTCGAACCGCACTTCCGCCGCAGTACCGAGCTGCTGGGCACGCGCGCGTAGATCCGCCTCGTAGGGAGTCGGGTAGCCGGGCAGCATCAGGATCGGGCGCGGCGCGGGGAGCGCCGCGTGCGCCTCGATCAGGCGCATCAGGTTCTTGTGCGGCCGCTTGGCGCTGAAGGTCAGCAGTAGCGGGGAGCCACCGAGGCCGAAGCGCTCGCGCAGCTCTCGTTCCGGAGTCGGGGTCACCGCAGGCTGCTCTGTCACTGCGAGCGGAACGACGTCGATCTTGTCGCGGCGGGTGCCGAGGTGTGCGACGAGGTCGTCGGCTGTCGATGCAGCGTCGACGATCACTCGGTGCGAGCGGCGCACCGCGGCAGGCACGAGCACGCGCATCCCCAGGCCGCGAGCGCCCGAGTGAGTGTCGGGGACGAGCTTGTAGTTGAGGTCGTGCACAGTCGTGACGCGCTTAAAGGCGCCGCGCAGCGGCGCGGTCGACGCGAGGCTGTGCACGACGTCGCAGCCGGCTGCCTTAGCGAGCTTGGGTAGGTGCACCTGCTCGCCAAGCACCCATTGCTTGCGGTCGCGCGCATCAACATCGACCACCACTTCCCGTACGCCCGCGGCGGGCGCGATCAGCTGGCCCGCACAGTTACGCCCCGCGAACACCGTGAGGTCCAATGACTCGATCTGCGCGAGCCGCGGCAGTAGCTCGCGCACGTACGTCTCCATCCCGCCCTGCTCGCCGGGCGTCAGGAACACGAGGTTGAGGCCGACCTTCACCGGCTGAGCCAGTCCTTGATCGACGCAGCGTGCCTGTCGGCGATCGCTGTCCAGTCGTAGTGCTCGCGAGCGAGCTTCTGCCCCGCCGTTCCGAGGCGAACCCGCGCGTCGCGGTCGACCAATAGCTCGACAGCCGCTGCGGCGATCGACTGTGCGTCGTCGGCGAGCCGAAGCTGCACACCGTCCTCGACGTCCAGCCCTTCTGCCCCAATGTGCGTCGCGACAACGGCACGTCCTGCGGCAAACGCCTCGATGATCTTGAGCCGCGTGCCGCCCCCTGAGCGCAGCGGCGCAAGTGCGACCGCGCTCGCGGCCAGCACCGGCTCCAGCTGGTCGACCCATCCAACGAGCTCGACCGCCTCCGCATTGGCGGCGCTGCGCTGCAGCTCGTCGCTGGCGCCGCGGCCCACGATCTTCAGGCGGGCCGTCGGGCGCAGAGAACGCACCACGGGCATCACCTCGTCGATCAGCCAACGTGCCGCGTCATCGTTGGGCGGATAACTCAACGTGCCCGTGAAAATGAGGCTGTCCTCTTCTCCCCCGTCGGCTTCGAACCCCGCGTACGAGGCTGTGTCTGCGCCGTTGGGCGACATCAAGACTTCGGCTTGAGCACCGACAGCTCTTAGCGCCTCGGCGTCGACGTCGGACACCGCCGACAGCCAGGAGTACCGCGGTAGGGCCGATGCGACCATCCGGCGGTAACGACGGGCCTCGGCTCCGAGCATCGCCGCCTTGCCCCCCGTTGCCATGGCCGCGTCGCGCCGTTGCTGCACCCAGGTCGCGTTCTGCGTTGCGAGCCCTGCCGCCATCCCGGTCGGCAGGTGCCGCCCCCAGGGGGCGCAGAAGTCGTGCTCTACCACTACCCCATCGGGCGCGTACTCAGCGATCGCGCGCTCGACGCGACCAGCGATCTCGGTCCAGAACACGGAACCCTGCCAGCCGAGGAACGGCCGGTTCACCGCGTGCCAAGCCAGCGACGGATGCTTCAGGTGGCTGCGGAGCGCCTCCTGCGTTTGGCTCTCGGGCCGATCCACCAGCTCCAGCGTCACGCCGGACAGGTCAGCAGCCGCAGCCCTTTCGCGCTGATCTGGGTAGGTAGGCGCGACAACGATCGGTTCGATCCCAGCGCGCACCAGGCCGGGCATCAAATGGCTGCACCGGATCGCGCCGCCCGTACCTCCCGGCTCGGGCACCTCGGGAGTCAGCCACAGCAGCCGCGTCATCGACGAAGTAGGTCGTTGTAGAGCGCAAGGAGCTTGCCGGCCACGTCGTCCCAGCTATCCACGTCGGGCCGACTTGCAGGTCGCTCAAGCGTGGCTGCCGCATCCCGGACCGCTTGCGGGCCGTCTACGAGCCGTACGTGCTCGGGGTGCCGAGCCAGCAGCTCCCGGTGCGACGGGAGGTCAGACACGACAACTGGGCAGCCAGCCGAAAGCGCCTCCAGCACGGCAAGGCTCTGGCCCTCCGCAGAACTGAGGTGCACAAGGGCCTGTGCGCGGCCGAGCACAGCACGGACGAGCGCCTGGTCACGCACCTCGCCGAGCCACATCGCGCCGGTCCGCTCGACGAGCCGCTCCCACTCGGAGCGGCTCGACATCGTGCCGTCGAGCTCGCCTATGACCACAGGGGTTACGTCGCTACCCGCGAGCGCCTGAAGCACGTCCGCTTGGCGCTTGCGCGGTGACACCGAGCCGAGCAGTACGACGTAGCGCTCGGGCAACTCCAGCGCAGCGAGCTGCTGAGGGTCTGCCTCCGCAACAGGCTCGACGCCGTTCCCGATCACCTCGACACGCCCGACCTTGCTGCCGCCAAGCGACCTGACCAGCTGCGCTTCGTGCTCCGTCAGCGCCACGACCGCGTCGGCAGCCCGCAGCACGATCGCGCGCTCGCGCGGTCCGTATGCGGGTAGCGGCGTGCGGTGGGAGGCACGCAGAGTCCACTCACGCAGGCCCGGCGCCACGACGATCACGGGCGAAACGACGAGCGGTGCGTCTCGGTGCCTGCGCCAGTGGTGCAGCGAATGCGCCACGTCCGGCTCAGCCGAGAACGCATGCAGCAAGTCGAAATCACGCGGCTCGCGTTCCGCGGCGACGTTGAACACGTCACAGCCGGCCCGTTCCAGAGCCTCGTGCGTGCGCCGGATCTGCACTTCCAACCCGCCGCCACCCAGACTCGCGGGCACGCCGCCGAGCAGCGCGATTCGCGGGCGGCCGGTCTCCATGGCCAGGACTCTAACTGGCGAGATGGCCCGCTCGGCCTCGTAGTCTCGCTGGATGGCTCCCTCGCTCTCACCCAAGTCGAAGCAGCGGATCATCGACACGATCGACAAGGTCGGCATCGGAAAGCCCGTCCGGGCCGCCCACCGAGCGATGAGCCCTATTGCGCGGCGAAACGTGATCGACGACCGCCAGCTGCATTGCCTGATCTCGCACACGCTGGCCCCTGACGCCAACTGCGTAGACGTCGGCGCGCACGACGGCATGGTGCTCGAAGACCTACTCCGGGTCGCGCCCGATGGGCAGCACGTCGCGGTAGAACCGATCCCGGCCAAAGCGGCGGCACTGACCGCCCGCTTCCCTGGTGTCGAGGTGCACAACGCAGCATTGTCTGACGAGCGCGGCACGGCGACCTTCACCCACTACCTGGTCAACCCGCAGCTCAGCGGTCTGCGTGACCGCGACAACGTTGGCGATCAGCCGTCCGAGCAGATCGAGGTGGACCTAGTGCCGCTCGACGACCTGCTCGACCCCGAGCGCCCGATCGCCCTGATCAAGATCGACGTTGAAGGAGCCGAGCTGGGCGTGCTGCGCGGTGCACGACGAACGCTTGAGCGCTGGAGCCCAACGATCGTTTTCGAGCACGGCTCCGGTGGTTCAGACCACTACGGCGTAGGCCCCAACGACATCTACGACTACCTGGTCGACGACATCGGAATGCGGATCTTCGACATCGACGGCGAAGGCCCGTACACGCGCGCTCAGTTCCAGGCTGTGTTCACGGAACCCATCTGGTTTTTCGTCGCCCACCGCTGATCGGTCTAAGGTCCGCGACATGGACGACGGACGCCGGCGGCTGCTGCTGACGCTGCTCACCGGCGTCTCGCAGGCCGTGGCCTTCGCGAGCGTCGGGCTACTCGGCGTGCTGATCGCGGCGAAATTCGGTGCCAGCAGCCGCACCGACGGCTTCTTCATCGCCAACTCGATCTACGCGATCGTGCTGTTCCTCGGCCAGTCTCTGCGCACCACGACCGTCGGCCTTTTCACGCGCGACCCTCGCTCTGCAGCGGACACATTTTTGTCGGGCGCAGTCATGTCCCTGCTCGCTGGAGCGGTGTTCTTGGCTGCCGCGATGTTCGTGGCGCCGGCAGTACTGCCGGACTCGGGCGTGGCGACAGCGCGCGGTTCGCTCGCCTTGCTCTGGCCTGCAGCGAGCTTCCAAATCATGTCGGGGATGCTCGCCGCCGTCCTTGGCACCCGCGATCGCGTCACGACCGCGGCCTACGCGTACACGGCAGGCTCCGTGACCGCAGTTGCATTGTTCGTGCCTCTCACGCACCCGTTCGGCATCTACGCAGTGCCCGCGAGCCTCCTGATCGGCACCGCCGTCACAACATGTGCCATGGCGGTCGCCTTAAGGCGCACGGGCAGGCTCGACCTGAGCGGCGGCGACGCTCGCAGAGCGTGGTCACGCACCGGCGCGCTACTGCTCGGCGCGACCGGAATGATCGGCGGCCAGCTGATCGTGGCGCTGTCTACCACGCTGGTCGCCCACGTCGGCGAGCAGGCAGCTTCCACCTATGCCTACGCCTCGATGATCATCGCGCTGCTGATGGCGACTGCCGTCAGCCCTGCCGGAGTCGTGATGGCACCGGTAGTAGCGCGCGATTGGGACGGAGACCGCGAGCAGCTGAGCGAGCGGAGCACCGCGCTGCTGCGGTTCGGAATCGTGCTCGTGCTGCCCGCAGTGGCCGCGGTGGCACTGCTCGGCCCCGCGATCGGTTCGGCGCTACTACCCAAGCTCAGCGACGACATGATCCACTCGATCATCACCACCACGTTGGTGCTTTCGCCGGTTGTACTCGCGGGCCTCGCAGTGCTCGTACCTGAGCTCGGCATGCTGACGCAGGGCAGGTTCCAGACGGTCGCCAAGGTCACGGTGGTGACGGTGTCGCTGCACGTGGTCATCAGCCTGGTCGCGGTCTCGCAGGGCGCCGGGCTCACCGCAATCGCCGCCGTCGCCACCAGCATGGCTGTGCTGTCGGCCACGCTGCTCACCTGGATCGCGGCTGGCCCGCAACTACTTGGGCGATTTGCCGTGGCGCTCCTGCAGCTCGCCGTACCGATCGCGGCCGCTTTCGTGATTACCGCAGCTCTGGTGAGCCCCGGAGACGACGCCCTGAAAGCGCTCGCCGCCTACCTGCTCGGCGTCGCCGGCTCGGCCTGCTGGTTGGCGTTCGGGCGCCGCGAAGAATCACGGGCCTGGATCGCCTTGCTGCCGCTGCCAAAGCGGCGTAAGTCAGCCTGAGCGATTGACCCGCGCAGCGAGAGCGCCGGGCGCCTTCATGGCGGCATAAGCGGCCGCCGCGAGCGCACCGTGCTGGCGCCTGAAGTACCGGCGGCGTCCTGCTGCCGCGAGTTGGAACCGCTGCCGTGTCGGTGCGCTCTTGCCGCCCAGGTGGATCAAGGTGACTGACGGGACGTAGCGCACCCTGCGACCTCGGTCGCGCAAGCGCCTGCACGTGTCGAGGTCCTCGTCATACATCGGGAACGCAGGGTCGAAGATCGGCTGCAGGTCGGGATCCTCACGCCGGATTAGCCAGCAGGTCGCCCAAACGAAGTCGGTGTCCCGCGCGGCACGGTCGTCGACCAGGTCGACTTGCTCAATCCGCTCGACGGTCTTGGTCGATGCGAACCGCTGCAGAGGCGTTCCGTTGAAGGTCCGGACCAGCTCGTACCGCAGCGTCGGAAACGACAGGCTGGACAGTTGTAGCTCGCCATCCGGGAACTCGAGCCGCGGCGCGGCAATCGCTATCTGCTCACTGGCTAGAAGCTCGTCAGCCAGGGGAGAGATCACGTCCTCGGTGAGGATCGTGTCCGAGTTGAGCAGCAAGAGCAGGTCGGCATCGCTGGTCTCGGCGAGGCGATCGTTGCCGGCGCCGAAGCCGAGGTTGTCTTCGCTCCGCACGAGGCGTACTGCGGGAAAGCTTTCGGCGACCATCTCGGGACTGCCGTCGGTGGAAGCGTTGTCGAAGACCGACACACGCAGCTCGATGCCCTCCCCCGGCGTATGGGCGTACACAGACGTCAAGCAGTCGCGCAACAGCTCACGCGTGTTGAAAGACACAATCAGGACGTCAACCGACGGCACGCTGGCACTGTAGATCAGGTCCTGCCAATACCCTCGGCGGCAATGGCACTCCGTGACTCACGACTGCTGCAGCGTTACGCGCCGCCGCCCGAGTACGTGCTCAACCACATCGTCGACCGCGTTCCGACCGTCGGGCTGCGGATGCGCCTTTACAAGTGGCTCGGGGTTTCGTTCGACGATCCGCGTCAGACCACGATCATGTTGGGCACTCACGTTGAGAAGCCAGGCAAGCTCAGGATCGGCTCCCGGAGCGTGATCGGACCTGGCTGCCTACTCGATGCCCGCGGAGGCCTGACCATCGGGCGGTCGGTGAACATCACCGGCGACTGCCGCTTCATGTCGGCCAAGCACGACGTCAACGACCCTGACTTCACCGCGGTATTCGAGCCGATCGTGGTCGGAGACCGTGCGTGGGTCGCTCTCGGTGCGACGGTTCTTGGGGGCGTAACGATCGGCGAGGGCGCCGTGGTCGCCGCGGGAGCAGTGGTCACCAAAGACGTGGAGCCGTACTCGATCGTCGGCGGCGTGCCTGCCGTCAAGATCGGGGACCGCTCACGCGACCTGCGATACGAGCTCGACTACCGCCCTAGCTGGCGCTGACCGGCCTGAGCACGAAGGCAGACTGATCGCCTCGTAGTGCGGAGTTGGCGCGGCGCGCGTCCTTACGCCAGCGGCGTAGCTGTGCGGCACTGAACCGCGCCCCGGTCACCGCGTGTGACTCTGGTGCCGCCATCGCAACACCGTCCTTGGCCTGCTCGCTGGCCCAGAACTGGAAGGCCGTCGAATCGTCGATTGCGCGCTCAACCTCGAACCCACAACGGGTCGCGAGCGTCGTGAAGCCTTCGCGTGAGAACACGGTCAGATGTCGGGGTGGGTCGAGCTGCACCCAGTCGGGTCCGTAGCGGTCGAATGCTTCGCTAGGCGCGACGGGGATCCGGATCAGCACGCGGCCGTCCGGGCTGAGCAAGCGGGCGATCTGGCCGAGCGTTTGTTCCGGGTCGGGAACGTGCTCGAAGCAGTGGTGCAGCATCACCAGGTCGTACTGACCCTCGATGTCGCCGAGCTCCCGGGCCAGCACCTGCACGCCGGGCGCCAGCGCTCGATCGCCGTCGACGTAGGGGTCGACGCCGGTGAGATCGGTCAAGCCGGCGAGCGACAGCGCGTAGAGCAGCTGGCCGTTTCCGCTCCCAACATCCAGCACCTTGGAGTCACGCCCTTGCGCCAATCCGGCAAGCCGGATTGATGAGAACTGGATGAGTAATTGGTGGAGCTGCTCCCTTGGGAGCCTGCGAGCCGCCCGGGCCAGCAGATCAGATCCTGTGAGCGTCGACCGGCCAAGGACTCGCACCACGGCCGAAGTGAGCGCCCCGCCGAGCGCAGCCGCCGGGTCGGCATCCAGCGAGTAGTAGGCGTCTTGAGCGTAGAAATCACCCAGATTCGTAGGAATGTCTTGGATGTAAACCGTTGAGCACTCAAGGCATTGCGCGTAATCGAACTCGTCGCCGGTGCCGAACATCAGCTCACGCAACCTGAGCGGCTCGAACTCGTCGGAGTTGCATCCACGACAGGCTGGCGATGCCGCGGCGATGTTGTTGGAACTCGTCACCTGAGTACAAACCCTAACCCGGCTAGTCTGCTCTCCCGATGCCCAAGAAGTCCGCACTCATCACAGGAATCACCGGCCAAGACGGCTCTTACCTCGCAGAGCTGCTGCTCGAGAAGGGCTATGACGTCCACGGGATGGTGCGCCGCGCGTCTACCGAGAAGTTCGACCGCATCGAGCACCTGCGCGACAGGATCACTCTGCACCAGGGAGACCTGCTCGACCACCGCTCGCTTGTAGACGCACTGCGCGCCAGCAAGCCGGACGAGGTGTACAACCTCGCCGCGATGTCCTTCGTCGCCGTCTCTTGGGTCCAGCCCACACTGACAGCGGAGTTCACGGGCGTCGGCGTGACGCGCCTGCTCGAAGCGATCCGTGAGGCCGCTCCAGAGGCCCGCTTCTACCAAGCTTCGTCTTCGGAGATGTTCGGCAAGGTGCTCGAGGTTCCGCAGACCGAGAACACCCCCTTCTACCCGCGCTCCCCTTATGGCGTCGCGAAGGTGTACGGCCACTTCATCACGGTCAACTACCGCGAGTCGTACGACATGCACGCCACGAGCGGCATTCTCTTCAACCACGAGTCGCCACGCCGCGGCCTCGAGTTCGTGACGCGCAAGATCACCTACACGATCGCTCAGATCAAGCACGGGCTCGCCGACCACGTAGCGCTCGGCAACCTCGACGCCGAACGCGATTGGGGCTACGCCAAGGACTACGTCGAAGCGATGTGGCTGATGTTGCAGCAAGACAAGGCCGAGGACTACGTGATCGCGACCGGCGAGACGAACACCGTGCGCCGCTGTGTCGAGATCGCCCTCGACGAGGCCGGACTCGGTGCCGAGAACCTCGAGCAGTACGTGCGCATCGACCCCGCATTCCTGCGCCCCGCCGAGGTCGACCTGCTGATCGGCTCACCGGCCAAAGCCGGCGCCGATCTCGGCTGGAAGCCTCATACGAGCTTCGAGGAGCTGATCCGGCTCATGACGCGCGCGGACATCGACCTGCTGACCGCCTAATAGGCCCAGCTGTTCAACGTGGGCTTCGCTCCCACCTACCGCCCTCCGAACTTCGTACACCTACCTCAGCAGAGACCAGACCTCCGCCGGCAGCGCACGAACGAACAGCACACCGCCCGCATAGGCGAGTGCCGCGGCAGCAACAGCCACGTAGGATGGGCCCGGCAGAAGTGAGGCAGCCGCGGCGACAAGACCGACCAGTAGCACTCGCATCGCTACTCCTGTGTCGAGTCGTGGCCGGTGGCCCGAGCGAGCGAGGGCCACCGCGTAGCTAGCCGCGAGCGTCGCCTGGCCTGCCACAACTGCGACTGACGCTCCAGCGGCCCCCCATAACTCCACCAGCTCGAGGACACTCACGGTGGCCACCAACAGTGCCGCGAGATTCGCGACGAGGAGATACCGCTCAAGACGCAGCCCGATTAGAGCGAATCCGAGCGGCGACGAGACAAACGCGAAGACCAACGCGAGCCCAACGATGCGAACCGCGGTTTGGGCGCCCGCGAAGTCTGTGCCGACCAGCCCTGTAACCATCGGGGCACCCACGGCAAGAAGCAGCCCAAGACCGACGCCGGCCACCAGCGCCACATCGAGCATCCGCCCTAGGGCGTACTGGAACCTAGGGCCGTCGACGTGAGCTGTTCTCACCAGGAGCGGAAACGCGACGGTTGCGAGCAGCCCGGAGATCGAGCCGAACACAACAAAGATGCGAAACGCGAGCGCAAACTGCCCGGCGACTAGATCGTCTGCGAGCGCTGCGGTCAGAAGCTGGGTCGCGTAGGTGAGCACGACCCCCACGGCCGTGGCGCCAGCGAGCGGTCCTGCTGTCACCAACAACGCACGCCAGGATCCGAAGTCGGCTGAGGGACGCGGAACCCGACTCCCTTTCACGACCACCATGGCAACCCCCAGTACTACTAAGGAGACGGGTAGGGGAACGGCGGCGAAAAGCACAGTCCCGGCTCCAACGAGGGCCGCTACCACGTAGGCGGCGGTCGTGAGCACCTGCCTGAGAAGGTCGATCAAGGACAGCGCACCGTTCCGAAGCTCAACCGAGAGCGGGATCGTCACAGTGGTTTGCATGACGGTCAGCACTAACCCAGTGCCAGCGAGCACAGTTCCAACGACGAGGTCTCCGGAGCCGCCCCCAATCAGAAGTATTAGAACGGCGGCTGCAACACCGACGCAGGTCAGCGAGACCCTGATGCCCAGAAGCGTCGCCATCATCTGGTCGCGCGACTCGCTTGAGCGCTGGGTGTACTCGCGAATTCCCAACGCACCGAGCCCGGCGTCGGTGACGGCACCGACGATCATGACGATGGACAGGATGCTCTGGAAGACTCCGAACCGTGCAGGCCCCAGCGTTCGGGTCACGACGATCATCCCGGCCACCGAAAGCACCATCCCTGCGCCGTAGGCCAGCAGGCGGTGCGCGCCGCCCCGAATGATCACTGAGCCCGCTGCAGCCGAATCGAGGATGTCATCGGGACGCTCGTGCAACGACTAACCCCTCAGCGC
>CAZLKZ010000019.1:0-19350 GCA_964560235.1 uncultured Conexibacter sp. | reverse complement strand
CCCTCGTTACGCGCAGCCGAGACGGCCTCGTGAGCCGCGAGCTTCGCCTCACCGTAAGGCGACCTCGGCCGCTTGGGTGACTGCTCGGAGAGCGGCGACTCTCCGGCGTCACCAAAGATCTCTGCGGATGAGGCAACAAACACTTTGGGCGGGTTTGCGAGGGCCGCGCAGGCGTCCAGCAGCGCGGAGGTCGCGCCGGCGATCTCTCCGAGCACCTGCTCGGGGTTGTCCCACGAGGACGGCACGAACGTCGGTGCCGCTAGGTGAAACACGAGATCGGGAGCCGCCCCCGTAACTACTCGCCGGAGAGCAGCGTGATCGGCAAGCGGCGCGTCGGCACGCGTCACCCCGATCACAACGTCGCCGCGAGCCGCCAGCTGCTCTGCGAGGTACGAGCCGTCCTGACCTGTGAATCCTGTGATTAGAGCTCGGGACGGCACTCGGCCGGTACGGTATCGCCGTGTCCACCGTCGCCGGAACAATCGCGCGGCCGGAGCGCTGCACAGTTCTCGGCGTGGACCTCGCTGTCACCGACTACGAGCGCACGATGCAGTGGGCCGACGCGACCGTGGCCGCCAGGGACAAGGGATACGTGTGCGTGGCCGCAACCCACACCGTGGTCGCGTGCCAAGACGACCCGGAGCTCGCTGACGCGGTCGCACATGCTTCGGTCGTCGTGCCGGACGGTCAGCCGGTCGTGTGGGCAATGAAGGCATTCGGGGCTCCGTTGACCGACCGCGTGTACGGGCCCGACCTGATGGCCAAGTACCTGGAACGCAGCGTCAAGACCGGTGTCACCCACTTCCTCTACGGCTGCCCGACTACGGAGCTGATGGACACGCTCATCGGGAAGCTGAAGGCTCGCTTCCCGGGCGTGCCGATCATCGCGGGCCACTCGCCGCCGTACCGCGAGCTGACAGACGCGGAGCTCGCCGAGATCGCAGAGATCATCAACGCGGCCAAGCCCGACGTTGTGTGGGTCGGCGTCGGGGTGCCTAAGCAAGAGAAGTGGATGGCGCACATGCGCCCGCTGCTCGACGCCCCAGTGCTCATCGGAGTGGGCGCCGCCTTTGACTTCCACGGCGGTCGGGTCAAGCAGGCTCCCTCCTGGATGCAGCGTTCGGGGCTTGAGTGGCTTTACCGGCTGATCCAGGAGCCGCGCAGGCTCTGGCGGCGTTACGCGAACTACAACCCGCGCTTTGTCATCGGGTTCGTGCGCCAGTACTGGCGCTACTTGCGGTCGGGTCGGCAGGCACCGACGCCGCAGCCGTAATACCGTCGGGGACCGATGGCAAGAGTCCTCGTCACCGGCGGCGCCGGCGCGATCGGAGCGGCGGTGGTCCGCAGACTGCTCCGCGACCCCCAGTACGACGTGCGCGTCTCAGACCAGCGCCGCGCTCCCCAGTGGATGCGCGAGGGCTGCGAGATCCACCACGGCGACCTGCGTGACCTCGACGAATCACGCAAGGCGCTGCAGGGCTGCACCCACGTGATTCATCTCGCAGCGATGGTCGGCGCGATCGGCAACGCCCACAAGCTGCCGTGCACCTTGACCGAGGTCAACAACGCGCTCAACGGTGCCGTTGTGCGCGCCGCGCTCGACCAGGGTGTAGACCGCTTCGTCTACGTGTCGAGCCCGCTCGTGTTCGAGCAGGCCACCGAGTTTCCGACCACCGAGGAGCACATCTTCAGCACGCCGGTACCGCGCTCACCGTTCGGCTTCTCGAAGCTCGGCGGCGAGGTGTACGTGCGCGCGGCACACGCAGAACACGGGTTGCCCTACACGATCTGTCGCCCGTTCAACGCGTACGGCCCCGGCGAGCTTCCGGACCCCGAGCCCGGCTCCGGCCGGCTCATCCCCGACCTGATCCGCAAATGCCTCGAGGTCGAGCGGGCCGGCGGTGGCCGGCTACCTCTGCTCGGCGACGGCAGCCAAACGCGCACGCTGACCCACGTCGACGACATCGCCGATGGGATCGTTACCGCGATGTCCTCACCAGACGGCCAAGCACAGGACTTCAACATCGCGAGCCCCGACGAGCTGACCGTCGAGGAGATCGCCCGGACGGTTTGGGAGCTGTGCGGGCTGGCGCCCAAGGACTTCGCGATCGACGCTCAACCGGCGTACGACTTCGATGTGGTGCGCCGCTTCCCGTCGGTAGAGAAGGCACGCGACGTGCTTGGCTGGAGCGCGCAAATCAAGCTGCGCGACGGATTGACGCAGACGGTCAAATGGCTGCGCGGCGCGCTGCCGGCTGCCGTTTAGCCCTCTCTAGCGCCGCCGTGGCCGCCGATCTCCGCGCGCAGGTTGCGCCGGAAATCTCCCTGGCGCCTGACCTCGAGCAGGATCAAGCTCGTCACGACGACAAGCGCGATCGCGACCAAGACGATCGCGTCGAAACCCCGCGTCAGGGGGATCAGAGCCAGGAAGATGAGCGCGAAGACCACACGCTCGGTGTTGATCGCCCGCGCCGCCGGGTACTTCACGCGGTCCATCGTGCTCACTATGCGCCAGCGCGTGCCGACGTGACCCAGGAGGTAGAGCGCCAATCCTCCGAACAGCGCGAAGGCCGGGACCAGCTTAAGGGGTTCGTCGAAGTGACCGATCGACTTCTTCAGGCCAAGGGCGAGCAGCACGATGCCGGCAACCATGGGCAGGTGGAAGTAGGAGTACGCATCTCGCGCGGCCTGGTTCTGAGCCATTCCTCGCGGAGCCTCCGACAGCCGCTTGCCTGCCATCTCGGCGCTGACGTCGAAATACAGCCACCACAGGGCGAACGACAGCAGCGCGCCGAGTACCGCGACCCCGATGACCCCAGTCGTAATCGCCTCGCCTTCAGCGCCGGCACCAAGGGCGACGATCGACTCACCGAGCGCGATGATGATGATCAGCCCGTGCCGCTCGGCAAAGTGATGCGGCTGTAACTCCCAGCCCTCGGAGTCCGCAGCGAGAGCGCCGCCGAAGTCTGCGACGACCGCGGCCACCCACAGCGCCGCCTGCAGCGCGCCGTCAGTCTGGCTGGCTGCAATCAGCAGCCCGCAGCCCATCGCGGCAGCTAGCCCGAACTGCACCGCGGACTTGCGCAAACCTGGCTTGTCGCCGCTGGCATGCACGAAAAGGACGATGTGCATCGCTCGCACGAACCCGTAGGCGATCGCGAACATCAGCCCGTCGTCGCCGAACGCCTGAGGTATGCACAGCGAGCACACGACCAATGCTGCGATCGCTGTGGCGAGAGCGATCCGGACGGTTTCGTCTTCGGGGTCTACGACGCTGGTCAGCCACGAGTACCCGGTCCAGCTCCACCACATGACCGAGAGCACGAGCATGCCCTGCGCGACTCCCTCCCAGCTCGGGTGATGCGCCATCAGCGCAGTCGACTGGGTGAGCGCGAGCACGAACACGAGGTCGAAGAACAGCTCCAGCGGCATCACCGTGTCGTTCTCGCGCAGCGTCGCTGCACGCCGCGAAGGCATCCCGCTCATGCTGCTGACTCCAGCGTTACCCGCATTCCGTCGACGAGCGACGTACTGGCTGCCCAGCCGAGCTGCTCGCGAGCCTTGCTCACGTCGAGCACGGACCGCTGCACCTCTCCCGCCCGTGGGTCGCTGAACTCTGGAACGAAGACGTCGGCCTTGCTCGGATCGATCTCCCGGAACACGTCGACGAGGTCGAGCACCGAGGTCTCCACGCCGGTTCCGATGTTGATCTCACCCGTGGCCTGCGAGCGTGCCGCTGCGAGCTGCGCTGCGACGACGTCACCGACGAACACGTAATCCCGTGTCTGCGTTCCGTCACCGAAGATCTGCGGCCGCTCGCCTGTCGCCAGCTTGCCGCAGAAGATCGCGATCACTCCAGCTTCACCGAGCGGATCCTGCCGAGGGCCGTACACGTTGCCGAGCCGCAGCGTGACGCCTTCGAGGCCGTGTAGCCGCTCGTACCAGCCGAGGTACCGCTCGGCGCAGTACTTCGATTGCCCATACGCCGCCATCGGCAATGCGGGCTCCGTCTCCGGCGTCGGCGCGGTCGACGCATCGCCGTAGATCGCACCGCCGGTCGAGGTGTTGACAACGCGTGACGCGCCGGCCCTGCGCGCGGCCTCGAGCACGTTGATGGTGCCCGTTACGTTCACGTTCGCGTCAAATGCTGGGTCGTCAACCGATCGGCGCACATCGATCTGAGCTGCCAGGTGGAACACGACCTCGGGGGCCACCTGCTCGAACACGGTTGTGAGCTTGCTCGAGTCAGTGATGTCGACCTCGTGCAGCCTCGCGCCACGCCCGAGCGCCTGTTCGAGGTTGGATCGCCGCCCGGTCGAGATGTTGTCGACGACGTCTACCGAGGCCCCGTCGTCGAGTAATGCGTCAACGAGGTTCGATCCGATGAAGCCGGCGCCGCCGGTCACAAGTGCTCTCATCGCGCGCTGAGTCTATGCGGACACGCCCGCACCCTGACGGGTACGGGCACGCTGCTGGGCGCGGGCGTACACCTCGGCCAGAGCACTCGCCGCGCGCCCCGGCGCGCAGCGGTCCGCAGCGCTCGCCGCCGCTAGAGAGCCGAGCTGCGCGGCGTCATCCCACGCCGCCCGCACAGCTGCGGCAAGCGCGGCCGGAGCGGGTTCAGCAAGCACGGCCCCGGCGCCGAGCTCCGACAGAGCACCGGCACGCGTTGCGACCACAGGCAGGCCGGCGACCATTGCGGTCGCTGCAGCCATCCCGAAGGTCTCCGCTGCACGCGAGGGCACCATCACGACGCGCGCCCGAGCGCGTAGCTCAGCTTCAGCTCCGGGAGCTTCGAACCGCACGTCGGCATCTGCCGCGAGAGCTCGCAGCGACCCGCTCTCAGGCCCGTCTCCGCAAATCACGAGGGGGAGCCCGGCGGCGCGACACGCCTCGATCGCGAGGTCGACGCCCTTTTCGCGCGAGAGCCGGGCGGTCACGAGCACGTACTCGCCAGCTGCTGGGTCGAGCAGCTTGTCCGGGGCGGCGAGCGGATGTGCGATGACGGTCACGCGATCCTCCGGTAGCCCAGCTCCGAGCTCACGGAGCCGCGAGAGCGCCGCTTGGCTCGGCACGATCAGCTGATCGGCGCACTCGAGTGTGCGGCGCTGCCAACGCGCGAGCCCGGTGGCGTACGCGGCACCTTCGATCACGTTGCCACGGCAACGATGCAAGAGACCGGGCGCGGTGTTGCGGCCGCTGCAGCGAGTGCAGTCGCTCCCGCTCGGGTCAACGCAAGTGCCGACCGCGCATACGAGGCGGTAGTTGTGCAGATGCAGAACCGTTGCGGCGCCAGCTGCCTGAGCGGCTGCCAGTGCCCGCCAACCGAACGTCGGGAGCAGGTTGTGGGCGTGCACGATGCGCGCGCCGGTCGATCGAACGTGGGCCGCCACCTCATCCGAGTTGCTGCCGCCACGGACAAGCGCTGTAGCGGCTGCTGGCCGACCGATCGCACTCGAATCACGACCGATCTCGGAGGTCTCCTCCCCCAGCTCGTCGGCGACCAGCCCGCGCCACAGGCCGGCCACGTACTCCTCACCCCCGGTGACCCGGTAGCGATGGTGCAGGAACGCAATCACCGCACCGGACGCTATCGACAGCACCGGGCTGAGCTAGCGTCCCACGGGCGTGTCCGCTCCCGCTGTCGTCATCATCCCGACCGCAGGCCGCCCCGGGTATCTCGAGGCGGCCCTTGCTTCAGTGATGCCGCAGGCGGAAGCTGCGGGTGTCGACGTGCTCGTCGTCGACGACGGGCCGAGCCCACAAACGGCGCAAGCAGCGGGTGAGGCTGGCGCACGCTACGTCGCGCACGAGTCGGGCCGCGGACTGAACGCGGCGCGCAACACCGGCGTCTCGAACTCCGACGCACCGCTCATCTGCTTCCTCGACGACGACGTGACAGTCCACGACGGGTGGCTGCAGGCGCTGCTCGACGCACACGCCGCCCTGCCTTCCGAGGTGGCCGTGATGACCGGTCCGATCCTGGCGCGATTCAGCGAGCCTCGGCGCGAGTGCGGGCGAGAGCAGCCTCCGATCACACATCTTGACCTAGGCACCGAAGACAAGGACACCGACTACGCCTGGGGTGCGAACCTCGCTGTCCGGCGTTCGGCCCTTGAGCTAGCCGGACCGTTCGACGAGTCGCTCGGCCTGTACGGCGACGAGCAGGAGTGGCAGGACCGGGTGAAGGCCGCGGGCGGACGGGTGCGGTACATCGCAGCAGCCGGGCTCGATCACCATCGCAACGGAGCGGATGCCGTTCCGAAGGCGTTGCGGAAGGCGACGTTCTTCAGAGGCAGAGCAAGCCGCAGGTACGACCGCCTCAAAGGCCGTAGCCCGTCGCTCGCGCACGAGCTTCGTGTGTTTGCGGGGTGTGCATTGCACGGGCCGAGATATCGGTGCTCGAACGGGCCCGTGATGGCCGCCCACAGCGCCGGCCGGATACGCGAAGCACTTGCCGAACGCTTCGGCGGATCGGCACCTGAAGGCTCCGAGGACTTTCTCTCGGGACGCAGCGGCATCGCCACCGGCAAGGCCGCCTGGGTGCTGCGCGCCGCGGATCTCTCCGCAGATCTCGGTGCAGTGACAGCGCGGCGGCGCCGCAGGCGTGCCGCGTCCGCTGCGCCGGCGCGCCGGGTGCTGGTGCTCGCGACCGAGCGCACCGACGTCCCGTCGATCCTCGACGAGGCCCTGGCCGAGCTCGCCCGAAGCCGCCACGAGCTGACCGTCAAGCGCGTGGCCGTGACGATCGGCCGCGGCAAGTTCGACCACCTCAACGACCTGATCGGAACCGACGACCTGGCCGGCTACGACTGGGTCATCGTGCTCGACGATGACGTCACCCTGCCCGGCCGGTTTCTTGACACGTTCATCGCCGTCGCCGAAGCAGCTGAACTGCAGCTCGCGCAACCGGCTCACCGCCGCCACTCTCACGCCGCGTGGCCGGTCACGCTCCGGCAGCCCGGGAGCGATTGGCGAGAGACGACGTTCGTGGAGATCGGGCCTGTCACCGCCTTCTCGCGTATCGCGGCGCAGACGCTCCTCCCCTTCCCCGAGGACATCGGGATGGGCTGGGGCCTTGACGTGCACTGGAGCGCTCTTGCGGCAGAACATGGCTGGCGAATCGGGGTGGTCGACGCAACTCCGGTCGGTCACACGATGCGTGTACCCGCGCGGGACTACGGGCGTGAGGCTGCGGTGCAGGCGGCGCGCGACTTTCTCGCAGATCGTCCGTACACACCCCGCGATCAGGTGCGCACGATCTCTGCGGGGCGCCTGCCGTGAAGGTGGTCGTGGTCGCCGAGTTCTACCCGCGCCTTGAAGATCCGGTGCTCGGCATCTGGGCGCACAAGCAGGCGCTCGCCGCACGCGCAGCGGGTGCCGAGGTTGAGGTGGTGGTGCTCTACCGGCCGATCCCGCCAGCGACCGAGATCAAAAGGGTGGGCGCTTGGTGGCGCGCACTGCGCCAGCCACGCAGGGCGACGATCGACGGCATACAGGTGCAGTACGTGCGCTACCTCTCAGGCCGCCGCGAACGCCACTACCCGAGCTGGGGAAAGCGCGCGGCGCGCCCCCTCAGGCGACGCCTGCTGAAGCTCCACAAACAATTTCCGTTCGAGCTGGTGCACGCGCACTACGCAGTGCCCGCTGGCGACGCGGTACGGCTCGCGGTTCCGGGTGTGCCGCTGGTAATCAGCGAGCACGGCGGCGACGTGTTTCACACCGCGCGGATGTCCGGCGGAGAGCAGCCGGTCCGCCAGGCCTTTGAGGCTGCCGACCTCGTGCTCGCGAACTCCGACGGCATCGCCGCCGCGGTATCGGCGCTCGGGGCAAGGAAGGTCGAGACACTCGTATTAGGTACCGATCCCGTCACCGGCGACGAGCGGCGCCCCGACCGGCCGACGCTCGTGACGGTTGCGAACCTCATCCCGCGCAAACGGCACGCGGATGTACTGCGCGCGATCTGGATCCTCCGCGACCGTCACCCCGAACTCCGCTACCGGATCGTCGGTGACGGCCCCGAGCGGGGAGCGCTCGAGGAGCTGGCACTGTCGCTCGGCATTGCGGGCCGGGTGAGCTTCACCGGGGCGCTCGATCACGACGCCGCGGTTGCGGCAGGCAGATCTGGCTCGATCTTCGTAATGCCCTCTACCGACGAGGCGTTCGGCGTCGCCTACATCGAGGCGATGGCTGCGGGCAGGCCCGCGATCGGTGCGCGCGGCGAGCCGGGCCCCGAGCACCTCGCGGCACGGACGACCGGCATGCGCCTCGTGCCCCCTGGCGAGCCCGAGGCGCTCGCGCGCGAGATCGAGCATCTGCTCGACCCACGGTGGAGCGCGAGCATCAGCGAAGACGCCAAGCGGGTGATCGCCGAACAGTTCAGCTGGGAAGCCTGCGGGCGCGCGACGGTCGCGGCATACACCGAGGTGTTGGCGGCCCGATGACCGACCCTCGCCCAGTCCTGCTCGTGACCGGCATCGCCCCGCCGGACAGGGTCGGCGCGTTCGCAGCGCTGCACGCACGAGAGAACATCGAGCTCGCGTTGTTCGGCGGCCGCTCCCATCACGCCACAGGCACCGTCGCGGACCTGCCGGTGCCCCACCGGCAGGTGAGCCAGCGAGCCGTCTACCGCCTCGCTGCGTCGGGCAACTATCGGGCCGTGATCTGCGGGACCGCGGGCCGCATCGCGCTACCGGCGGCGTGGCGAGGAGCACGCAAGGCGCGGGTTCCGTTCCTGCTTTGGTCAGCGCTGTGGGCGCACCCCCGTACGCCAGCGCACCGGCTGGCTGGCGCGCCTCTGCTGAAGCGCATCTATCGGGACGCCGACGCAGTGGTCACCTACGGACCGCACGTCACCGACTTCGTGATCGGGTTCGGCGCGCATGCGATCGCCGAGGCGCCGCAGGCAGTGGACCTCGACTTTTGGTGCGCCGACGCCCCCGATCCCGAGCGCCTGGCACCGTTCACTGCGATCGCGGTCGGGCGCAGCGCCAGGTACAAGGGCGAGCCTGAGCTGCTGCAGGCTTGGACACAGAGCACGCTGCTCCCGCCGGCCGCAGCACTCGGCCTCGTCGGAGACCGCCCGGCGAGCGCAGCACCGCTCCCGACTGGCGTCAAAGCGCTCGGTGCAGCGGACCCAGCCCGCCTGCGCAACCTCTACGCAGGCTCTGACGTGCTCGTGATGGCGGCGATCGAAACCCGCGAGACCAAAGAGCCGTGGGGCCTGGTCGCCAACGAAGCGATGGCGCAAGGCACGGCCGTGATCGCGACCGACGCCGTCGGAGCCGCGGCGGGCGGGCTCATCGTCGACGGCGAGACGGGGCTCGTCGTTCCGGGCGGAGACACAGGCGCGCTCGCAGCCGCGCTGCGCAGGCTCGCCGAGGACGAGCCGCTGCGCCGGCGGCTTGCCGACGCGGGCCGCAAACACGTCGCCGCCTTCAGCTACGAGGCTTGGGCGCAGGGCATGGCTCACGGCCTGCGGCTGTGTGGCACAAGTGTGAGCGTTGGGGACACAGAGGCGCCTGACCGATAACCTGCGCGCTGTCTGCCGCTGTCTTCTAGCGTGCGCAGACCCCTCCCGATGCGCACCCGACGGACAGCTCTGCTCTTGGTGCTCGCAGCTCTCGCTGCGCCGCAGCCCGCATTCGCAAGCGTCTCTGACGTGATCGAAGACTGCATCGCGACCGACGGCGAGTTCGCCCAGCAGCACTCGCGCAGCGACTACCGCAAGGCGCTCGAGCAGCTCCCAGCTGACGCCGATCAGTACTCGGCTTGCCGCGACGCGCTTCGCGCCGCGTTGCGTGGGAGCGGACTGACCGGCAAGACGGGCTCGGGCACGCCCGGGGGAACCACCGACAACTCAGGCAGTTGGGGCGGTTCAGGTGTGCCTGACGTGCCAGCCGGTGTTGACCCTCTCTCCACCGCCACGCCCGAGGAGCAGGCGAAGATCGCGGCAGCGCGCAAGCTCGGCTCGGCCCCGATCACGCTCGACGGCCGCAAGGTCGAGGCGGGCTCGGGCACCATCAGCAGCCCGTCAGACCTCCCCACCCCGATCTTGATCGTGACCATCCTGCTTGTGGCCGGCGCACTCGCCGCGACCGCACGCTGGGCAACCATCAATGTCCTCAAGCGTCGCAACTCCTGACGCCCAGCAGCACCTGCTGCGCCTACCCCGTTTGCGTCCCGCGACGTTCTACGGAGTAGCCGTCGCCGCACTGCTCGTTTGGCTCGCCCTCTACGGCCGAGGCGGGCTGCTGCTGGAGCCGACCACGTACGTAGAGCTGGTCCTGCTTGCGATCGGCACGGTCAGTGGAATCGTCGCCGTGCTCTCGGTCGGCACCCGCCGCTGGTGGGGCGTCGGCACGCTCGCGCTCTTCGGCGGCTTCGCAGCGCTGGCGGCCGTGTCGGCCATCTGGGCATTCGAACCAAGCGAGGCATGGCTTGAAGCGAATCGCCTCGTGGCCTTTGCGGCGGTGTTTGCCGCGGGTATCGCCCTCTCGCGATCGACCGGCGAGTGGTGGTCGGCGACCTTGGTGGCGATTGCGGCCGCAGCGTTCGCGGTCAGCGTGTGGGCGCTGCTTACCAAGATCTTCCCCGAGACCTTCTCTCCAGACGAGATCTACTCGCGCCTGCGGCAGCCCTACGAGTATTGGAACTCTGTGGGCCTCACAGCGGCGCTCGGGATCGTCGCTTGCGTGTGGCTCGGTGCCAGGCGTGACGGGCGCTCTTGGGTTTCGGCGTTGGCGTTCCCGGCGATCGGGCTGATGACGACCGCCATGATGCTCGCCTACTCGCGCGGCTCACTCGTGGCGCTCGCGCTCGGGCTCGGAGCGTGGTTCCTACTGGTGCCGCTGAGGCTGCGCAGCGCCAGCATCGTGCTCGTCGGGATCAGCGGCGGACTGCTCGTGTCGGTTTGGGCGTTCGCGCAGGACACGCTCACGACCGACCGCGTGCCTGCAGTGACACGTGCGACCTCGGGGTGGCAGCTCGGCCTGCTCCTGCTTGCGGTGATGGCACTCCAGCTCGCCGCCGGGCTGTACCTGCGGTTCCGCTCCGATGTGAGCCCTCTCGGTGCGGTGGCGCGCAGGCGAGTAGGCGCGGCGCTGTTGATCGCGCTAGCGCTCGTGCCTGTGGCCGTAGCCGGCAAGATGGCGCTCTCGGACAAGGGATTTGGCGGCTCTGTATCGAGCGCCTGGAGCTCGCTGACCGACCCCACAGACGGCTCGCGAATCACCAACGACCCGAGCAGGCTCACGAAAGTCGGGTCGGTGCGAGCGAAGTACTGGCAAGAGGCGTTCAAGATTTTCGACGCGCACCCCTGGAAGGGCGTTGGCGCGGGCGGTTACGTGGTTGCGCGTACGAAGTACCGCACCTCGAACCTCACGGTGCGCCACGCGCACGGGTTCGTCGTGCAGACGGCAGCAGACCTTGGCGGTATTGGGCTGGTCCTGATCTCACTGCTGACCGTTAGCTGGCTAGTTGCAGCTCGCCGGACGCTGCAGGTTCCGCGCAGGCTGGCGTTCCGCACAGATCCCGAGCTATCTGCGGCCGCCACGGCAGAGCGCGCTGGGCTCGCCGCGATGGCGGCGATCGTCGTGACCTTCGGAGTCCACTCGTTCATCGACTGGACCTGGTACGTCCCTGGCAACGTCGTCGTGGGACTGCTATGCGCCGGCTGGGTCGCGGGCCGCGGCCCGTTCACTGAACCTCCGTCGCGCCCGGGCCTGCTCGTAGCACGGCTGCGCGCCGGGGTGCGCGACTACTGGCGCGTCGGCGCCGCGGTGCTCATCGCCGCGCTGGCGGTCGTCGCCGGCTGGAGCATGTGGCGACCCCTTGCCTCCGACCGTGCGTCAACGGAGGCCCAGCTGCTGGACTCCAAGGAGCCTGTGGCGGTCGCTGCCGCGCTCGACGACGCTCTCCGCGCTGAGCGGCTGAACCCGATGTCAGTACAGCCCCTGTACGCCCAGGCCTACGTGCACCTGCTGGGCGGCCAGAAGGACGACGCGCGCAAGGCGCTCGTGAAGGCCGCAGAACTGCAGCCCAGCAACCCTGACCCTTGGGTGCAGCTGGCCGACTTCACCCTGAGCCAGCTCAACGAGCCGACCGAGGCAATGCGCCTGCTCGGCCGGGCGCTCTACCTGGATCCGAACTCCCGCCAGGGGGCAACGATCTACCTGAGCGCATCACGTGTCGCCCAGCAGCAGGCCGACGACCGCGCGCAGCAGCAGGCTGAGCGCCGCAAGAAGAGCAAGCGCAAGCCGTGACATGTCTGAAGCTGCCGACAAGCGTCTGCTCGCCGTACTGCAGGTCGAGCGCTTCGGGCCACCTGAAGCCGGCCTGCTCGACGCGCTGACGCGCCTGCAGCATCAAGGCTGGGCGGTCACGGTCACGACACCCGCCCCGGAAGACTCGCGACCGCCGGACTTGCCCGAAGGGTTCCGATGGGCGGCGCTTGAACTCGGTGGCCTCGCACACGGCGCCGGCGCGCGAGCGGTCGCCTCTTGGCCTCGCGCGCGCCGCCTGGCACGCGAGCACGACGTCGTCTACCTCAACGGGTCGGTCGCCGGCCGGCTGATCCCGGCACTCCGCACACGACCTGTCGTGCTGCACATCCACGACACCGTGCGTAGGGTCCCTCGCCACTGGCTGAGCGCCGATCTCGTGCTCGCAGACAGTCGCAGCGCCGGTGTACTGCTCGATCCACTTGAGGTCCATGTGGTCGGCTCCCCGGTCGAGCTCGACCCGGCCCGCTCCGGTACCGATACCGAGGTCGTCGAGCCGCAGGAGTACGCCGCGAACCTAGGTGCACTACTCGGCGAGGTTGCGACTAGAAAGCGCCGCGCTTCAGCAGCACTGCGGGGATCGTCTTGAGGATGATCGATAGGTCGAGGAAGACCGACCAGCGCTCTAGGTAGAGGAAGTCGAGGCGCACCAGGTCGTCGAAGTCGAGGTCTGAGCGCCCTGAAACCTGCCAGAGCCCGGTGACCCCAGGGAGCACCAGGTAGCGCTTCTTGTGCCAGTTCTCGAGCCTGTCGAAGTCGCGCTGCGGTAGCGGCCGTGGCCCCACCAGCGACATGTCCCCGCGGAGCACGTTGAGCAGCTGCGGCAGCTCGTCGATCGAGTAGCGCCGCAGTACCCGTCCGATGCGCGTGACCCGTGGGTCGTCACGCATCTTGAACAGGGCCCCGTCTGCCTCGTTCTGCTTCTCGAGGTCTGCTTGGCGCTTGTCTGCGTCCTGATACATCGTCCGGAACTTCAGGCAAGCGAATGGCTCGCCGCCGATCCCCGGCCGGTATGACCTGTAGAGCACAGGTCCGCGAGAGGTCAGCTTCACCGCGAGCGCTACAAGGATCAGCAGCGGGCTCAGCACCAGCAGCACAAGCACCGACACCACAAGGTCGAACGACCGCTTCACCAGCCAGTCGAAGCCGTCGAACGCAGGTGGCCGCAGCTCGAACAGAGGCACCGACTGGCCGGGCACAAACTCGGCCCGGTGCACCAGGATCTCCATAGTTGACGGCGCGATCCGCACCGCCACGCCGCGGCGGTGGCAGACGTCGATCAGCTCGACGGCTTTGATCTGCGGGAAGTCCGGGTCGGCGATCACCACTTCGTCTACCGACTGCTCGAGCAGGATCTGCTCGAGATCTTCCAGCCGTCCCAGCGACCTGATCCCGTTGTCCGGGCGCGGGGTGAGCGAGATGAAGCCGACGACCCTGAGCTCGCTGTGTCCACGGTCGAGCTTCTTGGCGACCTCTTCGATGTGCTCCCCTGTGCCTACGAGCACCGTCCGGCGCTCGAAGCCCGCCGTCTTGAGCAGGCTGCTTGTGACTTTGTCAAAGAGGAAGCGGTAGCCCGTGATGTAGGCGATCGCGAATACGAGCGTGCCGTAGAAGATGTAGTAACTCGAGAACTCCCCGTCGGAGGCGATCGCGTAAAGCAGCATCACCACTGCCGTTCCGAATAGCGCCCCCACCACGCGCGCTAGACCCGGCCGGGCAGAGCGCTGCGCGTAGAGACCCTCCCGCGCGAACTGGAGCGAGGTCACCAAGAAGGCAAGCGGCACGTAGTGGCGGGCCTGCCCCCAGGAACCCTCGAAGTTGAACTCCGAGTAGTACGCCGCCTTGATCGACAGCGCGGTGGTGATCGCGAGCTGCAGCGCGAGCAGGTCGAGCGCAAGCAGGCCTAGTACGCGGGCCGCGCGGCGTGCGGTACTCCACCGCAGCAGGAAGCTGAGCACCGGGGGACGCTGTGCGCGGACGTCTCGCGCAGACGATCCGATCGGGATTGTGGTGCTGTCGAGTAGTTGCGTGCGCACCTCGTCTTCTGAAACGGACGGCACGTCAGGAGGTTGCGGAGCTTTTCGCTGGACCGGCAAAGCTGTCTCTGAGCAGCGCCTTTTGCGCTGCTGCGAGCGTTGACGCTACTGGGCGCGCCCGATGAGGTCGTGCTCACCGGCAAGATCTATTGTGGTCTTTAGACCGTCGCGTAGGGCGACAGTCGGCTCCCAGCCCAGCAGTTCCCGCGCTCGCGAGATGTCGGGACGGCGAATCTGGGGATCGTCGGTGGGTAGCGGGGCGTAGACGATCTCTGATTCCGACCCTGTCAGCTCCTTGACCACCTCAGCGAGTTCCTTGAGCGTGAACTCGTCCGGGTTGCCGACGTTGACCGGCTGATGCTCGCCAGACTCGGCCAGGCGGATCATGCCGTCGATCAGATCGTCGACGTAGGTGAACGAGCGGGTCTGGCTGCCGTCGCCGAACACGGTGATCGGCGAGCTGGTCAGCGCCTGACGAAGGAAGGTCGGGATCGCCCGGCCGTCCTGCGGACGCATGCGTGCGCCGTAGGTGTTGAAGATGCGGATGATCGCCGTGTCGACGCCCTGCTGGCGGTGGTAGGCCATCGTCAGCGCCTCGGCGTAGCGCTTTGCCTCGTCGTAGACGCCACGCGGGCCGATCGGGTTGACGTGCCCCCAGTAGTCCTCGGACTGCGGGTGCACCTGCGGGTCGCCGTAGACCTCGGAGGTCGAAGCGAGCAGGAACCTCGCACGGTGCGCCTTGGCGAGGCCCAACGAGTGGTGGGTGCCGTGCGAGCCGACCTTGAGCGTGTGCAGCGGCAGCCGCAGGTAGTCGATCGGTGACGCGGGCGACGCCAGGTGGTAGACGAAATCGATCGGCTCGTCCACGAAGTACGGATCGACGATGTCGACCTGCAGGAACCGGAAGTCCGCATCACGGATGTGCGCGATGTTGGTGAGAGAACCGGTCTCGAGGTTGTCGACACAGATCACACGGTGACCCCGTGCGAGCAGCGTGTCGCACAGGTGCGACCCGAGGAATCCAGCGCCGCCGGTTACGAGTGAGGTTGGCATCGGTCCAGCAGGCTACTGATGCCGCGCCAGCTCAGCGCTCGACAAGCGTCACCGCGCCGGGGTCTCCGAGCGCAGCGACCGCTCCCGCGTCGAGCGATACCGGGACGTCCGCCCGCAGGCGCACGATCGCGAAGGTCTTCGTTCGTGACGTTCCCACCAGCGAGAAGCCTGGGGGGATTGCTGCCGGCGCAGGATCGGGGCTGCGGTGGCGGTCGAGCACGATCCAGTCGATCTCGCGGACCGCCGCGCCGCCCGTTGCGAGCTCCTGCGCGCCTTGCAGGTAATGCCGCACGGCGCGGCCGCCAGAGCCAGGAGTCACCACTACGACACGCGGTTCAGTCTGCGCCCCCAGCTCGCGCACGGCCCCGCGCCAATCCTCGCGCTGGTAGCGCGGCTCGCGAGCTGTCTGGACGACCAACCCGAGCCAGAGCGCAACGAGTGCGCACATCGCAGCGAGAGCCAGCGGGCGGCCACGCCCTGAGTGCGTGCTGTACCCGGCGGCCAGTAGACACAGCGCCGCGACGAGTCCGCCGAGCACGTTGCGGGTCAGCAGCTGGTCCTCTCCGACCACGGCCACGCAGAGCGGGATCAACACCGAGCCCGCAGCCACCGCGAGCGCGCCTGTAGCGGGGCCTCGCTCGCGCGATCGAATCACTGTCACGAGGCCAAACACGGCAGGCAAGACGAGGAGCAGCGCGAGCGCCGTCGTGAGCGACTCGCTCGGGCCGTCGTAGCCGATCAGCCACTGCTTGGGCACCTGCGCCGTGCGAGTGGCCAGCGACTCTCCGCGGATGAACGAAGCGAGGTCGTTGCCGCGCTGGTGGAGCGCAAGCGGCGCTAGAGCTAGGCCTGCGATTACAACCGGTGCGACCCCGACCAGCAGCGCCCTGACCGGCAGGCGCTGCCAGAGAAGCCAAGCGACCTGCGAAGCCACAACGTAGATAGCGAAGTAGTGGGTGCCGAGCGCGAGCGCACACACGAGTCCCCAAGCAGCCAGCCGTCCACGCGAGGGCGCCTCCGCTGCACGCAGCATCAGGAGCAGCGCGACGCTCGCCAGGAACACAAGCAGTGCGTAGGCCCTCCCCTCTTGCCCGTACCAAACGAGCAGCGGGTTGACGGCAACGAGCGCGGCCGCGATCAAGGCTGTGTCCCGCCGCCCGGTCAGCCGAATCCCGATCGCCGCCGCGACGGGCACGGTTGCAACACCAATGAGCGCCGATAGCGATCGCAGGCCTGCTTCGCCGGCCGCGAAGATGTGCGTCCACACCCACGCGACCCCGTAGTAGAGCGGCGGACTGGACTCGCCATCCCAAATCGCCTGAAGCATCGACCCGAACGACCGGTGCATCAGGTCCGCGGTCACCGCCTCATCGAGCCAGAAGCTCTGAGTCGCGATCGTTGCGAAGCGCAGCAGCGCAGCTACCGCGACGATCGCCAGGAGGCCGAGCAGCGCGCCACGAGAGCGCTGCTGATCGGCACGCGAGGTCATGCTCAGGGACCCTACTGGCGCTCTCATGAACTGTCTCCGGCGCGCAAAGTGCCCGGTATTCTCGCGCCCGTGATCCGGATGATCGTTGGCGCCTGCTGCGCGCTCACCCTCGTGGCCTCGCCTGCCACGGCAAGCGCAGCCAAGCGTTCGGTGCCTGCTGGTTTCTTCGGAGTCATGGCAGACGGTCCGCTGACGTCGGGAGCGGTCTCGCTCAGTCAGGAGACCGTGACGATGCGCAAGGTCGGCGTGGAGACCGTGCGAGTGGTGTTCGACTGGGCAGCCGTTCAGCCCTACGCGTCTTTCGCCGACGTGCCACCGGACCAACTCGCTCGATTCACCGATGTCGGTGGCGTGCCTACGGACTTCGCGACGACCGACGCGTTCGTCTCAGCCACGGCTGCCCAGGGTCTGCGAGTGCTCCCGGTGCTCATTCGCGCGCCGGCCTGGGCGGTTGACGGTCCCGCCAGCTACAACGCACCACCGGCCGACAACGCGACGTTCGCGAGGTTCGCGGCCGCAATGGTCGGGCGCTACGGCCAGTCGGGGTCGTTTTGGACCGGGCGCAAGGTGCGAGTACCGATCCGTGACTGGCAGGTCTGGAACGAGCCGAACCTCGGCACCTACTGGGCGATCCAGCCCGACTGGGCACCCACGTACGCAGCACTGTTGAAGAGTGCAGCGACCGCGATCAGGAACGCCGACCGCAGCGCACGTGTCGTCACGGCAGGCCTGACGAACGGATCGCGATCGACCGCGTGGGAGGCGCTCGCCAAGCTCTATGCGGCTGGCGCAAAGGGGTCGTTCGATGTCGTCGCCCTGCACCCCTACACGCGCAAGGTGGCGGGCATCATCGAGACCACCGAGCACGTGCGCTCAGTCATGAGGAAGCGCAAAGACATCAAGCCGATCGCGCTGACCGAGATCTCCTTCTCCTCGAGCAACGGCGACTCGCCCGACCGTTACGCGACCTGGGACACCACGGAGTCCGGCCAGGCCAAGGCCGCCACCAGCGCGCTGCGCACGATCGCCAAAGAGCGAAAGCGGCTCGGCATCCGGCAGGTGAGCTGGTACTCGTGGCTGTCGCCGATGGCGTCGCGGGCAGCTTGGTCTGAGTACTCGGGCCTCAGCCGAATGTCAGGTACGAGAGTGGTGCGCAAGCCAGCGCTCGCGGCGTATGCGCGCATCGCCCTGCCGCTTGAGGGACGCCCGGTACCAGGGCCGTACTCGCGCCCTCGCAAGAGCAAGTGACGACGCTCGCGCAACCATCGGCGCCCGGCGCCGTTGAGGTTGCATCGTGCGGCCCCGCCTCCTCCTCGTTCTTCTGATCCTTACCGCCTCCCTTCCGGCGAGCGCGCTCGCCTCCGGCGACGACGTGATCCAGGACTGCGTCGACCACGAGGGTGGCCTGTCCCGCGCCTTTACGCCCGCGGAGTACCGCGAGGCGATCGACACGATCCCAACCGATGTCGCGCAGTATTTCCCGACCTGCCTGGATGCCTTCCGGAGCGCGCTGCGATCGGCGGGGATCTCGGGAGACAAGACCGGTGGAGGCGCGTCTGCGCGGAGCGCCTGGGGCGCAGATCCGTCAGCAGCTGCCGACGGCTCACCGGCCGGGCTGCCGGCAGAGGAGCGGAGCCGCATCGCGAACCTCGCGACGGGCGACAAGTCTGGCACGGGCGCCGAAGCGGCCTCGGCCGGCCCAGCAGCGATCAGTGCGCCCCTCGATCTTCCAACCCCACTACTCGCCATGGCGCTGGCGCTCGCCCTCGGCCTCGTCGTGGGTGTCGCGGGCAGACCTGCAGCGGCCGCTCTTCGAAAGCGAAAGGGCGACTAGGACAGGCCTGGATGCCGCGCGGACTGCGCGCGCCCTATCTTTTCGGCCTATGGCAGGCACCCAGGACCACCAGGAAGAGCGGCTCACCGTCGCACCGATCGTCGGCCCCGACGACCCGCGACGCTTTACCGACTCCGGCATCGAGATCGACAACCTCTACACCGAGGCCGACCTCCCCGAGCACCTGAACCTGGGCGAGCCGGGCGAGTACCCCTACACGCGCGGGCCGCACCCGGTCATGTACCGCAAGCAGTTCTGGACGATGCGCCAGTACGCCGGTTACGCGTCGGCCAAGGAGTCCAACGAGCGTTACCGCTACCTGCTGAGCAAGGGCACGACCGGCCTGTCGATGGCCTTCGACCTGCCGACCCAACTCGGCCTGGACTCAGACAACCCGCGCTGCCTGGGCGAGGTCGGCCGCACCGGCGTCGCGATCGACACGATCGACGACATGCGCACGGCCTTCGACCAGATCCCGCTTGATCAGGTCTCTACGTCGATGACCATCAATGCGCCTGCGTCGGTACTGATGCTGCTGTACGAGCTCGTCGGCGAGGAGCAGGGCGTCGACTCCAAGCTGCTGCGCGGCACCACGCAGAACGACGTGCTCAAGGAGTACATCGCGCGCGGCAACTACATCTACCCGCCCGGTCCGAC
>CAZLKZ010000018.1:0-35583 GCA_964560235.1 uncultured Conexibacter sp. | reverse complement strand
TGGTGCCGCCCTTCACCTCGCGGATGGTGCGTGTGCCGCTCGACCTCGACTGGCCGTACTGGGTCCCGGACCGCCACTTCGACATCGGCTACCACGTGCGCGAGCTTGCGCTGCCGAAGCCCGGCTCGATGGAGCAGCTCGCTGAGCAGGTTGCGCGCATCTACTCGCGCAGGCTCGATCAGGCCCGCCCGCTGTGGGAGCTGTACCTGATCCACGGGCTCAAGGGCGGCAAGGTCGCCATGGTCTCCAAGGTCCACCACGCCGCAGTCGACGGCATGTCGGGCGGCGAGATCATGTCGATCCTGTTCGATGTGACTCCCGAGCCACGGGAGGTCGACCCGCCGACCGAGAACGGCTCGGTGAGCGTGCCGACCAACACGGAGATGATCGGGCGCGCGTTCAAGTCGCTACCGAAGGCCCCTTTCCGGTTTGCCGACCGGCTCGGAAGGCTCCTCCCCCACGTCGACGTAGTGCCGTCAGTACTCGGCGCTCCCGGCACCGAGCACATGAGCCGCACGCTCTCGAAGTTCCGCCAGGCCGTCGGCATCGAGGACCGAGCCGACGTGCTCGTGCGGCCGAAGTTCAGCCCGCCCCGCGGCGCTTACGACGACCTGCTCTCACCCCACCGCATCTTCGGCTTCGGCTCGATCTCCCTGAACGACGTCAAGGAGATCAAGGACCACTTCGGCGTCAAGGTCAACGACGTCGTCGTGACCCTCGTGGCCGCGACGCTTCGCGAGCACATGCTGCTGCACGACATGCTGCCCGACCGCCCACTGATAGCTCAGGTGCCGGTGTCGGTCAGGTCAGACGACGAGTTCGGCACGTTCGGCAACGAGATCTCGCTGATGTTCGTACCGATCCCCACGCACCTCGACAGCGTGGTCGATCAGCTCTACGCCGCTGTCGACGAGCTGTCGGACGCCAAGGAGCGCCACCACGCGCTGCCCGCCAAGGCGCTGCGCGACGTCACCCAGTTCATCCCCCCGGCTCTGCACCAGCGTGCGTCGCGAGCGATGTTCGGCCTTGCGCGCCTCGGGATCAGCCCGCCGTACAACATCGTCATCTCCAACGTGCCCGGGCCGCCGATCGACATCTACAGCGCGGGCGCCAAGCTCGAGGCGCTCTACCCGCTGTCGATCATCCTCGACCGCGCCGCGATCAACGTGACGGTGATGAGCTATCGCGACTCGATCGACATCGGCATCACAGGCGACCGCGAGCAGACGCCCGACGTGCAGGTGATGATCGACGGCATGCAGAAGGCGGCCAAGGAGCTCTTGGCCACCGCCCGCAAAGCGAAGTAGTAGCTACTAGGCGCTAGCGCCCGAGGCGGGGATCGGTGAGGCGCCGCGTGGCTTGCGCCGCTGACGCGGAGTGCCGGTGCTCTCCTCGGGCGTCTCGGGCATGCTCCGCCCGACCCGCACGCAGATGATTCCCATCAGCACGAACAGCGACAGGTCGAAGCCGATCACGAACAGGAACGCCGGCTTCCAGGCCCAGTAGGGGCCGTCGGGCTTGCGCTCGATCTGCAGCAGCGTGGTGTCGCGGATCATCGCGCGGGTCTGCGCAGCGTCGACCGGCGCTGCGTAGCCCGCGAAGTTGATCGCTGGATCGGCAGCCATGCGGATCGGTGCCGCTACCTCGGTGTGCCCCTTGTGGATACGCACGAACGACTTCCAGTTGCCGCTGAGCGGCATCGGGCCTTCGGAGCGGAAGCTGCCGTCCGCCTGCTCGATCAGCTTGGAAACGACTCGGCCGCGCCCCTGCCAAGCGAGGGCGTAGGCCCAGTTGCCGTCGCGCGCGAGGCTCGGGTCACTGAGCCGCACCGTGACGTCACCGACGGTGTGGGTCTCGCCACGGTGCCCGATCGCCTGCTGGCGCACGTTGTCGACCTTGATCGTCGCCGTGAGGTCCGTGGGGACAGTGACGTAGGCGTTGTTGAACGCGAAGCCGAGGATCACGAGTGCCGATACCACTGCGGCTGCGAGCGGGCGGCTGAACTTGCTGAGCTCGTTACGTAGAGCGGCTGCCATCAAGGAGCCGAGCACGGCACCGGCGAGACCGACGAACAGAGCGGTCGGCAGGCCCTCGGTGATAAGGCCGGGCTGCCAGGGCAGCGGGTAGGCAACCTGCGTCCACGCGTAGTCGGCTGCGAAGCCACCGACGCCGCACAGCCCACCGGCAACGAGCGCGAACTTCATCGGGCTGTCCCAACGCCCGCGCCAGCCGAGCGCGGTGACGATCGCGGCCTGCGCGATGAACAGCGGCATCGCGGGCGGCGTGGTGTTCGTGACCTCGCCGACGAAGAGGGTCATCGCCAGCTGCACGGGCAGCCACACGAGCAGGGCGCGCACCGGGCCGAGCCGGCCGTTGAGCTGGTAAGCGAGCACCATGGCGAACGCGCCACCGATCGCAAGGAAGTAGGGCATCCAGACCGCGCGGTACTGAGGTACGCCCCAGTTGAACTCGTGGAGGATCGCCGTGAAGAGGTAAAGGAATAGCCCGGCCAGCACCGAGCCGATCGGCAGGTAGTAGGAGAAGGCGCCGCTGAACGGGTTGATGTTGCGCGTGCGCGCGCCCTCGACCATCAGCAGCAGCGCGCCGGACCCGGCTGCAGCGATACCGCCGATGAACATCGTGTGGGTCGGGCCCCAAAGCGTCACGTCTTGGCCGAACGTGCGGTGCCAGAGGTCGTCGAGTGGGAAGCCGAGCAGCGAGAACGCACCGCCGGCCATCAGCAGGATCGCGCCCGCGGGCGCGGTCCAACCGAGGATCGTGAGCGATGCGGGGCTGCGTTCTTCGTTCTTGGTCGGCGCCATGACGATCGCCAGCACGCCCATCAGGAAGATCCACTCGAGGCCGAGCAGCATCGGCCAGTGAGCGAGCGTGCCGAGCGGCCCATCGTCGCGCCCGATGTCGATGTGCAGTCCGATGTCCCACGTGGCGCCGATCAGCGCGACGAGCGCACCTCCGATCGCGCCGATCCCGGGCAACACGGCCCAGCCGGGCAGGCCGGTGATGGCATCAGCTTTCGCGCTGAGCCACCTGAGCCAGCGCGCGCCACCTGATCGGTACGCGCCGATGAGCCAAACCCACAGCAGGATCACAACGTTGATGCCAACGCCGAGGATCACCACGTCGCGGGCCGGGGCGCCACCGGCTTCAGCCGGAGCTGCGGCAGCAGCGATGGTCGGGATGAGCGCGTGCAGAGTCATGAGAATTGGACCGTCCTCTCCTGGATCGGCAGGAGTGTCACAGTGCTGTAGCTACATGAGTGTGACATAGCTCCCAGCCAGAACCTGCAAGGCTCTGCGCTGCTGTGGCACGTCAACCAAAGAGAGCTCCACGCATGGCCGCGCAGGACAGGCGCCGGCAGCTGCTCGACGTGTCCCGCGACCTCGTCAACTCAGACGGCTTCGACGCGCTAACCGTCGAGGCGGTCGCCCGCACAGCAGGCGTCACTCGCCCGGTCGTCTACGACCTGTTCGGCGACCTCGACGGGCTCGTTACGGCACTCATCGATCGTGAGCAGCAGATCGCCCTGGCACCCCTGCTCAACCTCGTCGGCCACGGCGACCCGGACGTGTCCACGCTCGAGGAGTTCCTCGAGCTCGCGCTCACGGGCTTCCTGGAAGCAGTGCACGAGAACAAGCAGACCTGGCAGCTCGTGCTGATGCCACCCCAGCGAGTGTCAGAGCCGATTCGGCGCAGGTTCCACGACTCGCGCGAGCTGCTCGCGGCGCGCCTGGCGCAGCTCGTGCGCTGGGGCTTCGAGAGCAGAGGCGGCCCCAGCGACCTCGACTGGGAGCTGCTCGGCAGGCTCGTCGTCGCCGAAGGCGAGGACGCCGCCCGGCTCACGCTGCTCAACCCGCGGCGCTACAAACCTGAGCGGCTCGTGCTCGGCGCAACCTCAGCGCTCGCCTTGATGCCCGGGCCGGGCAAGCCCGCTGGCGGGCGCGCGCGACTGCCCGAGCCGCCCAACCTGACCGTCCCTGCGGCCGCCCCGAAGATGCCGGAGGCACCGTCCAAGAAACGCATGGCTCGCGCCGAGCGCCGCGAGCAGCTGATGGACGTAGCGCTCGAGATCATCGACGAGGGCGACTGGGACGCGCTGTCGGTCGACGCGATCGCCAAGGCCGCGGGCGTCGACCGCGTGGTCGTCTACCGCAGCTTCGGCCGGCTCGAGTTGCTGGTGCTCGCTCTGCTGGCGCGCGAAGAGCAGCGCACGCGCGGGCTGGTCGACGCGATCGTGCCCGCCAAACCTGTGCCCGGCACCCCGGCCGAGATCCTCGGCAGCGCGGTCGCCGGCCTGCTCGAAGAGGTGCTCTCCAAGCCGCTCACCTACCGCGTCGCGCTGCGGCGCCCAGAGAGTCTGCCCCCCACCCTGCGCAAGATCGTCAACTCGCGCCGAGCTTCGATCGCCAAGCGCCTCCGCCCGCTCGTCGAGCTTGGCCTTGCGGGAGTGGACGCGCCGACGGAGGACATCGACGTCGAACTGCTGTCCCGCATGATCCTCACGGCTGGCGAAGAGCTTGCACGTCTCGCTCTGCACGAGCCCGACTTCCCGCCCGAGCGTGTGCTCACGGGGACCTGGGGCCTGCTGGCGCTGGTGCCCGCGCGCTAGCGCTCGATCACAGTTGCGATGCCCTGGCCGACGCCGATGCACATCGTCGCCAGGCCGTAGCGCGCGTCGCGCCGTGCCATCTCGTGCACGAGCGTCGTGATGATCCGCGAGCCCGAGCTGCCGAGGGGGTGCCCAAGCGCGATCGCGCCACCGTTGACGTTCACGCGGTCATCGTCGGCTGCGATCTCCAGGCCGTCGAGCACGGCGAGCGCCTGCGCTGCGAACGCCTCGTTGAGTTCGATCAGGTCGATGTCGCTGAGCTGCAGTCCCGCGCGCTTCAGAGCCTTGGCGGTTGCGGGCACCGGGCCGATGCCCATGACCCGCGGCGGCACACCGGCAACCGCGCGGCTCTTGATCGTCGCGAGCACGGGCAGCCCGTTGGCTTCGGCGTAGTCCTTGCTCGCCAGCACGATCGCCGACGCACCATCGTTGAGTGAGCTGGAGTTGCCGGCGGTCACCGAGCCGCCCTCGACGAAGGCAGGGCGCAGCTTGGCGAGCGTCTCCAGCGAGGAGTCAGGACGGGGGCCTTCGTCGGTGTCGACCACGTGCTCGCCCTTGCGGCTCTTCACCGTCACCGGCACCATCTCGGCGTCGAAGCGGCCCTGCTCCTGTGCGGCGAGAGCTTTTTGGTGGCTTGCAAGAGCGAACTCGTCCTGGCGCTCACGCGAGATGTCGTATGGGCGCTCCTGGTCGGCGACGCCTGAGTAGCGCTCGGCGGCCAGGTTCTCGGCTGTCATACCGAGCGAGTCTGTGTGCCCCATCTCGTCGAGCTTTGGATTAGTCATGCGCCAACCGAGGCTCGTGTCCCACATCGTCTTGGGTCCCGTCGCGAAGCCGCGATCTGGCTTCTGCACGACCCACGGCGCGCGGCTCATCGACTCGACGCCACCGGCCACGAAGAGATCGCCGTCGCCCGCGAGGATCGCTCGGGTGGCGTAGTGCACTGCATCCATGCCCGAGCCGCAAAGCCTGTTGATCGTGGTGCCGCCGATCTCCTCGGGCAGACCCGAGAGCAGCACGGCCATGCGCGCCACATCGCGGTTGTCTTCACCGGCTTGATTGACGCATCCGAGCACCACGTCCTCGATGTCAGCGGGGTTGACGCCGGCCCGCTCGACGACCGCACCGACGGCCAGCGCAGCCAGATCGTCAGGCCGCACCGAGCTGAGAACTCCGCCGTATTTACCGACAGGGGTCCTCGCTGCGTCGATAATAACTACCGTTCGTTCGCTCACGCTTTTGAGTCTAGTACCAGCTCGCGTTCACGCACATGGTGCTCAAAGACCGAAGGGTCGAAATGCCTGGTACGGCGGCCGTACTCCACGTGCGAGCCGACCCACGGCGAGACCACCTTGCCGGAGTCTGTCGTGTACCAACCGGGGCAGCCCGTGGTGAACGTGGTCTTCTTGAACCGCTCGGTCAATTCGGCGTTGAACTCGTCGTGCACGCTCTGCTTGACCTCGATCGTGCCGCCGAACGCGGTGAGGTACTCGATTGCCTGCCGGATGTAGGCCGCCTGGCGCTCGAGCAGGTACACGATCGTGTTGGTCAGCGAGTTCGTGTTCGGTCCGTAGACCATGAACATGTTGGGGAAGCCGGGCGCGCTCATGCCCAAGTACGCCTCGGGCCCTCCCGCCCACCGGTCCCGAATGCTCACACCACCGGTGCCGAACACGTCCATCGGTGCGAGGTACTGAGTTGCTTTGAACCCGGTGCACCAGATGATCACGTCCGCGTCGACCTGCTGGCCGCCACTAGTTACAAGGCCGCCGGCGTTCAGCGCAGAGATCCCTTCGCCGATCACCGACACGTCCTCACGCGCGAGCGTTGGGTACCACTCGTACGAGAGCAGCAGCCGGTTGCAGCCCATCTCATAGTCCGGCGTGACGGCCGCGACCTTCTGCGGGTCGCGCAGGATGCGCTTCATCGCCCGCTTGCGTTGCCGCTCCCACAGTGCACGGAACGGGCGCGACGAGCGCAGCACGCCCGGGTAGCGCACCTCGAACCAGAGCCAAATGAGGTTGTGGTACGCGCGCTGCAGCGGGCGTAGCCGCTCGATCCGCGTTGGCGTCCAGTCCCACTTGCCGACGACCCAAGACGGCGTGCGCTGCACCACCGTCAGATGCTCAACCTCGTCGGCGATCGCAGGGACCACCTGGATCGCGGTGGCACCGCCGCCGACGAGAGCGACTCGCTTGCCCGCGAGCTGCACGTAGTGATCCCATTGAGCGGAGTGGAACTGCTCGCCGGCGAACTCGTCGTAGCCCGGCACGTCCGGGAGGTTCGGGTGGCTGAGCTGACCGGTGGCGCAGATCACGATGTCGAACTCCGGTGTCTCACCGTCGGCGAGCTCCAGAGTCCAGCGGCCCGACTCGTCGTCGAAGCGCGCCGCTTTGACCTCGGTCTCGAACCGCACGTGGTCGCGCACCCCGAAGTCGACCGACACGTCGCGCAGGTAGTCGCGAATCTCCGACTGCTTGCCGTACCTGCGGCTCCAGTTGCCGTTCAGCGCAAACGAGAACTGGTAGGTGACCGACGGCACGTCGCACGCGGCGCCCGGGTAGCTGTTGGCCTGCCAGACACCGCCGACCTCGGGCGCGCGCTCAAAGATCGTCAGCGAGTCGATACCTGATCGCTTGAGCTCGATCGCTGCGGCAAGCCCGCCAAATCCAGCCCCGATGATCGCGATTTCCGGCGTTTGCATCGGGCGGATGCTACGCGATTTGACACTGTGTCAGCCGGTCGCCAGCTCGGTGCCGCGGAAGGCAACCGCAAACGGTGTCTTGCCGTTGCCGCACTTCCAGCGCAGGGCGTAAGCGGCGAGCGCAGTGTGCCGCGAGGACGCCCCGGAGCGGTACTGGGTGTAGGTGTAAGGGCGATCGACAGTGATCGAGTAGCCGGCACGAGCAAGCGTGCGTCCGTACTTGTTGAGCGGCCCGGTCTGCGGAAGCCACGCGGTCATTGCCACCGAGCGACCGGCCGGGCAGGTGCCGCGCATCACTGCCGCGCCGTTCTCGATCCGCCAAGAGAATCGTGCGCCACGGCCGCGCCAGCTAGCGAGCACGTAGGAGGTTTCACCTGACGTCTCGACTTTGGAGACCACCGGCTTTGCGCCGTCGATCGTCGGGGCCGAGGTAAGCGCAGGCTTGCCGTCGGTGATCGGGCGCGACGGCATGAGCTGCACCCACTTCCCATCACGCCGCGCGAGCGCACGGAGCAAACCGAAGTCGTAACGCGGATCGGTCTTGTGCGAGGCGACCGTGTGAATCCCCATCCAGCCGCGAGCGGTACGCGCGGTCAGCACGTGGCTGCCCGAGTCGTAGGCGTGCGCGCCGGGAGTAGCGGCCACGGTCGGGCCACCCGGCTTGGCGACACGGGACAGCTCCGGCCGCGCGAGCTGCAGGAAGGTCATCGCGAGGCTCGCGTTGCCGATCGCCGACGCGTAGTGGTCAAAGCCCTTGCCCGACTGGTTGTCGGTCCGCACCTGCAGGAAACGGTCGCCCTTCGACCGCGAGTCGAGTGCACCGAGCTCGATCTCTGCCAGCCGTGACAGCTGCCCACGGAGCTTGTTGTCGGAGACGATCCGCTGGCCCGCGGTGGATGCGTAGAGCACCGCGGCAAGCGACCAAGCTGTGTCCTGTCCGCGGCCCATCCAGGCGACCTCCCCTGTCGGCGCGACCGTGATCACGAGGCTGCGCAGCATGCGAGTTACGTATGCGCGGGTCTGCCATGAGATCGCGTGGCGCCGGGAGGCGAGATCCACCCCGCGCACGATCATCGCCGTGGTGAGCGCCTGGTAGGCCAGCGGGTAGGTGCTCGGGTCGGAGATCAGCGAGGTCGGGAGGGCGTGGCCAGCCTGGTCGACTACGTACCCGCGCGAGGAGTGCGCTGACGCCCGCTTGATCATGCGGCTAAGCGAGTGAGACACGATCGCCGTGTCACCGAGCCGCGACGACGGAGCTCCCGCCTTGAGCCCGGTTGCCCACAGCTCCAGGTTCATCAGCTCGCTCATGACGACGTAGTTGTTGAAGCAGCCCGAGGCGCGGCGCTGAAAGCACACGTCCGCGATGCCGCTGGCGTGGAGCTTGCCGGCCGTGCGCAGCGTGTTTTCCAGCGAGTCCCGCTGCTCGCTCGGCAGCGCCGACGCTGCGCCAGTCGACCATGTGACCGCGGCGGGCCACATGGTGATCAGCCTTGGTCCACCGACGCCGCGGCCAAAGGTCGCAGCCGCCATCGCGGTCCAGCGACTGTTGCCGCCGGCAAGCTGGCTGGCACGCAGCGCGGGGTATCCGAGCTGCGGCAGGCCGGAGCCGCCAACGCTGCCCTTGACCGGGTCGCTGAATGCGCCCGAGGCAGTCTTCACGCCATCGATCGAGTCGAGCGTGCGCGCGACGATGCGATCGATCTGATCGGTTGCGCTGCTCGCCTGAGCGGTGGCCGAGCCAACCGTCGAAGCGGCCAGCGCGACGAAGGTGAGTGCGGTTGTGAGAGTGGACCTACGCGAGAACATGCAGCCAGAACGGCTGCGTGCCCCGCTGAGTAACGGCTACGGATTCGACACCCAGGTGTCGAATCGCTCAGCGCGAACTGATCGCGAGCGCACGCTCGAAGGCGGCGCGCACCTCAGCATCCGACCACGGAGCCGGTGCCTGAGTGATGAAATAGTCGGCCTGCGCGAGCTCTGTGAGGCGGTCGAGATGACCGTCCTCGACGCCGAGGCTCGACAGCACAGGGAAGTCGAGCTCGCGCAGGATGTCGCGTACACCGCGTACCGCGCGCGAGCCGTCGCCCGACCCGTCCTGCGGCACACCGAGCGCATCGGCGACACGTTCGAGCTGCTCAGGAACGTGTGCCTGTTCGCGCTCGAGCGTCTCGGCGAAGACCAGCCCAATCGTGAGCCCGTGCGGCACGTGGAACTCCCCGCCGATCGCCTGTGCGAGCGAGTGCTCGGCCGAGCAGTCGGAGATGTTCATCGTGAGCCCGGCCATCATCGATCCGCAGGCCATTGCCGAACGGGCGTCGCGGTCACTCCCGTCGCGGTAGGCACGCACGAGTGAGCCGCCGATGAGGCGGGTGGCCTCCAGTGCGATCGCGTCGCCGATCGGCGTGCGGCACTTGGCGACCATGCCTGCGATCGCCTGAGCAAGAGCGTCAACACCCGTGAACGAAGTCATCGAGGCGGGCACCGAGTACGTGAGCTCGGGATCTACGAGCGCGTGCTGTGCGCGCAGCGTCGGATGCGCGATGCCGGCCTTGCGATCGGTCTGCTCGTCGGTGATCACCGCTCCGCCTGATACCTCTGAGCCGGTGCCTGCAGTGGTTGGCACGCAGATGAGCGGGATCAGCGGTTCGTCGTACACGCGCTCTGACTCGAGGAACTCTCCGAACCGCAGGCCGCGCTGCACGCAGAGGCGCGCAGCCTTGGCCGTGTCCATGACAGATCCTCCGCCCAGCGCCACGACCGCTCCGGCGTCAGCGCCGCGGATCGCGTCGGCTGCCGCGTCGACTGCCAGGTGCGTCGGCTCTCCCGCCTCCTTGACGTGCCTCACGACTTCGCCGCCCTCAGCCGCGATCGTCGCGAGCGCCGCCGCGACAGCCTCGCTGTGCTCCTCGAGGCCGGCGTCGATTACCACAACCGTGGTCCGAGCCCGCTCAGCCGCGAGGATCGCCCCGAGCTCGAGTGCGACGCCATCACCGAAGCGAATCCGGACGGGCAGGTGGTTGGCGAACGGGGCAATCGCGGTCATCACCGCACATGATGCCGGAGCAGCTCAGTGACCGAACTTCACGTCAGGCAAGAGTCGCGCCAGCCACTGCGGACGCCACCACGCAGCCTCGCCCGCGAGGCGCAGCAGCACCGGCACGAGCAGCAGGCGCACAAGCGCGGCATCGAGCAGCACGGCGACTCCGAGGATCACGCCCATCTCCTTCGGAGGCAGCGGACCGGACAGGGCGAACGTGAAGAACACAGCGACCATCACGGCCGCGGCAGCGAAGATCACACGGCCGCTGTGAGCCAGCCCGCCGACCATCGCGGCCTTTGCGCCTTCGCCTCGATCGTGGTGCTCTTTGGCCGAGCTAAGCAAGAACACCGTGTAGTCCATTGAGATCGCGAAGATCATCGCGAAGAAGAACACCGGGCCCCATGCGTCTAGGAAGCCCTGTGACTCGAAGCCGAGCAGGCCACTCCCGTGTCCGTCCTGGAAGATCAGCTTGGCCACCCCGAATGCCGCACCGGTGGCGAGCAGGTTCGTCACGGTGCCGATCAGCGCGACGAGCGGGGCTCCGAGCGCAACCAGCAGCAGCAGGAAGCCGAGTCCGAGGACGGTGGCTATCGCAAGCGGAGTCGCGCGGGCGAGCTCTACCTCGAGGTCGTGGTTCTCGACCGCAGCGCCCCCGATGAGTACGTCGGGGCCGGTCGCGTCACGCAGCCGGTCGACTAGTTGCCCGAGCGCCTTTGATGACGGATCCACCGCAGGGACGACCTGCAGCAGCGCGGTCGCGCCTCCCGGAGCCAGGTACGGCGGCATCACTGCGGCGACCTGTCTGTCCCGTTCGATGAGCCCAGATACGGCAACGACCTGGTCGGCTGGCGCCACCACCTGGAGCGTTCCGGTAGCGCCTTTGCCGAACTCCTTTTGCACGAGCTCGTAGCCGGCCCGGCTCGTGTCCTTGTCAGGCACAACCTTGATCGAGGGCATGCCAGTGTCCAGGTGCAGCACGGGAACGGCGAGAGCAACGAGCACGGCGACTGCAGCGATGCCGGGCAGAAGAGGCCTGCGCCAGAGGAACTCGCCCCAGCGCGCGAACCGCTCGGATCGGTGTTCACCCTGGTGCACCCAAGGCAACGACAACGAGTCGACCTTCGGCCCAAGCTTGCCCAGTACTGCGGGCAGCAAAGTGAGCGTCGCAGCAAGCACGAACGCCACTGAGAGCATGATCCCGAGCGCCATCGAGCGGAACGCAGGGCTGTTGACCAGCATCACGGCGCTCAGCGAAATGAGCACGGTCAGGCCGCTGAACAACACCGCTTTACCTGCTGTGTCCATCGTCTCGGCAACTGCGTCATCAACCGATTCGTGCGACCCGAACAGGGCTCCGCGGAATCTGTAGACGACGAACAGCGCGTAGTCGATCCCGAGAGCGAGCGCGAACATCAGCGCGAAGTTCATCGCCCAGATCGATATAGGCGTTACCTCGGTCAGCAGGTACAAGGAGCCCGCTGAGGCGACCAGCCCGAGGATCGTCAGCAGCAATGGGAGTCCAGCCGCGACCAGTGACCCGAACGCGAGCACGAGGATCGCCAGCGTCACCGGCCAGCTGATCATCTCCGACTTCATCATCGCGTCGCGGTTGCCCGTGTTGAAGTCCGACCACATCCCGGACGCGCCTGTGACAGCGACCTGCACCTGGTCGCTGCCGAGCGCGGTCAGTTTGCCCTTCAAGTCATCGGCAGCGCGCACCATCTCGTTGCTGTCCGCAGCGGCTCCGCCCGTGACGATCGCGGTCTTGCCAGAGCGGCTGACCGTCGCTCCCTCCTGGGGCAGCGCGACCGAGGCGATGCGGCTGTCGGACTTGAGCGTCGATTCGACCTTGGAGATCACCTCACGCGCCTGCGGACTATTCACGGTGCCGCTGGGCGTGTGGACCACCACCATGAGACTCGTGCTCGACACACCGCCGAACTCTTTGTCGACGATGTCACGGACCTTCACCGACTCTGACCCGTTGGCCTGCCAGCCTGCACCCGACAGCGCGTGCTCGACCTTCGGCGCGAACATGCCGAGGCCGACCGCCAGCACAGCCCAAGCCACGAACACGAGCTTGGCGTTGCCGGCCGACCAGCGCCCGAGGCGCCCGATCGGACCGTAGGTCGACTGCTCGCTCATTGCCGCACCGCCGAGCGCAGCCCGAACACGCGCGTGAGTATCAGTGACGCCCCGCAGGCGCCGACCGACGCGTAGAGCAGCTGATTGACCGCGACAAACGCGACCAGCAGCAGGAACCACTCGCTCACGAATGCCGTGAGCAGCGATGCGATGACGAGCATCGTGCCGGCCATTGCGAAAAGCACACGCTCAAGGGGCCATTTTGTGTCGTTCATCGTGCTGCCTCCATCACTTCGCTCAGTTGATCGAGCTGCGCTTGCAGCCCGCCGCACACCTGCTCACACAGCTCGAACACCGTCGCGTCGGTAACCCGGTACAGCACGGTCGTGCCCTCCTTGCGGCGCCCCACGATCCCCGCCTGGTGCAGCACGCCGAGATGCTTGGACGCGTTCTGCTGGCTGAGCTCGAGTGACGTGGTCAGAGCACCAACGGACTGCTCACCGGCGCGCATTGCGTCGAGGAGCCGGATCCGAGTCGGATCGCCGATCACCTTGAGCCGGCTTGCGATCAGCTCTGCGAGGTCCGGTGCGATTGGAGAGGTGAAGCTCATATCTCCACTATACCACTTCACAGTTGTGCAGCAGATGATGCACAACGAACGTCCGCTCGGGACCTCACCTGTCGGCCACAGCTGGCAGGATGCACCGCATGGCCTCACGCATCCTCGCGCTCACAGCCCTCCTCGCAGCTTTCGTCGTCGCCGGTTGCGGCGGTGGTGACCAGCTGTCCAAGGACGAATACATCAAGGAACTGAACTCCGCCGGTAAGGCGCTGTCCACTTCCTTCAACTCGCTGGGCGAGGGCATCAGCGACACCAAGGACACCAAGGGTCTTGGCGCCAAGTTCACTGAAGCATCTAGCGCGCTGCGCAAGGCCTCCGATCAGATCGGCGACATCAACCCGCCCGATGACGCCAAGGACGCCAACGACAAGCTCGCTTCCGGCCTTGGCAAGATGGCCGACTCGTTCGACGAAGTAGGCAAGGCCTCAAGCTCCTCGAACGCATCGGAGTCGGCGGCGCTGCTGACGAAGATCAACAAGCTCGCGACGTCCGATGGGATCAAGCAGGTCACAGAGGCGATCAACAGCCTCAAGACCAAGGGCTACAACATCTCCGGCCAGTAAGGCCGGAGATTCCCTGGGCTAACCAGGGTTTTCACACACGTCAAATTTGACGTGGCAACTATGTGAGAGCAGCGCCACCTTGCGGTTTTCCGTTGGTGGAATGCCTCCATGGTCCTCAAAAAGCTCACCTCCCTGATCATGGCGGGCACCGTGCTGGCGTTCATCGCGCCGCACGCGGCGTCGGCTGCAACCAAGCCCGGTGTAACCACCGGCGGCGCCTCGAACGTCGTGCAGCAGAGCGCCCGCATCGCCGGCTCCGTCGACCCCAACGGCGCCCCCACCAGCTACTCGTTCCAGTACGGCACAAGCACTGCCTACGGATCCACGACACCAGCCCTGTCGCTGTCCGGTGACGGCGCCAAGTCGGTATCCGTGGACCTCACCGGCCTGGCTCCGAACAAGCGCTACTACTACCGCCTGATCGCCAGCAACAGCGCCGGCGAGACGCTCGGCGCTCGCAAGAGTTTCGTGACCCTCAAGCAGCCGCTCGGCATCACGCTCGCCGCGAACCCCAACCCGGTTCCGTTCGGTTCGATGACCACCCTCGCGGGCCAGGTCACGGGCACCGGCAATGGCGGCGTTCAGGTCGCCCTCCAAGGTCGCTCGTTCCCGTACACCACGGGCTTCAAGCAGGTCGGCAACGCGGTGATCGCCGACGCGCAGGGCAACTTCTCGTTCGGCCTGCTCCCTGTTGGCCTGAACACCCAGTTCCGCGCCGTCCGTGTCGGCAAGAGCCTCACGAGCCAAGTAGTGCTCGCGAGCGTGGCCGTCCGAGTAGCTACCAACGTCGGTACGTACCGCGTGCGCAAGGGCTCGCTGCTGACCTTCTCGGGCACGCTCAAGCCAGCGCTGCCGGGCACGCTGCTCGCAGTCCAGAAGCTCGACTCCAAAGGTCGCTGGCAGCTGATCGGCGGCATGGCCGCCCGCACTTCCAACGCCGAGCAGGCGAAGTTCAAGCGTCGCGTACGCATCCGATCCGCAGGCACCTACCGCATCTACGCGGGGGCTGCCGATGGCCGCTATGTCCCGGCGGTCGGCCGCGAGATCAAGATCCGCACACGGTAAGAGGACAGGACAATCGGTGGCGGCGCCATGTCCCCCAGGCGCCGCCACCAGCCTGTGTGAGACTCTCGTCCGGGCCCGCAACTTCGCGCCACCGGACTGGTTAGAGTCGCTCGAATGCGCCGAATCGCCTTTGCCCTGACCCTGCTGACCGCTGTCGCCTGCCTGCTCGTTCCGAGCATGGCGAGCGCCGCGAAGAAGAAGCCCGTCAAGTACTACGTGTCGCTCGGCGACTCGTACGCGTCGGGCTATCAGCCAGGTGTCAAGGCGCCGAACCGCAACGGGTTCGCCTACCAGGTGCCCAAGGCGGCGGCAAAGCGCGGCTACAAGCTCAAGCTCATGAACTTCGGCTGCGGCGGCGCGACCTCCAAGTCGATCCTCGAAGAGAAGCTGAAGAAGGGCGCCAAGTGCCTCGGGCCGGACGCGCCCAAGTTCAGCGGCACCCAGATCGCTGCGGCCGAGAAGTTCATCAAGGCCAACATGAAGAACGTTGAGCTCGTGACGGTCTCGATCGGCGGCAACGACATCACCAAGTGCGCCAAGGAGGCCGACGCGGTCGCCTGTGTCGGTGCAGCGCTGCCCGTCGTCGAGAAGAACCTCACCACCCTTCTCCAGCGCATCCGTAAGGCCGGCGGCAGCAAGGTGAAGATCGTCGGCATCACCTACCCGGACGTGATCCTCGGCGAGTGGGTCCAGCCGACCCCGAACCAGGGGCTGGCCACCCTTTCGCTCGTCGCCTTCCAGCAGCTGATCAACCCGATGTACAAGAAGGCCTACGAGGGCGCTGGCGGCAAGTTCGTCGACGTGACCACCGCAACGGGTGCCTACACGCCGCTCGAGCAGACCACCACCGATGCCAAGTACGGCGTGATCCCGGTTGCCGTGGCGAAGGTGTGTGAGCTCACCTACTACTGCGAGAAGCGCGACATCCACCCGAAGACGGCTGGGTACACGATCATCGCCGACCTCGTCGCGAAGACGCTGCCTAAGCGTTAGGCACCGTTCGCGTGCGTCTCGCCCAGCAGGCGGAGAGGCGTACGCGAAGCGAGCACCGCACACATCACGGTCCACCCCGCGAGGACGAGCACGTACTCGTTGGGGTCCACGTGCCCGTGCAGCCGAGCGAGGTTGAAGGTCAGGATCAGGATGCCGATCCGCAGCAGGCGTGACGTGCGCGTACCGGCCCCGACAAACGCGCGAGTGCCCAGCAGATAGATCCCGAGCCCAAGTGCCGGCAGGAAGTAGGCGAACCGCTCGGCCTCGCCCTCGAAGAGCAGGCCGATCCCTGAGGCGATCAGCAGCAGTGAGAACGCAGGCAGCATGTGTCCGATCGCGTAAAGGCTGCGCGCCAGCGTCGGTGAACCGCCCGAGAGTTCGAGCACGCGCTCGTTCACATCCGCTGCGGCGTCGAAGTACAGCCACCAGAGCGCAGCGCCCAGCACCATCGCAGCGGCCAGCGCCACCCAGGCGACGAGCGAGTCGGTGTGCCCGTCGGCGACACCTGTCCCCGCTTCGATCACCACCTCGCCGAGCAGGATGATCAGGAAGAGGCCAAAGCGCTCCGCGAAATGTGCGGCGTCCAGTCGCTCGTCGGGATTGGCCGGTGAGAGCGCTCCCCAGTCGCGCTCAGCCTTAGCCCGGCGGATCGCGTGTTTGTCGTCGCGAAGGATCTGCCCGGACTCCCAGGAGATGGCAAAGAACCAGAGCACGTACCGGCCGGGCTCAGGTACGGCCAGCGACAGCAACAACACAGCACCTGAGATGAGGTAGGAGATCGCGATCCGACCGCGGAGTACCTCCTTGGTGCCGCCACCTCTCGCGTTTGCGGCCGCGAGCACAACCCGCGTCAACGCCAGCGCGATGGCCAGTGGCACCACGTCTCCGTGCCCCGCCGGGCCGATCGCCACGGCGGCCACGCCAGCCGGAACGCTGCCGGCAAGCACATACGCACGCAGCGGTCCCGATTCGTCGCCGAACCGGTTGTAGAGCGCCGCGAACCCGATCCACGTCCACCAGATAACGAAGAAGAGACCCAGCGCAGTCCACGCGGTCTTGGCCTCGGGGTCCGCGACGATCATGTGGGCAAGCTGCCCGGCCGCCAGCACAAAGATCAGATCGAGGTACAGCTCGACCCACGAAACCCGCTTCCCGGTCTCCACGGGACCATCATGCCGCAGGCGATTGGATAACTTCCAATGCCGCGGGGCGGTTAGCTCAGTTGGTTAGAGCACTTGCTTTACACGCAAGGGGTCCTCGGTTCGAGTCCGAGATCGCCCACTCGCGCGGCTAGCCGAGGGCTTCGGCTAGCCCGATCAGGATGCCTTCCGGACCTCTGATGTAACAGAGCCGGTAGGCGTTCTCGAACTGGATAACTTCGGTGCTGACCAGCTCCGCGCCGTTCTCCTTGGCACGGGCGAGCGTGTCGTCAATGTCGTCGACCGCGAACATCACGCGCAGGTAGCCGAGCGAGTTGACCGGCGCTTTGCGGTGGTCGGCGATCACATCGGGCGCGAGGAATCGCGAGAGCTCGAGCTTGCCGCCACCGCCGGGGGCACTGATCATCGCGATCTCCACGCTTTGGTCACCGAGGCCTGTGACCGCGCCGGCCCACTCCCCCTCGACCATTCCACGGCCGTCGAGTTCGAGACCGATCGCGACGAAGAACTCGATCGCTTTGTCGAGGTCTTCGACGACGATGCCGACGTTGTCGAGTCTGAGCGCCATGGCACCAACCTACCTGTGGTCAGGAAACCACCCCTCCCGCTAAGCGCTCTCGTGCAGGTTCGGCGCCCGGATGCCGAGGATCGTTAGTGCGTCGACCATGTCCTCACGGGTTTTGGCCATGAACATCGTCGAGTCCGAGTCGGGATCAAAGTCCAGGCGCTTGAGCAGCGCCGGATCTGACTGCTTGAGCAGCGCGCGAGCGTGGCGCAGACCCTGAATTTCTTCCTGGAAATCGCGATCAGCGAAGTGACTGGCGAGCGAACCGGTCGAAAGCCAAAAATCGCCGTCGTCTGGCCGAGCGATCCACCAAACCTGGTCAGAAGGGTCAGGTAACGCATGGGCCGGTTCAATCGACACACTCATCTTCGGCTTCAGATACGCAACGAGTCGGTCTTGGAGCTCCTGATGGTCTTCTGCGCTGTAACGGAGCCACTCGATCGACGTCGGTAGTCGTTCAAACGGTGGATCGAGCGGAGACGGTCCGGCAGCTTCGAGGTGCCTGATGCCAGGTACCGCGAACAGCCGTTGCAGGCGCTGCAGGTGCGAAAGGAACCCGAAGTCCACGGCAGCAGGGAAGTCGGCCACGGTCGTATCGACTCTCAGATCTAGTATCTCGAGGTCTGAGATCTCAGACCACTCAATCGCAGCAGTCAGCGCAGCGACGACTCTCGCTGAGCCGCGGTGTGTCGTCGCCGAAATCCCGAGCACGCGCAGGGTGGTGGGCAGACGGAGTGGGCCATTAACCGAGCAGGAATCAGCACAGTCGCTAAACGACAGATCAGTGACCCCACTCGGAAGTCGCAATGCGGACAAGTCCGAGTCGTTCAGACAACCCAGTGACACGCGTCGGCATGTAGGTGGCAGCGCCGCGAGGGATCCGAGCTCGAGTGAATGAGCTCCTTCAATAGCCACGGCCTCCAGCGACGAGAGCGCACCCAACGCCTCGAAGCTGCCCTCCGCATTCCGGATACACAGCTCGCGGATCGTGCGGCGCCCCTCGGCCAGCCCCTCGACCGACCCCGACGTCTTATATAGGTCGCCCGGCAGACGTTCTTTGACGAGCTTCGGCTCCTGTCCTGTCATTGAGCGGCGTCGGCAAGGTGTTGTTCCAAGCGGCCCAGGCTGTCGAGCCATGGCGCATATAGATCGCCTGGCGCTTCCCGGATACTGAGGTGCCATTCGGTCCCGTCTGCTTCCCGAACGCGTCGGGTGACCTTCCGTGCGAGATCGATCAGCCGCGGCTCAGGACGATCGAGCACCGCCCTCAGGTCATTGATACCGACATCGAGCCCGAGGCTGTCGGTCACAGCGCACGCCACGAGACCAGCCGCGGCGATGAGTTCTGGAGCCTCAGACAAGTCCGGATCCTCAAGCGAGCTCTGCACAGGCTCCCAGGAGCCAGCTTTCTGTACGGCCGCCACGTAGTCCATCGCCAGATCGTTGTCGAACCACGGAGCTGGATCGCTCCCCCACTCCCTCTCCGTTTCCAGGAACGACACGTCGCTGCCGGCCACGACATCGGGCTCCTCGGGAAGCTGAAAGCCCACGGGCAGCCCCGACTCGGCATCCATACCATCCTCAAGCCCCGCGTAAAGGACATCGCGTTGTTGCACAATGTCCATCGGCGCACGGTCCGGGCGGAGGCCCGGGACGAGCTCGAGCGCTTCGGCCCACGACTCAGCTACGCGCCCGCCGGTCAGGTAAACCAGATCCGTCCAGAACCCTCGCAAGGCCTCCACCTGCTCGACCGGCCTCGGAACCTGGAAGACACCCAATGGAGTGACGTCCTCGAAGTCTCCCGGCACATCAAACCTAGCCAGGCTGGTCAATACCGCCTCTGCCGGACTTTGGACCAAGGTATGAAGCAGCTCCTGAGGAACTTGGTCCGCAAATCGCCCTGGCAGAACTCGGAAGCTGGTGATTCCGCCCTTGATGTCAACCAGTCCTGTGACTTGCACCAAGCGACTAACGCCCGACGGTAGCCCGACTCGAAACACTTCCCCGGCCATCAGCGCTTACCTCCCCCGCGACTACCTCCACCGGAACCACTCTTCGGCTCGAACTCCTTGTAGGGCAGCCGCTCTGCTCCGCTGCGCTGAAATCTGTCGCGAGCCATCCGGGCCGCCTCGTTGTTCCGGCTCATACCGTCAATCAGACTTCTCGTCACGGCACGACTGGCGAAAATCGGCAGGTTGCGTAGCGCTATCTGCCTCCCGGTCTGACTGCCATACGAAGGTGTTTCGTAGTTGGTCGTGCTCATCGGCATGATTTTGTTTCGCGATACAGGATCGTGTTGCGGGACACCGACGCTTCCCCCAAGAGTTCCCAACCTCTCGATCAGAAGTCGTTCCATTGCACGAACCGTGAACGTCCGGCCACCACGGTCCATCGGAATCCGCTGAGCGATGACCTCGTACTGGAATAGCGGGTTGCCTGACACGTAGCGACCGGATAGGTGATGTTGTCTTACTCGCGCTTCCACTTCCTGCCTTGTTATTCCGACGTAATATGCCGTCCCTTTGTAGGTAAGCGCATACAGCGAGTACGAAGGTGCTGCATCGGGAAAGCGTGCGAGAACCTTGAGATCAACGCTTGAGAATGTCACCGTCGATGAGACGCTGATGTTTCCAGCCCTGTCTCTCGCTCGAACGGCGACAGAAGCAATTTTGCCCGGCGAAGGCAGCGTGACCGGTGCCACCGGATACGGCGTAGAAGTCCAGATCACGAACTGCTCGCCTGGACTCACCACCGCGTACTCGTAGGAAACGCCCGGTGCGCCTTCCGGCAGATCCTGCACGGGGTTCCAGGTGGCGATCGCTCTGCCGGTGCCGTTGTCGGTGACCTTGAGACCGGTCGGCGTCGGCGGCGGCGTGTGATCTACGTACGTGTCCCAACGGTCAGTGTCGCGGCTGCGATGACCTGCCAGATCCCAAGCGGCGACGATGAACTCGTTGCGGCCGTCAGGCAGGTCAGCGGCGTCCACACTCAGTGTCTTGCTCGTGAGGTGCGGGCAAGACCCGTCCAGAGGATCCTTGTCGCTCGGGCCGTCGCAGGTCTCGACCTCGCCGATCGTGCGGTAGCCATCGGCGTTCTTGATCTGGAGCGCCAGGCGGTCGACGCCAGACAGGCGGTCTCGCCCCTGTAGTGCAACCGGTATCTCTCCGGTCTGCCCCGTCCACTGCTCAGCGAGCGCGACAAGATCTCCAGATGCTCGGCCGATCGGCGGTGTGCGATCGAGGAACACGCTCCACTGTTCACCCGGCGAGGTGAGCCCGACAAAGTCTGTCGCCGTGGCCGCAAACTGCAGCTTGCCCTCGGGAAGGGTGTCCGGGTCCAGAGAAATGTCGTGCCCGTAAGTGTTCGGGCACGGCTGGGCGATCGGGCCTTGCGGAGTACAGGTGTCGGTGGTCTCGTCGGCTAGTGCCTGGCCACTGTCGTCGGTAACGCGCAAGCGTGTCGACTTGACACCGGAAACGGCATCGGAGGCATCGAGTCTTACGCGGGCGTCGAGATCGTCGGGCGTTACCCACGTGCTGGGGCGTGCAGCAAGCGGCCCGCTAGCGGCGACGGTCGGAGCGGTGCGGTCGATGTACGTCGTCCATTCGCTGGACGTGCCGCCATCGTCACTTGACTGGTCGACAAGGTCGACGGCGGACAGTTTGAAACGCTGAGCACCCTCGCGAACGAGCCCAGCGAGGTCAACACTCACACCAGAGCGAGCGTCGCTTGCGGGACAGATGTTGCTGCCCTGCCCCGGCGTTCGATGGCTGTCGTCGCACGCTGGTGCACCGCTCGTGACCGCGTGAGTGCCGGCCGAGTCCGTTACCGATAACTCCCACGTCTTCACGCCCAGCCCGCTGTCGCTCGCAACCAGATCGACGGTCGCCGTCTGGTCTCCGCGCGTCCATTGATCTGCCAGCGATCTCAGCGGCCCGGTCGCGCTAGTAGTCGGTGCCTCGTTGTCAACGAGCGTGATCGATACCGAGCCGACTTTGATCACCGAGAGGTTCCCGTTCGGTACCAGTCTCGGACAGCTGGACTCCCCAACCGTGCAGGGCGGCGTGAACAGCTTCACCGCAGCCCACCGGCTCTGCTCTGACGGATCGTCCAGCGTCACATCGCCGGCGGCGCCGGGCCCAGTCGTGGCACGGTCGTCATTGATGTAGGTGGCGCCGCTCGAAAGCTGCAGCCGCCCAGCCTGGCGCGCGCTGTCGTTCTGCCGGAACACGCTGGCGAACGTGACCGAACTGATCCGCGCCGTACCAGGCGATTGCCACAGCATCGAGCCGAGCGCCCCTTCTGGAAACACCTGGCCTGTCTTGGGAGTGATGCGAATGCCGGGATCGGGAGCACCGAAGATCCCGACGTCGTAGTAGGTGCTGTTGCTGTCTGGATCTACGAACCAGCCCTCGTTGCCCGTTGCAGCGGTGTTCCAGTCGTAGCTGGTGGTCCACTCGGGGTCCGCCAACACCGGGTAGGTGTAGCCACCATCACGGTGCTCGACCGACATCACCAAAGCGGTGTCGACCAACCGCAGAGAGATCGGCACCGCTCGCCCGCGCGCGTCAACCGCCATCGGTGCCGTCACCACAGCGTCCGCGCGGGCCCCAGTGCTGATCAAGACCGTGTCGCCGTCCTGCCTGGCTGACTGTCCCTCACGCAGATTTAACTCGTACCGGAACTCTGAAGGTGACGAAGCCGACTTGAGCACCTCAAAGGTTGACAAGCCCGACGGAGTCGGGCGCATCACCGAGTCCGTATCAACGTGGGTCGCCGCGGCGACCAGCACGTTTCCTCGCTCGACAAATTCAGCCTCGCCACGTACTCCGGCAGGCGTAACGTCGAACGCTGCGGACCCACGGGGGCCGATTGTGAAGCCATCGCCAGAATCAGTGCCGGCGACCAAGTAGTAGGGCGCGGCCACAGGTCGCACGGCTTGCCCAGGCAGCTCGGTGAGCGTCAGGTCAACGGCGCGGCGATCGGCCGTCCGGATCGGAGCCGATGACACCACGTACCGAACGTGCCCGCCTCGCCGCACGATTGCGCCGCGATTGCCGACGTAGTCCCGCCCCGTGGCACCGGGGCCGACCCCCGCTGTGGTGTCAACCGAAGCGGCGATGCCCGGAAAGTGCTCTTGCAGCAGTTGGTAGGCCCCGCCCGACGGTTCGGCAGCGAGCGCGCCAGGAGCAAGGAGTAGCCCGGCGGCTACGGCCGCGACTGTGGCGACGATGCGCCTCATCGCGCGGAACGGGGTGCTCGGAGTGTGACCCGAACGGTGCGCTTGGCTTTGCCACCACCGGCATCCTTGACCGTGATCTGCGCCGACGCGTTCACAGGGCCCTTCGCCCGCTTGAGCAGCCTGAGGGAAGTCGGCGACAGGCGCAGATGGACGCGCCCGCGCGCGCCCGCGACCAGCCTGAGCGAAGAGCGTGCGGATCCCCTGCGGCCAGCGACCGTAAACGACGCTCGTACCTCCCCGACACAGGTACCCGACGACTTCGCTGAGCAGGTCAGAACGAGCACAGCGACTCCATCCGCTCTCACACGCGCGACCTTGTTGGCGAGAAAGATGCTCGGCACCGAGGGTTTCACCTGGCGGCCATCGCGAACAAGGCGCTCGCAGTCGCCGGAGACCTGATCTGTCCGGTCTGCGTCCGCGAGGTCGCTTCCAGCACCGCACCGAAGGGTGTCGCTGGATGCGCTGTCAACGGCTACGAGTCGATCGTCACCGGGCCCACCGTCGAGCGTCGCTGGCGTGCCGAGCTCCGTGGCCAATATGTCAGCGCCGGCTCCACCGATTACCGACTCCACACCGATGATCGAGTCGCCCTCACCTGCCTCCCCCCAAAGCGAGCCCTCGCGACCAAGCGTTGCGCGGACAGGCGCGGTGCGCTCGGAGTAGCTGACGGTGTCGACACCGTCATCGCCACTGAGAGCATCCGCACCGCGGCCACCGCGCAGCGCGTCGTTACCAGGCCCACCGTGAAGGTCGTCCGCGCCGTCCTGACCTACCAGCGTGTCATCCCCGGCGCCGCCCGCAAGGGATGTCCCTGACGGTGCCGCCACCAGTACATCGGGCCCGCTGCCTCCGTCGACAGCCTCCACGTCAGTGCCGACGTTGTCGCCTTCCCCAACGGCGCCATCGTTCGACGCGTCATCCACCGAAACGTTGAGCGGCTCGCTACGCGATTCGTACGAGACTCGATCGAACCCGGCACCGCCGGCAAAGGCGTCTGCTCCCTCGCCACCGTCCAGATGATCGCTGCCCTCGCCACCGTCAAGCACGTCGTTGTCACTTGCGCCGAACAGCCGGTCGTCACCGTCACCACCAAGCAAGCGGTCGACGCCGGTACCGCCGTCTAGCCGGTCGGCACCCACGTCTCCCTCGAGCAAATCGTTGCCGGTTGCGCCGTCGAGCAGGTCATTTCCGAGCCCGCCCTTCAGCGTGTCGTTGCCTGCATCACCACCCAGCTGGTCGTCACCGTCGCCGCCCGCGAGCGAATCGTTGCCGTTCTCGCCTGTAAGGACGTCGGCACCGTCGTCGCCGACGATAGTGTCGTCGCCGTCGCCGCCGATCAGAGTGTCGGCACCGTCGCCGCCAGCGAGCGAGTCGCTTCCGTCAGTACCTGAGAGCAGGTCAGCACCGTCTCCACCGCTGATCGCGTCGTTACCACTGCCACCGAAGAGGCGATCATCGCCGACCCCACCGATCAGTTCGTCGGTTCCCTGGCCACCGTAGATCTGGTCGGCTCCGTCCGCACCGATCAGAGTGTCATCGCCTGAGCCGCCGAACAGTTGATCGTCTCCCGCACCACCTAGGAGCCGGTCGCCGTGTGCTCCTGCATAAAGCGTGTCGTTCCCAGCGCCGCCGTCAAGGACCACACCACCGAGGCTCGACGAACTCGTGAGCGTGTCTGGTGAACTACCACCGGTCACCGACACCGTGATCGCCGTACCAGTCGTACAAGCAAGCACGGAAGCCACGGGGTTTGAGCAACCGGCTGGGACTCCGCCTGCGAAGGCGCGGCCGCCCTCCTCGACCACCCTAAAGCCGCCGAGGCCGTCGTCCTCAATCGTCAGTTGATTGACCGACCCTGCGCCGCCTACAACAGCCAGCGATTGGCCGGTGACCGAGGCAGTCCACGCAAGGGCAGACGAAGGGAGCATGCACACCCCGACGACCACGAGAGGGGCGACGCGCTTGGACCGCGCCGCCCAATTACCAGAAACAGGAGAGAACATTGGGGCGGCACCTTAGCCACCGCTCTCGGCGGCGGCAACCGGTAACCGTCGCACGCCGCGGTGCGTAGAACCGGCCCGCGCCCCGAGTACAGCTGCTGGGTGCCTGTAGGAACAGGACACTCCAGGCAGACCTGTGGAAACTTATCGAAGCCAAGAAGGCTCCTGGCCGGGACGCCGATCAGCCGGCGACGGAAGTGCCGATGCGCCCCGGTTGGGCAGCTGAGCTAGTGGTGGCCGTCTTGGAACGTCGAGCCAGTCCGATGAGACCAGGAGAAGTCCGGCAGGCAGTTGAGGTCACGCACGGAGTACAGCTGAGTCACTCGACCGTGATGCGAGTGCTGAGGGACAGCCAGGTTGCGCGCGACCTGATCCAACGCCATCCGGGTAGTCGGTACTCGCTGCGATAGCTACGCAACCCATCCCGTGACAGTCCGGCACTAGGAATCGTCTGAACGGCCCTGAGAGCAGGCCGGCGATCGTTGGCCGTCACCAGTTCCATCTGCGTGCCGTGCGATCGGCAACAAGAGCGGCTAGCAATGTCGCAACTTCACTTGCTTTACGCGATCGCTCGCAGAGTGAAAGAACACGGTCACAGTGCAGTGTTCGGCGAACCACACTCCGCCGTCCCCATGAGGGCCGAGATCATAGGTCCACGAACGGCTTGTGGTTTCTTTGTCCGAGAAGTGATCCGGCCCTAGATACCGCGAAACGTCACTCATACGTACGTCGCTGTGCTCGAGACATTCTCGAAGCTTCTCGGCAGCATCTGTGGTCCGCTGGGGACTAGCCGGAAACGCGCACGGGTCCTCATGCGTGCGGTCGCTGGCGAAGAACCCGGCGGCGAAAGCCAAGCAGGCGCCGACCAGCGCGAGGCATCCACCCCGCGCAACTGCACCACTAGGGCGCATCGGTCTTGCGGTAGCCATAGCTGCACATCCTCGCTGGTCCTGCTACTCGCACTCATCTATCGCAACTCGTGCGACTCGGCGATAGGTGTCGAAGAGCACGGACACCTCGCAATCGCCGAACCAATCCGTTTGACCAGGCCGGTACTCGAATGACCCGCTCGTGGAATAGGCCGGGGTGCCGAGTCGGTCGCGTACTAGCTTGTACCCGCGTCCAAGATCCCCGCTGGCTCCGTGGTCAGTGTCTCCGAACACGGGAACATTGTCATGGGATGGTCTGTCTTCGCGTAGTGAACTGGGCTGACTGATACCTGACGCGTGCTCACTACACGGGACCAGCGGTAGCGTTTGAAAAATCTGGTCCGAGACGGCTCAGTTGCAATCAGACCCAATGGAGACCTCGGTGACCGCTCTTGCGCGAGACACGACAGCAACGCTGCAATGCTTCCCGCCAAGCATGTTCCCCTGGGGGCCCCAATCGTAGATCCAGGTCCTGTTCTCGTAGCTCCCGTGCCAGGTCATCGGAGGCCCTACAAACCGCTTCACGTCCCGCAGAGTCAGCTCGCGACGCGCAGAGCACTTTTTCAGCTGCCGCAAGCCATCGAGCGTGCGCTCCGGCGACGATGCGAAAGCGCACGGAGTTCTTACCTCTGACCGCCCGCACCCAACGAGTACCGCCGCGAGAAGGCAACCCAGGACGATCGGTGCGGCCATCTTCCCGCACAGCGATCGGGCGTTCGATCTACGGTGCGTCTGTTTTGCGGAACGCATACGTGCACGGGTGGCTCGCCGGGAACTGGCTTGCGGGACGTGCCAGATTGTACGGGCCGGTGTCCCGGTAGATCAGGCGCGTTTGACCACGCGGGGAGGGGTTGCCAGGGAGGACCCTTCGATTCTATCGGCCAAGGCTGTCTGGCTCGGCCCGCGACCTGCCAACGGCGCGTCACGGTCACGGATTGGCGACCTTCCACCGCGGGCGCAGCACGCGGTACTGCCATCGGGGTCCGCCGCCCTTACTGTTGCTGACCCGGGGCGTGTACGTGTCGTTCCAGCTCTCGTTGAGCCGGTCATTGGAATGCTGGGATACGCGGGCGTCTCCCGTCCGGACGTGCCCGAATCGGTGATTGCCCGAAGAGTCGGATGTCACGATCGCAAGGTGATCTCGAGTCGGCCCACCATCGTCCCAATTCAGCATGACGACGTCTCCGATCCGCATCTTGCCCGCAGCGAGGCGGCCTAGGTCGTCCATTCGTCGCGACCTCAGCACCATGTGCGTGTAGAACGCCTCGACGCCAATCCACGAGCCGGCACGCGGCCGCCGGCACTCATGCCAGCCGTTCACCTTTGCGATGAGTACTGCAAGGACCGCCAGTGCCCTCGCGATGTGCCGTGAATGCTGCTGCAGAAGTCTTGTGCGGCGGTCCGTCGGAGGGCGTCTTGGGCACGGACGCTGCGTTCGGTTGCGAGTGCTCCTCGGGGACCACGCCCCACTGGCGTGATCCAGCTTTCGAGGATCCAGTTGTCTACGATGCACAGCAGACGTTGACGGCCCAGCGTTGTCGCCGCCGATAGTGCGGCGCTCTGCGAGGGGTATTCTGCGACGGCGAGCAGAAGGTTGGGGTCGGACCATTTACGTGACCCACAGTGCACGTTGTATGCATCCTCTGCGCCTGGCCACATTGGGTCCGGATTGCGGTGAGTCGTCCACAGGTCGACGTCCTTGCCTCCCCCACATCCCGCGATTTCCAATGCGGGCTTGCCGAATCGGTCAGCCTCATTCTTCCCGCAGCCGGGAGCGCTGGCAAGGAGGGCCAAGCAAGCCAGGACGGCTGACGCCCGCCGAATGGCGTGCGGTCGCATCACTGGAGATCAAACCTCGTCGCGACAGGCCGCAGCACTACTCGGTCAAAGCTGGGCCAATCCGCGCGAGCCCTGTCGTTGAACGCCCGGATCGTTTCGTTAGCACGATCGGTCGTGTGTTGCGAGATGAATACGCGGCGGCGTTTCACCTGAGACACCACGTTGACGTGGTTGATGTCCTCGATTCGTGACCGACCCTTCCACCAGTAGAAGATGATGTCGCCGGACCGCAGGCGTTCTGTTCGTCCGACTACTCGCGCTAGTCCGTGGTCCATCAGTTGGTTGTACAGGACCCAGCCCACCGACCATGAGTTCGAGTTCCTGTACCTCGTACGCCCAAAGGTGTCGGTGTACTTCTGTGACCACCACGAGCCGGCGCCCTTGACGTAGAGGTCGTTATCGTCGTGGCGTGGGTCGTTGATTCCCGCTCGCGTGCGCATGAAGTGCATGCCGCCGAAGTGCAGGACTTGGCTGGCGAAGTTGGTGCAATCGCTCTCGTAGTACGTGTAGTCGTGGTTTCGATCCGCGCCATGGTTCGTCTGCGCGTACTTGCGCGCGTACTCGGCTGCATTGCGTCCGGAGTAGGTGCCGCAGGGGCTGGCGAAACCGTCGCGCGCACACAGAATCGTGTCGTAGCTCGACGTGCTGGCCGTCGCGGCTAGTGGCGCGGGTAGCAACGAGCGGGTTGCGCTCGTGGTTCCCGCCTGATCAGGAGAAGGCGTGTCCGTTTCCCCATCCGGATCCACGTTGCGCCAAGTGGCGTCCTCGCCGGGGTCAACTGGGCCGCCGGGGAGACTCTGCTCTCCAGGGGCATAGTCGCCGTCGTCGCCAGCGGTCACTTCGGTCAGGGATACGGTCGTGCTAGCTGCGAAGACCGCCACGTTACCCACTCGGTCCCGCACGCTGATCTCGTAGTCGATCGAGTCGCCCGCAGTGTGGGCTCCGAGTTCAACAGAGAGGAAAGATTCGGGGGGCAGCGTCTGCGGGGTGGTCCATATCCCTCCGCCAGGGCGTGTGCGGACCGAGTACGACACGAAACCGGAACCGGCGTCGCCGGTGGGTAGAGCTGGATCTGCGACGGGATCCCAGGACAGGTCCGCGATGCCTGCACTCTCGTCTAGGACAACGTCGATGTTGCCGTCCATCGTGGGCGCGGTTCGGTCTACGAACACGCTCCACGCGTCTGTGATGGCGGTATTGCCTGCCTCGTCAGAAACCACCGCGCGCAATGTGTGTTTGCCCTCCGGCAATGCTGTCAGGTCGGCTGTGAGATCCTCGCTTACCATGGCTGCACAGCGACCCAGGGTCCCTGTGCAAGTAAGCGTCTTGCTAGCCACCGTCGCTCCGCCCGCTTCTTCGATGTGGATCGTTTTGATGCCGGAGAGTTGTTGCCCGTCTGAGGCGCTGGGGTCTGTTGCTGTGATGTGGACGGCGACGGGGTCGCTGCCGTTTAAGTAGTGGTCCTCGTCATCGATAAGCGGCCCGGTGACGGTGATGTTGGTGGGTACGCTTCGGTCGACCTTTGCCTGCGGGGTCGACGTGGTATCTGTGGCGCTGGTGTTGTCGACGATGTCCGTCGCAGTGACGGTGAACTGGTTTACGCCTTCGGGGAGCTGATCGACGTTGTAGGTCAGCGAGGCAGACAGCGAAGGCCGAGCAGTGTTCCAACTTGCGGGGCAGCGGTCGTTGCGATCACCGGTGCAAGGGTGCTCGGTTGTCTTCGATTGGGCCGTTGTCCCACCGAGGGCGGGTGCGGTCACGGTGACGCGTTTGACACCGAGCCCTGTGTCGGTCGCCTTCGCCGTCACCGTTCCGGTGCCGGCCCTGACCCAGTCGGTCAGGGTGTTCGCTCCTGCTTGGAAGGTCGGTTTGTCGTAGTCGGTTAGGTACAGGCGTGTGCCGGGCAGGTAGGCGTCGAACCGGGGTTGCAGGAGCCGGGTGCGTTGAACACCGAAGACCGCACTGTTCCCGACTGGACTCCCGGTCCTGGCACAAAGCGCTGTGCTGTTGGAGCAGTACACCTGCCTGCCGAACGAGAACCCGACGTACACCTGCCCGACAGGCGTGAACGGAACTATCGCGCCGGGAGTACATGCCGACGGATGCGCTGACCGGCGCGCAAAACCACCTGGGTAGCCGTTGACGGTGTCCTGCCATCCCCCGGCAGCACTACGCATACCAAGGTTCACGCAGCCAACCGTTCGGGTCAACACCGGCGCGTAATCAGCCCTATAGACCGTCGATGTGCCGGGCGCTTTGAACCGCCACTCAGCAGTCCCCGGCTGAGCAAACAACGACAAATACGACGTGGCATACAAACCGCGCGGCGACCACGAAGTCGGCCCAAGCGACGTTGCGAACGAGGACATGTCCGAGACCGCTGGCTGCCAGCCATTCACATCCAGCTGCGGATTCGACAACCACGACTTCACGGGAGCCGGACCATCCCAATCTTCCAGGACGTACTCCTTCGCCTGTGCGCCCGCAGCGAACACCCAAAGAACGACAAGAACACCTACAAGGACCCGACCGACCCGAGAGAACATGCGCGGCACCATACCCATCCACTGGGGGGGGGCTGTCAAACAGCAACCCACGGCCAAGGTCGCGCCAGATTCGAACAAGCCACTTAAGGCACCTCGGAATACCCCCAAGGGGAATCGAACCCCTGCTTCAAGCGTGAAAGGCTTGCGTGCTAACCGCTACACCATGGGGGCGCAGGTCGAGCAGTCTAGAGCCCCCGGCCTTGTCATAGGCTTCCCGGTGCCCCTGTAGCTCAGCTGGTTAGAGCACCGGACTTTTAATCCGATGGTCGTGGGTTCGAATCCCACCGGGGGCACTTCGGTTCGTTGTGGGCTCCGTGAGGCTCTAGGCTCGGTGCATGCCTGAGCCCCTCTCCCCTGAAGCACGTGCCCTGTTCGAGGGCAAGAACTTTGCTCACCTCTCGGTGAACCGCAAGGACGGCACGATCCTGTCTGCCGTGCTGTGGGTGCACACCGACGGCGACAACCTGATCGTCAACTCAGCCGAGGGACGGGCCTGGCCCGCAGCGCTGAGGCGCGAGGGCGGTGCGACGCTGTCGATTCACAACGCCGAGAACCCGTACGAGTTCGCCGCTGTCACAGCTTCACTGGTCGGCGACACGCACGAGGGCGCCGACGAAACGATCGACGCGCTCGCCAAGAAGTACATGGATGTAGACAGCTACCCGTTCCGGCAGCCCGGCGAGCAGCGCATCACGTTCAGCCTGGCGCCAGAGCGCGTCAGCTACCGCGGCTGAGCCGCGGTTTGTACAGAAACCGGCGGCTACCGCAGGTTTCTGCACATTCCACCGGACTGCGCTAGCGCCCGCGGCGCTTACCGCCACCGGCTGAGGCCACGAGCGCCGGCTTACCGCCACCGCCGCCGCCCGAGCGCTTCGGCTTGCCCGATCCTGCGCCGTGCTTCTTGCGGCCGCCGCCACCGTGGCTCTTGCTGCCACCGGCGGACGGGCCGTCGGAGTGGTTGTTGCGGCTGCCGTGGCCGTGCTTCTTCTTGTGGCCACCGGCCTGCTCGCTGCGACCGCCGCCGGGCTTGCTGCGGGTCGATGCGCCAGGTCCGCGGTGTGGCGTGCGCTGCTTGTTGGCAGCGGCCTTCGCCTTCTTGGACAGAGGGCGCGCGTCGGGGTCCATCCCGCCCTTCGCGTACGAGTCCTGCAGGCCGATCTCACGCACGATCACGGCGACGTCGCCGATCTGTTCGGGCTGCACGAGGGTCACGCCCGCTCCGGTGCGGCCGGCACGAGCGGTGCGGCCGATGCGGTGCACGTAGGACTCGCGGTCCTCGGGTGCGTCGTAGTTGATGACGTGGCTGATGCCGTCGATGTCGATGCCGCGGGCGGCGACGTCAGTCGCGACGAGCACCCCGACCTGGCCGCTCTCGAACTCGCGCAGTGCGCGCTCGCGCTGGTTCTGCGACTTGCCGCCGTGCATCGCGACGGTGCCGACGCCCGACTTGTTGAGCTTCTTGGTGAGGCGGTCGGCGCCGTGCTTGGTGCGCACGAACACGATCGCCAGGTCGTCGACCTTGCGCAGCTCTCCGATCAGCACGTCGACCTTGTCGGCGCCACGGGTGTCGACGAAGCGATGCTCCATCTCCGTGATCGGACGCGTCGGCGGAGCGAACTCATGGCTACGCGGCTCGCGGGTGTAGCTCTTGGCGATCCGGCCAGCTTCGCCATCGAGCGTCGCTGAGAAGAACAGGGTCTGACGATCGCGGGGGATCTGGCGCACGATGCGGTCGATCGGGGGCTTGAAGCCCATGTCGAGCATGCGGTCGGCCTCGTCAAGCACCAGGATCTGGATCTGGTCGAGGCCGAACGCGCGGCGCTCGAGGAGGTCCTCAAGGCGACCCGGGGTCGCGACGATCACGTGCGAGCGTGCGGCCTCGCGTGCCTGCTTGTGAATACCGACGCCGCCGTAGACGGCGGTGATGCTGAGCGCGCGTGCGTGAGCGATCGAGCGTGACTCCTCGACGATCTGTGAGGCCAGCTCGCGTGTCGGAGCGAGGATCAGCGCTGCGGGGCGTGGAGCTGTGTTGGAGTCCAGGCGATCGAGCAGCGGCACCATGAAGGCGAGCGTCTTGCCCGAGCCTGTCGGTGATTTGCAGAGCACGTCGTGCCCTTTGAGCACGTCGGGCAGCACCATCTCTTGGACGGGAAGGGTGTGGGTGTAGCCGCGCGCCTCGAGGGCACCGACGGCCGCCGGGCTGAGCCCGAGCGAACGGAAGCTGGCGGACTTTTCGCCAGCAGAAGACTTAGACATCTGACTCTTTCTTGAGAAGGCCGCTGCTCTGTCAGCGCGGGCCGTTTCGGATGGCAAACACCCGAAACGGCGGTGTGAACCTCAGTGGCTCACAGCGACAGGACTGGCAGCTGCCCGTGCGGCGTCATGCCACACGTGGGCCGGACGGTAGCAGGAGGCGAACATGTGCTCGCAAGACCGCGAGCGTCAGAAGAGCTTGAACAGCTGCCAGGTCCGCTGACCCTGCTGACTGGGCTTGCCCTTAGGACGGTATTGCTCGACTACGGTCATGAGCGTCCCGACCCTGACCGCTTCGGAGGTTCGGATACCGAACTGGGGTGTCACCCAGGCCGGGGCAGACTGCACCGTCGCGCGCCCTGACGCGGTCGTGTAGTACACGACATAGCGGTACTCGCAGCCAGAGACGCCCTGACCGATCACCCAGTACTGACCGCCAACAAAACCGTCTGCGTGGTTAGCACCGCAAAAGACGATCGCGGACGCGGGCGAGGTGCCGACCGAGAGTCCGGCCGCGAGCGCGGCGCCAGCGACCATTGTTGCGATCAGCTTGCGAATCATGCACCCGATTCTAGAGCAAGCGCCGTGCGCAGCAAGGTGCCCTCCGGGAGGCTTTCAGGTACTTACAAAAGTCTTAGGTAGGCCTCAGGCTCGCCAAGGGTTCGCCCTCCATAGTGCTCATCACGAACAAGCGAAGTGAGCGGCTCTTGGACCGGCCGCTGACAACAGAATCGCGTTCGTACGAGAGAGCAACAGGAGTTCCTCCCCCCTCGACCCGGTGGCGCGATAGCGCCGCCGGGTCAACTCCTTTCTGGGGCGGTGCGTCCGCACCGCTCAGCGTTATCGGAGGGCGGTGGGCTTACCAGACAGGGCATCAAGCAGCAGGTCAACGGACTGCTCGAGCTGCTCGATCGTGGCGTCTTCTACGCGCGAGATGCCGATGCGCTTGTTGAGCCACGCGTTGATGTCGGCGTGAGTGCGCCTGTCGCGGCGACCGAGGTCGTTCACGAGGTTCTTGCGCTTCGCCCGCAAGATCTTGCGCCGCTGGAACGCTGAGGGCCCTTCGGGCTCTGGCTCTGGCTCGTCGGGCGCGTCAGCCGCTTCTGTCGCCCATACCGGCTGCACGGGGGCGGCCGGTGCGAACGAGCGGACGACCGCGGGCCCGCCGAACAGCGACATCTGTGACTGGGCGGACACGTCGGCGGCGAGTGCTGCGTACTCAAGCTCCTCGCTGCGCTCGGTCTCCACCCGCTCGGGTCGCTCGTCGAACTCGCCTTCTCCCCCCGACGGCTTGAGGATGTGCCGCAGTTCGCCGTCGACCTGCTCTGCGTGGTTGCGCAGCACCGGGTCGGCGGGCAGGAACAGCCACGAGGGCTCTGGCGCACGACCCTTGATCGTGCGCACGAACCGCCCGACCACCTGCCTGAAAATCAGCGGGGTCTTCGCAGCGCTCGCGTACACGCCTACGCGTAGCCGGGGTATGTCGACGCCCTCGGACACCATGTTCACGGCGACGATCCAGCGCTCACGCGACTCCCTGAACGCCGCGAGCCGGTCGTGAGCGCCCGCCTCGGCGTGCAGCACGACGGCTGGAGCCTTGCCCGACACCTCGCGCAGAATCTTCGCGACGCGCCTGGCGTGCTCGGCGTCGGCGGCGATGACCAGGCCGGCCGCGTCCTTGTGACCGCCGTCGCGGACCTGCTGCAGGCGCTCGTCGGCTTGGGCGATGATCCGCGGCAGGCCGTCGGCGAGCTCCGTGGAGATCGCTGTGCGGTAGCGGCGAGAGGACTCGCGCGTGGACAACACGGTGTCGAAACCGGCCTCGATGACGTCGTCCCCTGACTGCCACTGCAGCATTCCGTCGAATGGCACGAAATGTACGGGGCGGCACACACCGTCGCGCACGGCATCGGCGTACGAGTAGGAGATGTCAGCGACCGCGATCCCCTCGTTGTCGTAGCGCACGCCCGGGATCGGCGAGGTGTCGGAGCGGAACGGAGTACCCGACAAGAGCAGCCAGCGCTTGGCCTTGCCGAACGCGGCGCTGAACGACTCGCCCCAGGCGAGCTCCTCGCCGAGGTGGTGGGCCTCGTCGGCGATGATCAGCGTGCGGTCGGTCATCTGGGCCGACCAGCGAGCTGCGGAGGTCACAACCTTCGCGTAGGTGACCGAAATGCCGTGGAAGTCCCGCGGAGGCTTGAGGTCGCCAGCATCGGGCTGAAGTTGCAGGCCCTGCTCAGCGGCTGCGTCGGCCCATTGGCGAGTCAGCGGCGCGGTCGGGCACACCACCACGACTCGGTCGATCGCCTTGGCGCGCAACATCCGCTTAGCGATCTCGATCGACGGGCGCGTCTTGCCCGCGCCGGGGGCCGCCGAAATCAGGTATGAGCCAGACTCCCAAGCGGCCATGCCGTCGAGCGCGGCGATCTGCCACGCCCGCAGTCCGTTGCCTGTGGTTTTGCCGTCCTTGACCGTCAACTGAGCGGGAGAGAATCGAACACCCGGCGGACAGAAAGAAAAACCCCTGCACTACGCTCTGAGCCGTGTCAAAGGTCCTTCAGTCACTACCCAGCGGCGAGCGAATCGGCATCGCCTTCTCCGGCGGTCTCGACACGTCGGTCGCGGTCGCGTGGATGCGTGAGAAGGGCGCTGTGCCGTGCGCCTACACCGCCGATCTCGGGCAGTACGACGAGGACGACATCGACTCGATCCCAGGCCGCGCCGAGCAGTACGGCGCCGAGCTCGGGCGACTGGTCGACTGCAAGCGCGCGCTCGTGGAAGAGGGCTTCGGCGCGATCGCCTGCGGAGCATTCCACATTCGCGCCGGCGGCAAGACCTACTTCAACACCACGCCGCTCGGTCGGGCGGTCACCGGCACGATGCTCGTGCGGGCGATGGCAGCCGACGACGTGTCGATCTGGGGCGACGGGTCGACCTTCAAAGGCAATGACATCGAGCGCTTCTACCGCTACGGACTGCTCGCCAACCCGCAGCTGCGGATCTACAAGCCGTGGCTCGATCCGGACTTCGTCTCTGAGCTTGGCGGCCGCCAGGAGATGTCCGAATGGCTCACCGAGCGCGACCTCCCCTACCGCGCTTCGGCCGAGAAGGCCTACTCCACCGACGCCAACATCCTGGGCGCGACCCATGAGGCCAAGACGCTCGAGCACCTCGACGAGTCGATGGAGATCGTCGAGCCAATCATGGGCGTGCGCTTCTGGGATCAGGACGTCGAGATCGCAACCGAGGACGTAACGGTCCGTTTCGAGGCCGGGCGTCCTGTCGCGATCGGCGGCAACGACTTCGGTGGTGACGCCGTGGCGCTGTTCATGGAGGCCAACGCTGTTGGT
>CAZLKZ010000017.1:30853-39689 GCA_964560235.1 uncultured Conexibacter sp. | reverse complement strand
CCGCGTGAACCAACGAACAGGTACGCGTGGTGCACCTGGCCGGTCTCGATCGCGTTGCGCAGAGTGCGCACCACGTGCTCCTGCCCCACCACGTCGGCAAACGTGCGAGGGCGGTGACGGCGGTAGAGAGACGGTCCAGCTTCCACGGGACAGCCAGTCTAGAGTGGCGCCGGATGCGACCACTGCGCACCCACCGGTGGTCGCTTAAGGCTGCTTCCTTCCGGACCTGACCTGGTTCACGAGCCGGCGTCACGCCGGTCGCACCCGGACACCGCCAGCGAGTCTAGGCCACGTGAATCGCGAGCCAGGTCTACAGGTCTTCCGCCGATTTGCCGATGCGGAAATGTCCCCCTGATGTACTCGCGTATGAAGGTGCCCGATCACGCAACCCTTGAGGAGCTCGTCGAGTCCGGCCAGCTCGGCTGGTCGATCCTCGAATCGATGCCGTTCACGTCGCTGGTGGCGTTCGATCGTGACCTGAAGATCGTCGCCGCCGCGGGGCCGATCTTGCGCAACGTCGGCCTCGATCCAGGCGGCATGGTTGGGAGGCATGTGCGCGACGTGCTGCCCGCGCCGTTGTACGACCGCTACGTGCCGCACTACGGCCTTGCGATCGCGGGCGAGAGCTCGATGGAGGAGGAAGTAACACCCGAAGGCAGCGTGTTCACCTCCCAATTCACACCGATCAAGAACGGCAACAACGAAGTGATCGGCGGCTACGTGCTGTCACTCGACGTCACCCAGCAGCGCGCGGCAGACGACCTGCGCCGGCAGTTCGAAACGGCCTTCGAGGATGCACCGATCGGCATGGCGCTCGTCGAACTCGACGGAACCTTCATGAAGGTCAACCGGGCGCTCTGCGAGATCACCGGGTACGAGAACGGCGAGCTACTCGCCAAGACCTTCCAAGAGATCACACACCCTGACGACCTCGATGCTGACGAAGCGTTCATCCGCCAGATACTCGCCGGCGACATCGAGCGCTACTCGATGGACAAGCGCTACTTCACCGCCAAGGGCGAGGAGATCTGGGTGAGCCTGTACGTGTCGCTCGTGCGCGGCGTCGACGGCGAGCCGCTCCACTTCCTCTCGCAGATCAAGGACATCTCCGACCGCAAGCGGATGGAGGACTCCCTGCACCGCCTGGCAGACCACGACCCGCTCACGGGCCTGTGGAACCGCCGCCGGTTCGAGGAGGAGCTGAGCCGGCAGGTGGCCCGTAGCCAGCGGTACGGAGAACGCGCCGCGTATCTGCTGATGGACCTCAATGACTTCAAGCCGGTCAATGACGCGCACGGCCACAAGGCAGGCGACCAGCTGCTCGTTGCGATCGCCGAAGCTCTGAGCAAGCGGCTGCGCGAGAGCGACTCACTGGCCCGAATCGGCGGCGACGAGTTCGCGGTGCTGCTCAGCAATGTCTCGAAGACGCAGGCCAACCTGCTCGCCGAAGAGCTCCGCAGGGCCGTAGAGCTCACCACGATCTCCGTGCCCGGAGGCACCGTGGGAGTGACCGCGAGCATCGGCGTCGCCCTGATGGACGACACGGTCAAGAGCGACGACGCTGTGTTCGTCGAGGCTGACCAGGCGATGTATCGCGCCAAGCCGCCGCACGCCGGCCGATAGGCGAAGCCCGGCTACGGGTTCAAAGCAAAGAAGAGGAACGAGCCGAACAGCACCAGATGCACGGTCGCCTCCTGCATCGTTGCTCGCCCAGGCAAGACCGTGAGAACGCTGACCAGCAGGGCGATGAACAGCATGACCATCTGAATCGGCTCCAGGCCCAGTACCAGCGGACCGTCGATCCAGATCGACGCGATCGCAATCGCGGGAATGGTGAGCCCGATGCTCGCGAGCGAAGAACCGAATGCCAGGTTGAAGCTCACCTGTACTCGACCACGCAACGCGTTGCGCACCGCCGCCAGCGTCTCTGGAGCCAGCACTAAGAGCGCAATGACAACACCGACCGCCGACTGTGGGGCTCCAATCGACGAGACGGCGTCCTCGATCGGAGCCGACTCGAGCTTCGCCAGCCCGACGACCGCTACGAGCGAGACAAGCAGCAGCCCGAGGCTGAAGATCGCCTGCCTCCCGGTGGGCGGTGCGGCGTGGTCGTCGAGCTGCGCCTCCTTAGGCGGCAAGAAGTAGTCGCGATGTCGCACCGACTGCACGAAGACGAAAGAGCCGTAGAGGACCACGGAAGCGACTGCCGCGAAAGCAAGCTGACTCCCAGAGAACTCGGCACCCGGCTTGGATGTCGTGAACTGCGGGACCACCAGCGTGAGGATCGCGAGCGCGGCGACAGTCGCCAGAGCAGTGGCGCTGCCCTCAGAGTTGAAGCTCGCGGTGCGGTCGCGCAAGCACGCAGCGAGCAGCGACACGCCGACAATGCCAGTGAGGCAGATGAGCACCGCGGCGAAGACCGTGTCACGTGCCAGCGTCTCTGTCTCCCCCTTACCGGCGGTCATCAGGGTGACGATCAGCGCGACCTCGATCACAGTCACCGACACGGCCAAGACCAACGAGCCGAACGGCTCACCCACACGGTGAGCGACGACCTCGGCGTGATGGACGGCCGCGAGCACAGCACCGGCGAGGAGCACCCCAGCCACGATCAGCACAGCGGCGGGCGGGCTCGACCCCCACGTCACGATGAACGTGAGCAGGGCCGCGCCGGGCAGCATGTACGTCCAGCCTTCGAATGCGCGAGCCACTGTGAACGCACAATAGGCGCTCACAGTGGCGGCGCGGGACTACTGAGTGGCCGCAGCGACGCCCCGCACGGACCACCGCCGCGATACTCTGCTCGGCCGAGGGCCCGTAGCTCAGTGGGAGAGCGCTCGCTTCACACGCGAGAGGTCGCAGGTTCGAAACCCGCCGGGCCCATTCGAGGAGGCGTTGCGCAGAGACCTAACCTCGCTCAGGTGCGCCGCCCGCTCGCCCCGCTCACAGTCCTGCTGCTCGTCGCCACTCCCGCAGCCCACGCGGCGCCGCTCTCCGGCACGACGATCGCCGTCAACCCCGGCCACAACGGCGGCAACGCTCGCAACCCGGGCGCTATCAAGCGGCTCGTGCCGATCGGCCAGGGAGTGCGCAAGGCGTGTGACACCACGGGCACCGCCACCACGTCCGGACTCACCGAGGCCGCGTTCAACTGGGACGTCGCGGTGCGCCTGCGCAGGGTGCTTCGTAACCGCGGCGCGACGGTCGTGATGACGCGCTCGAGCAACCGCGGCGTCGGGCCCTGCATCGACGAGCGGGCCCGTATCGCCAACCGAGTCCGCGCCGCCGCTGTGGTCTCGATCCACGCCGACGGCGCCGCGCCGTCAGCTCGCGGCTTTCACGTGATCGAGCCGTCGAAGATCCCGGGGCTCACCGACGACATCTTCAGCAGCTCTCACCGGCTCGCGGCCTCCCTCAGGGGAGCATTCCGCGCCGGCACCGGCGAGCCGTACTCCACCTACCTGGGCCGCAACGGCATCGACCGCCGCGGCGACCTCGGCGGCCTCCGCCTGTCCGACGTGCCCTCCGTCTTCATCGAGACCGGCAACATGAAGAACACCGCCGATGCTCGCCGGATGTCATCGGCCAAGTACCGCCTGAGGGCCGCCCGCGCCATCGCCGATGGCATCGAGCGGTTCGTGCGGTAGCGGCGTTACCGGTTCTTGAGCACGATGCCCTGGAGCACGTTCGCCACTCGCTCGCAGGCGTCGATGGCCTCTTCGAGGCGGTCGAAGAGGTCCTTCCACCGGATCACGACCATCGGGTCGATGCCGCCCTCGAACAGAGCCGCAAGCCCTTCGCGGACGACTCGGTCGCCCTCGTTCTCGAGCTTGTGAATCTCGGCCGAGTAGCGGTCGATCTCTTTGAAGTCGCGCAGGCGCGGCATCGCCTCGGCGATCAGTGCCGTCGCCTTCGCAAGGACCCCGGCAAGCCGCTGGGCCTGCTCCATCGGCGCCTCGATCTTGTAAAGGCCTAGATAGTCGGCGACCTCGTCGATCAGGTCGGTGATGTCGTCGAGCGCACCTGCGAGCTCGATGATGTCCTCGCGGTCGATCGGGGTGACGAAAGTGTTGTTGAGCCGCGTGATCAGGTCGTGGGTGATGCTGTCGCCTACGTTCTCGAGCTCGCCGATCTCCTTGGCGAGGTGCTTCTGCTCGGGGAAGGTCGCGAGCAGCTGATCGAGCAGCGTCGCGGCCTGCGAGGTGTTGTTGGCGGCGGCCTCGAACAGGTCGAAGTAGGCGCGGTCCTTGGAGACGAAGATCTGGGAGAAGCGGCTCATGTCAGGTGTCCTGTCGAGTGGTGCTCATTTGATGATGATCGAGAAGCCGAAGATGACGACTGCAGCCACGGCGAGTCCACCGATAACCGCGAGCACGCCGAACGCTGCTGATGCTGCTGCCGCACCTTCACGTCGCTTGTCCACCGAGCGCACGGCACCGTAAAGCAGCAGCGAATATGCGAGGGAGACAGCCAGCGTGATCGCTAGCGACACGTAGACGACCTCGAACAGGTCTGCCCAGTTGATCATCGCTGCGGCCGAGCTCATGACGGGGCCGCCGCTGTTGTCGGACGTCCAGCGCGGCTACGGCGCACGAACGCAACGATGAGCAACGCGATCGCAATGATCGAGACGACGACCGGGCCGGCTGCGCCGGTGCCGAACAGGCGGGTGAAGCCGTAGATGATGCCCGCCGTGGCAGCCGCGGCAGGCAGGGTCAGGACCCAAGCAACGAGCATGTTGCCGGCCACGCCCCACTTCACGGTGGAGACGCTCTTAGCGGCGCCCGAACCGATCACGCCACCGGAGATCGTGTGGGTGGTCGAAAGCGGAAAGCCCAGGTGCGATGCGGTGAGGATCACCGCTGCGCCGCCCGACTGAGCGGCAAAGCCCTGCGCTGAGTCCATCTTGTGGATGCGGTTGCCGAGCGTGTTGATGATGCGCCAGCCGCCCACGTAGGTGCCTGCGGCCAGCGCACTTGCGGCGGCCAGTGCGACCCACGTCGGTACGTGGAAGTCGTCGGCGGCGATGTTGCCGTGCGCGATCAGTGCGAGCACGATGATGCCCATCGTCTTCTGACCGTCGTTGGTGCCGTGTGCGATCGCGAGCATGCCTCCCGACATCACCTGGCCGAGACGGAACCCGCGGTTGATCGGGCCAGGGCGCCGGCGTCCGAGCAGCCGGTAGAAGATCAGCACCGCCATCCCGGCGACGAGGAACGCGAGCACTGGCGATACGAGCGCCGGGACGATGATCTTGTCGACGACGCCCTCCCCCTTGACCACGTCGAAGCCCTGGGCGACGACCGCCGCACCGATCAGGCCGCCGAAAAGCGCGTGCGACGAGCTGGATGGCAGCCCGACGTACCAGGTGGCGATGTTCCAAACGATCGCGCCGATGAGGCCGGCGAAGACGATGTTCGTCGTGATCGCCCCTGCCTCAACGAGGCCCGTCCCGACAGTTGTCGCGACGTGGTACGAGAGCAGCGCGCCGACGAAGTTCAGCACCGCGGCACCGGCGATTGCGACCTTCGGGCCCATTGCGCGGGTCGAGATCGCGGTAGCCACGACGTTTGCCGTGTCGTGAAATCCATTGGTGAAGTCGAACGCGAGTGCCGCGCCGATCACCACGATGAGGATCAGGTCGTTGTCCATGCCGGGCCGGTCGAGTGGATCGACCCGGGCAAGCTACTGATTATCAGCGCTAGACGTGGCGCCGCGGGACTGTGGAACCCCTCCTACTCTGAAGGCAATGCCGACTTCGGCAACGCAGGGCCTCCAACTTGACGATCGCTTTGCTCGCGAGTTCCCCGAGCTCTGCGTGCGCTGGCGTCCGTCGGACTTCCCGGACCCGCAGCTGGTCGTGCTCAACCGGGGCCTTGCGAGCACCCTTGGACTCGACCCGGAGCTGCTCAGCTCGCCGCAGGTCGTCGCGCAGCTTGCTGGCGCGGCCGACACCGATCCGGCACCCGCCGCCATGGCGTACGCCGGGCACCAGTTCGGTACCTGGGTGCCGCAGCTCGGCGATGGGCGCGCGATGCTGCTCGGCGAGCTCACCACTCCTGCCGGTGTCCGTACCGACCTGCACCTCAAAGGCTCGGGCCGAACGCCTTTCGCGCGTGGCGGCGACGGCAAGGCCGCGCTTGCACCAATGCTGCGTGAGTACCTCGTCTCCGAGGCGATGCACGCGCTGGGCGTGCCCACCACTCGCTCGCTCGCAGTGACGCTCACGGGCGAGCAGATCTACCGAGACGGCGGCGCAACCCCGGGCGCGGTGCTGGCGCGCACCGCCGCGAGCCACGTCCGGGTCGGAACGTTCGAGCTCGCCGCCTCGCGCGGTGACCGCGAGCTCGTGAGGCGGCTCGCTGACGAGATGATCGAGCGCCACCATCCCGAGGCCGCCGATTCAGGGGACCGCTGCCTAGGCCTGCTCACTGCAGTCACCGAGGCCCAGGCACGGCTCGTCGCCCAGTGGATGCTGATCGGCTTCGTGCATGGCGTAATGAACACCGACAACACGACGATCTCCGGCGAGACGATCGACTACGGGCCGTGCGCGTTCCTCGACGGCTTCGATCCGCTCACGGTGTTCAGCTCGATCGACCACGGCGGCCGCTACGCCTACGGTGCGCAGCCGCGGCTTGTCCAGTGGAACCTCTCGCGGTTCGCCGAGGCGCTGGTGCAGCTGATCGGCGATGGCGGCGAGCAGGCTGTGGCAGATGCCACCCAGGTGCTCCACACGTTCCCCCAGCGGTTCGGCGGCCACTGGCGTGCCGGGATGAGAAGCAAGCTCGGCCTGGCTGAGCCAGCCGCGGGTGACGAGGAGCTGTTCGGCGGGCTGCTCGACCTTATGCGGGCCGAGCAGATCGACTACACGGGGATGATGAGGTCGCTCGCGAGCACGTTGCGCGGCGACAGGGACGCCTCACGCGCCCGCGTGCTCAACACCGAGCGGTGGGACGAGTGGGCACTTCAGTGGCAGGAGCGCCTCGACGCCGAGGGCCGCGACCGCAACGACTGTGCCGACCAGATCGAGGCGAGCAGCCCGGTCTACATCCCGCGCAACCACCTGGTCGAGGAGGCGCTCGAGGAGGCCGCTGCGGGAGACAGCACAGCGTTTGAACGGTTGCTGGGAGTCGTCACCAACCCGTTCACCGAGCGCGACGGGCTAGAACGCTACGCGGAGCCCGGGCCCAACGGCGACGGCTACGTCACCTACTGCGGCACCTGACCGATCTGCAACATCGCGTGCACCTGGCGTCCCGTGCCGTAACCGGCAGCCCGCGTGGAAGTACCTCCACCTAGCAGTTGTCAATCCGGAGGAGAGTGACGCAATGAATAGTCAAGGCAAGTTGATCGTCGAGTTCATCGGCACGTTTTTCCTCGTGCTGACAGTGGGACTGGCGTCCGCGTCAGGTTCCGCACTCGCACCGCTGGCCATCGGCTTCAGCCTGATGGTGATGATCTTCGCTGGCGGACACATCTCCGGCGGCCACTTCAACCCTGCTGTCAGCCTCGCGGCGAAGACCCGCGGCGCGCTCGACTCCGCAGACCTGCCGGCCTACTGGGTCGCCCAGGTGCTCGGCGCGATCGTCGCCGGTGTCGTCGTGATCGTGTTCGGCGCTGACCCCGATACCGCGTTCAGCCCCGACTCGGTCGGCAAGGCACTGCTCGCAGAGTTCCTGTTCACCTTTGCCCTGTGCTGGGTGGTCCTTCAGACCGCTACCGCCAAGGGCACCGAGGGCAACTCGTTCTACGGCCTGGCGATCGGTTCGACGGTGATCGTCGGCGCAATCGCAGTCGGCGCAATCTCCGGTGGCGCGTTCAACCCGGCAGTCGCGATCGGCGCGATCGTCATGGGCGCGTTCGAGTTCTCCGACATTTGGATCTACCTGGTGGCAAACCTCGCAGCAGCACTCGTTGCGGCAGCCGCCTTCAAGGCCACCGTCTCCGACGAGGCCTAATCCTCCTGCCCGGTTGCCGGGTGCGCCACCGCGTACCCGGCAGCTGAGGCTCAGGTTGCCGATCAATCGGCGACTTCACTGATGGTTTGGGCGTACGTTGCCGACACTGAGGCGAATGGCGTCCGACCTGAACATCGACCTAGGCGAGATCTCCGGCGTTCCCGGTGCTGCGCAAGACCTCGAGCTGATGAGGTACGCCACGCGCGCGAATGTTGCTTGCGGCGGGCACGCGGGGCATCGTGACCGGATGGAGCTGATCTGCTCCGCGGCCTTCGAGATCGGCACGATTGTCGGAGCCCACCCCGGCTACAACGATAAGGGCCAGTTCGGGCGGCGCGAGCTTGGACTGACTGCTGCCGGGCTCACCGAGCAGGCGATCACACAGGTGTCGCTGCTGATGGAGGTCGCCGAGTCGCGCAACGTCGCCGTTGAACACGTAAAGCCGCACGGAGCCATGTACCACCGGCTTGCGCGAGACGCTGAGGCAGCGACCATGTTCTGCTCCAGAATCGGAGCGATGGTTCCTGGCATCACCGTGATCGGTCCTCCTCGAAGCGCGCTGCTGGACGCTGCGCAACGGTCCGGCCTGCCGACCCTCGTGGAGGGATTCGCAGACCGTGCCTACACGGCGCCGGGACAACTCGCGGACCGCAAGCGCCACGGCGCTGTGCTTGCTCCTGCAGCAGCGGCCGCGCAGGCCCAGGCGCTCGGCTCCGGGAGCGCGTTCCGAACTGTCGACGGGGCGGCCATCACGCTTGAGGTGCAGACGATCTGCGTGCACGGCGACGGCGACAACGCGGTGCCGACCGCGCATGCGGTGGCGGCAGCGCTCGGCCTCAGACGGCGATGATCGAGGTACTGCCAGCGGGCGAACG
>CAZLKZ010000017.1:21610-30753 GCA_964560235.1 uncultured Conexibacter sp. | reverse complement strand
GCGGCAGCGCTCGGCCTCAGACGGCGATGATCGAGGTACTGCCAGCGGGCGAACGCGGACTGCTCGTAGAAGTCGGCGCTGCCGCGGTGCTCGATTTTGCGAGCGCCGCACGCGAGCGGTGGCAGGGTTCGCTGGCCGAGGTAGTTCCAGGGGACCGGACTGTGCTCCTCGTGTGGACCGAGGACCCTCCGGACGCCGCCGAGGTGGCTGCGGTTGCCGCTGACTCCGAGGCGCGGCCTACCCCCGAGCGAGCGCGGTCGATCACGATCGAGGTGCGCTACGACGGCCCGGACCTGCATGAGGCCGCCGCGCTCGCCCGGCTCTCGGTCGAAGAGCTCGTGGCCCGACACCAGGCATGTGAGTACACCGCGGCGTTCAGCGGGTTCGCTCCAGGGTTCGCGTATCTGCGTGGTGACGACCCGAAGCTCGAATTGCCCCGGCGCGCTGAGCCGCGCACGGAGGTACCGGCCGGCGCTGTTGCACTCGGAGGCGGCTACTGCGCCGTGTACCCCAGAACATCTCCGGGCGGCTGGCTGCTGATCGGTACTACCGAAGCGACCATGTTCGACAGCGCACGGCCGAGGCCGGCGCTCGTGTCTCCGGGCGATGCGGTGCGGTTCGAGGAGGTGGGCGGTTGAGCATCACGATCCTCAAGTCAGGGCCGCTGACGACCGTGCAGGACCTCGGCCGCCCAGGCATGGCGCACATCGGCGTGCCTCCGTCAGGTGCGCTCGACCGGGGCGCGCTGCGGCAAGCCAACGCGCTCGTGGGCAATGACGAGGCTTGCGCCGCGCTCGAGGCCACCCTGATCGGGCCGAGCGTGCGTTTCGATGCCGACACCACCTTTGCGCTGACCGGCGCGATAACCCCGGCGACGATGGACGGGGAGCCTGTGGCTTACGAGACCGCCGTGGCGGCGGCGGCAGGCCAAACGCTCGTCGTCGGGCAGGCGACCACCGGCACGCGGTCGTACCTCGCGGTCTCCGGCGGCATCGACTGCGCCCAAGAACTCGGCAGCCGCGCGACCGACACGCTCACCGGCCTCGGCCCCGCTCCGCTGCGCGACGGCGACGTGCTGCCACTAGGCCACGACCGTCGCGTCCCATCAGCGCCACACGCAGGCGCCAGCGGGACACAGCCTGGCTTGATCGAGCTGATCCTCGGGCCCCGAGCGCAGCTGTTCAGCGACGAGGCGATCGCCGCGCTGGCTAGCGCTGCGTTCACCGTGACACCACAGAGCAACCGCGTTGGTCTGCGGCTCACCGGGCCAGCTCTGAGCCTCCGCGAGCAAGCCGAGCTTCCATCTGAGGGGATGGTCACCGGGGCGCTGCAAGTGCCGCCCTCGGGCGAGCCGATCCTGATGCTTGCCGACCACCCGACGACCGGCGGGTACCCCGTGATCGCTGTGGCGACCGAGCGCAGCCTCGATGTCGCCGCGCAGCTGCGGCCGGGCGCCGAGGTGCGCTTCTCGGTGAGCTAGGCCGGCAGCGACGCGCGGTCGTGCGGACCGTCGAGGTGTAGCTCGGGCCCGATCGGCACCACGCGGGTCGGGTTGATCTTCTCGTGCGTGCAGTAGTAGTGCCGCTTGATGTGGTCCATGTTGACCGTCTCAGCGATGCCCGGCTGCTGGTAGAGGTCGCGCAGGTAGCCCTCGAGGACCGGGTCGTCGGCGATGCGGTGCAGGTTGCACTTGAAGTGGCCGACGTAGACCGCGTCGAACCGCACCAGCGTCACGAACGCCCGCCAGTCCGCCTCGGTCGGCTCGCCGGTGCCGGCCACCAGCCAGCGCTGGCCTTTCAGCCGCTCTGACATCCACGCGAGCGTCTCAAACACCTTGTTGGCGCCCCGCTCGTACGCGCTCTGGGTCGTCGCAAACCCGGCCTGGTAGACGCCGTTGTTGAGGCCACCGTAGACGCGCTCGTTGACCTCGTCGATCTCCGCGCGGTGCGCCTCGGGGTAAAGGTCCGGGCCTTCGTCAGACCAGGCGTTGAAGAAGCGAATCAGCTCGGAGCTCTCGTTGTTGGCGACCGTGCCGGTCTCGAGGTCGTAGAGCACAGGCACCGTCACACGGTCGTCGAAACCAGGCTGAGTGCGCTCGTAAGCCTCAGACAGGTACTCCATCCCCGCGACGGGGTCCGGTTCGTAGGTGAAGCGCCAGCTCTTCTCGTCGCGGATCGGATCGACGATCGTCACAGGCAGCAGATCCTCGAGCCTCTTGAGCTTGCGAGCAATCAACGTGCGCGAGGCCCAGGGACATGCGTATGACACGTACAGGTGGTACTTGCCCGGCTCCGGGCGATCCCAGATCTGCTCGCGGAACGCGCTCTGCTGGCGAACGAAGGAACCGTCCTCCGCCGTCTCTTTGCCGTACTGAGCCTCGGAGGTCATGGCTATGACGCTAGCGTCCGCCAGATGCGGCAGCTGACGATTCTCACCTACGAGTACGAGCCCGACATCCTTGAGCGCCGCGGCCCGTTCCGCGAGGAGCATCTCGCGCTGCTCGCCGCTAACGGCTGCGTGATGGGCGGAGCCGTTGGAGACCCGCCAACCGGAGGGGTGCTTGTGTTCGAGGACCGTGCGAGCGCTGAGGCGTTCGTTGCGAGCGATCCGTACGTGAAGAACAACCTGGTCACAGCGTCCCGGATCGAACCCTGGACGCTCGCGATCGGCTGAGCCCGCTTTGAAGCGAACACTCCGGGGACGCCACTAGGCGCCCCCGGAATAGACGCTTAGGACTTAAGAGGCCTTGACGGCACCCTTGAGGCCAGCACCAGCGGTGAACTTCGGGGCCTTGCTGGCCGCGATCTGCACCGTTGCACCCGTCTGCGGGTTGCGGCCGGTACGTGCGCCGCGGTGAGCGACCGAGAACTTGCCGAAGCCGGTGATCGCGACCTCGTCGCCCTTCACCAGTGCGCTCTCGATGGTGCCCAGGAGAGATTCGACAGCCCTACGGGCGTCGGCCCCACTCAGGCCACTGTCGGAAGCGACAGCATCAATCAGCTCTGTCTTGTTCATGTTGTGAGGTTCTCCTCGTTGGACTGCAGTACCGGGAACCCTAACCAGACCCCTCGGCGGAAAAACGCCCAGAACCCTTGTGGGTACTGAAAATCGGTTAACGAACGTCCCCGCGGCGCTCGCGCTGCTTGCGCAGTTCCTGACGCGCCAGAGACATCTTGTGGACCTCGTCGGGGCCGTCTGCGAGGCGCAGAGTGCGCAACGCGGCGTACGCGTAGGCGAGCGGGAAGTCCTGCGAGACGCCGCCTCCGCCGTGCACCTGGATGGCCCGGTCGACGATCTTCAGGCAGATGTTCGGAACCGCGAACTTGATGCCCGAGATCTCGATGCGGGCGTGCTTGTTGCCCACCGTGTCCATCAGCCACGCGGTCTTCATCACCAAGAGCCGCGCCATTTCCAGCTCGATTCGGGCCTCGGCGATCCAGTCCTTGATGTTGCCGTAGTGGCTGACCGGGTTGCCGAAGGCTTCGCGGTTGTCGGCGCGCTCGCACATCAGCTCAAGGGCCCGCTCGGCTACACCGATCGCGCGCATGCAGTGGTGGATGCGGCCCGGACCTAGGCGCGCCTGGGCGATCATGAACCCTGCGCCCTCGCCGACGAGCAGGTTCGAAGCCGGCACGCGCACGTCGGTGAACGACACCTCGCCGTGACCCTCGGGGTCGTGGTAGCCGAACACGGTCAGGTCGCGGACACGCTCTACGCCAGGGGTGTCGAGCGGCACGAGGATCATCGACTGCTGCTGGTAGGTCGGCGCAGACGGGTCGGTCTTTCCCATCACGATCAGGATCTTCGTGTTGGGGTGGTACACGTTCGACGACCACCACTTGCGGCCGTTCAGCACGTACTCGTCACCGTCGCGCTCGATCCGCAGCCCGATGTTGGTTGCGTCAGAGGAGGCGACCTCCGGCTCGGTCATGCAGAACGTCGAGCGGATCTTGCCTTCGAGCAGCGGCGTCAGCCACTGCGCCTGCTGTTCGGGGGTGCCGAACTGGTGCAGCACCTCCATGTTGCCGGTGTCAGGCGCGTTGCAGTTACAGACCTCGGCGAAGAAGCGGTAGCGCCCCATGATCTCGGCAAGCGGCGCGTAATCCACGTTGGTCAGGCCAGCGCCGTGCTCCTCGTCGGGCAGGAACAGGTTCCACAGCCCGCGCTTCTGCGCCTCGGCCTTGAGTTCATCGATGATCGGCGGATGGACATGTTCGCCTGGTGGCACCGCGGCGAGCTGATCGAGCCACACCTGCTCGTTGGGCTCGATGTGGGTCGCGGAAAAGTCGAGCAGCTCCTCACGGAGCTTCTGGGCGCGATCTGAGAGTTCAAAGTCCATCAGCGTTGGTCGCTTTCAGTTGGTTGTTGTGCGCCGACCCGCGGGCCGGGGATGTTGCGGAAGTTGAAGGGCTCTGGCTCGCGGCCGACCTGGATGTACCAGCACTCGCCGGTCATCGGGCCGCAGAACAGCCGCACGACGGTGTCAGCCACGATGTCCGCGTCGATCAGCGGCAGGCCTGCCTGGTCCAGGTAGTCGCGGATCGGGTCGACGATCGCGGATTCGGCGAACCCTGGGCAGACTGCGTTGATGCGTACGCCTTCGCCGATCCATGCCGGGCCGAGCGCGCGTACGAGGCCAACCACCGCGTGCTTGTTTGCGCTGTAGAAGGGGTCCATCGGCACACCTGTAAGGCCTGCGAGCGACGCAGTGGCCACAGCTGAGCCGCCTGTCTTCTTGAGCTCCTCGAAGGCGGCCTGAGCGCCGTACACGACCCCGTCGAGGTTGATCGACATCGCGCGGCGGTACTTGTCGATATCGAACGGCGAGCCGGGCGCGGTGAAGGTCGCGACGCCAGCGTTGAGGTGGATGAAGTCGAGCCGGCCGTAGCGCGCGATCGCCGTCTCCACTAGGTCCACGTTCTCCTCGTAGCTCGCTACGTCGGTGTGGTGGTAGCTCCCGCCGACCTCGTCAGCGAGCGCCTTCCCCGCGATGTCGTTGATGTCCGACACGAGCACCTGCGCGCCCGCAGCGCCGAGCGCCCTGACCGTTGCTGAACCCAACCCGCCCGCGCCGCCGGTAACGATTGCAACCTTGCCGCTGAGGTCGATGGCCATGCCAGCGACACTACCCGGCCTGAGGTGCCCAGGCTGTGGTCAGGCCACACCGGGCCGAATCGGCGCGCCGGTGGCGCAGCTAGGTGCTTAGAGCGCACGTAAGTGCGCCACCGGCGCCACGCCACTCCGCGGCGCGTTAACCGCCGCAGGGCGACGGCCGCGCGGCCGAGATGTCGCCGACCAGCCACGACGGAGCACGCCGGTCGTCACCGCAGGGCTCCCACAGGCCACCGATCTGCTCGTAACGTGCCCGCGAGCCTTGGTCCACCAGCTGCCCGACAGCGCCGACGATGCGGTCGACGTCGCCACGCCAGCTGCCAACACCAAGGCTCGCGCGCAAAGCGCCCTCGTGGTCGAGGTCCAACCTGCGCACTAGGGGATGGGCGCAGAAGCGGCCGTCGCGCACGCCGATGGCGTGCTCGGCCGACAGGTAGCTAGCGACGTGGCCGGGCTCGTAGCCGTCAACCGAGAAGCAGACCACTCCGATCCGCTCCGAGTCGCTCCAGATGCGATGCAGGCGCACACCGTCGATCGCACTCAGGCCAGCTTCCAGACAAGCGTGCAGGGCACGCTCGTGAGCCGCACGCTTTTCGAGCGGGATACGCGCGAGCGTCGTAAGCGCGTCGGCGAGCGTTGCTGCGCCGACGAGGTTGGGCGTGCCGCCCTCGTGACGCTGCGGTGCGCTGGCCCACTTTGTCTGCACGGTCGAGACCTCGTGCACTGCGCCGCCGCCAGGGAGGTACGGCGGGGCTGCGTCGAGCCAGTCGCGACGTCCGGCGAGTACTCCCGCGCCGAACGGCGCGTAGACCTTGTGGCCGGAGAAGGCGAGGTAGTCGACGCCGGTCTCCGCGAGATCGATTTCGCCGTGCGGTATCAGCTGCGCTCCGTCGACCGCGACGCGCGCGCCGTGGCGGTGTGCGATCTCAACGATCTCGGCGATCGGCAGCAGCTCGCCCGTCACGTTGGAAGCGCCGGTGACCGACACGAGCGCGGCGGGCTCGTACTCCAGCTCGTGCTCGAGCCGCTCGAGGGTCTCGGCCAGCGTCGGTGCGTGGAACACGACGCGGTGGTCGCCTCTCTGCTGCCAGGGCAGCAGGTTCGCGTGGTGTTCGATGTCGAGCGTTACGACGCCCGCGCCCGCAGGTACGGCACTAGCGAGCAGCGACAGCGCGTCGGTGGTGTTGCGGGTGAAGATCACGACGTCTTCCGAGCGTGTGCCAACGGCATGCGCGACGCGCTCGCGGGACTCTTCGAGCAGCGCTGTTGACCAGCGCGACGGCAGGCCAGCTCCGCGGTGCACGCTGCCTGCGTGCGGCAGCAGCTGGGCTGCGCGCTCAGCGACCACCGCCAGCGCCGGAGCGGTTGCCGCTACGTCCAAGTCCACATAGCGGCGGTCGGCGCCGCCGAGGACTGGGACTCGCAGGTTTGCGCTGACCAGTTCCAGCAGTGGTTCGACGCCTGCTGCGCGGGTTGTGACTTCGGTGGTGATGCTCACGATGGGGTCCTTTCGGGTTACTGGACCCCGCCTACCGCTGGGTCCGCGCTTGCCTCACAGATGGGCTCTGTGAATGGGCCTGGTCTTCACCCGGGGCACCCCGCCGCAGATTGGAGGGTTGCCGTTCAGCAAGCCGGGGCTTAGCGCTGAAACTCGTGACCGCTGACCTATTGGCCAGCTCGAGGTGCACTCTAGCACCTAGATTCGTTAATCGCCACAAGATTGGTGGACTTTAACTTCCACCGGCGAAAACGGAGAGAGAGGGATTCGAACCCTCGAACGAGGTCAACCCCCGTTACACGATTTCCAATCGTGCCCGTTCAACCGCTCCGGCACCTCTCCGTGCGCCAGACAAGATAGCTCGGCTTCGGCGAGACGGCGTTTGCACTCCGCGCCGTCCGCAAGCCCCAACCCACCTACCTAGATCTGCCAGACGCCTTCAGACAGCACCGGCACCTCGGTGCCGTCCGCCTCGACGCCGTAAACGACCTGGTCGCCGGAGCCGATCATGAAGTCGATGTGGATCTGCGACTGGTTGACGTTGGGCTTGTCGGCGTCGTCCACGCACATCTCGTACGCCATGCCGAGCGCGATGTGGCTCGCAGCGTTCTCGTCGAGGAGCGTGTCGTAGAACACGGTGCCCATCGGGCCGATCCGCCCGTCGCCGTCAACGAGCGCAACCTCGCCGATGCGCGCACCGCCCTCGTCCTTCTCGGTGTAGGCGCGCAGCACGTCAGCGCCCTTGTCGGCGTCGATGCGCACAGCACGACCGCCAGAGAACTCGACCTCGAGGCCTTCGATCTCGGTACCGCCGAGCACGAGTGGCTTGGTCGCACGCACAACCCCGTCAACCCGCTGCGGGTCGGGAGCGCTGAAGATCTCCTCACTCGGGAGGTTCGGTCGGTGCTCGATACCCCCAACCGTCTCGAACTGAGCGGCAAGGAACTTCGACCCGGGCAGCAGACCGACGGTCAAATCGGTGCCTTCGCTCACGAAACGCAGCGCCGAGAAGCGGCGGGCTGTCAGGCGCTCAGCCGCGCCGATCAGCACGTCGGCACGCTCCTTCCAGGCGGCGACCGGATCGGGCTCATCCAGCCGCAGGATGTGGGTGAGCTGGTCGCACAGCTTCTGCCACGCCGCGTCGGGATCGAGGTCGGGGAAGACGAACTCTGCCCATGCCCGATTGGCGCCGGGGATGATCGTCCAGTTGGTAGTGGCGTCGTTGACGACCTTGCCCGACTCCCGCACCATCGGAAGCGAATCCTTGCCGACGCGGACTGGATCGAGACCGTCGAGCAGGCCCGGGGTGGCTGGGCCGCTGATGCCGATGCGGGCAGCGCGATGCTCACCGAGCGCTAGTACACGCTCGCCGATCCACGGCGGCACGTAGTCGAGCGTGTCCTCGTCAGCGAACTCGATCCGCGCCTTCTTCACGTGCATGTCGAAGTAGGTGACGTCGACGAACTTGGCACCGGCTTTGTAGGCAGCTGTAGCCAGGGCGCGGGCAAGCTGCTCCTTGCCCTCCTCGGCACCGATAGCGACGATCTGCCCCGGTTGCACGTTGGCGCCGAACCCCACGGCGAGCTCAGCGAGCTTCTCGAGTGCCTGCGGATCGTCAAAAGTGGCGGCCATGCGGAGAGTCTAGGATCGGCCAATGATCGCTGTCATCACAGGAGCGTCGAGCGGCATCGGGGAGGCGACTGCACGGCGGCTCGCGCGCGAACCTGGCACCCGCCTTGTACTGGTGGCGCGCCGCCGCGAACTGATGGAGCAGCTAGTCACGGAGATCGGCGGCGACCACGTGATCGTTGACGTCGACCTGACCGCAGACGACGCTCCAGCGAAGGTGCGGGAGGCAATCGAGCAGCAGTGCGGCGGGCGGGTCGACCTGCTTGTCAACAACGCCGGCCGCGGCGGGCGCGGCACCTTCGGCGACACGGGCTACGACAAGGTCGCCGAGACGATGGCCCTGAACTTCGATGCACAGCTGCGGCTGACAGAAGCGCTGCTTCCCTTGCTGCGTGCATCGGCCCCGAGCGCGATCGTCAACGTTGCCTCAACTGCGGGCCGGGTCTCGCGCGCAGGTGCGGGCGCGTACTCGGCCACCAAGTTCGCCCTGATCGGCTGGAGCGAGGCGCTGAGCTACGAGGAGAAGCCGCACGGCGTGCACGTCGGCGTCGTGAACCCCGGCTTCATCGCGACCGAAGGCTTCCCCCAACAAGAGCTGATCGACAACCGCAAGACACGCTGGATGGTGTCGACCGCCGACAAGGTCGCGGACGCGATCGTAGACGCCGGTCCTGGCGGCAAGGCAGAGCGTTACGTGCCGCGTCCGTACCGCGGCGTGGCCGTGCTCAAGGCTGTCGCCCCCGGTCTCGTAAATCGAGTGCTCGGCGGCTCCGGCGGCATGACCGGCTCGACGAAGGAGTAGCGCGATGCCCGAGCCGCTCGTCCTCACGCAGCAGCGCGGCGCAGCCCTCGTCGTAACGATCAACCGGCCCGAGCGCCGCAACGCGGTCGACGCCGCGACCGC
>CAZLKZ010000017.1:5887-21510 GCA_964560235.1 uncultured Conexibacter sp. | reverse complement strand
TCGTCGTAACGATCAACCGGCCCGAGCGCCGCAACGCGGTCGACGCCGCGACCGCTGTCGCTCTCGCCGAGGCTCTGCAAACGTTTGAGGCCACCGACGACGCGCGCGTCATGGTGCTCACGGGAGCCGGTGGGCAGTCGTTTTGCGCCGGTGCCGACCTCACCGACATGGTCGGCCTGGGCAAGCGCGCCATCGATGGCGAGAGCCCGCTCGGCTTCACGCGGATCACACCGAGCAAGCCAACGATCGCTGCCGTCCGGGGCTACGCCGTCGCCGGAGGACTCGAGCTCGCGCTCTGGTGCGACATGCGGATCGCGTCGGAAGACGCCGTGTTCGGCTGCTTCGAACGCCGTTGGGGAGTCCCACTGATCGACGGCGGCACACAGCGCCTGCCTCGCGTCGTTGGTGCAGGCCGTGCACTCGAGCTGGTGCTCACGGGGCGCCCGGTTGAAGCCAACGAGGCACTATCGATCGGGCTTGCAAACGAAGTCGTGCCCAACGGCACGGAGGTCGATCGAGCCGTCGAGCTGGCCAATCAGATCGGCGCATTCCCTTGGCCCACCGTGCTCAGCGACCGACAGGCACTCCTGGAAGGACTCGGGACGCCCCTCGACCACGGCCTGCAACGAGAGCACGAACTCGGCCGCGAAGTGCCGATGACCGCGCGCGAGGGCGCCGAGCGCTTTGCTGGCGGCGAAGGTCGCCACGGGAAGTTCTAGCGCCGAAACGTCAAACCGCGCGTTTCACGGCGGACACAGCGCTCAAGTAGGGGCCTTCTCGGGCCGAACTACCGGAGAGAATGGGCGCAAGCTCTTCTGTCCTGCAACGTCCCCTGCTCGTGAAGCTCCTGCTCGCGGCGATGACGGCTGTCATGACGGTCTATCTCGGGCTCGTGCTTTTCAACGCGATCCCCGAGCGCTCTGACACGCTCGCCCACTGGCTCACCGATGGCGTGATTGCCGCCGCAGCGGTGGTATGCGGGATCCGAGCCGCAAAGGTCGAGCACGAGCGCAGCGCATGGGTTGCCATGACGGTTGCGCTCTTCGTGTACCTACTCGGCGACCTGTACTGGAACACCGCGATGTCGGGCTTGGACGATCCGCCCTACCCATCCTGGGCGGACCTTGGCTGGCTCCTCTTCTATCTGCCGGCATACGCAGCCATCGCGCTCCTACTTCGTGAGCGCATGGGCAAGGTGCAGCTCGGCGAATGGCTCGACGGGCTGATTGGCACGCTCGCCGTGGCCGCGATCGTCGCCGCGACCCTGCTCGGACCGGTACTCGACCAGTCGGGCTCCAACTACGCCGAGACATTCACCAACCTCGCCTACCCGGTGGGCGACCTCGTGCTGATCGTGTTTACCGCGAGCGCGCTGGTGTACGCCGGCACCCGACCAGGCCCCGGCTGGCTCAGCCTCAGCGTCGGGCTAATGATCTTCGCTGCATCCGATGTCTCGTACCTTCTTGCGTCGGCAGACAACACGTACATCGAGGGCGGGTTCACGGATGCGGGCTGGCCGCTGGCCTCGCTGCTGATCGCACTTGCCGCATGGCAACCGATGACGCCGGCTCAGCCGCGCAAGGCGCACTCGATAACCGAGCAGATCACCGTCACGGGCTTCGCGATGGGCGCGCTGACGGTGCTCATCCTCGGCCTAATGACCGACGTCGGCACGGTGGCGCGCGGCTTCGGGATCGCCGCGATGGGCGTGACCGTCTTGCGCCTCGCCTTGGCCGCTCACGAGTCCCGCACCGCTGAGGAGCGCAGGGCACGGCAGGCCCAAACGGACGACCTGACAGGACTGATGAACCGTCGCGGTTTCTACCGCGAGCTCGGCGAGCAGCTGCCCGTCCTGCTCAGTAGCGACGCGACGTCGGCGCTGCTGCTCATGGACCTCAACCATTTCAAGGAGCTCAACGACTCGCTCGGCCACGCGGCCGGCGACGAGCTGCTGCGCACCGTCGCCGACCGGCTGGAGACGAACTTGCCACCAGGCGCCCTGCTTGCCCGCATCGGCGGAGACGAGTTCGTTGTGTTGCTCACGGGACTTTCCGACCCGTCGCTGGCGGACACGCTCACCCGCACTACTCTCGACGCGGTCGCGCGACCTGCCTACGTGGGCGGTGTGCTCTGCCACACCGCAGCGTCGGTCGGCGTGGCCCTGATTCCCGATCATGGCCGCGAGGTATCCACCCTGCTGCGGCGCGCCGACATCGCGATGTACCGCGCAAAGCAGAACGGCACCGGTGTTGAGATCTTCGACGAGCAGCTCGAGCAGCTCTCCCGCGACCACATCGAGCTCGCAGGCGAACTGCAGCGAGGCATCGAACACGACGAGCTCGTCCTCTACTACCAGCCGAAGGCCAATCTGAGGGACGGCTCGGTGGAGTGCCTAGAAGCGCTCGTGCGCTGGGACCACCCGCAACACGGCCTGCTAGCTCCTGGCGACTTCCTACCGTTCGCCGAGCGCTACGGGCTCATGCGGCAGGTCACGCGCGCGGTGCTGACGACCGCTCTCGCCCAGCAGCAATCATGGCGCGAGCGCGACGGCATAGACGTAGCGATCGCGGTAAACCTCTCCAGCGCCGACCTGATCGACGAATCGCTGCCGGGCGAGGTCGCGACGCTGATGAAACGCCACTCCACCCCGCGCGGCAAGCTGCAGTTTGAGATCACCGAGAACACGGTGATGGTCGATCCCGAGCGCGTGCTCCACAGCCTGCGGCAGATCGGCGACTTCCACATCACGTTCGCGCTGGACGACTTCGGCACAGGTCGCGCCTCGCTTGCCTACCTCAAGCGCCTGCCTGTCTCCGAGCTGAAGATCGATCGCTCGTTCGTCGCCGAGATGACGAGCGATCACAGCGACGCGGTGATCGTGCAATCCACGATCACGCTCGCCCACAACCTTGGGATGCGGGTGGTTGCCGAGGGCGTCGAGACTGCTGAGCACTGGCGACTCTTGACCGCCCAGGGCTGCGATACGGCCCAGGGCTTCTACCTCTCTCGCCCGCTGCCGGCCGATGACGTTGCACCGTGGCTACGAAAGCGCGCTGGCAACGACGAAGCCGCCGCGTAACATCCCCTTCGCGCCGCTTTTTGGTAGGTCACGGGACACAGCCGCCTCCTGGTCTGCAACGATCTTCGCCTCTGTTCCTACGGGGGTGTGACAAGGATGGCTGAACAGTTCGTTATTCCAGCCGCCATCAAGCGGCTCGGGCCAGACGTGACCGACCAGGTCAGCGCGCTGATGCGCGACGCGGAGAAGCGCCAGTTCCGCGAGGGCGCTGAAGCAGCCGAGACCGCACTGGGCATCATGCCTCGGCCTCTGCGCCCGCTCGTACGAAAGGCGATCGGGCTGTGAGCCCCGCGAAGAAGGCCGCCACGGCCTCCCTGCAGCGCGACGCCGAGCTGATGCGCCTGGCGCGCGCCTTCGGAGTCGACCAGTCAGAGCTTGCGTTTCTCGACGGAGCGGACGAGACAGCCCTGAGGCAGCTGCGCCTCTCTGTTACCGACCGGCTCTTTGCCATCTCCGCGAACGGGATGACCGCACCTGCCGCACTCGCTTCCAAGGTGCCGGCCGCGCTTTCGGCAACGCTGGCCGAGAAGGCGCTCGGCCCCGTGCTGAGCGCACGCATGGTGCCCCACGTGGACACCAAGGCGATCCCAGGAATCGCCCTGCGGCTTTCGGCCGAGTTCCTCGCGGATTCAGCTGTGCACCTCGACCTACGTCACGCGGCGCCATTGATCAGCGCGATCCCGCAGGACAAGCTCGAGCAGGCGGGCGCCGTGCTCGCTGAGCGTGAGGAGTTCGTGGTGCTCGCCGCGTTCGTCGGCTACTTGGACGTGTCGGTGCTGCGCGGCCTGCTAAGCGTGTTCGACGCCGAGACGCTGCTCCAGGCAGCGTTCCTCGTCGAGCAACCAGACCGCATCGATGCGCTGCTCTCGCACCTCGACGACAATCGGCTTGACGAGCTGCTCCAGGCGGCGCGTACGAGCGACCTTTGGGTCGAAGCGCTCTCCATGTTCACTGAGCTCGGTGTGCGGCAACAAGCGCGGTTCGTCAGCGCGTTCCACCGGCTTGGACCGGAGGCACTTGCAGAGGTCGCCGACGAGATGGCGGGCAACAAGGCACTGGCGGCTGCCGCCAAGCCCCTGCTGAAGCTGCTCAACCCGGCGACCCGCAAGCGGGTCACCGCGAAGCTGGCGCGCGCCTAGCAGAGCACGCGCAGCGTGCGACGGAGAGGGAGGGATTCGAACCCTCGGTACGGCAAAGCCGCACAACGGTTTTCGAGACCGCCCCGTTCAACCACTCCGGCACCTCTCCTGGTGTCCACTCGGACGGGGCGAGAACGGTAGCGACTTCGGGCGCTGTGCGGCTTTACCGGTTGAGGATCAGGTGCGCGAAACCTTGTCGCGCACCTGATCGACACCACGCTTGATGGCGTCAGCGGCGTCGTTGACCTTCTCCTTGACGTCTCCCTTAGCCTCCTGGGCTTCGCCGTCGCGCTTGAGCTCGTCGTCGCCGGACAGCGCTCCGGCTGCCTGCTTGGCGCGACCTGCTGCCTTGTCTGTGTATTCACCCATGAGGGTGTTGTGCCCGAGCACGGGCTCGCCCAAACAAGCGATGTCAGCCGACGACGGAGATCTCGCCGGTGAGCCCGTATCCCTGGGCCAAATCCATCTCGTCGACGCTCGAAAAGCGCCCGGGGTCGTACCAGCTGGCAGGCCTGCGCTTGGGCAGGATGCCCATCGCCTGGTAGGTGGTCGCCACGAGCTCGGCGCAGTAGATCGTCTCGAGGTCCGACTCGCGGCGCCTCACGCGGCCCATCGCCCATTGCCCGATCAACCCTGCGGTTTTCGGGAAGGCGCGCCCGTTGAACCGCTCGATCGTTTGCAGGAGCTGGTCCTCTTGCTCGCGGCTGATCGTGCCGACAAGCTGGCGCATCCACGTGCGCTGGCCGTACTTCTCCTCCCACACCCTGACGGCGTCATCGAGTCTGTGCAGCTGCACACCGCGCTGGTGCTGGCCGGTCCACATGTCGGGCAGCGAGCGGCCCATCTCCGCGTGCCAGATCAGCGGCGGCAGGTCATCGAGCGCGACGACCATCCCGACGTGGTTGACGGGCGCATTGGTCAGCGTTTGGATCGCACGATCGGCCGTGGAGCGCCCGCGGAACAGCCAGATGTCGCCGGTAGCTGCGGTCGCGTAAGCGTCCGCGTGCGAGATCGTCGTTCCGGTCACGCGCCTACCCTATTGCCGGTGACCGGTCGTCAATGGAAGCTGCTCGGGCTCGCTGGCGTGGCCGGCGTTGCCGCGACCGGGGTGATCGTCGCGCGTAAGCAGCGCGAGCAGGTCGAGATCGATCCCGATGATCTGCGCAGCCGGCTTCGCGAGAGGCTCGCGGAAGCGGCGCCTGCCGACCCGCAGTAGTCAGCGCCTGCGCACGACGATGCGGCCACCCTTGCCTGGCGCGACCGCGACTCCCTTGAACGCCTCGCGCTCTCCCCGCGCCGTCGTTGGCACGAGCTCGAAATCGCGCAGGAGCAGCCTGAGCACTACGTCGATCTCCATCACGGCAAACGCTGCGCCTATGCAGCGGCGCACGCCACCGCCGAACGGGATCCAGGCGTAGCCGTCTGGCTGCGCGCCGAGATAGCGATCAGGGTCGAACTCCAGGGCACGGGTGTGGAACCGCTCGTCGTCGTGCATCGTCACGCCGTTGGTGAGAATGATCGTGCCGGGAGCCAGCGTGTAGCCGCCGAGCTCGAACGGTTTGGCGACTTTGCGCTCACTGCCGCCGATGATCGTGCGCACGCGCTGCAGCTCGTTGATGGTGGCGAGCCTCAGTTCCGAGCCGCCTTCCTCTACTTCCAGCTCGAGCCTCTTGAGCAGGTCTGGCCGGCGCCGAAGCCGCTCGACCGCCCACGCGAGTGACGACGCGGTCGTCTCGTGCCCGGCGACCAGCAGCGTCATCAGCTCGTCAGACACATGGCCGACGTTGACCTCGTCACCCTCGGCCTGGATCGCGCGGAGCATCATCGCGAGGATGTCGATCCGCTGATCGAGGTCCGGGTCTGCGAGGTGCTGGTCCACGAGCGACGCGACGATCTCGTCGTACCGGCTGCGCAGCGGCAGGTACCGGCCGCCGATGCTCCAGCGACCGAGGTCCTTGCCGAGCGCCGGGAGCATCGTGATGCGCTGCCCGAGCTGCGTCATCGGCGGAATGATCTGCTCGAGCTCACGCAGCTCTTGATCTTCGGCGCCGAAGATGGCGCGCAGCATCACGCGCAACGTCACGCTGTTGAACGTCGGCAGCGAGCTGAACTCAACGTCATCAGGCCACTCGGCGAAGGCTCGTAGCGCCTCCTCTTCGATGAGCTCGGCGTAGGAGCGCATGCGGTCGCCGTGGAACGGCTGCAGAAGAAGCCGCCGCTCCTTGATGTGCTGGTCTCCGTCCATCGAGAAAAGTGAACCGGGGCCGAGCAGCGCTCCGAGTGGGCTCTCTCCACCGTTCAGCACGCCCGGCTTGGCGGTGTAGACCGCCTTGACGAGGTCGGGGCTGGACACGAGTACAGCTCGGCCCATCGCGGGCAGGCGTACCGCCGCAATGTCGCCGTACCTGCGGTGCAGTGCGCGTCCGAACCACTTGCGACCAACCAAGAACGCGAGCGCGTTGATCGCCATCGGTGTCCGAGGCCCCGGAGGCACGCTGAAGCTCTGCGCCACATCAGCAGTCATCCCCGGCACTCTACCACCGGCTGACGCCGCTGAGGGCCGTAGATTTCTTACCCGGTGCGCCCGCAGCCACCACATTCTCAAGGGGAGCAGTCTGCCGCCGGCAATGCGCCTGCGCTGCAGGCGATCCGCACCATGCCCGGACTCGGGGTGGTGATCCTCGACGGCATGCTCACGATCCGCTTTGCGGACGGGCCGCTGTTCGACGGAACCGGCATGCGCGAGGCGGTTGGCAAGACTCTCGCCGAGACCCTCCCCCGCCGCGAGCTCGAGGAATACCTCCAGCTGTGCAGGCGCGCCTTGCAGGGCGAGCTCTGCGTGCTCGAGCGAGAGGCGACCAAAGACCGCGGTACGCACCTCACCGAGTTCGTACCGCTGCGCAACCACGAAGGTGAAGTCACCGGCGTGATGGCGGTGACGCACGATCTCTCGCTGCAAATGCGCGCCACCCGCGCACAGCAGGCAGCCGAGCGCGCGATCGAAGCCGAACGGCGCGCGGCCGACGATCGCTTCGAGCTCGCCTTCGGCCACGCCCCAACCGGCGTGGCAATCGCAGATGCCGGGCTCGACGGCCGCTTCACGGCGGTCAACCACACATTGGCAGAGATGCTCGGCTACTCCGAAGCAGAGCTGCGCGAGCTGTCAGAGCTCGACCTCGTGCACACCGACGACGTCGGCGAGATCACGTCGGCGATCGCCGCGCTTGAAGGCGGCCGGCTGGAGCGCTGGTCGAAGGACGTGCGCGTCATCAACTCGTCGGGCAACGAGCTGTGGGTCAGCGCCTCGATCGCACCGCTGCGTGACGAGGACGGCATCGTCCTCAACCGTGTTGTGCACATGCTCGACATCAGCGACCAGCTGCGTGCTCGCATCGAGCGCGAGCAGGCAGCAGCCGAAGCACGCGACCAGGCCGTCGAGGCATCGGCGATGAAATCGCGGTTCGTGGCCGGGATCAGCCACGAGCTGCGCACTCCGCTCAGCGGCGTGCTCGGGATGCTTGAGCTGCTCGAGCAGTCAGGCCCCCTCTCCGACGCACAGTCCGATCTGCTCAGCAAGGCTCGCGGCGCCGCGGACGTGCTGCTGCGCGTCATCAACGACGTGCTCGACCTGTCCAAGGCAGAGCACGGGCGCATGCAGCTCGGCAGCGCACCGGTGCACGTCGATCGCCTGCTCGACGAGCTCCGCGCGACCTTCTCGTTCCCGTGTACCGAGAAGGGCATCACCTTCCTGACGGGCCGCGAGGCGTCGGTCCCGCGAGTGGTGGTTGGCGACCCGACCCGACTGCGCCAGGTGCTGCTCAACCTCGCGGGCAACGCGGTCAAGTTCACAGACAGCGGCAACGTGACGATCCGCGTACTGCGAGAGCCAAGCAGTCCCACCCTGCTGCGGTTTGAGGTCGAAGACACCGGCGTCGGCATCGCCGACGAAGACCTCGACCATCTGTTTGAGCCCTTCCACCAGGTCGACGCCTCGATCACCCGGCGCCACGACGGGACCGGCCTTGGCCTCGCGATCAGCCGTGAGCTAGTGCAGCTGATGGGTGGCCAGGTAGGCGTTTCGTCGGTCGAGGGACGTGGCAGCACGTTCTGGTTCACCGCCGCGCTGCCTGAGTACGAGCCCGAGGAGCGGCTGCGGCTGCCGCGCGACCTGCCGGTCAGCCCGGAGGCCACTCCGCAGATCAACGGGCGCGGCAAGTCGGTCTTGGTGGTCGAGGATAACGAGGTCAACCAGCAGCTCGCGGTGCTGCGACTCAAGCGGCACGGGTTCGACGTCGACGTCGCCGAGAACGGTCGGGAGGCGGTCGAGCTGGCGCAGGACGGCGACTACGACCTGATCCTCATGGACTGCTACATGCCCGTGCTCGACGGATTCAGCGCGACCGGCAAGATCCGAGAGGCCGAGGGCGACGGCAGCCACACGCCGATCCTGGCGATGACTGCCGGGGCACTCGACGCCGATCGCCAGCGCTGTGTCGACGTCGGGATGGACGACTTCTTGGTGAAGCCTGTGCGCCAGCTCGATCTCGATCAGGCGCTGCAGCGCTGGATCAGCTGACGGCGCAGCGGCTACTCAGGCCGTCGTGCGGTTACCGGCGAGCTCGGCGAGGCCGGCGAGCAACTCGGCGAGCGACGGATCTGGGTCCACGCCCAGTGTGAGACGACGGAGCTCGTAGCCGTCGATCAGTGCGACGAGGGCGGCGACGAACGCGTCCTCGTCGGGCAGTCCGAGCGCGCCGAGCGTCGCCCGCGCCACATCGTCGTACGCGGCGTAGCAGCGACTAACCGCCTCGCGTAGCCCGGCGTCTCGCGCGGCGTGCACGTACAGCTCGAACTGCGCAATGTGAGCCTGACCGCCTGCCTCGCGGAAGATCGCCGCGACGCGCTCAGCCGTCAGCTCTGCGTCACCTGAGCCGGCACCGGGGTCGAGCTCGTTGATGAACGATTCGAGGCGCGCAACCTCTTCTTCTACGAACAGCAAGAGGCTCTCGCGGAGGAGCTCGTCCTGGCTTGCGAAGTGGTAGGTCAACGAGCCGAGGGCGACGCCGGCCTCGTTGGCTACGGCGCGATTAGTCACGGCTCCGACGCCCTGACTGCCGACGATCTCGAGGGTCGCGCGGAGCAGTCGTGCACGGGTGTCGTTGGTTGCGGCGGCCATCAGTGCACCTGGTTATAGACGGCGGGGTCCGGCCGTGTCTCGTACCAACGCTCACGCTCCTCGAGCTGTGAGGCGAGCGACACGAGCTGCGGCTCGTCTCCCGGGCGGCCGAGCAGCTGTGCTCCGACCGGCAGATTGCCTGGCAGCAGGCCCGCGGGCACGTTCACGCCGGGCCATCCGAGGATGTTCCACGCGAAGGTGTAGGGGCACGCACGCGAGATCACCACGTTGGTGGCCATCTCACCGAGCCCGTCGATCGCTCCGGCGCGCAGCGGCGGCTCGGCGGTTGTCGGCATCAGCACTACGTCGTAGTCCTCAAACACCTTGCCGACACGCTTGGCGAGCGGCGCTTCGGCAGCGAGCGACGCCTTCAGCATCGGCTTGAAGATCGCGCCGGCCTTGATCGCAGCTTGCGTGCGCGGGTCGAGCAGAGAGATGTCGGGCACGTTCTGCTTGGCCCAGTCGCGGCAGAAGCCGCTTCCGCGCACGAGCCACGTGACCCCGATCGGTCCGTAGCTGAGCTTGTACTCGTCGACCTCGTGCCCGAGAGCAGCCAGCGAATCTGCGATACCGAGCACGGCCCGTTTGACGCCTGGGTCCAGAGCGTTCGGCGAGCCGATGAACGGTGCGTTGAGTACCACCGCCACGCGGAGCTTGCCGGGATCGCGTTCGGCCGCCTCTGACAGCGTCCCGCTAATCGGCACGGTCGCGTGGTAGCGCTCTGACGGATCGAGGTCACCGGCCAGCACGTCGAAGAGAGCCGCTGCGTCGGCAACCGTACGGGCCAACGGTCCGTGGACAGAGACGCCGTTGCCGTAGTCGGTAACCGGGAATGCTGAGATGCGCCCGCGACTCGGCTTGATGCCAACGAGGTTGCTCCAGCCCGCGGGGATGCGTACCGATCCTCCGCCGTCAGAGCCGACCGCTCCAGCGACGAGCCCCGCAGCAACCGCGGCCGCCGAGCCGCCCGACGAGCCGCCCGGCGTGTGGCCCGGGTTGTAGGGGTTGCGCACGATGCCGAACGCCTTCGAGTCCGACACCGGCCACTGGCCGATCTCTGGGGCGTTGGTCTTGCCGACGATGACCGCACCGGCGTCTCGGAGTTTGGTCACGAGCCTGGCGTCGGCCTTGGCCGGGGCGAAGTCACCGGCACAACCGAACGGAGTCGTCTCCCCTTCGATGTCTGTGTCGTCCTTGACGGCAACTGGCACGCCCAGCAGAGGCAGACGCTCACCAGCGGCGATACGGCGGTCGGCTTCTGCCGCGTCCTGGCGCGCACGCTCAGCCAGCACGACTCGGAACGCGTTGACCGTCGGCTGGGACTCTTCGATGCGCTCGATCGCCGATTCGATGAGCTGCGATGAGCTCGTGTTGCCGTCCGCGATGGACTGAGCCTGGGCGATGAGACCGTCGGGAACCGACGATGCGCGTGCTTCTGCTGACATTTTGACCCCTGTGGTGCTCTTGGTCGTTCGACCGAACGAGAGCTGAAGTTAGCGCTCAGGCAACCGGATGCCCAAGGCAGGGCCTGTCGGCAATCCGGCGACTCGCCTAAAGTGGTTAGGGGTGCATCTGGACGAATGATCTAGAACATTCGATTGACCAATTCCCGGTGTAGCCGGATACTGCTGCTCTTGCCGCGCTCCCTCTCCCTCCGACTCCTCCGCAGCTTCGCGCTGCTGTGCGCATTCGCGGCCGCCGGCCCCGCCGCCGGGGTCGCGCTGGCGGCATCGAGCCCGAGCGCTGCGGACGGGGTCGCGTCACTCAACGCGCTGCGTACACGGGTCGGAGTACAGACGGTCACTCACGACCGCAGCCAGAGCGCGGGGTGCCGACGTCACGCTGCGTACTACGCGCTGACCGGGCACATCGGCCACGAAGAGCTGCCGGGCGACCCTGGGTACACCGTCCGCGGAGATCAGGCTGCCCAGACGAGCAACCTCGTCTACAGCGAGAACGGATTCAGCGGAGCCTCGGACTGGGTGGAGGCCGTCTACCACCGCATCGCGATGCTCTACCCGCGGCTGGCGAACAGCGGCTATTGGGCCGAGAACGGCATCGGCTGCTTGGGAGTGCTCGGCGCGATGAGCGGCCCGACCGTCAAACAGCTGACGGCGTTCCCCTACCCCGCCGACGGTCAGCAAGGCGTGCCGGTGCGGTTCCAGTGCAACGAGCTGCCCAACCCCTGCTCGGCGGTGAGGGGTGCGTCGCGCAACCGGCCGATCGGCTCCACGCTCTCTCTGCAGTTCGACGCTCCCCAGGACTCGGTCGACGCCACGTTGGTTGCCAGCGCCACGTTGACCGCGGACGGTGCTGCGGCACCGGTCAGCGCGGTCGTGCAGGACGAGAGTTCGCGTGCAGTCTCTCCCTACCTGCGTGGCGGGATGGCGTTGCTGCCGCGCTCACCGCTAGCGATCAGCACCTGGTACACCGCTCGCGTCACAGGGACCGTGACCGTTAGCGACTCCCGGACCGGCTCGCAACGGTTGCCGTTCGACGTCAGCTGGCGGTTCCAGACGGGGCCGGTCGTGCTGAGCGCTGTCTCAACCTCCAAGCGGTGCAGCCCTACGCGCAAGGCCGTTACGAAGTCGGTCAAGCGATGCAAGGCGGCCGCAAAGAAGAAGGCCGCTGCCAAGAAGAAGGCCGCGAAGCGCCGCTAGCGGCGCGCGCGGAAGAAGCTCCGCAGCAGCTCGGCGCACTCGTCAGCGAGCACGCCGCCCGTCACCTCGGGCCTGTGGTTGAGCTGCGGCTCGGCCAGCACGTCGAGCACGCTGCCCGCGGCACCAGCCTTCGGGTCGGTGCAGCCGTACACCACCTTCGGCACACGCCCCAACACGATCGCGCCTGCGCACATCGCGCACGGCTCCAACGTCACGTACAGAGTGCAATCGAGCAGCCGCCAGCTGCCGAGCGCCTCAGATGCCTGTCGGAGCGCGAGCACCTCTGCGTGGGCGGTGGGATCTCCACGTAGCTCACGCTCGTTGTGCCCGCGGCCGACGATCTTGCCGTCGTGGACGATCACGCAGCCGATCGGCACGTCTTCGTGAGTGAGAGCACTCTCAGCCTCTGCGAGCGCATCGGCCATCCATTTCCCGTGTTCTGGATCCACTGACGTCATCATGTCTGTCGACCGCACGCGCGGTCTTCCCTCAGATCGTGCCATCCCTCGCCACCAAACTCCTTCGACGCTCCTGCGCGCTGTGCGCCGCGGCGCTATTTGCGAGCGCCAGCTCGGCCTCGGCGGCGCCTGGCGAGGTCGCCGTCGATTACAAAGGCGACGGGAAAGCGGTGCCGGAGATCATCAGCACAGCCGACGTTGACGCAACGATCGCTGAACTCCGGGCTCGCCCTGACGTGCGGTACGCGGTGCGCAACGTGCACGCGAGCGCCACGCAGGCAGCCAAGTTCATCCCGAACGATCCGGGCCGGGCAGGCGAAGCAGGGGGCTGGCGCAAGACCCAGTGGTACCTCTCTGGCTCGGCGTCGATCAACGCTCCCGCGGGCTGGGCGAACCTGATCGCGGCCGGGCAACCCGGCGCGCGCGGCGTGAAGATCGCGATCCTCGACTCGGGCGTTGCTTACAAGGCCGCGCCGCCTCGACCGGCGTCAGCAGAGCTGCCACGGGCGCGCTTCCTGCAGGGCTACGACTTCATCGACAACGACAGCTCGCCGACCGACGAGTTCGGGCACGGCACGATGGTCGCCGCACTCGTCGCGGGCGAGACCGGCAACCAACTTGGGCTAGCCGGCATCGCTTACAACGCGCGGATCATTCCGGTGCGGGTACTGGACAGCGAGGGCACGGGCGACGCGACCACGATCGCCCGGGGTATCCGTTACGCCGTCAAGAAGGGTGCTCAGCTGATCAACCTGTCGCTTGAGTTCCCTGAGCAGTACACCGCTCGCGACATCCCCCAGCTGATCGATGCGCTGCGCTTTGCCCGCAACCGGGGCGTTACGACGATCGTCGCGTCCGGAAATTCGGGCCTCACCCGCGTGCCGTACCCGGGCCGCGCAACGACCGTGATCGCTGTCGGCGCCACGACCGAGCACCAGTGCATCGCCGACTACTCCAACGGCGGCACCGCGCTCGATCTCGTGGCCCCTGGCGGCGGCGCCGACGGCGAGTTCCCTGATGCCGGGTGCGTACCCGAGAAAGCATCGGGCCGAGGGATTACTCAGCTCACCCTGATCGGAGACAGCCTCACGCGCCTCGGCCTGGCATCACGCGACGGCACATCGATGGCGGCCCCGATGGTCGTCGGTGTGGCCGCGGGCATCATCGCCAGCGGCGTGATCGGTAAGCGTCCGTCGCCGTCGGCGATCAAGTCGCGGCTGCAGAAGACAGCGCGTGATCTCGGGCCGACAGGGTTCGACACCCGCTACGGACACGGGCTCGTCGACTTTGCGGCGGCCACGGCGCCGGTCGTCTCTGTGCCGGTTCCGCCGGCTGAGTAGCGGCGCTACTGCGTGCGGATGATCAGCACGCTGCAGGGCGCGTGGTGACTGACCCGGTTCGGCACGGAGCCAAGTAGAAAGCGCTTGGCGCCGGTCATCCCCCGGTTGCCGACCACAATCAGGTCGGCGTGCTGCTCCTCGGCGACGTCGAGGATCGCGTCGGCCGGATCGCCCCGGCGCGCGAACGTCTCAGCCTCCACGCCGCCGTCGGCGGCGATCTGCGCCGCTGCCGACAGCGTCTCTTCGACCTCTTCGCGGGCGTGGATCATCCACTGCACGTCTGCCGGAGCCTCGGCGGCCTCCGCCTTCAGTTGACGGGCGCTGACAGGTGCGAATGCGGACACGATCGACAGCTTCGCTCCGCTCTGCTTGCACAGCTCCACCGAGCGCTCCACCGCCTTGGTCGCGGTCTCAGATCCGTCGGTGCCGACGACAACGAGGTCGAACATGCTCAGACCAGCTTGATGGTCCCGATCACGATCGAGATCAGCACGCAGACGGTGATCGCAACCTGGGTCCAGAAGAGTGTCGGCGGCATCGCCGCGATGGTACCTATTCGCTGCTCAGCAGCCGAGCGATTGCCGCGATGTGGCGGTCGACCTCCGCGCTTGCCTGCTCGAGCTGCTCGGCGAGGGCTTCACGGATCGCGGGGATCGACGAGGCCGGAGCCTTCGCGCCGCTAGCGCGAGCTTTGCCGAGCGCAACCTCGTAGGAACGCAGCGCCGAGAGCAGCTGGGTGTGCTCGGCCTTGACCTTCTCCGGAGGCTTGAGCGCCCGCACGCGCGTTTGAGCTCGGCCGACCGCCTTCTCGTAGCGGAGGAGCAGCTGGGCCTCGGTCTTGGGCGTGGAGGTTGGTGGTGCCTCTGCGGCCAACTGCTCGAGATCTGAAACGAGGGCGGCGCGCGCTGCGTCGACTCCCTCCACATACGCCTGCGCCCGATCGGCGGCGGGGTCAGAACCACAGCCAGGCACGACGAGGATCAGCAGCGTCGCGAGCAGTGCTGTGGCGGAGATCCGCATCGCGGCCAACCTAGCGCCCGGCACGGAGCGCTTCGCCGCTCGCCCTACGATCTGCACGTGTCCTCCGGGCGGCCTTTCGGCCTCTATTTGCACGTGCCCTACTGCGCGTCGATCTGCGGCTACTGCGACTTCAACACCTACGTGGCGAGCGCTGGGGACGCGGGCCCGCAGGGTCACGTCGACCTGCTGCTCGCAGAGCTCAGTCTTGCCGTCGAGGAGCTGGGCGCACCTCGCACGGTCGACACGATCTTCCTCGGCGGCGGCACTCCGACGCTGCTCGGTGCAGATGAGCTCGCGCGACTGATGCGCGGCGTCACGCAGCTGATGGAGCTGGCTCCCGGAGCGGAGGTCACGACCGAGGCCAACCCAGAGTCCGTCGACCTCGCGTCGCTGACGACGCTGCGCGAGGCGGGTTACACGCGCGTGTCGCTCGGCATGCAGTCCTCAGCGCCGCACGTGCTTGCGGCGCTCGAGCGCCAGCACACCCCGGGCCGGGCGATCGATGCCGCACTCGAGGCAGCCGCTGCTGGCTTCGAGCACATCAGCCTCGACCTGATCTACGGCACTCCCGGCGAAAGCGCTGCCGAGTGGGACGAGTCGCTGCACGCCGCCCTGTCGGCCAACCCGGACCACGTGAGCGCCTACGCGCTCACGATCGAGCAGGGCACGCGCCTTGCGGCGCAGATTCGAGCTGGCAAGGCTGAGGCGCCTGACGACGACGTGCTCGCCGAGCGCTACGAGCAGGCCGAGC
>CAZLKZ010000017.1:3371-5787 GCA_964560235.1 uncultured Conexibacter sp. | reverse complement strand
GCCGAGGCCCAGACCCTTGAACGGGTCATGCTCGGAGTGAGGCGACGCGAAGGGATTGCGGTCGACTCGCTGCCTGGCAGCGCAGCAGCCTCCCAGCTAGCTGCCGACGGTCTGCTCGACACGCACGCACTTGAGAATGGCCGGGCAGTACTCACAATGAGCGGCAGGCTGCTCGCCGACCGGGTCACGCTCGCGCTGGCGAGCGCCTAGGAGTCGTCGTCTGCGCCGATGAGGCGCTCGACGAGCACCACATCGCGCCAACGACCGTCGAGCTTGGCGTGCCTGCGCTGAGTGCCGACGATCGTGAAACCAGCAGCCTGATGGGCAGCGATCGAGCCTTCGTTGTCGGCGAATATCCGCGACGTCAGCTTCCACATGCCCTGCTTGCCGGCTGCTTCGGTGAGGCCGTCGAGCAGCGCACGGCCTACGCCCTGACGCTGCAGCCCCGGCTTTACGTACACGCCGTGGTCGCCGATACCCGCGAACACCTCGCGCGTGCTGAAGGGCTTGACGCGCGCAAAACCGATGATCTCTCCGTCCCGTTCGGCGACGAGCACGGGCAGTCCTGTGAGCAGCCAGGCCTCCAGCTCGCGCGGCTCGCGCAGGCGCTCCTCGAACGTGGCTGTGCGCGCCGCGATACCGGCGTTGTAGATGTCTGTCATCGCGCCGAGGTCGGCGGCGGTGGCTGCGCGGATCGCGACGCCCTCTGGCACGGCGCTCACGCTACTGCCCTGCGGGCGGAGCGTCGGTCTGCGGAGTTGCTGTCGTGGTCGACTGCGTTGGGGTCGTGGCAGTCGTGGTCGGCTGCGTGCGGCTCGGTGTTGTGACGGTCGTCGTCTCTGTTCGCGTCTCAGTGGTCGGCACGACTGTGGTCACGCTAGGCACAACAGTGACCGTCGTGACGGTGTGGCGCTCAACAACGGTGCGGGTACCGCCGAACAGGGTCGTCGCCCGGTTTCGATCTCCGGCGGCTCTGCCGGCGATGAGCTCGGAGATCGTCGCGACACTGGCAAAGATCGCGAAGCCGGCGAGGCCTGTGATCGCGGCGAGCTTCCAGTGATGGCGAACCTTGCCTTTGTCCTTGCCGGTGCGCACGACCGCGTCGGCAGGCCGCGACAAGCCCTCCTTGACGAGCGCGACGATGACCGGAGTGAGCGCAGCGGAAACCAAGGTGCCGTTGTGCCAGATGCGCGACGAAAGGAAGGCCGCCGCCGCCGAGGCGATCGCGGCGATCGTGAGCGTGAGGATGTCGATCTCGCTGCGGTGCTGCGGCTGCGCAGGCGCAGGGGTCTGCGGCCCGGCTTCGCGTAGCGGGTGCGGCTTTGTGGGCGGCTCTGTCGGTGGCTCGGAAGCCATCTCAAAACACGCTAGCGACCGGTGTTGCTGGTGCCGCCATTCTGGCGCACATGTGTGACGAGGCCCGCGCAAGCGGCTTCAATCACGTCGAGTACGTGGTCGAAGCCGTCGGCCCCGCCGTAGTACGGATCGGGCACCTCTAGGTCCCCCGTCTGCGCCGACACGGGATCGAAGCTGCGCAGCAGCACCGCCTTCTGCGCACGCTCGTGATCGGGTGCGATCGCCTTCAGGTGGGCGAGGTTTTGCCCGTCGGCGGCGAGCAACAGGTCGAAGTCGTCGAAGTCCGAGGACTGCACCTGACGCGCCCGGCTCGTCATCGAGTACCCGCGCTCGGCTGCGGCCGCTATCGAGCGTGAATCGGGCGCCTTGCCGACGTGCCAGGCAGCCGTCCCGGCGCTGTCGATCTCAACACCGTCGAGCCCACCACGTTCTGCGTACGCGCGCATCACCGCCTCACCGGTTGGCGAGCGACAGATGTTGCCGAGACACACGAACAGCAGGCGCACGCGCGCGAGCGTACCTGCCCTGCAACGGCTGCTGCGGGCTCGGGCAGGCGCAGGGCTAGCGTTTTTCAGATGCGCCGCTACCGCGCAGCGCTCGGCATGCTCGTGCTGCCGCTTCTGGTCGCCACAACCGTGGTGCCGGCTGCCCGATCCCAAAGCGAGACTGAGCTGCAGCAGCAGGTCTCTGGAGCGAAGTCAGAGCAGGAGAGGCAGCGCAAGGCGCTGCGGAGGATCGCGGCATTCGAACGCCGGCTCGGCCGTCAGGTGGCGATCGTCGAAAGGCGACTCGCCGACGTGCAGGCCTCCTACGACTCTGCCAAGGCGCGGCTGGATGCAACTCGCGACGACAAGCAAAGCCAAGAGGCCCGGCGGCTGGAGATGCGCAAGCGCCTTGGCCGCGCTCGCACAGTCCTCGCCAACCAGCTCAGGTCCACGTACATGACCCCGCAGCCGGACCTGACGACGGTGGTGCTCACCTCAGGTGACGTGAGCGAGCTGCTCGACCGGCTCGACTTCGACAGGCGCCTCGCAGCCCGCAACGCGTCGGTGCTCGATGC
>CAZLKZ010000017.1:0-3271 GCA_964560235.1 uncultured Conexibacter sp. | reverse complement strand
TGGGCCATTCCGTGGCCGATCGTGCAGTGCGAGTCGGGCGGCCAGAACCTGCCGCCGAACTCGGCTGGTGCTTCCGGCTACTACCAGTTCATGCCCCAGACGTGGCAGAACCTCGGCGGCTCCACACCCAACGCCTACCAGGCCTCAAAGGCCGAGCAGGACCGCCTCGCCGCCAAGCTCTGGAACGGCGGAGCGGGCGCCCGCAACTGGGTCTGCGCCAGCCTCGTGTGAGGGTGCGTCTGGCTGCGAAAGTGACCGTAGTGGTCACTAACGCAGCCCGACAGGTGGACTACAAGACCTCGTCGTCGACGTAGAGGTCGCGGCCGAGCTCGGCGCCCTCCACGTACGAGTACTTGCTGAGGTCGGTCACGCCCTCCTCTGCCAGTACGTCCTCGCAGAGGTAGGTGTTGCCGGTGCAGTCACGGCTGTTGCGGCAGAAGATCGCGTACGCCGCGTCGGAGTAGACCTCGGGGCGCCGGGACTTCGCCATCGCTGCGTCGCCGCCGAGCAGGTTCTGCACAGCGGCCGTAGCGACGAGCGTCTTGGGCCACAGCGCGTTCGACGCAACACCCTGCTCGGCGAACTCGCCCGCGAACGAAAGCGCGAGCAGGCTCATGCCGTACTTGGACACCGTGTAGGCGCCGTTGCCCTTGAACCACTGCGGGTTGAGGTTGATCGGCGGTGACAGGGTGAGGATGTGCGGGTTGTCTGCCTCGATCAGGTGCGGCAGGCACGCCTTCGTTACGACGAACGTGCCGCGCGTGTTGATCGACTGGATCAGGTCGTAGCGCTTGAGCTCCATGTCGAGCGTGCCCGACAGGTTGATCGCGCTCGCGTTGTTGACGCAGATGTCGATCCCGCCAAAGGTCTCGACGGTCTTCGCGACGGCGTCGCTCACCGACTGCTCGTCGCGGATGTCGCCCACGATCGGGAGCGCCTTGCCGCCCGCAGCCTCGATCTGCTCGGCTGCGGTGAAGATCGTGCCTTCGAGCTTGGGGTGCGGCTCTGCGGTCTTTGCGATCAGCGCGATGTTCGCCCCGTCCTGCGCTGCGCGCAGCGCGATCGCAAGCCCGATGCCGCGGCTCGCGCCGGAGATGAACATTGTCTTGCCCGCCAGTGGTGCGCTCATAGCTGCGGATCCTATGCGTGCCCGCAAGTGCACGATGGCACCCCGCACCACTCACACCTTTGACGAGTGTGGCCGATCCCACCTTCTCGCCGCCGGAGCCCGCCGGTAGCATCGCGCGCCATGACCGCGACGATCGAACCGGGCCTGTACCGCGCTGGCGCCGGCGAGCCCTTGGTGCTCTTGCATGGCTTCACCGATACTTGGCGCACTTGGCGTCCGCTGTTCAGTGAGCTCACTCAGCACTTCGAGGTGATCGCACCGACGCTGCCCGGCCACTCCGATGGACCTGTGCTGGAGGCTTCCGAGACACCGCGCAGCTTCACCGACATGGCCGACCTCGCCGAAGAGCTGCTCGACGAGCTCGGCGTCGACACAGCCCACTTCGCGGGCAACTCGCTCGGCGGAGGCCTGTCGCTCGAGCTGGCCAAGCGCGGCCGCGCGCGCAGCGTGATTGGCCTCTCCCCTGCTGGCGGGCTGGACTTCGGCAACCGTGGCGAGGCGCTACGCATCCTGCGCCAGTTCCAGCGGATGCAGACGATGACCCGGCGCAACATGCGTGTGCTGCCGTGGGTGATGAAGTCACCGCTGCGTCGCCGCATGGCTCTGCTCGACGCGATGCAGCGCGGCGATCGCGTGCCTGCAGGTGACGCCGTCGAGATGGCCCGCCGCACCCTGGAGTGTGAGGTCGTCGAGGACGTGTACGAGGTCCTGCGCCACGGTCAGCCGTGGCTGCGAGATCTCGACAAGATCGAGGCACCCACGCTGATCGTCTGGGGCGAGAAGGACAAGATCCTCCCGATCGACCGGCACTCAGCCCGGCTGCGCAACGAGATCCCAAACATGCAGTTCCGCTCGCTGCCGGGCATCGGCCACGTGCCGATGCACGACAACTCGAAGCTGATCGCATCGATGATTCGTGACTTCGCGCTGGAGTCTGAGCGCAAGCGCGTCGCTGCTGCCTGACACCCCGTCGAGTTCGGTGCGCTGACGCACACACAAGCTCAGATACCGACCGGTATCTTGCCCCGAATATGAGCAAGGTTTCGGGGAAGGTCGTGTTCATCACCGGCGGCGCGCGCGGCATCGGCGCGGAAACCGCCCGGCTGCTTGTCGCGCGCGGCGCGAAGGTCGCCATGGTCGACGTGGATGAGCCACCGCTGCGTGAGCTCGAAGAAGAGCTTGGCGAGAACGCGATCGGCATCCTCGGCGATGTGACCAGCCTCGAACAGATGGAGGCCGCCGCAAGCGAGACAGTCGCCCGCTTCGGCCGCATCGATGCCACCGTCGCCAACGCCGGCATCGCGAGCTACGGGTCGCTGGAGGTCGTCGACCCCGCCGCGTTCAAGCGCGTGATCGACATCAACGTCACGGGTGTCTTCCACACGCTTCGCGCGACGCTCCCTCAGCTGCTGGAGAGCAAGGGCTACGCGCTGGTGGTCTCGTCCGCGGCCGCGTACGCGCACTCCCCGGGAATGGTCGCGTACGACGCATCCAAGGCCGGTGCCGAGCACCTGGCAAACGCGTTCCGCACCGAGGTCGGCTTCCGCGGCGTCACGGTCGGCAGCGCACACATGCTGTGGATCGACACGCCGCTCGTGCGTGAGTCGCGCGCGGACCTCTCAGCCGCCAACGATGCACTCGAGGGCCTGCCCAAGCCGATGCGAGAGACCGCCAGCGTGCAGGAGTGCGCCGCCGCCTTTGTCGACGGCATCGAGAACCGCAAGACCCGAGTCAACGTGCCCGGGTTCGTTGGCCTGCTGCGCTTCCTCAAGCCGCTGCTCTCAACTCGCCTGATGGACCGTCGCATGGCCAAGGACGCCAAGCGCATCCTGCCGCTGATGGACCAGCAGGTGCGTTCGCTCGGCCGCTCGCTCAGCGAGCGCACCGCGAACCTGCCTACGGCAGACAGAGAGCCCGTCGCCTAACTCTCAGGCAGGCTGGACACATGGACGAATAGTCGTCCTCCCAAAGGGATTGAAGCTCTACCCCTGACTGAAGTGCGCCGATATACGCGAAAGGCGAGCGATGCCCGCTCCTTTCCGCCATGTCACGTACTTCTCCCCACAAGCTTCTGACCACCGCGATCCTCGCGACAGCGGCCCTGCTGCTTGGCGCGGGGCCCGCCAGCGCAGCGTGGACCCC
>CAZLKZ010000016.1:20112-41041 GCA_964560235.1 uncultured Conexibacter sp. | reverse complement strand
CCTTGGTGGCCCAGACGGGCACCGGGCCGGTCACGGTCAGCAGGATCTTCCACCCACGAGCGCGGGCGCCTGCGATCTCCGGCTCGTACTTCGACCAGTCGTAGGACGCGGGGTCAGAAAGATCGACGTTCGGCCTGATCCGCGAGTCGGTGGCAGGGGCGACCTTGTGCCAGTAGAGCGTCACGCGGAGCGAGTTGACACCGAGGGATTCGAGCTGCGCGAAGGCGTTGTCACGGGTCGCCGGGTCTTCGAGGTCGCGGGCGGCCTCAAACATCACCTCCTGGCTTGTCGACGCGCGGGCTGCCTGCGCAACCCAGCCGCTGAGCAGCGCTGCCAAGAGGATCGGGAGCCAAACGGTTTTTCGCGAGAGCATCAAAACGCTCAAAACCTTATAAGTGGGCAAGGCTGCGGTCGGCACACCGTGAGAACGGTCTAATCGGCTCAAAGGTTGCGCCGGCATATAGCCTCGCGCCATGCCGCGCACTCTCGCCGCCGACGACATCGTCGCTACGTACGCAGACGCCGATGGTGCAGAGCGGGTTCCGCTGATCGTCACCGAGCCGCTGACCGAGTTCCTTGACGCTGCCCGACGAGACGAGCTCGGAGCCGGACCGATCGGTGAGATCACGCCGATCGGTGACGGCCATTCGAACGAAACGTTCCTGATCGAGCGCGGCAGCAAGAGATTCGTGCTGCGCCGTCCGCCCCGCCCGCCGATCCCGCCGAGCGCCAACGACATGCTCCGCGAGGCCACCGTGCTCAAGGCGCTTCACGGGCACGCACGGGTGCCCGCGGTGCTCGCAGTGTGCGAAGACGAGGCCGTGATCGGTGCGCCCTTCTACGTGATGGAGCTCGTCGAGGGAGTCGCGGTGGTCGACAAGCTCCCTGCCGCGATCGACACGCCCGAGTACCGCAAGGCCACCGGCGAGGAGCTGATCGATGCCCTGGTCGAGCTGCATGCCGTCGACTGGCGCGCGGCGGGACTCGAAGGGTTCGGCAAGCCTGAGGGGTATCTCGGGCGTCAGCTGCGCCGCTTCTCAGGGCTGTGGGATCACAACAAAACCCGCGAGATCGAGGCGGTCGAACAGGTCCGCGACTGGCTCGCCACGAACATGCCCGAGTCTCCGTCGGCGACCGTCGTCCACGGCGACTACCGGCTCGGCAACGTGCTGCTCGACGAGAGCGCGCCGCCGCGGATCAACGCGGTGCTCGACTGGGAGATGTCCACCATCGGCGACCCGCTCGCCGACCTCGGCTACCTGTGCACGCTCTACGTCGATCGCAACGATCCGTCGCTGGGCAGGTTCGAGCTCACCAGCGTCACCCGCGACGATGGCTGGCCGCTACGCGATGAACTGGTCGCGCGTTACGAGGAGCGCAGCGGGCGCTCGATGTCCGACATCCGCTGGTACCAGACACTCGCTCTCTGGAAGTCGGTGGTGTTCATGGAAGGCAACTACAAGCGAGCGTCATCGGGGCAGAGCGACGACCCGTACGTCGCATCGTTTGGTGACGGTGTGGTCGAGCTGGCGCAGCGCGCGCTCGAGCTGACGCGCTAGCCCGCTACGACGGCGCCGATCCCGGCGAGCGTCAAGACGATGCCTGCGTACTGCGACCGCAACAGCCGCTCGTGGAGCACAACGGCGGCGAGCAGCACGGTCACGACCGGGTAGGTCGACGTCAGCACCGACACGATCGACACCTCACCTCCTGAATTGGCAAGAGCAAGCAGAGCGGTCGCGCCGAGGTCGAGCGTGCCCGCGCACAGCAGCACGGTCGTCAGCTTGGGCCCAGGCCGCTTAGCGCCCAGCCACAACCAGATACCGGCTACGACCGGCACCTGCGCGAGCCGCAGGAAGAAAACGGTCCAGCCAACCGACTCCTCAGCCGGCGGATGGCTGAGCAGGAAGAACAACCCGAAGCCAACGGCGGCCGCTACGGCCAGCACTATCGAGCGCCGCTGCTCCTCGCTCGGTGCCTCGACCGACGACTGCTCACGCGATGCGAGCACCACGCCGACGAGCACGACAGCCAATCCGCCCACCTGCACGACCGAGAGTGCGTCACCGGTCGCGAGCCCCACGATCACCGGAATGACCGCACCCGTTGCGGTGATCGGCGCGACGACGCTCATCGTGCCGATGGCGAGGGCGCGGTAGAAGAGGCCCAAGGCGGCCGTGCCGATCAGGCCTGCGGCCATCGACATGATCGCGTCCTCACGGCTGAACATCTCGGGCGTTGTCGCCGCAACAACGGCGCCGATCACGAACAATCCGCCGAGTTCTGTCAGCAGCAAGACCGTGATGACACTGACCCGTCGAGAAGCCATCCCGCCGACGAAATCGGCGACGCCCCAGACGAGCGCGGCGGAGAGGGCGAACAGGATCGTCATCGCTGGGGATAGTCGCAGGCCCTGCAACCGGTGGAGTTCCCTCCTACCTCCGGTTTAGGGTTAGGAGCGATCGTATGCCTGGGGAGACAGAGATCATGAGTTCTGACCTACGTGCAAGGCTCGACGAGTCTGAAAGCACTGCTGCCGCGCGCGAGCAACAGCTCGAGCGATACGCCGACGACCTGCGCGAATCGTTCAGCCGCGAGCGCCGCGGTCGTGAGGAGCTGCAGCGCTCCTACGTAGCCACGGTGCGCGCACTCTGCAACGCCGTCGAGGCACGCGACGCCTACACCGGCCGCCACGCCGAGCGCGTCGCCGCTTACGGGATGGAGATCGCGCACGCCATCGGTGCGTCCTTCGCTGGTGACCCCGATGTGGAGTTCGGCTTCCTGCTGCACGACATCGGCAAGGTGGCAATGCCCGACGCGATCCTCTGGAAGCCCGAGCCGCTCACCTCCGATGAGCGCACGCTCATGGAGCGTCACCCGGTCGTCGGCTGGGAGATCCTGCGCGAGGTCGACTTTCTCGACGAGGCCAAGCTAGTAGTACGCCATCACCACGAGCGGTGGGACGGCACCGGCTACCCCGACCACCTCGACGGCGAACGCATTCCGCTCTCGGCCCGCGTGTTCTCGGTCGCCGACACGTTCGACGCACTCACAACGCTGAGGCCTTACCGGCAGCCATCGTCGATTGCGGAAGCCAAGGCGATCATCGCTGAGGAATCTGGCACCCAGTTCGACCCCGCGGTCGTCGAAGCGTTCATGACGGTCGATGAGCAGGTGCTCGACGGCATCCGGAGCCGCGGGAGCTGATGTACGGCGACCTGCTGATCGTCGACGACGACCCGTTCATCCGCAAGCTCGTCACGACAACGCTGCGCGACGTGCGCGCTTTCACTCTTTACGAGGCCGAAGACGGGCTTGAAGCGCTGGAGCGAGCAAACGAGCTCGATCTCGGCCTGGTGTTGCTCGACGTGGACATGCCGGGGATCGACGGCATCGAAACGTGCCGTCGGTTGCGGACCACGCACGGCTACGGCCCGACGATCGTGATGCTGACGGCTTCTGAGAGCGACGACATCGAAGCCCAGGCAATGAAGGCGGGCGCCGACCGTTTTCTGACGAAGCCGTTCTCGCCGATCGAGCTGCTCCAGCTCGTCGACGAGCTAGGGGTGCCTCAGCCCCCTGACGAGGCCGCCTGACCTCGCCAGGTCGACCGCGGACCTGGTAGGCCTAGTCCCGGTTGCCGCGCCCGTACAGGAACCCAAAGAAGCGCGTGAGCAACTTTGTGCGCTTGGCGCTGTACGGGTACATGTGCGGCTCCTTCTTGGTGGCGAACCGCGTGATCAGCACAGCCTGCTGCTGGCAGAACTTGCGAATGCCGCCGCGGCCATGCCGGTGCCCGATGCCGGACTCCTTGACGCCGCCCATCGGGAGCTCAAGCGCCGCGTAGTTGATGAGTGCGTCGTTGATGCACACCGCACCGACCTCGAGGCGTCGCCCGATCTCGTCGCCGCGCTTGATGTCCTTGGTGAACACCGAGGCGCCCAGACCGTAGGGCGAGTCGTTCGCGAGGCGGATCGCTTCCTCGGCGTCTGCGACCTTCATGATCGGGAGCGTCGGGCCGAACGTTTCGTCACGCATGCACTGCATGTCGTGGTTGACGTCCACCAGCACGGTCGGCTCGAACCAGTAGCCGGCGCCGTCGTTCTTGCGTGAGCCGCCAACGAGCACGCGCGCGCCCTTGGCCTTTGCGTCTTCGACGTGGCGCTCGACGATGTCGACCTGCGGCGGGAACGTCATCGAGCCGACGTCCGAGTCGCCTGCCGCACCAAAACCGTTGCGCAGCTCGCGGGCCTTCTCGGCAACGAGGTCGACGAACTTGTCGTAGACGCCCGCTTCGACGTACACGCGCTCGACCGAGATGCAGGTCTGGCCGCAGTTGAACATCGAGTAGTAGAGAAGGGTGTTAGCGGCGCGCTCGACGTCTGCGTCGTTGAGCACGATCGCCGCATCCTTGCCGCCCAGCTCGAGCGACACGGGAATCAGTGCTTCGGCCGCCTCCTTCATGACCAGCTTCCCCGTGCGGGTGGAGCCGGTGAACATGATCATGTCGACGTTCTTGATGAGAGCGGCGCCAGTCTGGCCGGTACCGGTCGCAACCTGGAACACGCCGTCGGGGATGCCGCACTCCTTGAGGCCCTCGGCGAGCTTGATCGAGGTAAGCGGGGTCACCTCGGACGGCTTGAGGATCACGCTGTTGCCCGCCGCAAGCGCGGGGATGCAGTCACCGAACGAGTTCGTCAGCGGGTAGTTCCACGGGCCGATTACCCCGACGACGCCGAGCGGCTTGTAACGGACCTTGAGCTTCTTGCCCTTTACGAGCACCGCGCCGGACTTGACGGTCTCTTCGGCGAGATAGACGGGAGCCTGGTCGGCCCAGAATCCGAACGCGGCCGCGCCGTAGGAGATCTCGGCGATCAGCGCGTCTTCGTAGGTCTTGCCGGTCTCCGAGCGGATGACTTCGATGACCGAGTCCTGGTTGTCGATGAGCCACTTCTGCATGCGGCGAAGCACGCGACCACGACCTTCGAACCCGAGCGCCTCCCACGCCGGCTGCACGGCACGACCGCGAGCTGCGAGCTCAGCGATCTGCTCAGCGCCAAGATCGGGGAGCTCTGCGATCTGCTCCCCGGTGGCGGGGTTGTCGACCGTGAACGTGCTTCCGCCTGCTGCGGCGGCGTTCACCTCAGCCTCAGGCGTCGGTGTTGTGAGCTCGGCTTCTGTGGCTGACATGGTGTCAAGGCTAGCGCTTGACCCCGTGCTCGGCTAGCGCCGAGCATTGCGAGATCGCGTTGCGATCTCGCGCGTAATCGGATCCCCGCGCCTAGACGATCGTAAGAGCGTTGATCGTGATGTCTTCGACCGGCTTGTCGCGACCGTCGGTGGCCGCACCTTCGATGGCATCGATCGTGTCCATGCCGTCGATGACCTGGCCGAAGACAGTGTGCTTGCCGTCGAGCCACGGGCACTCGCCTGCGGTCACGAGGAAGAACTGTGAGCCGTTGGTGTTCGGTCCGGCGTTGGCCATCGCCAGCGCGCCGCGCACGACCTTGTGGTCGTTGAACTCGTCTTCGAACGTGTATCCCGGACCGCCGGTACCTGTGCCCTGCGGGCACCCGCCCTGGATCATGAAGTCACTGATGACGCGGTGGAAGATCAGCCCGTCGTAGAAGCCGTCTGCGGCGAGGGTCTTGAAGTTTTCGACGGTCTTGGGAGCGTCCTCATCGAAGAGCTCGATGACGATGTCGCCCGCGCTGGTCTGCATTGTGGCCTGTGACATGCAGGCCAGCCTATAAGGCCTGAGTGGACCGCGAAGCTATTGCCGCGCGCTGACGGCGAGCGAGGACAGCGACACGGTCGGGCCTGCGGCCGGAGCGGTCGTGAACCACACGAGGATCATGTCGAACTTCTTGATGCTCTTGGAGAACGTGATCTTCTTCTCGCCCGCGAGCTCTTTGACGTCACCGATCTTGGTCCAGCCACTATCGGCAATCGACTGCGGGAGCTCGGCGTCGCTCGTGCCGTAGACCTCGATGCCTCCGGCCTGTCCGGCGAGCGTCAGGCTCGCGACCTGTGTCGGATCCTGGAGATCGACTGTGATCCCGAAGCCGAGCGTGGTCTCACCCGCGGCGGCCGACGCCGTCCACGACGTGGTCTCGTCCTTGTCGAAGAGCTTTGCGCGGTTCGAAGGCGGACTCACGACACGCGCGTCGGGGTCGTAGGGCCCGATGTCGTCGGGCGTGAGCTTGACGTCGACAACCTTCGGCTTGGACGTAGGCGTCGTCGTTGTGTTCGTAGTCGTCGTGTTGGTGGTGGTCGTGCCAGTCGAGGTGGTCGAGCCGGTGGACGTGCTCGAGTCGTCGGGCAGCGAGGGAACCGAGGGGATAGCCGGTAGATCGTCGGAGCTGTCGTCTACCTCTGGCAGCGACGGCAGCTTGGACTCCGGGAGGGTCGGCGTCGTGGGCAGCGCCGGGTCGGTCTCGGTCTGAGTAGTCGTCGGGATCGTGTCAGGCGTACCACCAGGCACGGCCTGCGCGAGCTGCTGCGGCGGCGCGTCCGGATTGGTGAGCGCGGCGTACGCAGCAGCGACCGCGCCTCCGCTCAGCACGAGCGTGAGCGCCGCGACGGTTGCCGCTGCACGCTTGCCGTGGATACCACCGGACTTGTTGACGGCAGCGCCACAGGTCAGGCACCACTCCTGGGTGTCCTGCAGCGGCGCGTGGCAGGCGCGGCAAGCGCGGGCCTGTACCGGCGCCTGAGTTTCGGGCGTCTGGTCGGACATCACGTACCGCGAGGGTACCGACCCTGCTTCGTGAGAAGTGCTTTACCCGGACTTCTGTAAATAGCCGGCTTGCTAACGCAGCGGCTCAGCAGACAGCGCTTGGCCGCCGACCTTGGCGTCCTTCAGCGAAGCCAGAGCCTGATCGAGTTCGCTCTCGGGAAGCGAGAACAGCGAGACCCGGTCCAGCACCCGCACGTCGCGGATCGCCTCGCCTTCGAGGCCGGTCGCGCCGGTGATCGCACCGATCAGGTCAGCCACCTCGACACCATCTGCGCTGCCGATCGCTGCGACACAACGCTTCGATGGCTCGTCGCTGCTGCGCGTGATCTGCGGCTTCGCATGCCGCTTGGGCTTCTCCTCGACCTTCGCGGGAGCGGCCTTCTCGCCGGGCTTCCACGGCGTGAGCTTCGTACCGATGTGATCCTCGATCGCCGCAAGCTCCTTGGCCTGCTTCGGCTCGACGAACGTGACAGCGCGCCCCGAACGGCCGATGCGACCGGTGCGGCCGATCCTGTGTACATAGGTGTCAGGGGAGTTCGGCACGTCAAAGTTCACGACGTGGGTGACGGTCGAGATGTCGAGGCCGCGAGCCGCGACGTCGGTCGCGACGAGGATCGGCACCCGTCCAGCCTTGAAGGACAGCATCACGCCGTCGCGCTGACCTTGGCTCAGATCGCCGTGCAGAGCCTTGACGTTCATCCCGCCGCGATCGAGCCGCTTGTACAGCTGGTCCGCGCGGATCTTGGTGCGCGTGAAAACGATGGCCTGGTCCGGCCGCTCTTCGCGCAGCACCTCGACGAGCTTCTCGGCCTTGTCCTTCTGCCCCACCTCGAGTCGGAACTGCTCGACCGAATCGACGGTGAGCGTCGCCGCCTTCACCTTCACGAGCTCGGGGTAGTAGAGGTAGTGATCGGCGAGCGCGCGAATCTCCGGCGCCATCGTCGCGCTAAACAGCGCGGTCTGACGACCGTTCGGGCACAGCTTCAAGATCGCCTCGACGTCCTCGAGGAACCCGAGGTCGAGCATCTCGTCGGCCTCGTCGAGCACCACGTAGCGACATTCGCTCAGCTGAAGCGACCCGCGCGAGATGAGGTCCTTTACGCGGCCGACCGTTCCGACTACGACGTGCCCACCGTCGTGCAACTGAGCCTGCTGCCCGCGGATCGGCGCTCCGCCGAACACGGCTACGACGTCGACGCCCTTGGGAGCTCCGTAAGTACGAAGGGCCTGGGTGACCTGAATGCACAGCTCACGAGTCGGGGTCAGCACCAACGCCTGGAGCGAACGATCGTCAGCATCGACGTGCTCGATGAGTGGAAGACCGAACGCTGCGGTTTTGCCTGAGCCGGTTTGCGCCTGGCCGATCATGTCGCTGCCGTTCAGCAGGATCGGGATCGCTTGCTCTTGGATCGGTGATGGCTGCTCGTAGCCGATGCTCTGAAGGGCCTCGAGGACGGGTGCGCTGAGGCCGAGGTCGGCAAATGACGTCATCTATCGACTGAGGGTAGTCGCGCCAGGATGGTCAGGCGTTTACGTCGATCAGCAGCTTGCCCACGGTGCGGCGGGCTGCGAGATCGATCTGCGCCTGAGGAGCGTCAGCCAGCGGGTACACCCCGCCCGGGCGTACACGCAGCTTCCCGGCTGCTGCAAGCGAGAACAGCTCTGCCAGCGGCTCCTCGCAGTAGCGGCGCTGCTCGAGGTAGTGAAAGAGCCAGAACCCGATCACCGACTGCGAGTTCTTCAGGAGCCGGCCCGTGCGGACCTCGTTCTGCTGCTTGGAGGAGATCCCGTAGGGCACCATCCTGCCGCCCGGAGCAAGCAGGTCCATGCACGCATCGAAGGTCGCGCCCCCTGCGATCTCGAACACCGCGTCGACCGGACCGTCGAGTTCCTCCACGGTCTCGACCGCCTGCTCGGCGCCGAGCTCGATGCACAGCGCTCGCTTGTCCGCTGTCGACGCAGTTGCGAGCACCCGGGCCCCGAAGTGCGCACCGAGCTGCACAGCGAGGCTGCCGACGCCGCCAGCGCCTGACACGACCAGGACCGTCTCGCCCTCTTCTACTCGCGCGCACGTGGAATAGAGGTGCCAAGCGGTGAGTCCCTGCAGCAGCAGGGCTAGCGCCGTGCCGTCGTCGCAGCCGTCGGGAATGGGGAACACGGCTGACTCCGGAGCGATCACCTGCTCGGCATATCCCCCTTTGACCAGCGCGACCACGCGCTCACCGGTGTCCGCGCGCGTGCCCGCTACCTCCACGCCTGGGATACGCGGCAGGTCCTGCTTGGCGACGTACGAGTTCTCCCGCTGGTGGGTGTCGGCAAAGTTGAGCCCGGCGTAGCTCACGTCGATGAGTACCTCCCCGGGGCCAGGCTCCGGGGTGGGAAGCTCAACGAGCTGCAGCACCTCTGGCCCTCCGAACTCACTCTGCTGGATCGCGCGCACACCGGCAGGCTAGCCTCGATTCATGCTGCCGACCCTCGGCGACGACAGCCTCCGGCTGCGGCCCCAGCAGGAGACGGACCTGGCCGTGCTCGCCACGTTCCTGGCTCACCCATCGGTGCGCCACTGGTTCGGTAGCGACACCGTCGACGACCTACGTCCGTGGCCGGAGGGAGCGCGCAGCGAGCTCGACGGTCAGCCGTTCACGATCGAGATCGACGGGCAGGTCGCCGGTTGGCTTCAGGTCAGCGAGGAACCGACACCCGACTATCGGCACGCCGGCCTAGACATCATGCTGGGCCCCGACTTTCAGGATCGCGGCGCCGGCCCCGCAGCGCTGAAGCTGGCAGCTCGATGGATGGTCGAAGAGCTGGGTCACCACCGCATCACGATCGACCCGAGCGTCGACAACCCGCGGGCGATCGCGGCCTATCGGAAGGTTGGCTTCCGAGACGTGGGCGTGATGCGCCGGTACGGGCGCAACGCGGACGGCACGTGGAGCGACGCCCTGCTGATGGACCTACTAGCTGATGAGCTGAGCTAGCGAGGCGCCCGGCCGAGCACCGGTGTGCCCGATGACGGCGCCTGCTGCGATCGATCCGAGCTCACCGCAGCGCGCGAGGTCCTCGCCCTGGGTGTAGCCGTAGAGGAAGCCAGCGGCGTACAGGTCGCCGGCGCCGGTGGTGTCGACGACCTTCTCCACCGCAACGGCGGGGATCTCGAACGTGTCTTCACCGGCGACGATCACTGAGCCGTGCTCGCTGCGGGTAAGGCACGCGATCTTGACCTTGTCGCGCACCGTCGCCGCCGCCTGCTCGAACGTGCCGGGGAAGAGAGTGGTGATCTCCGCCTCGTTGGCGAACAGGATGTCAGTCCCGTGATCGATCAGCTTGTGCCATTCGTCCTGGTGACGGGTGACGCAAAAGCTGTCTGACAGCGTGGTGGCAACCTCTGCTCCGGCTTCGTGCGCGATCCGCGCGGCCTCGTGGAACGCCTCGCGCGCCGGGTCGCGGTCGAACAGGTAGCCCTCGAGGTACGTCACCTTCGATGCCTTGATGACATCGGCGTTGAGCTGGTCGACGGCAAAGTCCGCGGCGGCTCCCAGGTAGGTGTTCATGGTGCGCTGGGCGTCGGGAGTGATGATGATCAGGCAGCGCCCAGTTGGCTCGCCGTCGGTGGCTGGCAGGGAAACGAACCGGACGCCGAGCGCCCGCATGTCGTGATCGAAGACGCGACCGAGGTCGTCGTCTGCGACACGGCCGATGAACGCTGCGCTACCTCCGAAGCTCGCGATGCCGGCCAGCGTGTTGGCTGCAGAGCCGCCGGAGACCTCTTGGTCAGAGGCCATCGCCGCGTACAGCTCCTCTGCGCGAGCAGTGTCGATCAGTGCCATCGCACCGCTCGTCAGCTCGAAGCGGTCGAGGAAGTCGTCCTGCTCCTGGCTGAGCACGTCGACAAGTGCGTTGCCGATGCCCACCACGTCATAGCGCTCGTTGCTCATCGGCTCGGATCCTAGGCACTGACCCGATTCAGCACGTCCAGCCACCAATAGGCGTAGTTGCGGTGTATTGGCGAGGCTCGCAGACCGGACGTGCAGCAATGCAGCGTTTTCCCTGCAAATACGCGCTTTTCTGTCCTGGACACCCACGGACAGCGTCCAACGCTGTCCATGCGTAGTCCACCAATCGTCCATCTCGATGCCCAGATGGTCGGGCACCTGCCGAGGGCAACCGACCTTTTTCGTGAGCATCGCCAGGGAGGCGGCGCTCATAGGTCCAAAACCCGCCGCCATGAATCCCCGTTTCACCGCACTCGCCGCCGCTACCGCTCTCTTCTTCGCCGGCGCCGCTTCTTCCGCATACGCCGCCCCGATCGGCACCGACGGCCTCGGCGAGACGCCGCTCCCGCCGAAGGCTTCAGCCGCATCCTCCACGAGCCAGGATCCGAACCTCGTCGACCAGTGGGCGTTCGCGACCGACCGCCCGATGGGCATGCAGACGGCCTGGAACCAGACCGTCGGCGGCGACGTCACCGTTGCGGTCATCGACTCGGGCATCGAGCTGACCCACCCCGACCTTCAGGGCAACATCTGGACCAACCCGCGCGAGGTCGCCGGCAACGGGATCGACGACGACAACAACGGCTACGTCGACGACGTCAACGGCTGGGACTTCGTCTCGGGCGATAACAACCCGAGCGACGAGAACGGTCACGGCACGCACGTCGCCGGCATCATCGGCGCCCGCGGCGACAACCGCATCGGCGGAGCGGGCGTCGCGTACCGCGTCAAGCTGATGGCCCTTCGGGTGCTCGATCGCAACGCTTCGGGCAGCACGACCTCGGTCGCTAAGGCAGTGCTCTACGCCACCGACAACGGCGCCCGCATCATCAACCTCAGCCTGTCGGGCCCGAGTGGCGCGGACGACCTGCAGGCAGCCATCGTGTACGCACAGCTCAAGGGTGTGCTGGTGGTCGTCGCGGCAGGCAACCAGAGCCGCGACCTCTCGATCACCCCGGCCTTCCCGGCCTCGTACCTGCTCGACAACGTGATCGGCGTGTCGGCCACCGACGAGTCGCTGAAGCTCGCCGACATCTCCAACTACGGCAGTGGTGCCGACGTCGCAGCACCGGGGGCCGACATCCTCTCGACCGCCATGGGCGGCGGCTACGAGTGGCGCACCGGCACCTCGATGGCTGCACCGGCAGTGGCAGGAACGCTCGCACTGCTCGCCGCAGCCCGCCCCGACCTCGACTCGACCAGCCTGCGCAACGCCCTCTACGCCGGCGCATCGGTCAACGGCCTGCCCGTCACGACCGGCGCGGTCAACGCTGCGGCGTCGCTGCGCACGGTCATCCCGGCAGAGAACTGGAAGCAGCCGGCGCCGACCACGTCGACCAAGACGGGCCGCACGGTCACCATGCCGGCCGGCTCGACTAAGTCGACCAAGAAGACCTCCAAGGCTTCTTCGAAGGCCAAGAGCAAGAGCTGCAAGAAGCCGAGCAAGAAGGCCTCGAAGAAGGTCAAGGCCAAGTACAAGAAGTGCCTGAAGGCCAAGGCAGCCGCCAAGAAGAAGGCGGCGGCCAAGAAGAAGGCCGCAGCTTCCAGCAAGAAGTAGGTCGCGGCGCCGCCAGTCGCGCCGATCTCTGGCAGGATCAGCGGCATGCAGCCCAGCTCGGTCCTGTCTGACGGCACGATCCGCCGCCTCGTCGAAGAGGGCCGGATCGAGATCGACCCGTGGGATCCGGGCATGGTGCAGCCGGCCAGTGTGGACCTCAAGCTCGGCGGCTCCTTCCGGGTCTTCCACAACCACCGGATCCAGGTCATCGACCTCGCCGACCCGCCGAGCGGCCTGACCGAGCACGTCGAAGTCTCTGACGACGAGCCGTTCGTGATCCATCCCGGCGAGTTCGTACTGGGCCGCACCGAAGAGTTCGTTCGGCTGCCCGGCGATGTCGTCGCTCGAATCGAAGGCAAGTCGAGCCTCGGGCGCCTCGGCCTGATCGTCCACGCGACGGCCGGGTTTGTTGATCCGGGCTTCGCGGGCTCGCTGACACTCGAGATCACGAACTTCAACTCCGTACCGATCGTGCTGCGCCCTGGTCTGCCGATCGCGCAGCTGTCGTTCATGACGCTCGACACCGAGGCCGAGCGCCCGTACGGCCACCCCGAGCTCGGGTCCCACTACCACGGCCAGGTCGAGGCGACCGAGTCGCGGTACGAGGGCGGGCCAGCGCAGACTGTTAACTAGGTACCGCCAGGCCCCGGAGTTTCAGGGCACGGGTTTGGTTACGCGACTAGGTCGAGGCAACCGAAAGTCGCTACGAGGGTGGACCGGCCCAGGTCAGATGGCCCGTCGCCCAGAGTTTGCGGCAGCAAACTCTGAATGGTTGGCCGGAGGCCAACCACGGCTAGTATGCAAGTCGTGCCTGAGGAGACACTGACCGTTACCGACAACCGGACCGGGAAGACGTACGAGGTGCCGATCACCGACGGAACGGTGAAGGCAATGGACTTCCGGCAGATGAAGACCTCCGACGAGGACTTCGGCCTGATGACCTACGACCCGGCGTTCACCAACACGGCCTCGTGCCGGTCGGCCGTCACCTTCATCGACGGCGACAAGGGCATCCTCGAGTACCGCGGCTACCCGATCGAGCAGCTCGCCGAGCACTCGACGTATCTGGAGGTTGCGTACCTGCTGGTCCACGGCGAGCTTCCCAGCGAGACCGAGCTGGCCGAGTGGACGCACCTGATCACGACCCACACGTTCGTTCACGAGAACGTCAAGGAGTTCATCGCGGGCTTCCGCCACGATGCGCACCCGATGGGGATGCTGCTCGGCTCAGTCGGGGCGCTGTCGACCTTCTACCCGGACGCCAACAACATCTCCGATCCCGAGAACCGGATGATCCAGACGATCCGGCTGATCGCGAAGATGCCGACGCTCGCCGCGTTCGCATACCGCCATACGCGCGGCATGCCGTACGTCTACCCCGACAACGACCTTGCCTACTCGGGCAACTTCCTCGGGATGATGTACAAGATGACCGAGCTGAAGTATCAGCCGGATCCTCGCATCGAGCGCGCTCTCGACGTCCTTTTCATCCTCCACGCCGACCACGAGCAGAACTGCTCGACGTCGGCGGTGCGCAACGTCGGCTCCTCACAGGTCGATCCATACTCGGCAGTCGCTGCTGGCATCGGCGCGCTCTACGGCCCGCTGCACGGCGGCGCCAACGAAGCCGTGCTGCGCATGCTGCGCCGCATCGAGAAGGTCGAGAACATTCCGGCCTTCATCGAGGGCGTGAAGGCCGGCGACGAGAAGCTCATGGGCTTCGGCCACCGCGTCTACAAGAACTACGACCCGCGGGCAAAGATCATCAAGAAGGCCGCCGACGACGTGTTCGAGGTCACCGGCGTGAACCCGCTGCTGGCGATCGCGCTCGAGCTGGAGAAGATCGCGCTCGAGGACGAGTACTTCATCCAGCGCAAGCTGTACCCCAACGTCGACTTCTACTCGGGCCTCATCTACGAGGCGCTCGGCCTGCCGGTCGAGATGTTCCCGGTGATGTTCGCGATCGGCCGCACGTCGGGCTGGATCGCCCAGTGGCTCGAACTGGTACAGGACTCCGAGCAGAAGATCGCTCGCCCGCGCCAGATCTACACGGGCGACCGCACACGCGACTACGTCCCGATCGGTTCGCGCTCGTGAGCATCACCTCGTAGATGACACGCCGCGACGGCGCCCTCGCGGTACTCGTGATGGTGATCTGGGGCGTGAACTTCGTCGCCATCGACATCGGGCTCAAAGACGTACCGCCGCTGCTGTTCGTGGCGATCCGGTTCTGCATCGTGCTGCTCCCGGCTTTCATCTGGGTCGCCAAGCCGGACATGCCGTGGCGTCACCTCGCCGCGGTCGGCCTGCTGATGAGCGCCGGTCAGTTCGGACTGCTCTACGCGGGCATCGACGCAGGCATGCCGATCGGACTCGCGTCCTTGGTCCTGCAGGTACAGGTGATGCTGACCGTGCTGATCGCCGCCGTGGCTCTACACGAGCCGCCCACGCTGCGCCAGACGGCCGGTGTCGCGCTCGGGATGGCAGGGCTCGTGATCGTCGGTGCCGGCCGTGACGCGGCGACCCCCGCGCTGGCTCTGCTGCTGACGCTCGGCGCCGCGACCTCGTGGGCCTGCGGCAACGTCGTGTCGCGGGCCGTCGGCACCAAGGCCGGGCTGGAGGTGACCGTGTGGTCGGCGTTCTTCGTGCCCGTGCCGCTGTTTCTCTTGTCGCTCATGCTCGACGGCCCCGACGCCGTCGGCCACGCGCTGGCGCACTTCTCGTGGGCCGCCGTGCTCTCGACGCTGTACACCGCGATCCTCAGCTCGCTCGTCGGGTACGGGATCTTCAACACACTCCTCAACAAGTACGAGACCGCGAAGGTCGTGCCGTTCGTGTTGCTCGTCCCGCCGATCGGGATCGCAGCGGCCTGGATCTACGAGAACGAGGTGCCGAACGGAGCAGAGATCATCGGCGGTCTGGTGCTGCTCGCGGGTGTCGCGGTCACCACGCTCTCACCGTCGCGCAAGGTCGAACCGCAGTAGCGACCGTCAGCAGCTCGGCTGCCGCGGAACAGCCTTGGCGTCCACGTGGCTCGCGACCCACTTGGCGATGCGGGTCAGCGCGACCGTGTCCGCCTCGTGCCCGGGGCCGTCGGTTGCGATCGCGACCACGACCGGCCGGCCGCCGACAATGATGATGCCCATCTGACGCTCGAGCCAGCCCTGGCCCGAGCCGGGTGTGACACCGGGTCCCCAGCCGCCCTTGAAGCGTTGCGAAGTGCCGGCCTGCCCGAGGCCCCAGCGCTGGCCGCCGGTCACCTGGCCCATGAGGCCGAGCACCTTGCGGCCCTGAGCGGTACAGGACATGCCTGCGACGAACCGCGCCTGGTCGGTAAGCCGCCAGTCGGTCTGGCCGAACGCCGTGTAGCCGGAGAGCAGGCGCTGCGACTGCACAGTCGTGCGGTTGTCGCCGGACTTGCGCAGCTGCTCCGTAGCGGCGGCCGCCGCTGAGCGCGGAGTGCCGAGGCTCGCCCAGAGCCGCTCGGCGGCGGCGTTGTCGGATGCGGTGATGGCCCGGCGCAGATCGGCCTCGTTGCCCGTGCCGGCTGCGATCGCGGCCATCGCGACCGGCACCTTGGCGGTGGACCATGCGACGCCTGACTTGAGCGACCCGAGGCTCTGCAGCCGCGTTCCGCGAATCGTCGCGACGGCCACGCCCTCGCGACCGAGTGTCGATGCGGCAAGTTTGTTGAAGCTCTTGCGATCTGCTGCGCTGAAGAGCGCGCCCGTGGCCGAGCTGTCGGCCACCTCGGTCGTCTCCGTGCCTTCGACCGCTCCGTCCTGCGGCTGATCGATCTCCTCCGAACCGGCCACCTGCGGCGCCGTGACCGTCTCGGCCGCCGCCTGCTGCTCCTGCTCCTCCCGCATCCGGTCGAGGTCGCGCCTCACATCTTCGTTGTGCTCGTCGGTCGCGCTCTGGCTGATCTGCTCGGCCCGCTCGGCACTGTCGTCGGACTCACCACCGCACCCGGTGGCGAGCAGCGGCAGCACAACGCAACACGCCGCCGCGGCCAGCACGCGCAATTTCCTCGCACGCGCAGCCGTAGGCGGATACGGTTCTGCTCGACCGGTCCAATCCCTGGGGGGCATTCCGAAAGCTTATGTCTACACGCGTCCACTTCTCGGCAGTTCTTGCCGCACTCAGCCTGTCGTTCGTCGTAGCGGGCTGCGGCGGAGACGACGAAAAGACTCCCGAGAGCAGCAAGGCCGGCGCGAAGTCGCTGAGCCAAGCGATGGACCGGGCGTCTCAGTTGATGGACGACATCGGCTCCACCCGATCGTCACTGGACCGCTACAGCCAGGACATCTCGGGGCCGATCTCGCAGACGGGCGACGTGATCGCGCTGCTGACCGGCGACGACGAGGTCGAGTCCAAGCTGCGCACAGCGGCGCGGCAGCAACGCACGTTCCTGCAGGCGACAAAGGACGCGACGAGTGCAGCGACCGCAGCGGGAGCAAGCCGCGCGTTGGTGCGGGCGCGCGGCGCCGGACGCCGGGCGTCCACTTCGTTCACGCGCGTGGTGAGCGCCGACGACTCGCTCGCCGGGCTCGTGCCCAACGCGACCACGTTCAACACCTCGAACCTGCGCCGCTCCGTGACGGCCGTGCACGCCAAGAAGAAGGTCAAGAAGACCGTCACCAAGAAGGCGACCACCAACCGCTCGTCCTCAAGCGGCTCGTCCTCAGGCGGCTCGGGCGCGACCAACTGCGGTGGCGGCGTGACCGCGATGAACTCGGCGACCAGCTGCCCGTTCGCGCTCAACGTGGCTGACACGTTCCGCAGCGCCGGTGGTGATTCGGTGATCGACGTCTACAGCCCGGTCACCGGTCGCACTTACGAGATGCGCTGCAACCTGCAGGCTCCCGTGGTCTGCACCGGCGGTAACGGCGCCGCGGTGCGTATCCGCTGAAGGCTGGGCGGCTACGCTCCCGGGTCGTGACCCGGCAGCGGCAACTCATCTGGTGCGCCGGCGTGATCGCTGCGGCGATCGCGCTATGCCTACTGGGCAGCGCCAACCTGCTGCTGCTGGTACTGCCCGCAGCGTCCCTCCTGCTCGCGCTGCGGTCCGAGCGGTACGTAGGCGAAGGCCTGATCGAGCGGCTGCGCGGAACGCGCCCTGCGCGCGTCGTCCGTGCGATGCGCGTGCGGCGCACGTGGGTCGAGCTGCCGGCACGAGCCGGCATGCGCCTCGCCGGTGCATGTGTGCGACGCGGTCCGCCACGCGCGGCCAACGCACTCAGCTAGCGCCGCGCACCTGACTCAACGGAGCGCGGCCGTTTCCACCAGCCGCACTCCGAGGAGGTCGCAGCGATGGCTGCAAAGGCCCGTACCCCGTTCTACCGCGCCGCATGGCGCTGGCATTTCTATGCAGGACTCATCTCGATCCCGGTCATCGCACTGCTGTGCACCACCGGCATCGTCTGGCTGTTCTCACCGCAGATCGACGGCCTGATCTACGGTCACGCGCGCAACGTCGAGCCCGGCCGGGAGCGCATCAGCTACACGCAGCAGGAGAAGATCGTGCGCGCCGCGTACCCGGGCGGCACGGTCAGCCGAATGGCTCCGCCGGTCGCGGCCGACAAGGCGACCGTGTTCGACATCACCACGAAGGACGGCACCGCCAAGACCGTGTATCTCGATCCGTACACCGGCGAGATCTCCGGCGAGCGCAACACCGAGAAGGCGCTGACACAGATCGCTCTGGAGCTGCACGGGTCGCTGATGACAGCCCGTTGGCTCGGCGACGAGAAGTGGGGCGACACGCTGATGGAGCTGACGGCGTCGTGGGCGCTCGTGCTCGTGATCACCGGATTGATCCTTTGGTGGCCGCGCGGGCGCAGCCGGTCGTTCCGCGAGGCGCTCACGCCACGGTGGCGCGGACGCGAACGACGCACCAGCTGGCGCAACGTGCACGCTGTGACAGGAGTGCTGTTCAGCTTCGTGACGCTGTTCTTCATCCTCACCGGGCTGATGTGGACCGGCGGCTGGGGCGCGCGCTACAGCGACACCGCCTCCAGGCTCGGCTCCGACTACCCGCCCGAGGTGCTCAACGGCGTGGAGAGCAAGCCGGTGTCCGCCGCGGTCCAGGGCGGCAAGGCGGGTTGGGCCGCGAGCGGGCTGCCGGCGTCGGTGCCGAGCGGACACGATCACTCGACCCATTCCCACTCCGGTGCCGATGCCGGCTTCGACGAGCACCGCAGCCATCAGGGCCACGCCAACCCGCAGGCGATCGCGAAGGCCAAGGCGATCACCTGGGATCCGAAGGACCGAGCGCCTTTGGACGCAGTGGTTGCGCGCGCTGAGAAGGAGGGCATGACGGGCTACTCGATCCTGTTCCCACCGGACGACAAGGGGTCGTTCCAGGCGGTCAAGTGGCCCGACATGGACGTCAAGCCCAACCAGTCGGCGCTCGACTCCGCCAACGTCTACATCGACCAGCGTGACGCGACGACCCTCGCCAACGTGCGCTTCAGCGATTACGGCATGATGGCGCAGGCATCGTCGTGGGGCATCTCGGTGCACGAAGGACGCGAGTGGGGCCTCGTGTCCCAGCTGCTGATGCTGGTCGCGTCGCTCGCGATCCTCGTGTCGCTGGCGACGAGCGTGGTCATGTGGCGCAAGCGCAAGCCCGACGGGCTGGGTGCGCCGAGGCGCCCGCCGTCGAAACGAGCGTCGCTGCTGATGATCGCGATCGCCGGAGGCCTCGGAATCGTGTTCCCGATACTCGGCTGGTCGCTGCTCGCGATCCTCGTGTTCGAGTTCTTCGTACTACGCCGGATCCCGCCGCTGGCCCGGGCCCTCGGTGCTTAGTACTAGCGGCGTGAGAGCCGAGCAGGTGGCGGGGAGGCAAGCAAGGGTCGAGGGAGCGACCCTTGTGGTCGTGACCGAAGACCCGCGCGCAGCATCGTCGCCAGATGCGACGGCTATCGCGCCACTAGCGGCGGGCGGCCATGACGAAGTAGAGAAGCTGGCCGACGGCGGCGACGAAACCTGCGACGTAGGTCCAGCCCGCCGCGGTCAGCACCTCGCGGGCGGCTGGCACCTCGGCGGGCGCGAGCATGCCCTGCTCTTCCAGCGCCACGAGTGCACGGCGCGAAGCGTCGAACTCGACCGGCAGCGTGACGAGCTGGAACAGCACCACGATCGCGAAGAGGACCACACCGACCCAGATCAGGCCGCTCGCCTGCAGGAGCAGTCCGGCCATCGCCGGCAACATCCAGATGCTGGACGCGAACTGCACCGGGCCGACGATCGCCTGGCGGAACCGCATCGGCGCGTAGCCATTCGCGTCCTGGATCGCGTGGCCTGCTTCGTGGGCTGCGACGCCAAGCGCGGCCAGTGAGGTGGCCTGTCCGACGTCCTGGCTGAGCCGCAGGGTCTTCGACGACGGGTCGTAGTGGTCGGTCAGGTGACCCTCGATCGGCTCGATCGTGAGCTGCGGCAGGCCGGCCGTGCGCAGCACGGCTGCAGCCGCCTCGGCGCCGGTCATGCCGTTGACCGGGGCGACGTCGCTGTACTTCGAGAACGCCGACTTGACTCGGTGCTGGGCCCACAGGCCCATGATCAGACCGGGTGCTGCGAAGAGAATCCAGAGTGGGTCGAAAACCATTGTGCGCGCAGCATAGGCGCGCTTTCTAAAGGCTGAGTGAGCTGCCGTGGTCGCGTAGCCAGCGCCGCGGGCGCTCGTATTCCGGGAAGAGCGCGGCGACGAATTCCCAGTAGTTGGCCGAGTGGTTCATCTCGGCCAGGTGACACACCTCGTGCACCACGACGTACTCGGCGACCTCGTCCGGTGCGAGCAACAGGCGCCAGTTGAGGCTGATCGTGCCCTTCGCCGAGCAGCTGCCCCAGCGGGTGCGCTGGTCGCGGATCGCGGTGCGGGAGTACTCGATGCGGATGCGGCCCGGGGCGGTGCTGGCGAGTTCTGTGACGGCTGCCCGCACGCGAGGCTCCAGCTCTTTGCGGGCCTGCCTGCGGTACCAGCGCTCGAGCGCCACCGGGTCGGCGGGCACGTCCTCGCCGAGGACGAGATCGCGACCGAGGTACGGGACGGTGCCGGCGGGCCGCTCGGAGTGCAGGCGCTCGCGAGCGTCGATGACCTTCGCCTGGTGCTTGACGATCCAGTCCTCCAGCTCGACGACCGCGCGGGCGGCGTCCGCCTCGCTGGCGCCCCGCGGCAGCACGACCTCGACCCCGCCGTCACGCGGGTCGACCTTGACCGTGATGCGCCTGGCGCGCGCCGACCGGCGGATCGTGTGAGTCAGGGGGACCGCGGCGGTCAAGCGCCCGGGTTGACGGTCGTGATCTGCAGCACCGGCCCGTCGTAGACCGGATCGAACTCGGGGTTGGCGAGTCGCCGCTGGAACGCGGCGGCGATCCGCTGGCCGTGCGCGATCGCCTGTATCGCGACCGGTCCCTCGAAGAGCTCGTTCACCGACCGTTCCCAGAGCCGCAGCCAGCGCGAGAAGTGCCCGGGCGAGAACGGCGACTTCCGATGCAGCGCGTAGTGCACGCCGAACGCACCGCCGCCGTAGCTCTGTGCGTCGAGCAGCAACGTCTCCCAGAAGTCGGTGATGACCGGCCGGTGCTTCTCCATGTCGAGGTGCGCGACGTCGGTGAAGATGTAACCGATCA